>NZ_JBWKVW010000006.1:0-144924 GCF_059421905.1 Sphingobium sp. GW821-FHT02B05
GTGGCAGCATCACTAGACATCGACGACACCCATGACCTTCTCTCGGTGGCGACGCTTGCCCAGCGCACCTCCTCGGTGCTGGAACGCCTTCGCGACTCTGCGCGCAGCGCACGGGCGGATGAACGCCGCGAGCCCACCTTCCCGATCGGAAAGGCCGCTGATCTGGTCGGGCGAACGCCTGCTGCAATCCGCGACGCGGAAAAGGATGGGCGTCTTCCGCCACCACCGCGAACCGAGAATAATCGCCGGGTTGGGTACACTCTCGCCCAACTCAACGATATGCGAGGCCTGTTCGGAACCCGACCCTGGCGAGCGGCCGACGATCCATGCTGTGTCGTCGCCGTCCAGAACTTCAAGGGAGGCGTCGGCAAATCGACCTTGTCAGTCCACCTTGCTCAATATCTCGCGATCCAGGGCTACCGCGTTGCCCTTATCGACTGCGACAGTCAGGCCTCCGCGACCACATTGTTCGGCTATGTGCCTGATCTCGACCTGAGCGAGGAGGACACCCTCTACCCGTTCCTCAGGGAGGAAGAGATGACGTCGCTCGATTATGCGCTGCGCAAAACGCATTTCGACGGCCTCGAACTGATCCCGGCAAACTTGCGGCTCTTCCAGTCGGAATATGAGATCGCGGCCCGAATGGCGCGAGGGCAGGGCGGGCTTATCGATCGCCTTTCCGAGGGTATCGCCAGCATCTCCGATCGCTTTGATGTCATCGTCCTCGATCCGCCCCCGGCCCTTGGCGCCATCTCATTGTCGGTGTTACGCGCCGCGAACGCACTCGTCGTGCCGGTGCCCCCAACCGTCATGGACTTTTCCTCGACCGCGGCGTTTCTGGCGATGCTTGATGAGACCATCGAGACGCTGGCCGAACGCGGTTTCGCACCGACCCTCAGATTCCTGCGCTTCGTTGCGTCCAAGGTGGATGAGAATAAGTCGATGCAGAAGGAACTGCTCAATCTGATGCGGACGCTGTTTGGTCAGGCGATGGTGCGCACGCCGCTCAAGGACTCGGCAGAAATCGACAACGCGACCGCCCGTCTGATGACGGTCTATGAGCTTGACGGTCCGGTGACAAGCAGTGCCGTCCGCAACCGCTGCCTTACCTATCTCGATGGGGTGAATGCCGAACTCGAGTTGGATATTCGGGCCATGTGGCCCAGCCATTTGAGCCGTTTGCGCAAGGAAGGTCTGGCGTGAAACGGCAAAATTGCACCGGTGCAATTCCGGGTGAAGGAACGGCTTCATGAGCAGAAAGAATGCGAGTTTCGCCGCAGAGCTGGCCGCCGGGATCGCTCCGCCCGAAGATGGTGCGCCTGCACCGCGCCGACCTGGGTTGGGCGCCAATGTTCTGACCAATCGCGAGAACCGATTGGCGGAGCTGGCGGCGGGGACGGTCGTCAGCCGCACCCATGAATTGGTTGATCCCGCGCGTTGTCGGATGTGGGCTGGACATAACCGCGAATATGCCTTGCTCAACGAAGAGCGGTGCGCCGATCTTATCGAGAGCATGAAGGCGCAAGGGCGGCAGGAGATGCCCGCAATTGTCCGTCGTGTGCGGGGCGAACCCGGTTATGATTTCGAGGTGATCTGCGGCGCGCGGCGTCATTGGTCGATCAGCTGGCTGCGCAGCCACAACTATCCCGACTTCCGCTTCCTCGTGGATATTCGCGAACTGTCGGACGAGGAAGCGTTCCGCATAGCGGACATCGAGAACAGGGCGCGAGAAGACCTCAGCGATCTCGAGCGCGCGCGTGATTATCTCCGCGCGCTGGAAGCCTATTATGAGGGCAGGCAGAAGGTCATGGCCGAGCGGATCAATGTCACCGAAAGCTGGTTAAGCCGCTATCTCGACCTCGCGCGTCTGCCGACCGAATTGATGATCGCCTTTCCCAATCCACAGGATTTGCGGATCAAGCACGTCACAACGATCAAGCCATTGCTGAAACCGGATGATCGTCGCCAGCGGGTATTTGCCGAAGCGGCGGCCTTGAGGGCGCGATCGGGAGGGGAGGGCGCTCCGGTCGCCGTGCCGGATATTGTCCGTGCGCTGGCGCTGGCGGCTGATCCCCCCAAGAAGTCAGGATCCCCCAAGAGGTCAGGATCGAGCGAAACCGTGGCGTCGCAGAACGGAAAGCCGTTGCTTCGGTTCGAAGGCAAGGATCGCAAGGGGGTTAGGATCACCTTGCTCCCGCATGCCGGCGGATCACGGGACGAAGCGGAGGCTGCTATCAAGACCCTGCTCGATACGCATTGGCGGTAGCGCTGCGTTACCCGAGTTTAGCCACCAGCTTGCGGGCCCCCTGTGGAGTAACGTCGAGAAGCCGCGCCACGGCAGACGGACGAAGCCCAGGATAGGCGAGCGCAAGCCGGGCAAGAAGTGGTGCCCGGCTTCGGCGCGTTGCGGACACTGCCAATGCCTTTGACCCCTGGCGCTCGATCCAGTCGAGATCCTTCAGGCCGGATTGGCAGGCAACGAGCAGCGATCGTGTAATGACATTAGTCAACGCACCTACGTCAGGTTGCGGGAATTTCGGCAACAGAATGAGAGACGGCAGGATGCCCAGGGTAAGTCCGGCATGATGGAGCATGGCCGGGACATGGCTGGCCACCAACCAGGCGCGATCGCGCGCCCGCGGCTCGAGTGTGAGCGTCCGACCGTCGATCGCCGTCACGTCCACCGCAGACTGCTCGGCGACGACGACCGTCTTGAGCATGGCGGCCATCCGATCGGCGACGGAGAGCAGCGAGGGAGAAGGGTAGGGGGCTTGTGCTTCGATGCGAGCCTGCCGCCACGCGGGACCGAAATAGGCCAGGTCGCTGCCTGCCCAGACTTCGGCTTCGGATCGATCATCCAGGACAGTGCGCAAGACGTTGAGCGTGGCACGCGCCAGCGGCCCGTTGTCGCCAACGCAGGCCTCGATCGCGAGATGAAACACCGCCGCCACAGAGACGGGATCGTTCAACCCTTCAGAGGCGCGGGGAGGGGATGTGCGTCCGCAGATCCAGTCCTGCAAATGCCGGACGTCGATAGGCACGCCGGCGAGGCCGGCCAGCTGGGCTGCGCCCTGCAACCGCGCACGGGCCAGCCAGATATCAGCCCATGGGCTGTTTTGCAGTCGTCCATCCAGTCGGCCGAGCAGGAGCATTGCCTGCTCGCTGGAAGCATGGGAAGGGGAGGAGGAAGCCATCAATCCAGATTCTATCGCATCCCCTTGGGAAACCAAAGTCAGCAGTTAGTTTCCCTCTTCGGTATGAACAAAAGATGGACCTGCGATAATTGCAGTTATCACATAACCGGTTTTGGACATTCGCTACCGAAGTGGCTAGAGCAGGGCCTCGGAAATGCAGGAGGCGCGGATGAGCATAAGCCCGGAACACGAAGGCAGAGGGCGTCAGGACGGCGTGCTGTCCGGGACAAAGATCGCCGACATGTCCTCTCTGGCCTTCACCGTGACACAGATGCACGTCGCCACGCGCATCACCCTCGACGAGAATCTCATCGCCGCCTATCAGGCCGCCAGTTCGCCCCACACGCTGCGCGCACTCCAATCCGATCTGCAGGCCTTCGACAACTGGTGTCGCGCCAAACGGCGCATTGCGCTGCCCGCGACACCCGAGACGGTGGCCGACTATCTCGATGCTCGGGCAGGGAAGGCGGCCAAACCCGCCTCGCTCACCCGCTACAAGGCGTCCATCGCCAAGCTCCACCAGCTCCTCGATCTTAAAGACCCTACCCAGAGCCAGCTGGTCAAGCTGCGGCTGCAGGCGGTGCGCCGCGAGAAGGGGGCCGCGCAGAAGCAGGCGCGGCCGCTCCGGTTCAAGGGGCCGGTGCGCGACGTCGAGCGCGACAAGGCGCGCGGGCTCAATATCCGCGCTTTGCTCGAGAGCTGCGGAGACGATCTGCCGGGGCTACGCGATCGCGCGCTGCTGTCTGCCGCCTACGACACCGGATTGCGCGCCTCCGAACTCGTGGCAGTGGCCGTCGAGCATATCGAGGAGGCGATCGATCCCGAGGCGCGGCTGCTGCAGATCTTGCGCCACAAGGGCGATCAGGACGGGGAGGGGGCAACGGCGTATCTCAGCCCGCGCACCGTCGCGGCGATCGCGGCCTGGACCGAAGCGGCCGAGATCATAGCGGGGCCTATATTCCGGCGGGTGCAGGTGCGGCGCTACAAGGCCCGCGCCGCCGTGCGCGGTCGGCCGATCGACAGCATCTCGGGGCGGGAGACGTGGGATCTGCGCAAGACGCTCTCCAAACCCGGCGTGAAGGCGCGGGTCGAATATGACATCGGCGCCGTGGCGCTGCATCCGGGATCAATCGGGCCGATCTTCCGGTCGATCATCCAGCGGGCTTTCGATCGCGGCGCGCTGCCCGATCTGACAGCAGAGGATCTGGCGCGATTGCTCAAAGGGATCAGCGCGCACTCGACGCGGATCGGGCTTAACCAGGATCTGTTCGCCAGCGGCGAGGACCTCGCTGGCATCATGGATGCACTGCGGTGGAAATCGCCGCGTATGCCGCTCGCCTATAATCGCAATCTCGCGGCTGAACACGGAGCGACTGGTCGCCTTATTGCAAAGATCGGGTGACCCGCTCTCATGCGGTTCGCTGCGCAGGGGAGGTAACCGTTCATCGCGCGTGGCAGGTAATCTGGCGACTTCCGTGCGGCGCCGGCGTGCATAGTAGCAAGCTTCGTATTATGGCGCGCGATCGGCCGAAGGGCTGACCACTCCCGGCGGCAATGGTTTTGTCGCCGGGAGACCAGCAACGCCGCTATCGGGACGGCACGGCTTGTCCGGGAACCGCATGTCATAGGCGGCGCCATGCGCCCCAAGGCCAAAGCGCTCGATCGCCATCTGCTCCGCGGCCGCGACGCGGGCCAGAGTGCTGAGCCTGTCAGCCCGATCGGCTCGATTATGCGTCAGTTGGGACTCATGCCAGGTCGCAAGAATATCCTCGTCGGAAATGACAAGGACACCACGCTGCTCCAGTAATATTTTAAGCTGCCGCAACAATTGGGTGACGCTAAAGGGCTTGGCGATGAAGCTGGCGCCGACCGGCAGTGCATCCGTCTCGGGTCGGACCCGGCCTGAATTTATTAGAATGATCGTGTCTGGCCACCGCACGCGGATCATGGCGGCGAGCGCCAGGCCGTCCGTGTCGCCAGGCATATCGATATCTGTCGTGACGATTTGAATATTGTGCGACTCGTAGAGGATCGCGAGCGCATCCTGAGCGTGGCAGGCCTCGAACACGCGATACCCAACATCCCGAAGAGCTTCGGCGACCGAGCTGCGTACAAGCGGCTCGTCCTCGACGATCAAGACGCTCCTATGATCCAGATAAGGATCTTGTTGCTTCTCCATCGGACAGTCCCGCCGCCAGCTTCGGCACCTTATGTCTCCCAGCGCTGCGCGTCTGCTATATCGCGAAGCATCGCCCCCCAACAGGCGATTATCATCCCTTCATCTGCAGACGTCTCCTTGGTCGCCAGCGCATAGATGCCCAGGAGCCGGGCGGTCTCATCAACGGAGGGTCCGCCCTGACGCGCAATCAGCGTGGCAAATATCGCCAGCGCGCCGCCGATCGCGCGCACGAGCGCCGGATCGGCGGCGTGCTGGGGCGGGAAGGGGGGCGCATCGCCGCCGTCATCCGGCAGCGCGTCACCCGGCTTCATCGGAGCCATCCGTTCAGCAAGGTCGATCGCCATTTGCAGATGGACGGCGGCGACATCCTCCTTCGCGGCGTCGAGCAGTGCGATGGCTTCGCGCATGAGCGCGATGGCGCGCCGTCGCAGCGAAGTGGAGTCGATCATGCAAGGCCCACCCAGTGCGGTAAGGCGGGACGGCCGATCATTGGTAGTGGCGAGCGTCGCCGGCTGCATAATCCGGCGAGGCGTTGAAAATGGTTGCTCATGCCCATGTTTCCGATTTCCGCAATATTCCAAATTTGACAACAATCGACGAAAATCGACGAATGATACTTAAAACCCGTCGCCTTATAACCATCCTGAAGACGATTTATGAAGGGTGAAATGTACCCATCCCGGAGCCTTACGTTCAATCGTCGCAGCGAATATCCGGCGATACCGGAAGGCTCTCGGCGTGAGCCAACAAACCTTCGCTTATGATATCGAGATGGATCGCACCTATTTCGGCGGTATCGAGCGGGGGGAGCGCAACGTCGCGATCGACAATATCGAACGAATAGCGGCGGGTTTGAAGATCGGCCCCTATCTGTTGTTCATCGACCCTGGCACCTGTGCCGGCAGTGCCACTGATCCATTAGAATGATGGGGCCGGGCGGACCGCCCTGAAAAGCTCCTCGAGGCCGGTGCGCTCGGCGTTTTTACGCTTTCGTTCTCGTGTCGGCTGACACATAGAATCGTCATGCCGATCATGGCCGCCTGTACCCCATCGACTGGCGGGAACGGTCGAAGCTGATCTGCTTTTGCCGCGGGAATGCGCGATGCGAGCGTCCGCATGGTCGACGCGTGTTTTATCTGGGCCCTGGCGCCAGATCTGCACGTCTGGTCACGACATCGCGACGATCGTGCTGATCACGCGGGTTTTTATTGAGTGCCCGCACCTAATCAACATCTGACCGATATGTGCCTCGTAGAGCCGTGCCCGGCGGGGTCGCGCCGCTGCCAAACGTTTTTCGCTGATTGGCTCCGCGGCGCCACCCGCGCCGCTCTTGTCCAGAACAAAAGGCGAGACCGGGAAGGTGCAATTATGCCAAGATGGTCAACGATGCTTTCGAGGCTGCGACCGCACGGGATTGGCTGCGTCGCCAGCCTGATCGCAGTTAAATCCTGTTCTTCCATCATTGACGACCGTGCCTTCTACGGAACGAAAACACTGACGGCTCCGGGCCGGACGCGGAAATGAGCAGGAGTTTCGGTGACGAGTTCACCATCGGTGTTGACCGCTCGCGGGCGACGGGTGTGGATTATGAATTCGGGCTGTTTGGCGGTCCGCACCTCTTTCCACGCGCCATGCTGCCCGCGACGGAACGCGCGCAGTTTGAGGAGCAGTGCCCAGACGTTTTGGCTCTCAAGGCTGTAAAGGTCGAGCTGTCCGTCATCGATGGCCGCATCCTCATGAACGATCGACCCGCCACCATAGTGGCGACCGTTTCCAACCGCGATCTGCATCGTCTTGACGCGAACATCGCCGGCACGCCCGATGATATGGGCGTGAAAACGCTGGCCGGCCACCAGCACCTTGGCGGCAGCGAGAGCATAGCCCAGCTTACCCCAGCGGCGTTTGATTTCCGGGCTGAGGCAGGTGGCGAGATCGGCGCTCAGGCCGACGCTCGCCACGTTGAAGAACAGATGTCCGTTCACCTCTCCCACATCGATCTTGCGCGTCTTGCCGGCGATGATCAGTTGTGCAGCGGCTTCGAGATTGTCCGGGATGCCCAAAGTGCGCGCAAGATCGTTCGCCGTCCCCAGCGGCAGAATGCCCATCGGCAGCCCCGTCTTGATGACGCCGGCGGCCGCGCTGCTGAGCGTGCCGTCACCTCCCGCGACGATGATGCGATCGACGGTCGACGCGTGCCACGCGATCTGCGCGGATGCCAGGCACGGGTCCAGACATTTCACCAGCCGAACCTCGATACCCGCCGCCTTCAGCGTGGTTGCGGCTTCAGGCGCGAGATCGCCCCGCCGGGCAGATGGATTGTACAACACAAGAGCGCGGCGTGGGCGAAACCTCGGCGGTTCGACGCTTGGCGAACTCACGCGTCGCTCCTTATTTGGCGAGAATCAATATTCGCGGTGATGGCCCGAGCTGCCGGCGGTTCCGCCATCACCATCTCGTCGGACAACAGATGCGTTCCGGCTGTCCGGATAGCTTTGATGGGGGACATCCGCGCGGAAGCTCGACCGATCATGAGGCCGCAGTTGGACGGGGACAGCGTAGCTGGGGGGCGGGTAAGACGGCGCACGGTAGGGCGGCGGCGAGGGGGAGCTGGAGCCACCATAGCTTTGGCCGGAATAGGCGTGCCCGCCGTCCCAGCTGACGCCGCCATGCATGCCGCTCCAGTTGACGCCGGCGCCATGCTGCTTGTCGCCTGCGAGCGCGGAGGACGCGGCAAGCATGGCGGTCGCGCTCGCCAGCGCTAAAAGGATCTTTCGGTTCACATCGTCTCTCCAAGGGGAGCCCAGCGTCGTGTGCGAGGCATCATCAAAAGCCTTATGGGACATCGGTTTGAATTGGTCGTGAACGAGAGAGCTTTTTCTGATGCCGGCACGCTGTAGGTCGCTGACGCATCGTCGCCCTTTGTTTGTCGCTGCAATAGGTATACCCTGCGAGTTCAACGCGCCAGGATGGAAGCTGGGTTAGGAGAGCGTGATGCCGTTCCCGAAATTGAAGTTGGTCGGCCTGGGGGCCGTTCCGGCCGTACTGCTGGCGGGATGTGCGACCACGACCAATTCCCCGCGCTACGCCTACTACCGTGTCCCGTGCAATACGCCGGGAGCGGTCGCGGCCGAGCCTATCAGTCCGGAAGCAGTCCGCGCCCCCACGAACGCTCCCTCGGTGACTGCTCCTGTTGCGAGCACTGGTCCGACGTGCGTCGTGGCCGTATCCGATGCGTCCTACGGGCGGGGGTATAGGTCCTATTTCCCAAGCGGCTATTATGGCCGACCTTATTACGGATCGGTTGGTTTGGGATTCGGCTTCGGGTCGATCGGCCACCACGGCTTCGGTGGTGGGCATTTCAGTGGCGGACATGCTGGAGGGCATCGTGGCCATCACTGAAACATTAATTTCTAAATGAACATTTGCTGCTGATGTCATTCCCGTCCCATTCATGGCGAAAGGTTCATTGATTGTCTCAAGGCGTGACGATCCGTCATTCCTTTGAGGAGAAGATCCATGAAACGGTTTCTGATCGTTGCGGCTGTCGCGCTGGCGGTAGCTGCCCCCGGCGCGGCGATGGCCCAGGCCGGGCACGGTTACGGTTATGGTGGGAACGGCGGCGGGTACGAGCAGAGCTATCGCGGCAACTCGGACCATGGCGGCTACGGCGGTTATCAGGACCGGGGCGGTTACGGCTATAATGATGGCTATCGCGGTGCCGATTACCGCAACTACGACCGGCGCGACTACCGCTACAACAACCATCGCGCCCGAGAGGAGTGGCGCGAGCGCAGGCATGAGCAGCGCGAACGCTTCGATCGACGCGGCGGCTACAACTATTACGGACACTAAACTTGTCGCTGGACGTTAGAAGAATCGTATCCCGGTCCATAACGACTGAAATTTTCACGAGGACATGACTATGGCGGATTTGGTGCCTGCATCCACCCCCACACCGCAAAGCGCGCAGGGCTTGCTCTGTCCAGTGTGCCGGGTGGACCTCGTGCTCGCCGACCGGCAGGGAATCGAGATCGACTATTGCCCGCAATGTAGGGGGGTCTGGCTCGATCGCGGCGAGCTCGACAAGATTATCGAGCGCAACGCCGCTTACGAGACCGCGCTTCCCCCGGCGCAGTCTACCCCCAACTATCCGCCGCAGGGCGCAGCTCCCGCCCCAGGTTATGCTCAACCCGGCCCTTGGGGATATGGAGACGAACATCATGGTGAGAGCCGACACGGTGGTGGTCACGGAGGAGGACATGGTGGTGGCCACGGTGGCGGTCATGGCGGCCAGCGTGGCGGTTTTCTGGGCGGGCTGTTCCGCCACTGAACTTCGCACACACAGGTGAAACTGAGGATAGAGTCCAGGAGACTGCCCTGTGGTCGAGGCGTTCGAGGAAGTGCGCCCCGCTACGGCACTCGATCGCGCGGTAGAAGGCAGAACCGGCGGAAGTGTCCGAGACTGGTGGATTATCGTGGGACGCTGAGGCGATTGTCGAGCAACATTACCGCCATCGGGGTCCGGGATGCGCTTGCCATTGTTTTGGCGCAGGCAATGACGCCCGGCCATATCGTCGGTCGGTTCATGGAGATGAGTAAGACCCACGCGGAGCGATCACCAAATGATCGCTAAAGCCCGCGTTGGGCTGGAACACGCACCGCGGCACATCGCCAGCATGCTCTTATTGGCGCGGCGACCAACAAATCCGATGGCTTGGAAGAGCAGCGATCGGCGGCATGCTTATGGGCGGCCTTTGCTCGGGCGCACAGACGCTGCCGGGAAGATGGTTATGGCCGGCGAAAACGGTTTCGCGCACGTGATTTGTTCGATGTATAAAGCTGAACAACTCATGATGTCTATCGCGAGCCCGTACCAGCGGTGGCGGTTGTCGGCGCGCTCGATTGGAACGGCGAGCGGCCAAGATCGAGGCGCGGGAAAATACGGCAAGGGCGTGTGTAGCAGTTCGTCGCACAATCAAGCTTGGCGCGGATCCTCAGCGTGCATCATAGGATTCAAGCGTGATACATATGCTCTATCATCGCCGAAGGAATTTCATAAAGTGTATTCGCCCCACGCCACCCTTCAAACCCATGCCTTCGACTTCTGGCTTGCACGGGGTGCGGTGGCGTTGATCGCAGGTTTGCAATTTCTGTTCGTCAATAACAACTTGATCTTTGGGCCGAGGTGGCTTGCCCCCGCATTTGAACTCGCAATGTTAATCCCCTTGTCGATCGCAACAGTGTGGACGCAAGGGCGGGTGCGTCATGCAGAAGGCGATGGCCATTGGCACGTGATATGTCGTCATCGAAAGCTTATTCGCCATTTCGCCCTTCTCCTCACCGCAATAGTTATGATCCTCAACTTTTATGCACTGGTCTCAGTGACGAGAGAGCTCCTGGGCGGCGCGAAGGGAGGTCAATCCCTCTTACTTGACGCCCTGAACATCTGGTTTACCAACATCATTGTTTTCGCGCTCTGGTTTTGGAATATCGATCGCGGTGGTCCAGCCAGGCTTGGATTGCACGACGATAAAAGGCCGGACTTTCTCTTTCCACAGATGATGGGAACTGGGGATGATGATCCAGCTTGGTCGCCGGGATTCGTCGACTATTTCTACGTCTCGTTTACAAACGCAACCGCTTTTTCTCCAACCGACACCATGCCGCTCAGCGCTCAAAGCAAGCTTTTGATGGCGGCGGAGGCGACGATATCCTTGCTGACCGTCGGTCTTGTTGCTGCGCGCGCGGTGAATATTCTGACCTAGTGTGGTCTAGGATGCGTCGGGCCTCTTTTGGAAGCATCCGCTAGCGCGCGATCGATTCTCTTGTTCAAACTATCGAACCGGCGACGCGAGCGAATGAGAACAAATAGTGTATAAGTCATGACAAACCCGGAAAGCACGCTGCTCCCGGCCCATACGATACGCGCATTGAGACCTAGCAGGCCGGCAGTCAAAAGAAGCAGCGCCACGGCGATAACCGCCAACGGCAGCCAAATCCGACCCAATAATCGGATCGAACGTTTCCGGGGAGGCTCGGGAAACTGATGATTATTCAACATGTTTGCCTCAGAAGTGGCAGGAGCAGGTGAAGCAGCTTGCACAGCATATCATGGCGGCGACCCCACGTCAGTAGCACAGCGGAGGCCGGTGCGAGTCCAAAGTTGGTGATCCTAACGCCATTTGCCACGGCGCTCACGCCATACATTGAACCCGGTGCGAGATAGCTGCCCCGAAAGCCGAAACAGCCTGAAAATGGCCGGCCTGGATGCGATGCCCGTTCGCATGACCACGCGTGCCGCAGCGAGCGTTAACTTGCCTCCCCATATCCATAGTCCCGCAGGCAGAAGGAGTTCCCACCAGTGCGCGCGTCGCCGGATTACCATAAACTGCGACCCCGTTTTACCTTGGCCAGGTAGGGCTATCACTCGATCGGCTGCGGGTCCACGTACTCTATCGGCACAAACAGATGAGCAGGCGCATTAGAGATGATGAAGAAATGCTGCGATCTGAGCTTCATGTCAGGAGCGGAGGTGCCCATGATGCGAAATCAACAGGAGGACGGCAATTGCCAAACCGCCAACAGCGAGCACGAGAGCCAGCTTGCGATTGCTTTCAATCTGACGACGCTTCCTCTTGGAAAGAGAGGTCGAGCGCGGCGTAAGGAGGCGACTTCGCCGATATCTACTCATTTGGGTTTGTGCTTTTCTGCCCGAGTCAGCGTGAAATGTTCGTGTAACGGTCCTGTGAACCGCTGCGCGAACCGATTGTCTGAATCATCGCGAACAAACGCTAGCGGCAAACTTGCTGCTGGCGGTATGTGGTAAGCGGGCTATGCCCGCCTGGTGCTCTCGCCATCGACATCGTTCCCATCCGTCCGGATCATCGCCTATGCCCACAACCGTGAACGAAGGCCACTCCGGAGCAGCGCTCGATGCGGCGCACGTCGGTGACATCGAGGGGGCGTTCGGCACGATTCGTTTAGGTGACGAGGCCCCTCGTACCGGGCTGAAAGCGCGGTTGACGACGCTGCTGGCGGTTGTAGGCCCCGGCCTCATCGTGATGACTGGTGACAACGATGCCGGCGCTTTCGGCACCTATGCACAGGCAGGACAGAATTACGGCACCAGCCTCCTTTGGGTGCTGCTGCTGCTGGTGCCGGTGCTCTACATCAACCAGGAAATGGTGCTGCGGCTCGGGGTCGTCGCGGGCGTCGGCCATGCGCGCCTGATCCTCGAACGGTTCGGCAAATTCTGGGGCGCGTTCAGCGTGATCGACCTGTTCATCCTCAACGCGCTTACCATCGTGACCGAGTTCATCGGCATCAGCCTGGGGCTCGATTATCTCGGGCTTCCGAAAATCGCCGGCGTGTTGATTGCCGCCGCGATCGTGGTGGCTGCTGCAAGTACCGGCTCCTTCCGGCGCTTCGAGCGGGTCTGCCTGACCTTGGTGGTCGGCTCCCTGCTCCTGATTCCGCTTCTGTTTATGGTGCACCCGACGCTCGGCCAAGTTGGTCGCGGACTCCTGATACCCGGTATTCCAGCCGGATCGGACCTGTCAAAAGTCGTGCTTCTGATCATCGGGATAGTAGGCACCACGGTAGCGCCCTGGCAGCTCTTTTTTCAGCAATCCTACCTGATCGACAAGCGCATCACGCCGCGTTTCATGAACTATGAGCGAGTGGACTTGTGGATCGGGATCGCGATCGTCATCGTCGGCGCCACCGCGATCATTGCCTTCACGGCGGCGACATTCGCTGGCCATAGCGAGTTCGGCAACTTCACCGACGCGGGCGGGGTGGCGTTAGGGCTGGAAAAATATGTCGGGAAAACCGCGGGCATTCTGTTTGCGGTTGCTCTGATCGACGCATCGATCATCGGCGCGGCGGCGGTGGGCCTGTCGACCTCCTATGCGTTGGGCGACGTGCTGGGGCTGAAGCACTCGCTGCATCGCAAGATTTCCGACGCGAAGGGTTTCTATGCCGCCTTCGTCGGCATCCTGGTCGGCTCGGCTGTCATCGTCCTGATCCCCGGAAGCCCGCTTGGCCTGCTCACGACCGGCGTCCAGGTGCTCGCAGGGGTTCTGCTCCCCTCCGCGACCGTGTTCCTCCTCCTCCTATGCAACGACGAGGAGGTGCTGGGACCGTGGGTCAACAGTCGCGGAATGAACATCTTCACGGCCGCGATCATTGCCGTGCTGGTGACCCTGTCGCTCGTCCTCACCGCGAGCGTGCTCTACCCCAATCTCGACACTGAGGTGATCCTCTACATTTTGGCGGGAGGCGCGATGATTTCACTTTTGGCTGGCGGCGCAATCTTCGGCTACCAGCACTTCCGCCCGCACGCGGCCACGGCGAAGACCATCGACAGATCGCAACGTCTGTCTTGGCGAATGCCTCCGCTCGCGTTGCTCGCTGCCCCGAAGCTCCCCCTTGGCAGCCGAATTGGCCTCACGGCGCTGCGCAGCTATCTGCTGGTTGCGATGATCATGGTTATTTTTCGCATCTACCAACTCGCTGTTGGACACTGATGATCATCCGCGTAACATTGGCACGGCGAACCGTTTCGACGTCAGAGACGCAACGAGGAACCTCATAGGTGAGTGACAGTCCGAAACAATTGATTGGCGATGAAGCCCTTTCCTTGTCATCACTGCTCAAGCACGCCGTCATTGATGGAGCGGGGCAGACGCTAGGCAAGCTTTCGGATGTGGTCACCCGGCTCCGCGACAATGACTACCCGCTTTTGTCAGGACTGGTGATCGGTCTGGGCAATGCGGGGTATTTCGTGCCGATGAGCGACGTGATCAGTATTGATTCGAAGGTGATTCGCCTGCGTACCGCCAAGGTGGATTTGAGGCCCTTCGAGCGGCGCGATGGCGAATTGCTCTTGAAGGAGAATATTCTCGGCCATCGGCTCATCGATGTCGCTTGCAGCGCCTTGGTCAAGGCGTATGATGTTCGACTGGCCACGACGGCGGACGGCTGGCTCGTGACCGGCCTGGACGTCCATAAGGGCCGCTGGTTTCACCTGGGGCGGCATGACGAACATCCCGCACGGGACTGGCACTCGTTCCTGCTCCTAATCGGTGATCAGCGCGGTTCGAGGTCGCGTTCGGCGTCTAGCCGCGTTACAAAACTCAACCCGGCTCAAATCGCCGACATCATCGAGAGCGCGTCGTCACGGGAAGAGGAGATCCTGCTGGCGCATGTCCATGAAGATCCGGAACTGGAGGCGGTTGTTTTCGAGGAGCTTGAAGACAATAAGCAGGCTAGGCTGCTTCATGCGCGAAGCGATGAGGAGGTAGCAGGGCTGCTCTCCCGAATGCGCGCGGATGATGCGGCAGACGCTGTGATGGACCTCGCCCAGGAACGTCGGCAAGGCGTAATTGATCTCTTGGGGGAGGCGCAGAAAACAAAGGTTCTCACGCTTCTGGGATATCATGCTGCAACGGCAGGCGGTCTCATGGGACCCGATTTCCTCGCGCTCTCGGAAGACAAAACGATCGGGGATGCGCTTGAAGCGGTGCGATTGGCGAAAACGCATCAGCCGGAAGCGCTCACTATCATCCATAGTCTTCGTAGTGACGGAACCTTGGCGGGAACTCTTGCGCTTGTTCGGGCATTACAAGCCGATTCCAAGACTTTGCTTCGTGATGCGGCCGACACCAATGTGGTGGTTGCCTCCCCCGGGGATGACATCATTATGGTTACAACCCGCATGGCCGACTTCAACCTCCTTAGTCTGCCGGTCGTGGATCCCGAGAGAAGAATGCTCGGCATTGTGACGGTCGACGATGCTCTCGAAGCAGCTATTCCGCGAGATTGGTCCCGCCGTCGGCCAGTCTCCTGAGGCGCGTGTGGTACATCAACGTCACACGCCTGGCGGGTCCGGCCAGTCCCCTTGTCGTTGGGCGCATAGTGCCAGAAGAATGGCGCATGATGGCGTGCGGGCACAGCAGTCCCATAAGGAAGCCAGTTCATGTCTTCGGATAATGCAATCCAATGACCAAGCCGAAGCCGGACGGCAGGCCTACCGAAAGCATCAAGCAACCAACCCGGCCCCGCCTTCTTCAGGTTCTTGGTCCAGGGCTCATCACGGGGGCGTCAGACGACGATCCGAGTGGGATTGCGACCTATTCGCAAGCAGGTGCGCAGTTCGGTTTCAACCTTGGCTGGACAATGCTGTTCAGCTGGCCGCTCATGTGCGCAATCCAGGAGATAAGCGCCCGGATCGGCCGGGTAACGGGCCGGGGCATCGCAGGAAACCTCGCGAAGCATTATCCGCGCCCCGTGCTGGCTGTGCTTGTCTCACTCCTGTTGATCGCAAATACAATCAATATCGGCGCCGACCTTGGTGCCATGGCTGCCGCGCTGAAGCTCGTCGTGGGCGGGCCTCATCTCCTTTACGTCGGTCTCTTTGCGGTCGTCTCCGTACTGCTGGAGGTGTTTGTCCGCTATGCGCGCTATGTCTCGGTCTTGAAGTGGCTGACGATCAGCTTGTTCGCCTATGTCGGTGTTGCCTTCATCGTGGACATGCCCTGGGCGACTGTCGCCCGGCGGTTGGTGGTGCCTCAGTTCACCTTTAACGCCGGGTATCTTACCGTTCTTGTAGCGATTCTCGGAACGACGATCAGTCCCTACCTTTTCTTCTGGCAAGCGGAACAAGAGGTTGAGGAGATCAAGGAAGGAGATGGCGCCAAGCCGCTTGAACGAGCCCCTGAGCAGGCGCCCGCTGAACTCAGCCGCATTCGCTGGGACACTTACCTCGGAATGGGCCTCTCCAATGCGGTAGCGCTCTTTATCATCCTCACCACGGCAGCGACCCTCAATGCGCGGGGTATCACCGATATTACGACCTCCGCGCAAGCAGCGGAAGCGCTCCGACCCATTGCGGGGCCGGCCGCGTTTATTGTCTTTGCTCTCGGGATTGTCGGCACGGGTCTATTGGCGCTGCCGGTGCTCGCGAGTTCGGCTGCCTACGCTGTAGGAGAAGGCTTTGGCTGGCATGTTGGCCTTACGCGTAAGCTTGGACGCGCTCCGCGCTTTTACAGTGTCATCGCCATTGCGACATTAATTGGCGCAATTTTGAATTTCACGCCCTTGGATCCGGTTAAAGCTCTGTTCTGGAGCGCGGTCATCAACGGCGTGGTGGCTGTGCCGGTGATGGCGATGATGATGCTCCTCGCCGCCCGCAAAGACGTTATGGGTGAATTTAGCCTGCCGCCCGTGTTGAGAACGGTAGGATGGATCGCCACAGCAATAATGGGGGTAGCTGCCATAGGTATGTTCGCCACAATTGGGCAGGGGTGAGGGCCGAACTGCCGAGAAGAACTGGCGACGCAAGCGACAGCGCGATGAGTCTCCGATCTCGTCGTTGTGTCGGATCATTCACTGCAAGACGCCGTCGATATTCACACGGCGACGCGGTTGAGGCGCAGAGCGTTGGTAACAACGCTCGCCGACGACAGAGCCATGGCTGCCGCGGCGATGACGGGCGAAAGCAGGATGCCGAAGATTGGGTAGAGCAGACCCGCCGCAATTGGGATTCCTGCGGCGTTATAGACGAAAGCGAAGAACAGATTCTGGCGGATATTCGCCATCGTCGCTTCGCTCAGTCGCCGTGCGCGCAAGATCCCGTTGAGATCGCCCTTGAGCAGCGTCACGCCCGCGCTTTCGATCGCGACGTCAGTGCCCGATCCCATCGCGATGCCGACGTCGGCCGCCGCGAGCGCTGGGGCGTCGTTCACACCATCGCCCGCCATCGCGACGACACGGCCTTCGCGTTGCAGGCGCAGGACGACTGCACTTTTCTGATCAGGGAGAACTTCGGCTTCAACTGCGTCGATACCAAGTTTACGAGCCACGGCTTGGGCTGTGGTTCGATTGTCGCCGGTCAGCATGACGACGCTGATGCCTTCCTTTTGCAAGGCAGCCAACGCTTCAGCAGTTGTTGCCTTGATACGATCTGCAATTGCGAGAATTCCTGCGACGCGGCCATCGACCGCCGCAAAAATCGCCGTGGCGCCGTCCGCGCGCATGTCATCTGCCTGCGTGGCTGCTGCCGATACATCAATGCCATTTTCGTTTAGATAAGCGCCAGCACCCAGCAATATGCGCTTGCCGCCCACGGTGCCGGCAGCACCTTTCCCCGTGGGCGAGTCGAATTCCGAAACCTCCGGAATGTCGAGCTGGCGTACCTTGGCCGCCAAGACAATTGCAAGCGCCAAGGGATGCTCAGATGCCCGTTCGACGCCGGCAGCCAAGCGAAGAATATCATCCTCCGAAAAGCCCTCCATCGCCACGATAGCCGTCACGGAAGGGCGTCCCTCGGTCAGGGTGCCGGTCTTATCGACGACGATCGTATCGACCTTCTCCATCCGCTCAAGCGCCTCGGCATTCTTGATCAGGACGCCAAGTCCAGCGCCGCGCCCGATTCCGACCATGATCGACATCGGGGTCGCGAGCCCCAACGCGCAGGGGCAAGCAATGATCAATACCGCAACCGCGGCAACGAGACCGTGTGCCAGTCGCGGCTCTGGACCCAAGATCGCCCAAATCGCGAAGGAGACCAGAGCGATGCCGAGCACGGCGGGTACGAACCAGCCAGCGACCTTGTCAGCCATGCGCTGGATCGGAGCGCGCGATCGCTGCGCTTCGGCGACCATCTGGACGATCCGCGCCAGCATTGTATCGCGGCCGACCTTGTCGGCCCGCACGATGAGCGATCCCGTCTGGTTCACGGTTCCTGCGACGAC
Source organism: Sphingobium sp. GW821-FHT02B05 (assembly GCF_059421905.1). Lineage (NCBI taxonomy): Bacteria > Pseudomonadati > Pseudomonadota > Alphaproteobacteria > Sphingomonadales > Sphingobiaceae > Sphingobium > Sphingobium sp. GW821-FHT02B05. Next base: position 18,129 of record NZ_JBWKVW010000006.1, read on the forward strand.
ATGGGCCGCGACCGTTTTTGTCACCGGCATGGATTCGCCTGTTACCATCGATTCATCGATGGAGGACCGCCCCTCCTCGACGATGGCATCTACGGGTACTTTTTCGCCGGGGCGCACGCGCAGTCGGTCGCCGACCACAATTAGGTCGATCGCAACTTCTTCGTCATTTCCGTCCGCCACGATCCGGCGCGCGGTCTTGGGCGCGAGATTGAGAAGGGCCTTGATCGCGCCTGAGGTCCGCTCGCGGGCACGAAGTTCGAGCACCTGGCCCAGGAGGACAAGGACGGTGATCACGGCAGCCGCTTCGAAATAGATCGCGACCGTGCCGTCCATCATCCGAAACGCTGCAGGGAATATGCCGGGCGCGAGCGTTGCTACCACGCTATAGGCCCAAGCCACGCCCGTCCCCATTGCGATCAGCGTGAACATGTTGAGATTGCGCGTTTGCAGAGAAACCCAACCGCGCTCGAAAAATGGCCAGCCCGCCCAGATCACGACCGGGGTTGCCAAAGCGAACTGAAGCCAGCCCGATATGCGCTCGGAAATGAGGCTGTGCAGCGCCGGGAACAGGTGTCCGCCCATTTCCAGTACGAAAATGGGCACCGTAAGCGCCAAAGCGATCCAAAACCTGCGAGACATATCGAGCAGTTCAGCGCTTGGCCCCGAGTCTGCAGTTACAACCTCCGGTTCGAGGGCCATGCCACAGATCGGGCATGGCCCGGGATGATCCTGACGGATCTGCGGGTGCATGGGGCAGGTCCAGATGGCGCCGGGCTGGGCTGCCGCTGCGCTATCACTAACCTCGGACAAATAGCGCTCGGGGTCGGCGGCAAACTTGGTTCGGCATCCCGCACTACAGAAATGATATTCCTCTCCCCCATGCGAGGCATGATGGGGGGTCGCAGCCGGGTCGACCATCATGCCGCACACCGGATCCTTGGCCGTCTTCGAGCCCGTGGTGGCATCGTGCTTGCCCGCGCAACAGCTATGCGCACCAGATTTGCTCTCAGGCATCGGATCGGTCACGGCTCGTCTCCTTATCGACGAAAGTAATCTGGGGTCTGACATCATGTCAGGGTCAACCCCGGCTCTCATAAATTTTGCGTGCGCGAGCCTCGTCTCCCGGATCATCCAGATAATCGATTGTGAATGGCAGTCGCCGCCTTGGCCGCCTGGCCTGCCGCTACTGCGATTTGGTCCAGCCCCTCGACCATGTCGCCGGCTGCGAACATACCGCTGATCGTCGTTTGCTGATGCTCATCGACGACGATGCACCCTGATGGGCCCAATTCGGCGCCAGCCATCCGCGCCAGTTCCGAGCGAGCAGAGGTGCCAAGAGCAACATATAGCGTGTCGAATAGGAGCGATCGGCCATCGGCCAAATGAACGAGAAGATCTTCCTCATTGATCGACAAATCGCTGACAGGCGCTCGCTCGACGTTTATAGCGTTCCGGGTCAGATTTGCCTCGTCAGCTTGCGAAAGCTCCGAAGCATCCTGAGTGAGCAGGGTGATGGTATCGCTGTAGTGGCGAACGAATATCGCTTCAGCCGCGCCGTGGCCAGAACAGCCCAGCATGGCGACTCTCTTGCCGCGGATCTCGTAGGCGTCGCAGATCGGACAATAACGTATCAACCCTCGTGCAACGCCTAGATCGTGCGCGTCCTGCTCTAATCTCGGTCGATGATTTGTCACGCCTTGGGCAAGCAATATAGTTCGTGCGTCGATAGCCTGGGAGCCTGCATGGACGATAAAGCCAGTATCGGCGCGTTCGATGCGCTCGACGGCTCCAGTGGCAAATTCGGCACCGTAGCGAGACGCATGTTGACGCATACGCGAAAGCAAATCCGCGCCAGATATTCCGTCTGGAAATCCAAGGAGGTTATGGGTCGTTGGGATGCGGGCTGCACGGCCCGGTCCCGCGTCAATAACCAGCGCGGAACGCAGAAACCGGCCGAGATAGGTGGCAGCCGTGAGGCCTGCAGGGCCTCCGCCGATGATGACGCAGTCGTACATGCGTGCCTTTCGCTGACGTTGATTGTCATTTCTATTACGCGGCACGGGGCCCGTGCCCTCGAAAGCCTGCGCGTTCTTCGAAAAAAAGCGGTGGGTCGCGAGGGGTAAACCGCGTCGCTGCGTAAATTCAGATGAAGACCATCGCCAAGCAGGATGGACAACTCAGGTGCCCACGGGTCGCAGCGTGGCGCGGGGGCGAGCGGATGTGGGGAAGACGGACGGGTATAAACCGATCGCGCACCATGTTGCTCGCCCCGCAACAACCACAGGTCGCAACGTTAGGGGGGGACGAAATCATCGACGGGGGAGAGATGGAGACCTACAGCCCTTTTTCGGTTTCGATGGGCCGAGCGCTTTGGGTGATGATGCTCGTCGCTGGACCTCCGCTGATAATCATGTTGGTGGTCGGGCTCATTATCTCCATGATCCAGGCCGCGACGTCGATCAACGAACAGACCGTGAGCTTCGTCCCCAAGCTCCTGGCGTTCATCTTGTTTCTTGCGCTTTACGGGGCAACCGTTGGCGATCTTCTAATCGACTACACCCGTGACCTGCTGATGCATATTCCCGACGACATCAGATGACGCGGGCCGCCTTTCGTCCTGGGCGGCCGCGCAAAAACTGTTCGTATACGGGGCGGAGTGCTAGCGTTGGAGAAGATCGACGTGAGTGGGGGAACGGGGTTTGGCGGAATTTGAATTGCTGGCGCGGCAACTGATCCAACGATGGAAGGAAGACCCCAACGCGACCTATCAAAGCTGGTTTCTTTGGGACGAGCGCATCAAAAACTTCCGTTCGATCCGGCGTGGTCTGGCTCAGGTGGTGGCAGAGATCGAAGCCGGTCGGTTTGGCGTGGCGTATCGGGGCTCTTCGCTGGAAACGGTCGTTCATTCAGTCGCGGAGCAGAGGCAGATATTCAAAGGCGCTGACCATGCGTTTCTCTGGAAGCCCAAATTGCGCATCCCTGACATTTATGAAAATCCAGCGAACCAACGCGCGTTCGGTCGGTTGCTCGATCACTGCGCCTGTTGCGACACTGCCGAAGAAATCATTGCAGGTATTCACACGATCGATCGGCTGAACATCAAGGGGCTTGGGCCAGCAGTCGCCAATCTCGTCTATTTCCTGCATCCGACCCTCGTGCCGCCGTTCAACACGGCGATCGTCAACGGCTATAACAAGCTGACCGGTGGCAAGGTGAAGCTCGGAAGCTGGCAGCATTTTCTCGCGATGCGCTCGGGTGTGCTGGACCTGAACGAACGGTTTCGCGATCTGCTGTCGAACGATCTCGGCGCCATTGGCGGCCTCCTGTTCGATATTGGCTCGGGCCGTTACCCGGCGCCGCCGCGCGACGAGGAAGACCAGACGGTTAGATCTTGGGCGGCACGTCTCGAACAGGCCAGGGCCGAAGCGCAAACGCTCAACAAGGCCCTTCAGAAACAGGGCGAGAGCGATCGAACCCATTCGGAAATCCAGGCCTGGCTTCGCGATATAGGCCGTGCGTTGGGCTACGATATCTGGATAGCATCCAACGATCGGGGGCGACTTCACGATGGCGTGCGCTTGGGGGACGGGTGTCTCGAGAGCCTGCCAGCTTCAATTTCAACATCGACGGGCGCTGATGCCATCCGCCTTATCGATGTGCTTTGGCTCGAGCGAGGCGGCGACCGAGTCACGGCCGCCTTCGAAGTAGAGCATTCGACGTCGATTTATTCGGGCATCGTCCGGATGCTCGACCTTGCCTTGAGCGGGAGCGAACTGCACGCCACAGCCGGACTGTTTCTTGTGGCGCCCGATGCGCGGGAGAGCGAAGTGCGGGCACAGCTCGCGCGGCCCGCGTTCAGCCGGATCGCAGATCTTGAGATTGCCTATCTTCCCTATGGTGAGCTCGAGCGTCACAGAGAGGCGATTTCCCGGTTCGGTTCGGGCCTGAAAGCAATCAAGGCCATATCGCGTGCTTTGCCGTAAGGCCGAATGTCTACATCCCCGAGGCAGGGGGCGCCAATAGTCCCAGCCAGGCAACAAGCGCGAGAATGGTGAGCGCACAGCCGCTCTCGACAATGAGACTGCGGCGAAGTGACCCGATCACCGATGATATATCCCCAGTTTCGATCGCTCCCGCCAGGGCAGGGGTGAAGAAGAAGCGATTAGCGGCGGCCAAGAACAGCATCGCGCCGAACAGCACCAGTTTCGCTGCCAGCAACACACCGTAGAGGCTCGTAAAAAGCGCCGCCAGGTTGGACGGCCCTACCAAGATCCAACTGTTGATGAAGCCTGACAGGATGAGCAGACCCACGACGATCGATCCGACCTTTGCGAACCCATCCAACGCCCGGTGAGACAGGTGGACATGATCGATTGCCATGCGGGCCGTTGGGCGAAAAATGAGCAGGCACAGGGCGGAAAGCGCTCCAATCCATATGCCTGCGGCCAACAGATGAGTGATGTCGGCGCCAAGATGGATCCATCCCCACAAACCTTCATCGGCCGCGCCGTGCCCAGTCCAGGCCAAAGTCGCGAGAGCGATCGCTGCCGTCACTGAAACTGACCAGAGGGCGAATGCAGGGCGTCGCCACCCGACAATGGAAAAGTACAGGACCAGTAAGAGTGCTGCCACCCGAACTTGCCAGACCGTGCCGATCGCTGTGCCCGATATCAAAAGATCGACAGTGGCGCGGTCCACTTGATCGACCGGCACACCGCCCATCGAGGCCGCCAGGGCTATCATGCCCAAGATCGATAATCCGATGCCGGCGAGCGCGATCGTCCCCAAGACCGAGCGAAAGCGCAGGACCGAGCCGGATGCTCGCTCGGTCCCGCGTAACGTATATAGGCCGAACATCGGCAACCCGAAAAGCAGCATGAGATCGAGATAAAGCCCTAGCCTAACCGCAATCGCTATGATGTCCGGCACGCTCTTACTGGACCTTGAAGGTATAGCTGCCCTGAATGCGATGGGTGTCGGTAGAGACGACGTGATAGTCGACCTTGTAGGTTCCAACCGGCAGCGGCTTGGCAAGCGTGGCCACGAGCGTCTTGCCATCTGCAGCCACGGTCGTCGTGACGCCCTTCATCTTCATCGGCCCCATCTTCATGCCGGGCATCTCGGTCATCGTCAGGTCGATCCCGGAGAACTGCGCGACCAGCGCCTCGGAAAAGACGAGCTGGATCCTCGTTGGGGATGCGCCGACGGCATTGGCTGCCGGGTTCGCGCTGTTGAGTTTGGGGTGCGCCTGAACAGCGGTAGCGGCGAACACAGACGCCGCCATGGCGACGGCAAAAGCTGTTTTACGAAACATCGATTTCTCCATGGGCGGCGATACTGCCGACAAAGCAATTTACGCACCGCGCACCGTGACCCCTCATCCGACGGGTACGATTTCTTCGAATTCGGGGCGCCAACTGGTGTGCGCCGCAGACCTGCGCGGCGGATGAGGGGTGGAAGCTCGCCGCGCGTATGATCAAGTGGATGGGTGCGACATCACCAATCGACCAAGGGCTTTTCGGCTGGGGAGGACGCGATGGAAAATTCAAGGAAGGCATGGCTTCGGAAACATTTTCCGAGCGGCCCGTTCATCGCGGTCGCGGCGCTGGTCGGCGGTGCACTGGCTGGGATTGTCGTATATGTGGGCGCCTATGACATCGGGGCGGATTCGCCGCACACCAGACCGGTCTATTGGCTGATAGAGCAGCTTCGTGATCGTTCGATCGCCGTCCGGGCTCGCAACGTGGGCGTCCCAGCCAACCTAGCGGACGTGAAACGGCTGCAGAGCGGCGCAGGACTTTACACCGAGATGTGCAGCGGCTGCCATCTCGCACCGGGTCTGGAAAAGTCCGAGATGAGCCAAGGCCTTTATCCCAAGGCTCCCGAGCTTTTCCGGGAGCCACAGAGATCGGCAAAGGCGCAATTCTGGATCATAAAGCATGGGGTCAAGCTGACCGCGATGCCGGCCTGGGGTAAAACGCATAGCGACGAATTGATCTGGGATATGGTGGCTTTCGTGCGGCAACTGCCCAAGATGACGCCCGCGCAATATCAGGCAGCAATTGCCAGTGCGCCCGAAGACCATGACGCGATGATGAAGGATATGCCTAGCATGAAAAAGATGATGCCGTAACAATGTGTCTGCCTGCCGACAGGTCGTCGTTCAGCCAAACCGACCGAGTGGTGCGAAATCACTAAGGGCTGGTAGAGCGAACGGCGGAGAGGGCGGCCCTCTTGCAGGGGCGCTGAACAGATAGAGATTAGGATTTGCGATGAAAACCGACTTGGATGGGCTTTTGACGCGCTTGCGCAATGAACCGGGGCATCCGGGCCTGATAGGTCTGGAGGAGGCCGTGTTCCAACGCATTGCGGCATTACCGCAGGTTTCGGCCGCTTCTCAACTCCGGTTCGGCGTGGTCGCGGCTTTCGGTGCGGTGCTGCTCGGTATCGCCAGCAATGGATTCACGCCGCGTGCCGAGGCATCGGTCACGCTCTCGCCGTTCGGGCCATCCAATCCGCTTGCCCCCTCGACGCTGCTGGTAGGCTCTCAATGAAGGCAAAATTGCTTGTTTTGGTAGCTGTCGTCGCCTTCGTCGCAGCCGTTGCGGGCGTGTTCCTTGGGCGTCACTTCTTCCCCCAGCCCAAGGCGGCCGGTGTCGAACTCCACGACGTGTTGCACAGCAAGCTCGACCTGGACGACCGTCAGAAGGCTCAGGTTGAACTGCTTGAGCAGCGCTTTGCCATGCGTCGTCGCGCGCTGGAGCTCGAACTGAGAGCGGACAACGCGCGTCTCGCGGCCGCGATCGAAGCCGAACATGGCAACGGACCGGGTGTCACGGCGGCCGTCGATCAGTCGCATCAGGCGATGGGCGAGCTGCAAAAGGAAACGCTTGGCCATATCTTCGCGATGCGCCAGATCTTGCGCCCTGATCAGGCCAAGACCTTCGATCAGGCGGTGGTACATGCGCTCACCGACGATGCACGGTGAGTCTGGATCTTCGCGCGTGCTCGGACGGTGAACTTGCGGCGCTAACGCTCGCGGGCCGGCAGCCGGCCTTCGCAGAGATCATGCATCGGCACCAGGCTGCGATATTTCGACTGGTACGCGGCCTGGTGGGGAATGCCGAGGACGCGCTAGACCTCACCCAGGACTGCTTCGTCTCCGCGTTCAGCCATCTGCGAAAATATGATGGCGCGCGGCCGCTCAGGGCTTGGCTGTCCCGGATCGCGATTAACAAATGCCGCGACTGGCACCGCCGCCAGAAGGTGCGGCAGCTCTTCAACTTCGGTTATGCAGCGTCCGACGCCGAGATCGAGCAAGTGCCGGATGATGCACCCTCCGCGCATGCCAGTGCCGACTCAAAAATGGAGATCAAACGAATGGCCGCCGCAATCAGCGCGCTACCGGTCTCGTTGCGGGAAGTTCTGTTGCTCCGCACAGTCGAAGGGCTGAATCAGTCGGAAGCGGCAACTGCGCTCTCGATAAGTGGCAAGGCGGTCGAGACGCGCCTTTACCGTGCGCGGTCGCGCCTTGCGGAAATCTTGGCCGAGGAATGAGGGGTGCGCCCCGCTCGCGCGTAAGGAGAGAGAGATACCGCGCTCGAGCGCCTTTGCGGACCCGGAGTGCTGCACGTTGAACAAGGAGATACTATGCCCCCGGTATTGAACCGCCGCGACCTTTTCCGCGGTGCCGCATTGACCGGCGGTGGTCTGGCATTGTCGGCCTGGATGCCGGCATGGGCTCAGCCCGTTTCGGCCGGGATCGTGAGGCCGCTCCCGATCGTCACCGGGAACGATATCACGCTCAAAATCGCCCATCAGATGATGATGATCGATGGCCGGGCAAGCCATGCCATTGGCATCAACGGCACGGTGCCGGCACCCCTCATCCGGCTGCGCCAGGGCCAGACGGCGCGCCTGTCGGTGATCAACGATCTCGACGAAGACAGCTCGATCCACTGGCATGGCTTACTCGTACCATTCCAGTTTGATGGCGTGCCCGGGATCAGCTTCCCCGGCATCAAACCAAAGTCGACCTTCGTCTACGAGTTCCCGATCGTTCAGGCGGGCACATATTGGTATCATAGCCATTCGGGGCTGCAGGAGCAGATGGGCCATTATGGGCCGATCGTCATCGATCCGGAAGGCGAGGACCCGATCCGCTCGGATCGCGAGCATGTCGTCTTGCTGTCCGACCATAGCCAGATGCACCCCCACGCGATTTTCCGGAAGCTCAAGCAGGTCGGCGGGGGCTATTTCAACTATCAGCGCCAAACGCTGGCCGGTCTCCTGGCCAAGAAAGACCAACCACTCAAGGAACGTCTCGACTGGGGCAATATGCGTATGGACCCGACCGACGTTTCCGATGTCACGGGTTCGACCTATACATATCTCGTGAACGGGCATGGCCCGCAGGACAATTGGACTGCGCTCTTCCGGCCCGGCGAGCGGGTCCGGCTGCGTTTCGTCAACGCCTCTGCGATGACGACATTCAATGTCAGGATTCCCGGCCTCAAACTTACGGTCGTTCAGGCCGACGGGCTCAACGTCAGGCCTGTCGAGGTTGACGAGTTCCAGATCGCGGTGGCCGAGACTTACGACGTCATCGTCACACCGACTGATGATCGCGCCTATACGCTGGTCGGCGAATCCGTCGATCGGTCGGGCATGGCCCGCGCAACCTTGGCTCCGCGCGAAGGCATGGCAGCTGAAGTGCCTGCGCTACGCAAACGTCCCCTCGCTAATATGAAAGACATGGGCATGGGGGACATGGATATGGGTGGCATGCAAGGCATGGACCACTCAGCGATGGGACATGACATGTCGGCAAGCGGGGCCGCCGCAGGCGGTATGGCTGGAATGAACATGGAATCCGGGGCCTCGATGCCGGCAATGGACAAGCCGGCCGATGGTTCGATGGCGAACATGCCTGGAATGGGTGCGCCTGCCGGCGACGCGATGGGCGGCATGGCGATGGGCGGAATGGGCGGCATGAATATGCGCGACGCCAGCAAAGCCCCGCAGGTCAAGATGGGGCCTGGCGTGCAGACGATCTCTCCTATGCCGATGGACCGGACGGGTGAGCCCGGGCAGGGCCTCGAAGATGCGGGGCACCGCGTTCTTGTTTACCGCGATCTCATGGCGGTGGACCGCAATCCCGATGTGCGGGCACCCGACCGGGCGATGGAAATTCATCTGACCGGCAATATGGAACGCTATATGTGGTCGTTCGACGGGGTGAAGCTCAGCGACAAGCGCGAGCCGATACCATTCCTCGAAAACGAACGAGTCCGCGTCACGCTCGTGAACGACACGATGATGTCCCACCCGATCCATCTGCACGGGCATTTTTTCGAGCTGGTGACAGGGCACGGCGAGTATTCGCCGCGCAAGCACACGGTGAACGTCGCGCCGGGCGGCAAGGTGAGCTTCGATCTCACCGCCAACGCCGTCGGCGACTGGGCCTTCCACTGCCATATGCTCTACCACATGCACGCCGGGATGATGCGCGTCGTCTCTGTCCGGCCCCGGGGAGAAGCCGCATGAAGTTGCTTCTTCTCCTGATCAGCGCGGCGCCGCTTGCTCTTGCAACACCGGCCGGCGCGCAATCGATGCAAAATATGCCCGGCATGAACATGCCAGCTTCTCAGCCGGCAGCGAAGAGAAAGCCAGCGGCCAAGCCGGCAAGTCAGGCCAAGCGCACGACGGCCGCGAGGCCGGCTGCCAGACCCGCGCCCGCCAAGCGTAGGGCACCAACTGCAAAACCCAAGCCCGCTGTGCACGACATGTCGGGAATGGGCGATATGCCCGGAATGGACATGCCGGCCAGCAAGACGCCCCCGGCGGCCGATGCCCATGCCGGCCATGACATGTCGAGTATGCCTGGCATGGCGATGCCTGACCCTGCCGGCAGTGCGATGGACCACGCTATGCCGAGCATGAATATGTCTAAGGGAGCAAGCGGTCAGCCGATGGAGCATGACATGTCGTCGATGCCCGGGATGGCGATGGACGGGCAGATGGCGGGGCATGGGGCGGGGGGCACGAGCCTCGCACCGGGCAACGCGCCGGCACCATTGCCGCCGAGCGATCATTATGCCGACCGGATCTATCAGAACGGCGCGATGTCCGATTCCCGCGCTATGTTGCACAACGAACATGGCGGCAGCACATCCTCGATGATCCTGTTCAACCTGGCCGAATATCAGGTCCGGAATGGTCGCGACGGCTATCGGTGGGATGGCGAAGCGTGGTTCGGCAAGGATCTCGATCGGCTTGTCGTCAAGACCGAGGGCGAGGGGGCTTTCCGCGAAGGCGTCGACAGCGCCGAAGTCCAGGCACTCTACAGTCGCGCGCTCGATCCCTACTGGAATGTGCAGGCGGGCGTCCGTTATGATTTCAAGCCCAATCCCTCCCGCACCTATGCAACGATCGGCATCGAGGGGGTCGCGCCTTACTGGTTCGAAACGGAAGCGGCCTTGTTTCTGTCGAACAAAGGCGACGTCCTGGGCCGTATTGAGGGCTATTATGATCAGCGCCTCACGCAACGTCTGATCCTTCAACCCCGCATCGAACTGAACCTTGCGGCCCAGAATGTGCCCGAAACCCGGATCGGTTCGGGCCTCTCCAACGCGGAGCTGGGTTTGCGCCTGCGCTATGAAATCCGACGCGAGTTTGCGCCTTATATCGGCGTATCCTACGATCGAAAGGTCGGGCAGACCGCAGACTATGCGCGCGCCGATGGAAAAGGCGTCAAGGCGACGAGTTTCGTCATTGGCGTGCGAACCTGGTTCTGAGGAGCAATCAGCTCTGTCTCGCTGTTAGGCTATGCGCTCGTGGACGATAGTCGCGGCTTTTAATATTTATTAACCATATTCTAATGCTTCCTGGCCATCTTGTTTGGAGAGCATCGACGATCAGGAAGGCCGACCTGTGAGCGGAATATCGACAGACAATATTATGGCAATGCGAGGAGCCATCCTGCAGCGGAATGCCGCATTGCATGATGTCGCCGGCACTCCGGGCCTTGGCCGCAATGCGGGTGGCTCGGGTTTTGAAGCGGCGATGAACTCAGTGTTGAGCAAGGCGCGCGAGCCTGCTTCTGCTGATGGGCGGTCGACGATTGCTTCGACCGGCAGCATGGAAGCACCGCGCAGCGATTTTTTCTCCTCTTTCAACACGGCATTGCAGAAGGTAAACCAGCTCGGCGAGCAGGAAGATGCGGCGACTGAGGCTTTTGAAAAAGGTGAAACAACGGACATCGCTCAAGTCATGCTTATAGGCCAGAAGTCGTCCATCGCGTTTGAAGCGACATTACAGATAAGAAATAAGCTGTTATCTGCGTATAAAGATATTATGAACATGCCAGTGTAGGATGGGCGAAACTACTCGTGAAGCGGGAACCGTTCCATTATCGGGCGCTGCCCGCGGAGACGACCAATGATAAAGAATGCTTATGCGAGCCTCGCGCTTCAGACCCTGGTCGGCGGCATTATCATGTATTTGGTGATGTTCGTCATGATCGACAGCCTGGGGAGCTTCTACAATAATCTCAATATGGTCTATATGACGCTGATGATGGTCGCGCCGATGGTGGTGCTGATGATCCTCGCAATGGGCCATATGTTCCCATCGAAGGCGGCCAATGCGGCCCTTCTCGTCGGCTCGGTCGCGGTATTTGCTGGATCGTTCGCGCTGATCCGCACGCAAACGACGATCGGCGATACGGCATTCCTCCGTTCGATGATCCCGCACCATTCGGGGGCGATCCTCATGTGTCGCGAGGCGACCTTGAAGGACCCGGAAATCGTCCGGCTGTGCGGTGGCATCGAGGAATCCCAACGGCGCGAGATTGATGAGATGAAGGCTATTCTCGCCCGCAAGTAGGTTTCGCCATCCCATTCTCGAAAATTAGCGCAGGCTTGCGAGGGTAATGGCGCGCTCGCGCGTATTAACAATGCGGGGCGATGAGGAGAGAATTGTGAAGAAAATAATCGCCGTCATGATCGTCGGATTGTTGACCACACCCGCGATCGCGCAAATGCAGGGCATGGACCATTCGAAGATGGACATGGGCCAGATGACGAACCCTACGCCGGCCAACCCGTATCCGCCGGCCGAGATGGAGATGCATCAGAAGATGATGTCCGCCATGGGCGGCGACGCGACGGAAACCTGGGTTCGCAAGATGATCGAACATCATCGCGGCGCGATCGCGATGTCACGCATCGTCTTGCGCCACACAAAGGACGCGCAGGTTCGAACGATGGCGACCAGGGCGATTACCGAGCAGACTCGGGAAGTGGGCGAGCTGCAGGGCTGGCTAAGAGCTCACCACAAGCGTGCGCAGTAGAGACTTTCCCCCGCCCAAGGGCGGGGGATAACGGAAGGTGTATATGCCACTGAAACTCGTTCTTGCTGCGTTCGCCGCGTCTGTCTGGGTCGCCAGTGCCGCGGCTGTACCTATCACAGTCCATCGCGATCCAGGATGTGGTTGCTGCGAGAAATGGGCCGCCCAGGTCCGCCAGCAATTCGGCCGGCGCGTGGCCATAATCGATGATCAGCAGCGATCTGCCTTTCAGCGCACGCACGGCGTGCCCGCTCGGCTGTCATCGTGTCATACAGCGATCGTCGACGGCATGGTTTTCGAGGGACACGTCCCGATCGCGGACATGAAGCGCGTTCTCGCGCAGCGTCCTCGTGGTGTGCGTGGTCTTGCCGTAACGGGCATGCCTCTCGGATCACCAGGCATGGAAGCCCCCGGGCAGCCGGTTCAGGCGTTCAATGTCTTCGCCTTTGGTGCAGGAAGCGAAACTATCTACGCGCGGCACGGCGGATGAGCATGGCGTTGCTCTTGGATCAAGATTGGCGTAGTTGATTACAGCTGTGAAACGTGCGCTTCCCCTCTTTCTCCTGCTCGGAGCCCTGCTCGGTCTGCTCGGCCAGGAAGCCGCCTTTGCGTCAGCACCGCCTGTAGTGTCCATATCGATGGCGATGACCGGGACGGCCGATTCCGGCATGTCCGAAGACTGCATGAAGATGATGACGCAGCAACAGCAGCCCGCGCAGAAACCCTGCAAGGGCATGACGCTCGCCTGCATCGCCGCGATGGGCTGTGTCATTCCCATGGCGGTTCGCAATGACGCACCGACGCTTGCGGTGCGCGCGGCCGATCCGACCCTGGCCTTCTGGTCGACCACCACCGTCCTGCGCGGCGGTGACGTTGCTCCCGAACCGGAACCGCCGACTCTCCTTGGCTGATCGAACTCGGCCGTAAGGCTGGAAGGGTCGTTGCGCCTGTCGCGGATCGAACCTCCTGTCCAACCTGCGGCTACCCCGATGATTTGCCAAAGGATGATAGTCATGAAGAACCGTGTTTTCTATGCGCTGCTGGGCGTAGCCCTTGCCGCACCCGTCGCCGCATTCGCCGGCCAACCGGACCACAGCCAACAGTCCGGCCATTATGAGTGGAAGTCGGTCCCGCAATATGGACCGCGTGCGCCGCTCCAGGGACAGCGGCGCGTCTGGGTGCCTGATACCACGCAAGTGGCGGCGTGCGACTGCGACATGATGAAGATGAGCAGCGCCGACGCTGCTGATTGCATGAAGCAGATGCACAGCATGGCATCGCCTTCGTCGGCCCCGTCGGTCGGTTAGGCAAAAGTTCTGGCCGCTTCAGGTCGCATAGACGGCTAGGCCAGCAGTGGCGGCGGAATGCCCCCCATTCCGCCGCCACTGATATGCCTGTCATAGTGTGCGCGGCCGATCCGGTCCTCCGATCAGGAGTTTTCCATGCGATTGTTTGTTTGTGCGCCGCTGCTCGCGGCGATCCCCGGGATTGCGTTCGCCGGTCCGCTGACCTTCGATGCGGCGCTTCGCCAGGCTAAGCACGATGCTCCCTCCATTCGAGCGAAGACACTTGGCACTGATGCCGCGCGTTCGGCGCGTGGGGCCGCGGGAACGCTGCCCGATCCCACCCTCGCAGTGGGCCTAGACAGCTTCCCGATCTCAGGACCGCTCGCGTTCGAGCCGCAGCGGGACAATTTTACCATGGCGCGGGTGGGCGTGTCTCAAGACATTCCTAACCTCGCCAAGCGCCATGCCCAGCAGGCGCGCGCCGATAGCGACATCAGGGCGGCGGAGGCTGATACGGCGGTCGAGGCGCGCACCGTCGAGGTAGGTACGGCGTTGGCATGGATCAATCTGGCCTATGCCGAGCGCAGGCTTGCCGCTCTTGAAGACGTGCTGTCCCGGCTCGAGCGCGTCGTAGGGACCACGATCGGCGCTGTCGCTTCGGGCAGCGTACGGCCGGCGCAGACGCTTGCCGGTCAGCAGGCCATCGCCACGATGCATGATCGCCGGAGCGAACTGGTCTCGAACGTCGCGCGTGCCCGCGCTACACTTACCCGTTGGACCGGCGATCCCGCGCCGGAGATTGCCGGTCCAATTCCCGAATTTCCGGTCGATGGGACCGAGCTTCGTGCTGGCCTCGATCGCCATCCCACCATCCAGATGATCGATGCCCAGGCTGGGCAAGCCGATGCCGATGTAAGGGTGGCGGATGCCGGTCGGCGTTCTGACTTCGGCGTGAATGTCGCGTATCAGCGCCGCGATCACCGTTTCGGCGATTATGTCTCTGCTGGCGTGACGGTCAGCCTGCCGTTCTTCACCCGCAATCGTCAGAACGCCGGAATCGCCGCTGCCCAGGCCAATGCCGGGCGCGTTCTGGCCGAACGCGAAGCGGCGCGCCGCGCTCTTGCTGCCGACCTCGATGCCGATATCGCCGACCATGTCATGCACCACGAACAATGGATGCGCGCGCAAGGAACGCTGCAGCCGCTGGCCGAGCAGCGCGTGAAACTGGAGACCGCCAGCTACGGTGCTGGACGCGCCAGTCTTGTCGATGTCGCCGAGGCTTATGCCGCACTGGCCGACGCAACCCTCACTGTCCTCGACCGCGAGGCGCTGGTCGCTGCTGACGGCGCGCGATTGACTCTCACATACCGGAGCGAAGATCGATGAGCCTCGAGATATCACCGCGCGCCCGGCTGGGTCTTGCCGCCGCAGCGCTCGCCCTCGTCGCTGGTGGCGCAGGCTATGGCATCGCCCACCTCGGTGGGAGGGAAACCGCTCCTACGCAAACAGCCGATTCCGGTCGTAAGGCGCTTTACTGGTACGATCCTATGGTGCCGCAAGAGCACTACAACAATCCGGATACGCTTTCGTCGATGGGGATGAAGACCATCCCCAAATATGCCGATGAAGGCGGCGGCAACGCCCCGGGCATCCGCATCGATCCCGCTGCGTCCCAAACGCTGGGGCTGCGAGCGGTCGCCGTACGACGGGGACAACTGACCAGCAGCCTGACCGCCACCGGCACGATCGACTTCAACCAGCGCGATGTCGCGATCGTCCAGGCGCGCGCTGGCGGGTTCGTTCAAAGGGTCTATGCCCGGGCGCCCGGCGACATCATTGGCGCCGGTGCCCCACTCGCCGACCTGCTCGTCCCCGAATGGGGTGGCGCACAGGCCGAGTTCCTGGCGGTCCGCCGCACCGGGAGCGCGGCTTTGATACAGGCAGCGCGCCAGCGGCTCATACTGCTTGGCATGCCGTCTGGTACGGTCGCATCGGTCGAGCGAACGGGTCGGCCGCACAATGTCATCACGATTTCCACGCCAACCGGCGGCGTCATCAAGACGTTAGATGTGCGGGCCGGCATGACGATGACGGCAGGACAGACGCTTGCCGAGGTCAACGGCCTTGGCACGGTCTGGCTCAATGCTGCCGTGCCAGAAGCCATCGCCGGTCCGCTCAAGCCCGGACAAACCGTGCAGGCCACGCTTGCCGCATTCCCCGGCGAGACATTGTCGGGCCGTGTCTCGGCGATCCTGCCTACGACGCAGGCCGACAGCCGGACGCTCACCGTGCGGATCGAACTACCCAATCGTGGTGGTCGTCTGCGCCCGGGCATGTTCGCAACCGTGTCGTTCGGCGGCAGCGCACAGCCAGCATTGCTCGTACCCTCCGAGGCGCTGATCCGCACCGGCAAGCGGACCTTGGTGATGCTTGCGCTAGATAAGGGCCGCTACCGGCCGGCCGAGGTGCAAACCGGCAGAGAATCCGGGGGCGACACCGAGATCCTTGCTGGGCTCTCCGAAGGCGAGAAGGTCATCGCCTCGGGCCAATTCCTGATCGACTCCGAGGCTAGTCTTTCCGGCGTGCAGGCACGGCCGATCGGTGGCGGCGTGCCGATGGCAGTTGGCAAACCCGCAGCTACGGCCGCGCTCTACGAGACCGTAGGTAAAATCGAGCAGCTCACCGCCAATTCGGTGACGCTGAGCCACGGGGCGGTGCCGGCGATTGGCTGGCCGGCGATGACGATGACATTCCAGCTTGCCGATCCGAACGTCGCGCGCGGCCTGAAGACGGGCGATCGTGTCCGTTTCGGGTTCGATCAACCGCCGGCCGGACCGACCGTGCGGCGCATGGCAAAGGTGGCGGGGCAGTGATCGCCCATCTCATCCGCTGGTCGGTCAGGAACCGCTTCTTCGTCCTGATCGGTGTATTGGCCCTTATCGGCGTGGGTGTCTGGGCGGTGCGATCAACCGCGATCGACGCGCTACCGGACCTCTCCGACACGCAGGTCATCATCCGCACTAGCTATCCGGGACAGGCGCCGCAGATCGTCGAGAATCAGGTCACTTATCCGCTGACGACCACCATGCTGTCGGTGCCGGGTGCCAAGACGGTGCGCGGCTATTCCTTCTTCGGCGACAGCTTCGTCTATGTGATCTTCGAGGACGGCACCGATCTCTATTGGGCGCGCAGCCGCGTGCTCGAATATCTCAATCAGGTACAGGGCCGCCTGCCGGCGAGCGCCCGCAGTGCGCTCGGTCCCGATGCAACCGGTGTCGGCTGGGTCTATGAGTATGCCCTGGTCGATAAGACCGGCCAGCACGATCTGGCCCAGCTTCGCGCGTTTCAGGACTGGTTCCTGCGCTACGAGCTGAAAACCGTTCCCGGTGTTGCCGAGGTCGCCAGCATCGGCGGCATGGTCAAGCAGTACCAGGTGCTGCTCGATCCGGTGAAGCTCGCCGCTTACGGTATCACGCACCAGCAGGCCGTGCAGGCGATCCAACAGGCCAATCAGGAAGCGGGCGGCTCCGTGCTGGAGATGGCCGAGGCCGAATATATGGTCCGTGCCTCGGGCTATCTGAAGACGCTCGACGATTTCCGGGCCATTCCTCTGCGGACCGCAATGGGCGGTGTGCCCGTGCGGCTAGGCGATGTCGCCACGGTCCAGATTGGCCCCGAGATGCGGCGCGGAATCGCCGAGTTGAACGGCGAAGGTGAGGTCGCCGGCGGCGTCGTGATCCTGCGGTCGGGCAAGAATGCGCGCGAAACCATCGCCGCGGTCAAGGACAAGCTCGCCACCCTGAAGGCGAGCCTGCCGCCCGGCGTGGAGATCGTCACCACCTATGACCGATCGCAGCTCATCGACCGTGCGGTCGATAACCTTACCCACAAGCTGATCGAGGAGTTTATCGTCGTCGCGATCGTCTGCGGCCTGTTCCTCTGGCACGTCCGTTCGGCGCTGGTTGCGATCCTGACCCTGCCGATAGGCGTGCTGGCGGCGTTCGTCGTAATGCGGTTCCAGGGGGTAAACGCCAACATCATGTCGCTGGGCGGCATTGCCATCGCGATCGGCGCGATGGTCGATGCGGCGGTGGTCATGATCGAGAACGCGCACAAGAAGATCGAGCGCTGGGAACATGATAACCCGCAGCAGCTGCTCGATAATCCGACACGCTGGACCGTCGTCACCGATGCCGCGGCCGAGGTCGGCCCAGCGCTGTTCTTCAGCCTGTTGATCATCACGCTTTCGTTCATTCCCGTGTTCACACTGGAGGGGCAGGAGGGCCGGCTATTCGCGCCGCTGGCGTTCACCAAGACCTATGCGATGGCATCGGCCGCGATCCTCTCGGTGACGCTGGTCCCCATCCTGATGGGGTATCTCATCCGGGGCCGCATTCCCGCCGAGCAGTCCAACCCGATCAATCGCTGGCTGACCAATATCTACCGGCCCGCCCTCGACTGGACGATGAAAAAGCCCAAGGCGGTGCTGCTGATTGCGGTTTTGGTCTTCGCAACGACGGCTTGGCCGCTCTCCCGACTCGGCGGCGAGTTCATGCCGAATATGGACGAAGGCGACCTGCTCTATATGCCCTCGGCCTTGCCGGGACTGTCAGCGGCAAAGGCCTCGCAACTGCTCCAGCAGACCGGCCGGCTGATCAAGACGGTACCCGAGGTTGAGAGCGTGTTCGGCAAGGCGGGACGCGCCGAGACTGCCACCGATCCCGCGCCGCTCGAAATGTTCGAGACCACCATCCAGTTCAAGCCGCGTGACCAATGGCGGCCCGGTATGACCACGGACAAGCTCGTTGAAGAGCTGGACCGCACGGTGAAGCTACCCGGCCTCGCCAATGTCTGGGTGCCGCCGATCCGTAACCGCATCGACATGCTCGCGACCGGCATCAAGAGTCCGATCGGGGTCAAGGTCTCGGGCGCCGACCTCGCCCAGCTCGACCGCATCGCCCATGATATCGAGACGGTCGCCAAGACCGTGCCGGGCGTCAGTTCGGCACTGGCCGAGCGATTGACCGGCGGGCGCTATGTCGATGTTGATATCGATCGTGCCGCCGCCGCCCGCTTCGGGCTCAACATCGCCGACGTGCAGGCGATCGTCTCGGGCGCGATCGGTGGCGAGACCATTGGCGAAACCGTCGAAGGCCTGGCGCGCTATCCCATCAGCGTGCGCTATCCACGTGAGCTGCGCGACAGCCTCGAAGGGCTGCGCACGCTTCCGGTCCTGACGCCTTCGGGCCAGCAAATCACGCTGGGCACCGTGGCGAAGGTTTCGATCGCCGAAGGGCCGCCGATGCTCAAGACCGAGAATGCCCGGCCATCGACCTGGGTCTACGTCGATGTCCGCGGCCGCGATCTCGCTTCGGTGGTAGGCGACCTGCAACGCGCGGTGGCGAAGGAGGTAAAGCTCTCGCCGGGCGTGAGTATCGCCTACTCCGGCCAGTTCGAATATCTCCAGCGCGCTGTCGAAAAGCTTAAGCTGGTCGTGCCGGCCACGTTGCTGATCATCTTCGTACTGCTCTTCATGATTTTCGGTCGGTTCGACGAAGCCGCGCTGATCATGGGTACGCTCCCGTTCGCGCTCACCGGCGGTATCTGGACGCTTTACCTGCTCGGCTTCAACCAGTCGGTGGCGACGGGCGTCGGGTTCATCGCGCTGGCCGGCGTGTCGGCCGAGTTCGGCGTGGTCATGTTGATCTACCTCAAGAATGCGCTGGAAGAGCGTGACGTCGATCCTGATGCCGACCAGATCGAGGCGGCGGTCCGCGAAGGCGCGCTGCTCCGCGTCCGCCCCAAGGCAATGACAGTCGCAGTGATCCTCGCCGGCTTGTTGCCGATCCTGCTCGGCTCGGGCGCGGGTTCGGAAGTGATGAGCCGGATCGCCGCGCCGATGATCGGCGGCATGCTCACCGCGCCACTGCTCTCGATGTTCGTCCTGCCCGCTGCCTATCTCTTGCTTCGGCGGCGACGAGTAAAATCCCTCCACCAACCTGTTTAATCTGCAAGGAGAAGACCATGACTATGATACGACTGACCATTGCTCTCGGCCTCACCGCCCTAACCGCCGCCTGTGGCAAGAAGGCGGAGACGCCGGTTGCGGCCGAGGCCAATCAGGCGGCACCCGCCGCGGCCATGAGCGGCGACATGGGCAATATGGCGATGGCGCCGGCGGCGACTGCGTCGATCAAGGCCAAGGGCCACGGCAAGGTCACCGCCATCGACAAGACCGCAGGCACGATCACGCTCGACCATGGCCCGATACCTGAAGCCAAATGGCCGGCGATGACCATGACGTTTAAGGCGGCACCTGCGGTCACCGACGCGGCAAAGGTAGGCGAAAAGGTCGATTTCGACGTCACACTAACCGGCAGCGCGGGCGAGGTGACGGCAATCCTCAAACAGCCCTGAGCCGGCGATCGCCTTGGCGCATTAGCGTGTAATTAACCTTGTTCCGTCACGCTTCGGCAATGGAACAATTGAGATTACGCGCCAAAACGCAAGCACAACTCGACCTCCTATACATCGCGCGGTGGCAGTCATGATTGCCACCGCCTTTGGCTGCCTCGCTCTCTTGTGCGTCGTGAGTTGGCCATTTTTCAACGATTACGGGACGGTGATCAAAATTCAGAGCACCGGTGCGGCGGCATTCTCGCTCTATTTTCTTGCGCTGGGATCGCCCACGGCAGCGATGGCGTGTCTCATTTCGTGCTCCCAACTCATTATTTCTGCGGCTGTGCGAGACCGTTACGTGGTCATCAGGCTTTATGGTGCGAGCCTCATTCTTTTGGCCTTTCTCTCAATTGTGACGTGGCATGGCATCCCGTCTGCCTTGGCCTTAACCGGTAGCTCCTTGGGCACCCTCGCACGGTTGCAGACTTCAACCACGCGGATGAAAGGTCTCTTTCTTGTCGGTGCGCCATTCTGGCTTGCACATAATCTGATAGTTGGGGCGCTCTTCGCGCTGGGTACGGATCTAGTCTCGCTAGTATCCAACATCGCGAATCTTTCGAAATTCCTGCTAAAGCAGCGGCGCGCCTCGGTGGGCGCTTCAGCGTCCGTTACATTGGTCACCACACAAGCTGCGCTTCTTGTCCGATCTGGACAGTCGAGGATCATCCGCCTCAAGCCCCGGCGGATCGACCGTGACCTGCTTGTGAAAAATACTGTATAGAGAGCATTCACGAGTCAGGTAGCATTCGTATGATGATCGCTCGCCAGTGAAGCCAAGCTCGGGTGCCGTACTGGCGATCCTGTCAGCACTATTGTTTGGCGCCAGTACACCGTTCGCGAAGCTCGCCCTTGGTAATGGTGTAAACGCTTGGCTGCTCGCCGGCCTGCTTTATCTCGGATCGGGTTGCGGGCTTGCTCTCGTATATGCGTTGCGCAGAGCGATCGGACGCGGCGAGGGGGAAGCATCGCTCGTCCGATCCGACCTGCCCTGGCTGGCGCTCGTCATCCTGTGCGGAGGCGGGATCGCACCGGTCTTGCTGATGGCGGGACTGGCTACGACGCCTGCGTCCACCGCGTCGCTTCTGCTCAATCTGGAAGGTCTTGCGACCCTCACCATCGCTTGGCTGGTGTTCCGCGAAAATGTCGATCGTCGCCTGCTGATCGGTGCGACGGCGATCTTGGGCGGCGCGGTGTTGCTATCGTGGCGTGGCGCTCCCGCAGGCGGTGGCCTGGGCATGTTGGCTATCGCCGGCGCTTGCCTCGCCTGGGGTATCGACAACAATCTCACCCGAAAGCTCAGCAGCGCCGATCCCGTCCAGATCGCGATGCTGAAAGGGCTGGCCGCAGGGGCCGTCAATCTCGTCCTGGCGCTGACGCTTGGCGCATCCT
Source organism: Sphingobium sp. GW821-FHT02B05 (assembly GCF_059421905.1). Classification (NCBI taxonomy): domain Bacteria; kingdom Pseudomonadati; phylum Pseudomonadota; class Alphaproteobacteria; order Sphingomonadales; family Sphingobiaceae; genus Sphingobium; species Sphingobium sp. GW821-FHT02B05. The sequence goes on from NZ_JBWKVW010000006.1 coordinate 39,612, forward strand.
TACTAGCGATTCCTATGGTTGCAGGTGCCGCGCTGATCGGCTTTCTTGGGTACGGCGTCAGCCTCGTGATGTTCGTTCTCGCGCTTCGGCACCTCGGCACGGCTCGGTCGGGAGCCTATTTCTCGACGGCACCGTTCATCGGTGCATCACTCGCAGTCGCGATGTTCGGCGAAACGGTCACCATGCCCTTCATCATCGCCGGGATCCTGATGGCGATCGGGCTCTGGCTGCACCTGACCGAATCGCATGGCCACGACCATGCGCACGAATCTCTCGAACATGACCATCGCCATGTTCATGATAGCCATCATCAGCACCAGCATTTGCCGGGCGTTGTTTCAGACGAACCCCACAGTCACTGGCATCGGCATGAGCGAATGACGCATCGCCATGCCCACTTTCCCGATTTGCACCACCGGCATAGGCACGATTTATAATTTCTGCAGGCGGCGCGGCGGCGAAACAGAGGCTGATTGAACTTGCTCCCACGATGTTCGGTCAGTTGTCTTTGGAAGGGCATTCGTGACTTAGAAATAGTCTGCGAGAAGAAGTTCTCGCACACGGCCCTTTTGATCTCGCAAAGTTACGCGCGTGCCTGCCGGCCTGAAGCGCCACCGCCAATGCTTACCTGAAATGTAAGATCCATCGATACTCCGACCGTTGAGCGCCCGAATACGGTCTCCGACGGTCCAGCCAGCGGCAGCAGCTGGGCTGTTTTCTGCGACATGGACAATGGACAGTTCGTTTCCGGTGAGGGCTAGTCCGAAGCCGCTGTGGTCCTCCAGGATGGGCAATCCGTGCCGCGCTGGTCGCAGCCACACCTGTCCAGCCGAAAGGTCCAGCACCGTGTCAAACTGAGAGATTAGCGGGAGTCCGATGCTGCCCACGGCACTCGTGGACAGCCAGCTTGAAGGTGTAAGTGTAGGAATTGAGGCGACGGAGAATGAGCCTAACTGGACTATTTCAGCCATGAAGGCGGTTGCCAGCATGATACCATCTACCCCTCCGATCGCCGCGGTCGAACGCTTGATTCCTTCAAGGAGTCGATGCTCTTCAACATAGGCGCGGCCCAGCATCAGCGCTGTCGAACTGCCGAGATCGAAGACCATGGGCGCACTTGGCAGACCGGCCACGGAAGCCTGCACGAGTAACTCGCGATTTGCCCCATGTGAAAGCGGGACGCGGCGCCAGTCCGGTCCTGCTGAAAACGAACCGCTCTCGGCGACAGCAATCCGACAATTGTCAAAGTCCAAGGCTATTGAGCGCCCGGTAAGCATATCTGCGCCAAGCACCACATCGACATCGCGGCCTAAAGCGGCCGATACGGCTTTCAGATCGCTTATGATGACAAAGGGTGGGCGGCGCAGTTCGCCCGCAAACGCGATCTCTACATCGCGCGCAAGCTGTACGCTTGCCCGCCCGCCCACTCCGCGAATTGTCCTCCGCTCCGTCGACGAGATTCCAAGTTTGGCTACCAAAGACGAACTGAGGATCGAGGCAGCGCTACCGCTATCGAGAATAGCTTCAGCAGATACGCCCGCCACGTTAATCGGGAGAACTATCGTGTCGCCTGTAACGAGGCTGAACGCCTGCCAACGAGAGAGGGCAGCAAACCCGTTCCAATCGCGCATTATCATCGCCGCTCCCGCGTACGCGGGCCGGTACAGCGCGTCGGCCAATAAAGTCCCGCAGCAAAGAAGCCCCGCAGTAATATCACGCCGAGTAATCGTAGTCTTTCCCAACACCAACTCACTAGCCTTTCAATTCAGGCCGAGGATCCTGCCGACTCGAAGGGGCACATACATTCTAAAGCTATTTGATTAGCAATTCTGCCACGCTATTCACCGAATGGGGTAGCGGTCTGTCATCGTGCCGAACATGCTTAACGTCGATGCGGCTTTGAGGGGACCGCCATGCCCGATTCTTCGGCGGCATCTGCGAAGCCGGCGGCCCGGGCGCGTGGTTCAAACGAGCCAGGCGTTGGCGGTCGCAACGAGCAGAAGGACGCCGAGCATTCCCCGATAGATGACGAACGGCCAGGCGGAGAACCGCTCAAGGACGCGCATCAGCGCCCAGATCGCGGCGAATGCCGAAACGGACGCGACAACCAAGCCCACCGCGAGAACGGACCAGCCATGCAGATCGAGATGGGCTTTGTGCAGCTCCCATAATTCCTTCGATCCCGCCAGAGCGATGGCCGGAATGCCCAACAGGAACGAGAAGCGGGCTGCTTCCTCGCGCTTGAATCCGAGCGCGAGCGCGGCGGTGAGCGTTGATCCTGAGCGCGAGACGCCTGGAATAAGGGCACCGACCTGCGCGAGCCCGACGAGCAGCGCATCAACCAGCGATGCCTTCTCAACACTGCGGCTGTGGCGCGCCAGAATCTCGCTGAGCCCCATCAGCACCGCCATCGCGATGCAGGCCCAGCCAATCACGGGCAGGGCGCGAAAGGGCGAGTTACATGTATTGAGGCTGTTCGACAACAGGGCGCCTGCCAGCACGATCGGGACCGTCGCGAGAGCGATCCAGATCGCTAGACGGAGATTGGGATCGGCGAACTGTCTATGGCCGATGGCCGACACGGAACCAACCGCCAGACGGCGTACATCCTGCCAGAAATAGCTGATCACGGCGGCGAGCGCGGCGAGCTGCATCGCGGCCGAAAAGGCCGATCCTGGATCTCGCCATCCCAACAGGGCCGGAACGACTCTCATATGAGCGGTCGATGAAATCGGCAGAAGTTCGGTGATACCTTGCACCACGCCCAAGATGGCGACCTTGGCATAACCCAGTGTCACGAAGCCCGTGTCGACGCCTGCGGCACATTGTCCGGTCATAGCAGTGCGGTCCTATTGGGTGGTGGATGAGCGTAGATCGTTGCTTCGCTGCCTGGGCGACCGGATCATCTACCTCGCTGGTCGCGACCGACAAGACGCATACCATTGAGCACGACCAGGAGGGATGCGCCGACATCCGCCGCGATCGCGCCCCAGAGCGACGCCATGCCAAGCAGCGTCAAACCTGCGAAAACGAGTTTTATCGCCAGCGAGAAGCCGATGTTCTGCTGGATGACGGCGAGCGTCGCTCTGGAATGCCGGATGAGCCACGGCAGGCGAGAGAGATCGTCCTGCATCAGCGCGATATCCGCCGTCTCGATCGCCGCATCGCTGCCAATCGCGCCCATGGCGATGCCGAGGCCCGATCGCGCCATCGCCGGCGCATCATTGACGCCGTCACCAACCATGGCGACGAGGCCGTGTTGCGCTACCAGCCTTTCAATCGCCTCGACCTTTTGTTCGGGAAGCAGCTCGGCGTGAACCTCATCCACGCCGGTCGCGCGCGAAATGGCCTGGGCAGGCGCGCGACTGTCTCCGGTCAGCATGACGATCTGCGCGATGCCAAGTTCATGCAGTTGCGCGACGATCTGTCGGGCCTCGGGACGCATCGCGTCGCCGACTGCAATCAAGCCGATGATGGCCTCAGCCTCACCGACAATAATCCCGGTCAGTCCCGCTGCGGCTATACGATGCAATTGGACGGCAAGCGCATCATCGCCGGCGTCCCCATGCCGCTCTTCAAGATAACCGGGGGATCCGACCCAGGCCTCCCGACCATCGATCATGCCAACGACGCCTTTGCCCGGCAACGCCGTCACGGCCTTTGCGGGGACCACGTCAACGCCGCGTTCCGCTGCGGCAGCGAGGATCGCACGCGCAATCGGGTGCTCGCTTCGCGCTTCGATAGCAGCCGCAACCGCCAGCAGTTCCAGTTCGTCCCGGCCGCCAAGCGGGATCAGTTCGATCACCTTGGGACGTCCAAGCGTGAGTGTGCCCGTCTTGTCCATGGCGATCGCGGTGATGCGAGCGGGCGTTTCGAGATGGACGCCGCCCTTAATCAGAATTCCCTGCCGGGCCGCGCCGGTCAGCCCCGCGACGATGCTGACGGGGGTGGAGATGACCAAGGCGCAAGGGCAGGCGATGACAAGCAGCACCAGCGCCTGGTAAAACCAGGCGGCCCAACTACCTCCGAGCAGAAGCGGCGGCACTAAGAATACCGCCAGCGCAAGCGCCATCACGACCGGCGTGTAGATCCGTGCGAAGCGCTCCACCCACTGTTCGGTCGGCGCACGCTTGCTCTGCGCTTCACCGACCATCCGCACGATACGGGCGAGCGTCGTGTCGGAGGCTGGCCGGGTCGTTATGATCTCGATCGCGCCCATGCCGTTAATGGTCCCGGCAAAGACCGTTGCGCCTTGCTCGACGGTGACGGGTACGCTTTCGCCTGTAATCGGCGCCTGATCGACCGCGCTGGTTCCCGCAACCACGCGCCCATCGAGCGGAATCTTGCCGCCGGGCGGAACGATCACCTGCGTTCCGACCGCGACCTCGGCGACCGGCACATTCTTCTCGACACCCGCGGCATCGCGTATCCGGGCAGAGTCGGGGGCGATGTCCATGAGCGCCGCGACGGCACGGCGGGCCCGTCCAAGGCTCCATGCCTCGAGGGCGAGGGCGAGGGCGAAGAAGAACGCGACCGTCGCGGCTTCGAACCATTGCCCAATGCCAAGGGCGCCTGCCACCGCGACGATCATGAGCAGGTTCATGTCCGGCCGGAGCCGTCGCGCCGCGAGGATCGCCTTGGGGGCGACGTACCGAACCGCCGCGAGGATCGCCAGCGAATAGGCGAGCATGGCGAGGAGCGGAGGATGGGCCTCACGCGCCAGATTCTCGTGCAGCACCGCGGCGAGTCCGCTCGCGCGAACATGGATCGCAAAGCCCACCACGACCAACACGCCGCTCGCGATCGTCAGCGCGGCCTGGATGCGGCGCCGACGCTGTTCGGCTTGCGCACCGGCACTGTTCTCGCCTTCTTTCCAGAGCTCGGCGCGCATGCCGGTGCGCTCGACCGCCTTCAATATTTCGGCGTGATGCACAGCGTCGGAAGCACCCGCGACCGACATGCGGCCATTGATGAGATCAAACGACAGCTTCTCCAACCCGACGACCGGCCCGACTTCGCGCTTGAGCACCGCGACTTCGTCGCCGCAGTCCATGCCGTGGATCTTGAAGATGACGCTATTCGGACGGTCAGGAAGTATCTGTTCGACAGGCATCGGTTCGCCCGAGCAGCCGCTGCAACCGCCAGCATCTGCTTTATCCTCTGCGAACGCATCTGCGGTTTGCAATTCGGCTGTCATCCCGGTGGTCGAGACGGCCGCGATCAGCGCCTCCACCCCGATGCCGGACTCGACATCGACATCGAGGAGACCGCGCTTCGGCTGGAATGACAAAAGCTGTTCGTCCCCGACAAGCGGGACGAGGACTTCCTTGAGAAGCCGAACCTCATTCTGGCAGTCGAGCCCGTCAACCTTGAAACGCCACCAGCGGTCCATCGCGATAGCGTGCGCGTCGGTATGCTCGACCATATCGTCACCTCGACTCTTCGACATGACACCCTCTATAAAGTCTGAAGTCACTAGAGGGTCAACTGATATGTCCGTCGAGCTACTCAGCATTGGAAAGCTCGCGAAAGCGACAGGGACGAAGGTCGAGACAATTCGCTACTATGAGAGCGTGGGCTTGCTTGCCCCGCCGGGGCGGACGAAGGGCAATTATCGGGCCTACTCCGCGCAGCATCTCGCAAGGCTCAGCTTCATCCGCCGGGCACGCGCGCTGGGTTTCTCGATCGACCAGGTCCAGGAGCTTCTCAAGCTCGCCGACCAGAAAGACATTTCGTGCAAGGCAGTCGACACGATCGCCCGCCAACATCTCGCCGAGATCGACCGAAAGCTTCGGGATCTGAATACCCTCAGATCCGAACTGAGCAGCGTTATCGTCCAGTGCGGGCAGGGCACAATTTCCGAGTGCCGCATCATCGAGACGTTAGCGCCGGATTCCACCGCATTCAGTTAGGGGAGATGGTGTCCGATAATGCCCTCCGCACGCACGAGTTAATGCAAACGAGTCGCAAAACTGCTTGACCCTCTAGCTGCTAGAGGGTCTAAAGGAGGCGGATGTTTACGTCCCCGACCCGCCTCCGCCTTTTGCCGATTCGCGTGCAAGCGTCTTCAGTCCGCCGATGGGTGCTACGCATGATGGCGGTGCTTGCTGCCGTGGCCTCTACACTGGGTGCCAGCGCTATGGCCCATGCGGAAACGGCCGATGTCCAGACCGCATGGCGGCTTCTGGACTATATGTCGGTCGACTATCGTGGCGCGGTCTCCGGTGGCAGGATCAAGAGTGCCTCCGAATATGCCGAAATGACCGAGTTCGCGGCGTCGGTCTCCGCGCGCCTCGCGGCGTTGCCGCCAACGCCTGAACGCGCGAGGCTCATCGAGGGTGCGACACGGCTTCAGGCGGTCGTTGCCGCCAAGGGCTCGCCGAGCCAGGTTGCCGATCTTGCCCATGGTCTCGCCGCCGATCTGCTTAAAGCCTATCCGGTCCCGCTTGCTCCGGCCAAGGCACCCGATTTCGCGCGTGGCGCGACGCTCTTCGCCCAGAATTGCGCGAGTTGCCACGGTGCGGCCGGCGATGGTCACGGCCCGAACGCCGCCAAGCTCGCCACCCCGCCTATCGCGTTCACCGATGTCACCCGCGCTCGCCAACGCAGCCCCTTCGCGCTCTATCAGGTGATCGACCAGGGTATCGATGGCACCGCGATGCAGAGCTTTTCGTCGCTGCCCACAGACGACCGCTGGGCGCTTGCTTTCTATGCAGGGCATTTCGCCTTTTCCGATGCGGCCGCTAAGGTAGGCGAACGGCTATGGAAAGCCGATCCCAGCGTTCGCCAACGGATTCCCGATCTGACGGCCCTGGCCGGGCTGACCCCGGAAACGCTGGCCAAGAGTATGGGGCCCGAGCAGGCCGATGCGATCATCGCCTATCTGCGCCGCCACCCTGAAGCCGTGGTTCAGCAGGCACCGGGCTCGCTCGACGTGGCGCGGGGCAAGCTGGCGCAGAGCCTCGCGGCCTATCGCGCGGGCAATCGCCATGCAGCGCAGGAACTCGCGCTGTCGGCCTATCTCGACGGGTTCGAGCCGCTCGAACCCATGCTGACCGCGCGTGACGCAACGCTTATGGGGCATATCGAGAGCGCCATGGGCGAATTCCGCGCATCGCTCCAGCAAGGCCGCCCGGCCGACGAGGTTGCGACCCGCGTCCAGGTGCTCGGTGGTCTGTTCGATGACGCGGAAGCTGCGCTGTCTCCGGACGCGGCGAGCAGTGCATCGACCTTCGTCGGCGCTCTCACCATCCTGCTGCGCGAGGGCCTTGAAGCGCTGCTGATCGTCGTTGCGATGATCGCCTTCCTGCGCAAGGCCGAGCGACCCGAGGTGCTGCCTTATGTCCATGGCGGCTGGATCGGCGCGCTGGCGGCGGGCGGCCTGACCTGGGCGGTTGCGACCTACGCGATCGGGATCAGCGGCGCGAGCCGGGAGCTCACCGAAGGGTTCGGATCGCTGTTCGCGGCCGTCGTCCTGCTCTCCGTCGGGATCTGGATGCATGGCAAGGCGCAGGCGGATCAATGGAAGCGCTACATCCGCGAGAAGATGTCGCGCGCACTGTCACGGCAATCGGCCTGGTTCCTGTTCGGTCTCGCTTTCGTCGTCGTCTATCGCGAGGTGTTCGAGACGATCCTGTTCTATGCGGCGCTCTGGACCCAGGGTAATGGAGGCATGATGCTGGCTGGCGCCGGCTCGGCGGTCCTGCTGCTCGGCCTCATTGCCTGGGCGATGCTGCGCTACAGCCGCGACCTGCCGATCGCGAAGTTCTTCGCCTACAGCGCGTGGCTGATGGCGCTCCTCACCATCGTACTCGCCGGCAAGGGCGTGGCCGCGCTGCAGGAAGCCGGCATCATCGACATTGCCCCGCTTGGCGGCGGAATTCGTGTTTCGATGCTCGGCATCTTCCCGACCGTGCAGTCGATGGGCGCCCAGTTGTTGATGCTCGTCGCGGTGGCGGGCGGGTTCATCCTCAACCGGCGCCGAGCCGCCGTGGCAGGCGGCTGATGCGGTTGTCAGCGACGCGGAACATTCGCCTTGACCCTCTAGTCGCTAGAGGGTGCATAGGGGTCTCCTGGTGTTTGCGCGAGTACATGGTCATGGTCTGTAGTAGCTGTCAGTCGGAGACTCCGCCGGCACGTGTTTATGCGGCGTGCGGCACTATCCCGTTGCCAGCTTTCCTGTTAGGGGTTGATTCGTGCGACGACTGTTGAACATCCTTGCTTACTTGATGATCGTTCTCTCCTTGGGGACGACAGCGACGGCGCATGTGCTGGAACGGCCGGATGTAAGCGTTTCATCGCATGAAACGAGCGTGGGTGAAGTTGCCGTGGGCCATGCGCCAGGGGACGCCGACCAAGTGCCTTCCGATGGCGACAAAGGGTATCCTCACCATCACGGCGGTTGCCACGGCGATCACGTCGCCGCGCCGGCCAAGGTTGCCAATACCGCACTCACGCGTGATCTTCGGCTCGCACCTATCTTCGCGAGCCATTCCATGCGGCCGCTTTCTACGGCTGACCCTGCGCTGAGGCCGCCGCAAGCCTGACGATCCGCTGACCCCGCTGGCCTATTGCGCGCGGGGCAAAATCGGTATGTCCAGGAGTTATCATCTATGTATCGCACAATCGCGGCCGTCATGGTCGCGGCGACTCTAGCCAGTACGGCCGGGGCGCAGACAGTACCGCCGCCCGGCATTCCGGCGGCGACCACTTCGTCACAAACATCGGATGCGTTTTCCCTCGAGAACGCTCTTGCTGCAGGCGGTATGCCATCAGCTTCGTCCGCCGCCGGTAACGGCGCAGGATCCGGCCCGGGAGGTAACGGTCCAGGTCCCCTTCCGTCGGTCGCGGCGGCCAACGCCGGCGTGGGTGCCGCGACTGCGGCACGGCGGGTTGCTGGCCTCCGCCCTAACCCCGAGGTTCAGGCGCAGGTGGAGAACATCGCCGGAACCGGCGTTTACAAGGGTCTGCGAAGCTCCGAGACGACGGTTGGGGTGGCCCTCCCGATAGAGCTGGGTGGCAAGCGGCCGGCACGTGTCGCGCTGGCGACCGCACGGCTCACCCGTGCGCAAGTCCAGGCTGAAATCGCGAGAGCGGATCTCCGCTTGCGGATTACGCAGCTCTATATCGAAGCCGCCGCTGCCGAGCGCCGCGCCGAGGTGCTGAGCGAGCAGGCCGGAATCGCCAACAACGCGTTCCGCGTCTCAAGCGAGCGCGTCAAAGCCGGCGACGTCGGGCCGATCGAACAACAACGCGCAGACGTGCTGCGCATCAATGCACAGGTCGCGGCCGACAGTGCGGCGCGACAGGCTCAAGCCGCGCGTGCCAATCTTGAGACATTGCTTGCCGCTCCAGTGACGGGGCCGCTCGATCGCGCCTGGTTCGAGCAGATCGATGGCTACGGACCGCCTCGGCCCATCGACGTTGAAGGGACGCTGGCGCTGGCTGCTGCGGAAGCGGATGTTCGGACTGCTGATGCGCAGGTGGGCGTCGCTAGGTCGTTGCGCGTCCCTGACCTGACCGTCAGCACCTTCGCTCGCCGGTTCGCATCAACCAACGACACCGCTGCTATGGTCGGCATCTCGATCCCGATACCATTCTTTAACAATGGTAGCGCCTTCGTAGCCCAATCGCGCTCGGAACAAACGCAGGCGATCGCGCTGCGCAATCTCGCGGTGGTCGACACGCGCCAACAGATCGCCAGTGCGCAGACCGAGGTGGCGAATGCCGCTGCGACCGCGCGGGCGGCGGGTGGTCCCGGCCTTGCCGCGGCACAGGAAGCTGCCCGCATCGCGCGGATCGGTTGGAGCCAGGGCAAGTTCGACCAGATCGCACTTCTCGATGCCGAGCGCACCCTTTCACAAACCCGCCAGACCTACGTCGATGCGCTCGCTGCGTATCACGACGCGCAGGCGCGGCTCGACCGGCTCACGACGCCGGCCCCCATGATTTCCGGAGACAATCGATGATCGATCAGGACGATAATCAGAAGCGGCGCCCGTTGGCGGGCGTTGCTGCAATTGCCCTTATGGCTGGGCTGGGCAGTTTCGCTCTTTCGAGTTGCGGCGCCGACAAGTCGACCGAAGCGGCCGCAAGCAACAATGCCACTGCTGCTGCACCTGAAAAGAAGGCTCCCGATACCGTGACGATGGCCGCGCAGGCGATCGAACAAGCGGGTATTGCGACCGAGACCATCCGACCTGGCGGCCTTGGCGCGGAGATCGTCGCGCAAGCAACCGTAGGCGCGTCGCCGCAAGGCGAGGCGATCGTGACCGCGCGTGCCGGCGGCGCCGTGACCCGGCTATTAAAGCGTCTCGGTGATCCCGTACGTGCTGGCGAGACACTGGCTATCGTCGAGAGCCGGGACGCCGCTCAGTTCGCGGCCGATCGCACGGTCGCTGCCGCAAAGTACGCGCTCGCACAGAAGGCACTTGCGCGTGAGCAATATCTGTATCGCCAGAAGGTGTCGGCGCGGGTGGACCTGGAGCAGGCGGAAGCGGGAGCTGCGTCGGCAGCAGCGGAATCACGCCGGGCAAGCGTGGCGGCAGGTGCCGCCAGAGTAACGGCAGATGGCCGAGGCGTTGCGGTATCGAGTCCGATTTCGGGCCGCGTCACCTCAGAGAATGTCAGCCTGGGCGCTTTCGTCCAGCCCGAGACCGAGCTGATGCGTGTCGCAGATGCGTCCAAGATCCAGGTTGAGGCGGCGGTCGGTCCGAGCGATGCGCAGCGGCTTGCGCCGGGCGATCGGGCGATCATCGAATTGCCCGACGGGCGCACAGTGGAGGCGCGGGTGCGTGCTGTCACTCCGGGCCTCGCCAACGACACGCGCTCGGCGACAGCGGTCCTCGATGTGACGGGTACGCTGCAACCGGGCCTCGCCGTAAGGGTGCGATTGTTGCCGAGCCGTGGTGACACCTCCAATGCGATCGTGGTGGCGGAGGACGCGGTGCAATCGCTGGAAGGGCGCGACGTCGTGTTCGTCCGTACTCTCAAGGGCTTTCGCGCGCAGACGGTCACCCTAGGCCAGCGCAGCAACGGCCGCGTCGAAATCGTCAGGGGGCTGCCAGCGGGCAGTCAAGTCGCAACCAAGAACGCATTCCTGCTCAAGGCCGAACTCGGCAAGGGCGCGGGCGAGGAAGAATAGACCATGATAGCCAACCTCATGGCGCTCTCTGTCCGCATGCGCTGGACGGTCCTCGCGCTTTTCCTCGTTATCGGCGGTCTCGGCATCTGGCAGCTTACCAAGCTGCCAATCGACGCTGTTCCCGACATCACCACCAAACAGGTCCAGATCAATACGGTCGACCCGCGTCTTTCGCCGGTCGAAATCGAGAAGCTTGTCACCTACCCCGTCGAGATTGCGCTCGCCGGCATCCCCGGTCTCGAAACCACGCGTTCGATCTCGCGTAACGGCTTCAGCCAGGTCAGTGCGATCTTCACCGACAGCACCGACCTCTACTTTGCACGCCAGCAGGTCGGCGAGCGCCTCCGCCAAGCCACTCAGAACCTGCCGCAAGGCGTGCAGCCGCAGGTCGGGCCGGTCTCGACCGGTCTTGGCGAGATCGTCATGTATACGGTCGGCTATGCTAACCCCGACGGCAAGGGCGCGAAGAAGGTCGCGGGCCAACCCGGCTGGCAGCCAGATGGTAGCTATCTGACGCCCGAAGGCGAGCGGCTGACCGATCCGGTTGCCAAGGCAAGCTATCTGCGCACCGTCCAGGATTGGATCATTGGCCCCCAGCTTCGGTCGGTAAAAGGCATTGCCGGGGTCGATTCGATTGGGGGCTATGCCAAGACCTTCGTGGTCGAACCGGATCCGACGAAACTTGCCAGTTTCGGCATATCGTATAGCGAACTGGGCCAAGCCCTTGAAAACGCGAACCTCGCCGTTGGCGCGAATTACTACAACAAGGGCGGCGAAGCCTATCTGGTTCGCGTCGATTCCCGAGTGCGGACCGTCGATGAAATCCGCAATGCCGTCGCTGCGACGCGGGGCGGCACGCCGATCACCATCGGCCAGATCGCGAATGTTCGCGTTGGCGGTGATTTGCGCACCGGCGCCGGCAGCATGAACGGCCAGGAGGCGGTCATCGGCACGGTGCTGATGTTGATCGGCCAGAACAGCCGGGTCGTAGCTGAACAGGCTACAGCGAAGCTCGATCAGGTTGCAAAGACGCTGCCACCCGGCGTCCAGGTGAAGGTGGTGCTGAACCGCGCAGAGCTGGTCGGCGCCACGGTGGCGACGGTCCAGCGCAACCTGACCGAAGGTGCAATCCTCGTCGCGGCGTCGCTGTTCCTGCTGCTCGGCAACTGGCGAGCAGCGGTGATCGCGACGCTGGTCATACCGTTTTCGTTCCTGATGATGGCAATGGGCATGAATGCCTTCAACGTGCCCGGCAATTTGATGAGCCTGGGCGCGCTCGACTTCGGTCTGATCGTCGATGGCGCGGTCATCATCATTGAAAACTGCCTCGCCAGACTCGCGCACCGACAGGAACATGAAGGCCGACTTCTTTCGCTCCGGGAACGACTGGAGGAGACGATGCGGGCCGCGCAGGAGATGATCAAGCCGACCGTATTTGGCCAGGCGATCATCCTGCTCGCCTTTGCTCCGCTCCTCACCTTCACGGGAACCGAGGGCAAGACGTTTTCGCCGATGGCGATCACCATCATGCTCGCGCTGGTTGCAGCATTCGTATTGGCGATCACGCTGGTGCCCGCACTGGTCGCGATCCTGATTCGCGGCAAGGTCGCCGAGAAGGACGTGTGGCTGATCCGCAAGTCCAAGGAACGCTATCTGCCGCTGCTCGACAAGGCGATCGCAAAGCCGTGGCCGTTCATCCTCGGCGGGCTGGCCTTCTTTCTGGCGGCGATCCCGGCGTTCGGACTGCTCGGATCGGAATTCATTCCGCAGCTTGACGAGAAGAATCTCGCCTTCGCATCGACGCGCGTACCCTCGGTCAGCCTTGATCAATCCCTGCTGATGGAACGAAAGGTCGAGGAGGCGGTCACCAAGGTCCCTGAAGTCGCCTTGATGTTTTCCAAGACAGGTACGGCGGAAGTTGCCAGCGACCCGATGCCGCCGAACGTCTCGGACGGCTTCATCATCTTGAAAGAGAAGGAGGAGTGGGCCGAAGGCACGACCAAAGCCGACGTGATCGCCAAGATCCAGAAGGCGACCGGCGGGCTGCTTGGCAATCTTTACGAAGTCAGTCAGCCTATCCAGCTCCGGTTCAACGAACTGATCGCGGGCGTTCGTGGCGATGTGGCGATCAAGCTGTATGGCGACGATCTCGACAAAATGTCATTGGCCGCGAACGAGATGGTCCGAGTGCTCCAGACCATCCCGGGCGCGGCGAGCGTCAAGGCCGACCAGGTGGGCGGCGCGCCGGCGCTTGACGTGAAGCTCGATCGCGCAGCGATCGCACGTCTTGGTCTAACGGTCCGCGACGTTGCGGATACGGTGGCGGCAGGGCTTGGCGGCCGTGAGTCGGGGCTCGTGTATGAGGGCGATCGACGGTTCGATGTCACGGTGCGCGTACCGGAGGCGACGCGTACAAACCTCGACGACATTCGGTCGCTGCCGGTGCTGCTGCCCGAAGTCGCGGGACGGCCGCGTGCCCAGGTGCCGCTCGCGCAGGTCGCTCAAATCCGGCTAACGGAAGGGTTGAACCAGATCAGTCGCGAGAACGGCAAGCGCCGTGTGGTCGTCCAGGTGAACCTCGGCGGACGCGACGCCGGCTCGTTCGTCGAGGAGGCGCAGGCGAAGATCGCCCAGGTCAAACTGCCTGCCGGTTACTACCTCGAGTGGGGCGGTCAGTTCGAGAACCTTGCCGCGGCGTCCAAGCGGCTGTCGATCGTGGTGCCGCTGTGCTTCCTGGTAATCTTCGGCTTGCTGTACATGGCGCTCGGCGGGTTCGGCAGGGCAGCATCTGTGTTTCTGGCGGTACCGCTGGGGTTGGCGGGCGGCGTATTTACCTTGCTGCTGACGGGCATCAATTTCTCGGTATCGGCGGCGGTCGGGTTCATCTGCCTGGCCGGCGTGGCGGTCCTCAACGGGCTCGTGGTGATGTCCGCGATCCGTGAGCGAAGCGAAGCCGGACTGCCGGTGGTAGAGGCAATCCGACACGGCATGGCTGAGAAGATGCGTGCGGTCATCATGACCGGGTTCGTGCCCGCAATCGGCTTCGTGCCGATGGCGCTCGCTCACGGCACCGGCGCCGAGGTGCAGAAGCCGCTCGCCGTCACCGTGATCGGCGGTCTCGTTGCGGCCACGATCCTTACCCTCCTCGTGCTGCCGGCGCTCGCGAAAGTGATCCTTGGGCGGACCGATAATAAAAAAGAGCAAGAGGCCAGCACGCCGCATGGCGCGGAACTCGCCCCCTCGAAAGGAGAAGCCTGATGGGACAATCGGTCCGGAAACTGCTGCGAATTTATACCGATGAATCGGCATATATCGGCGATCGCAAGGTATTCGAATATGTCGCCTCGATGGCGCGCGATCGAAAGATGGCAGGTCTTACGGTGCTGGAGGCGCTGATAGGCTTCGGGGCGTCGTCACACGTTCACCGCCGGCATGTGCTCGAAAGCGACCGAGCTGTGGTGATCGAGATCGTTGATTTCGAAGATGCGTTGCGTGCGTTTGTTGCCGGTCTGGATGATGTGCCTGACATCGGTCTCATCACGCTCGAAGCCATAGAGGTCATCGGAGGCAAGGCGAGTCAGGCACTGGAAAGCCCGAGCCAATGAGAATCGGCCCGGCAAGCGGTGGGGCTTGCACCTTGCAAGCCCCGGCCGCGCCGCCAGCTCCCATCAATCCCCCGCCCAATCGGGGAGGCGGCCGCCTCTGCGCGGCCTCCGGTTTCGCCGCGCCTTGGCCGGACAGGACAGGCAGCCATGAAGGAAGAGACAAGTTTCGAGTTCAATATGTCCGCGCTGCGGGTTTGGTCCCTGCTTTCCGATCTCAAGGGCTTTGCACGCTGGCATCCAATGTATCGCATCGCCGGCGTAGCGGAGCCGGCTGCCGAAATGGACGTGACCTTCCTTCTGTTCGGCGGCGATCGCAAGATGACGACGCAGATGACCGTCAACAGGCTGGTCAAACCTCAGCTGATCGGATGGCAAATGGGTGTGCGGGGCTTCCTGACGCTCGACGAGCGCTACGAGATCGAGCCCATCGCCAACGGCGTCCGAATCCATCATTCGATCGACTGCCGAGGGATGGTCGGCGTCCTGATCGGTCCCTTGATGCGCAAAGGGCTGCGCCGCAACATGCGGCAACAGGATTTGGCCTTTCTCGCCCTCCTGCGCCGGCAATCGCGACTGCCAGGGCGGTCCACCCGGCACAGTCGGCGCCCCGTCAAGCCACCGCCTCCTCGCGGCGCTGCGAACGACTGACGGGCCAACATTCCGAAGAAAGGCATCAATCATGGTAGATAACCGCCCGTCCCCAGGGTTGCTATGCCCGACGTGCCGCGTCGATCTCGTCATGAGCGAGCGGCAGGGCATCGAGATCGATTATTGCCCGCAATGTCGTGGGGTCTGGCTCGATCGCGGCGAGCTCGACAAGATCATCGAGCGCAGCGCCGGGGACGACAGCGGGCGGCCGTTGAGCGGCGGTCGTCTCGGAATATCGGACGGTCGCGGCCATGGCGATCATGGCGGGAAGCACGGCTACGAGCGGGGGCATAAGGGTCGCCGCAAGGGCTTCCTAAGCGAATTATTCGACTGACTGCTGTGGATCGGCCGCCGCACAACGAGTCCTTCGGGTGTCCGTGTGAGAACGGCCCGCGCCATGGGCGTGCACCCCTGAACGCCCATGGCGACAGATCATGGAAAGACGGGGAGATGGCGGCTTGGCGGCCCAAGGGCGGCCGGGCGAGATGGATTATCTTCGCAACCGGGCTTGCCCTGGTGCCGAGCCTGCTCGGCTGCTCCCCATCGACCGCCGAACGCGCGGCCGAAGCATCCCGTGATCGCAAGATGCCCGACTTCATCGGTGAGCATTTTTACGCCTGTCCTGATGGTTCACGCATCGATGTCGACTTCCTCGGCGATGGCTTGACCCTCGACATAAAGACAAGACCGAACGCCACCCCGGTGCGAGTGACTTCGCCGGCAAGCGGGCAGACCTATGTGGGTCCAAATCTCAACGTGTCGATCTCAGGCGGCGACCGGATTACGCTAATGCGCCCCGGCGCGCGCGCCATGGCCTGCAAGAGGGTGCTCGCCTATCGAGAGTCAGCTCAAAAGGTGGCAATCGGACAAACCGCAGGGTCGGTCGCATGATGATGCCGCCGTCATTGTGGGAAACCCTTTCTCATATCTTCAGCCTTGCGCTCGCGTATGCGCTAGCCCTTCCGGTTGGCTGGGACAGGGAGAAGGACGAACGCAGTGCTGGCATCCGGACCTTTCCGCTAGTCGCCATTGCCAGTTGCGGGTTCGTGCTTGTCGGCATTGCCATTCTCGGACGCACCTCTCCTGCCCAAGCACGTCTGCTCGAAGGATTGATCACAGGCGTCGGCTTCATCGGCGGCGGCGCCATATTGAAGCATGGCGGGAAGGCTTCCGGGACCGCTACCGCTGCAAGCCTCTGGGCGACCGGAGCGTTGGGGGCCGCAGTCGGCTATGGTCTCTATGACATCGCGGCGGTTCTCAGCCTGACGACCTTCCTGACATTGCACTGCTCTCGTCCGCTGAAGCGTGCTTCCAAAGATCGGGTCGAGCAGGTTGACCGGCAATGAGGCACAATCATCCATCAGACACGCGCGCGAAATGGCGATTGCCGAAGGGTAGAGGGCGATCCGCGCCCGTGTCTGCACTTTCGAGCGACGATCGTCGTTCACGCTTGGCCCGCTGGGCTTCTCTGTTCGAACGCCACCCTCATCAGCTTATCACGCTTTTGCGTCCGTCATGGGCAGCGGGCGACGACATCTCGCCGATGGCAGAGACCCCAAGTGCCATCGACCTGGCTTGGGCCGACCCGGTTTTTCGCGTGACAGGTCTCGGGGGGCGATCTCGGGGTGACGTGAAATCGTTTTTCCATCTTTCGGACACGGAGCTTGACCGGATCGCATCTGGGTCTTGGCGCGTCCGGTTGCGCCCTGCTTGGCAAGTCGCGGCCCGAATTCGCAACGTCGCGGATACCCGCCAAGAAAAGCTGCTCCTGATTGGCTCCATAGTCATGATCACCATCGTGATCGGAGTTGCCCAATGGCTTGGATGATTGTCAGATTAACGAGGGTCCTGATGACCGAGTTCATGTCCGCCACCGGCTTTAGGCCGATAGCGCTCGCACTGACCGCTTGTCGCGACGGCACGAACCCCCGGAGGCGCAAATGACACCGTTCCGGATCGGGATCATTGGCATGGGGGCGTTACTGGTGTCGTCGGGCTGTTCTGAGCAGCCTCGCAAGGCTCCTCCAACGGAACAGCAAATTCACGCTGGCGATAGCGGGGATGCTGGTGGAACCCCCGGACGTCACCCTTATCGGTGCGACGATAATCGCCCGCTCCTCATCGACTTCAAGGATGAGGGGCTGACCCTTGAGTTACGGCGCGAAACGGGCGCGCCGCCGGTGGTACTGACCGCTCCCGCGCCTGGGCTGCAATATGTCGGCGACACGATGAGCGCGACCTTCACGGGCAACGAAATCAAAATCGATGAAGGGGACAAGCCTCCGGTCCTATGCAGTAAGGCAACAAGCCTGTGACCAATCGATCCAGCACAGGAGGACGCTGACGGTGGCAGCGCTCAAATTCGCCCTGATCCCTATGTTCGCGATCGTGATCGGCGCGCTTATCGCCGGGTGGCGCACGCCCGGCGATAAGCTGGTCTCGGCGATGCAGCATCTCGCGGCCGGCGTGGTGTTCGCCGCCGCTGCGACGGAGATCCTGCCGCTGGTCATGCACGGCGGTTCTCCGACCGCGACGCTGATCGGCGGCGCGCTGGGCGTCGCCGTGATGCTCGGTCTCAAAGCGGCGGAAAGCCGGTTTGAGGGTCCGGTTGCGCTGCTTGCCGCGATAGGGCTCGATCTGGCGATAGATGGCCTGGTCCTCGGCCTCGCGTTCATCGCCGGCGAGAAGGCGGGCACGCTGCTGGCCGTCGCACTGACCCTCGAAGTGTTGTTCCTGGCCCTGACCCTCACCAACGATCTGGCCGGCCGATATCGCAAGGTCAAGGCGATCGGCCTGACCTGCGCGCTGGCGGCGGTGGTGCCGATCGGCGCGCTGATCGCGCAGCCGGTGGCGTTGCTGCCGCCGATTTGGATCACCGGCTTTCTGAGCTTCGGCCTGATGGCGCTGCTCTATCTCGTTACCGAAGAGTTGCTGGTCGAAGCGCACGAGAAGCCGGACTCGCCGCTTATCAGCGCGATGTTCTTTGTCGGCTTTCTCGTTCTCCTGCTGATCGAGGAAATCATGGCATGACGGCAGCACCGGCCGCAAAGTTCTCGGCCGAGCGGCGCACGCTCTGGATCGTGCTGCTGCTCAACGCGGCGATCGCTGCCGGCTTTTTCGTCACGGGGCTGACTGGCGATTCCAGCGCGCTCATCGCCAATGGCGTCGATAACCTCTCCGACACGGCGGTCTATGGGCTGAGCCTCATCGCGCTGAGCCACGGGCGGACATGGAAGACCCGGGCAGCAACCGTGTCGGGCGTCATGCTGCTGATCTTTGCGGGCGGCATCCTGCTCGACGTCGGCCGTCGCTATTTCCAGGGCAGTAATCCGATCGGGCCGACAATGATGGTGATGTCGGCGATCGCCGGCGTCGTGAACTATATCTGTTTGCGTCTGCTGCAACGGCTCAAGCAGCCCGATGTTAATCTGCGCGCGGCGACCACTTTCAGCTTCAACGATTTCATCTCCAACGGCGGCATACTGATCGCGGGAGCGTTGGTGCTTTGGCTGGGAACGAATTGGCCCGATCTATTGGTCGGCCTGGCTACCGCTCTGATCGCGATCAAGGGCGGCATCGAAATCCTGCGCGATGCGCGGGCAGAAACCAAGACCAACGCGGAGACGGCGTGATGACCGAAAAGCTCGAACTCGATATTCCCGTCCTGCTTCCGGAGGTTCCCGACGCGGCCGATGCCTGTGTCGGGCGCCTCGTCTCGACGTTGAGCGCCAAGCCCGGCGTCGAGCGCGCGCACGTCTTGGCCGCCGATGGCGATACGCCGGCAAAGCTGTGCATCCATTTCGATGGCGAAGCGCTGCCGCTGTCACGCGTGCGCGATATGGTGCGGGCGGCAGGCGCCGAGATCAGCGGGCGATACGGCCATGCGACATGGCAGGTCGAAGGGATCGGCCATGAACGCCGCGCCCGTACCGTCGGCGAGACCCTATGCCAGATGCCCGGCGTATTGCAGGCCGATGCCAGCGCCTCGGGCAGCGTCCGCGTCGAATATGATAAAGAACGCGTCGACGAAGGGGCGATCCTCGCGGCACTGGGCAAACTCAAGGTCAAACCGGGCAAGCGGACGGGCTCCGATCATGCTGGACACGATCACGGCGCCGGCGACCATGCCGGGCACGATCATGGGCCGGGCGGCCATGCCGAAGGCGCGGAAAAGCATGGACCGGGCGATGGTCACGATCACGCCCACGCCAATTTCCTCGGCCCCAATACCGAACTGATCTTCGCGCTCGCGTGCGGCGCACTACTGGCGATCGGCTTCGCCGTCGAAAAGCTGGTTGCGGGCGCGCCCGACTGGCTGCCGACCGCCTTCTATGTCGGTGCCTATGTCTTCGGCGGCTTCTTCACGCTGCGCGAGGCGATCGACAACCTGAAGCTCAGGAAATTCGAGATCGATACGCTGATGCTCGTCGCGGCCGCCGGTGCCGCGGCGCTCGGCGCCTTTGCGGAAGGCGCGCTGTTGCTGTTTCTGTTCAGCCTCGGCCATGCGCTCGAGCATTACGCGATGGGGCGGGCCAAGCGCGCGATCGAGGCATTGGCGGAACTCGCGCCCGACAAGGCGACGGTGCGTCGCGACGGACAGACGACGGAAATTCCCGTCGAGGAGCTGGTGGTGGGCGACGTCGTGATCGTGCGTCCGAACGAGCGCCTGCCCGCCGATGGCTTCCTCATCAAGGGGTCGAGCGCGATCAACCAGGCCCCCGTCACCGGTGAGAGCATCCCGGTCGACAAAGAACCTGTCGCCGATGTCGAAGCGGCCCGTGCGAAGCCCAATTCTGTCGAGGGGACCTCGCGGGTGTTCGCCGGGACGATCAATGGCGGCGCGGCGATCGAGATCGAGGTGACGCGACGTTCCAACGAAAGCGCGCTCGCCAAGGTCGTGAAGATGGTGAGCGAAGCGGAAACGCAGAAGTCGCCGACGCAGCGGTTCACCGATCGCTTCGAGCGCGTCTTCGTGCCGGCCGTGCTGGCGCTCTCGTTTATACTCCTGTTCGCGTGGGTCGTGATCGACGAGCCGTTTCGCGACAGCTTCTATCGCGCGATGGCGGTGCTGGTCGCCGCCAGCCCATGCGCCCTGGCGATAGCCACCCCTAGTGCGGTGCTGTCCGGGGTTGCGCGGGCCGCACGCGGCGGCGTGCTGGTGAAGGGCGGCGCGCCGCTCGAAAACCTCGGCTCGCTGAAGGCTATCGCGTTTGACAAGACGGGCACGCTGACCGAGGGGCGGCCCCGGATCACCGACGTCGTGCCCGTCGAGGGGGCGAGCGAAGAGGATCTGTTGGCGCTCGCCGTCGCGGTTGAGGGCTTGAGCGATCATCCGCTGGCACAGGCGATCGTCAAGGATGGACGCGAGCGCCTGGGCGGGCGGGAGCTGCCGACCGCGACCGATCTCAAGAGCCTGACTGGGCGCGGTGTCACCGCGACCGTCGATGGTGAGATGGTGTGGATCGGCAAGGCCGAGATGTTCGGCGTGGAGGGAATCCCCACGCTGAACGCTGCTGCAATGGAGGCGATCGCGACGCTGCGCGACAATGGGCGTACCACGATGGTGGTGCGCAAGGGCGATAAGGACATCGGCGCGATCGGGCTGATGGATACGCCGCGCGAAGCGGCCAAGATCGCGCTCAAGCGGCTGCGCGAGATGGGCATCACCCGGATGATTATGATCTCGGGCGACCACCAGAAGGTGGCTGACGCCATCGCCAAGGATGTCGGGCTCGACGAGGCATGGGGCGACCTGATGCCGGAGGACAAGGTCGCGGCGATCAAGAAGCTTGCCGGCGAAGACAAAGTCGCGATGGTCGGTGATGGCGTCAACGACGCGCCGGCAATGGCGTCGGCGACAGTTGGCATCGCGATGGGTGCTGCGGGCTCGGACGTGGCGCTGGAGACGGCCGATGTCGCGCTGATGGCCGACGATCTTGCCCATCTTCCGTTCGCGGTGGGCCTGAGCCGCCACACCCGCGGCATTATCCGGCAGAATGTGTTCGTGAGCCTCGGGGTCGTCGCGTTCCTCGTGCCAGCGACGATCCTCGGCTTGGGCATCGGCCCGGCGGTGGCGATGCACGAAGGCTCGACGCTATTGGTGGTGTTCAATGCGCTGCGGCTGCTCGCCTACCGCGATCCGGTCAAGCACGCGGCATGACGGCGGATCGCTACGATGCCCTGATCGTCGGCGGCGGACCGGGGGGGCTGACCGCAGCGATCTACCTTGCCCGTTATCACCGCCGCGTCATCGTCGTCGATGAAGGGCACAGCCGTGCGAAATGGATACCACTCTCCCATAATCACGCGGGCTTTCCGGATGGGATCGCAGGGGAAGAATTGCTGCGGCGGATGCGCGAACAGGCGAAACGCTTTGGTGCTACGATCCTGACGGACCGCATCGAGACGGTCGACGGCAAAGCCGATGCCTTCGAAGCGCGAGGGTCCACGATGACGATCGCCGCGCGAACCGTCCTAATCGCAACCGGCGTCGAGAATCGGAGACCTTCGCTGGATGCCGAGACGCACCGCGATGCCCTGCAGCGGGGGGTCCTGCGCTATTGCCCGGTGTGCGACGCCTACGAGGCTACAGGGTTGGCGATCGGGGTGATCGGCGCGAACACGCACGGCGTCGCGGAGGCGCTGTTCCTGCGCACCTTCTCGGACCGGATCACGCTTGTCGCACACGAGACGATCGACCTTGGTGCCGACGATCGCGCGGTGCTCGCGGCAGCCAGGATAGCGGTCGCACCGAGCCCGATGGCTCGGATGGACTTTGCGGGCGATCGGGTTGCGCTCCACCTGACCGACGGCTGCGAACTGCACTTCGACACGGTTTATCCGGCGCTCGGGTCGGACAGTAACAACGCGCTTGCGCGCCAGCTTGGCGTCGAACTGAGCGACGATCGCTGTATCGTCGTCGACACCAAGCAGCGGGCGAGCGTCGCCGGCGTCTATGCGGCGGGCGATATCGTCATGTCGCTCGATCAGATCAGCGTCGCGATGGGCCATGCGGCGATCGCCGCGACCGCCCTCCACAATGATCTGCGTAACCGCGACGGGGAGGGCACCGCGTCGTGAAATGGCTGATCGTATTCGATCTCGACGGGACGCTTGCGGAGAGCAAGCGGCCCTTGTCGGCCGAGATGGCGGCGACGCTCGCCCGCCTGCTGGCCGTGGTCGATGTCGCGGTGATCTCGGGCGGGGACTGGCCGCAATTCGACCGGCAGGTCGCCTCGCGTTTGCCGGTTGACGCCGCGCGCGAGCGGCTGTGGCTGATGCCGACCACTGGCACGAAGCTCTACCGGTTCGTCGACGGTGCGTGGCGCGCGATCTATGCCGAGCTGTTCGACGACGCGGAGAAGGCGAGCATCCGCGCAGCCTTCGAACGTGCGCTGTCGGAAGCGGGGCTTGCCGACGAGCGCATTTGGGGAGAACGAATCGAGGATCGGGGCAGCCAGATTACCTTTTCCGGCCTCGGGCAGGACGCGCCACTGGAAGCAAAAGAGGAATGGGACCCCGATCGCGCCAAGCGGACCGAGATACAGAAGACGCTACGGGCGGCGCTGCCCGGCCTCTCGATCAACCTGGGCGGCACCACGTCGATCGATGTCACCCGCGAAGGGGTCGACAAGGGCTACGGCCTGAAGCGGTTGAGCAAGGAGAGCGGGGTGCCGCTGGCCGGAATGTTGTTTCTCGGCGACGCGATCTACGCAGGTGGCAATGACTTTCCCGCAGCGGAAATAGGCGTGGATACCGTGAAAGTCCGGGATGTTGCCGAGACGGCGGCCGTCGTGTCGGCGATCATTGCCTGCCTCAAGCGCTGAGCGCAGCCGACAGCAGGCGAGACCTAAACGCCGCGGACGTGAATCTGTCCGGAAAATACGAGCGGTATCGTTCATGACTACAAGGAGATAGAGTTTGGAAGCCACCGTCAAGCCAGCGACGCTGCGCCGTTTCGCAGGCTACCTCTGCGTCGCGGTTGCGGCGACCATTCCTGCCATGGCGCTTCGGCTGGGTGGATTGAGACCCGACCCGTTGCTCGATGCCGGGCTGTTCGGGCTGGCGATTCTTGCGGCGGGGTTCATGCTTTCGTGGGGCGCCGAGGCCGCCGAAAAGCAGGTGAGCCAAGGGCTGATCGTTGCAGCGATCGCGCTAGTTACCGTGCTGCCGGAATATGCGGTCGACTTCTATTATGCCTACGCGGCGGGGCAGAATCCCAACTCCAATTACGTTCACTACGCCGCTGCCAACATGACGGGGGCCAATCGGCTCCTCGTTGGTCTCGCCTGGCCGCTAATGGTTGTCATCTACTGGCTGCGCACGCGCAGGCGACAGATCGATCTTGCGCCGGTCAATGCCGCTGAAGTGGTATTCCTGATGATCGGCACGGCTTGGTCGTTCACCATCCTGTTGCGTGACGAAATCGGGTGGATCGACAGCGTGGTGCTCGTGGCTGTCTTCGCAGCCTATGTATGGCGGGTCAGCTACCTGCCCAAGGCAGAGGAAGAGGAAGACGATGACCCGGGTCCTGCCGCCGCGCTCACGAAGCTTGCGCCATCACGGCAATGGCTGGCGATGGCCGGGCTGACGATCGTCGCGGCTACGGTCATCCTGGCCTCTGCCGAGCCGTTCGCGGAATCGATGGTCGAGTCGGGCCGGCTGATCGGGATCGACGAGTTCCTGCTAATCCAGTGGCTCGCCCCGCTCGCGAGCGAAGCCCCGGCCGTGACGATTGCGGTACTGTTCGTGTTGTCGGGCCGCGCCGCCAACGGGCTTGCGACGATGATCTCCGACAAGATCAACCAGTGGACGCTGCTTGTCGGCATGCTGCCCCTCGCGATGAGCCTGGGCGCGGGCGGGTTGATGGCGCTGCCCCTCGACGCGCGTCAGCACGAAGAATTCTTCCTCACCGCTGCTCAGTCGCTGTTCGGTATTGCCCTGCTGCTGCGGTTAAGGCTCGGCTTGTGGGGCGGATTGGCACTGGCGGCGCTGTTCGCGGTGCAGGTCGGGCTGACGCTTGCCTTCCTTGGCAACGAAGAACGGACGATTGCCAGCCTGACGTGGCTGTCGTGGGCGTATCTCGCTCTTGCTGGCGCCGTGTTCGCTGCCAATGCCCGGTCGCTCGGGCATCTGTTCGCGGTCGGGCTGTTCGCCAGCCATCCATCTGTCCATCCCGGGGGCCAGACGACGTCGCCAGATAGCCGCAGCTAACGCTCGGGTCCTTTTTACCTCGATTCTAGCGAATAGGCGGCGACGGTTGGGAATTACGTGCCTCAGTTGACTATGAGGGGGGGCGTAATGCCACTATCAAGACGAATGGAGTTCTAAGTGACAGATTACGAATACGACGTCCTCGTCATCGGTGCCGGGCCAGGCGGTTATGTAGCTGCGATCCGTGCAGCGCAACTGGGGCTTAAGACCGCCTGCGTGGAGAGCCGTGAAACTCTTGGCGGGACATGCCTCAACGTCGGCTGCATCCCATCAAAAGCGCTGCTCCATGCAACCGAACTTTACGAAGTAGCCAAGTCCGGGGCGCTGGCGAAGTTCGGCGTTAACCTCGACGGCATCAGCCTCAACCTTCCACAGATGCATGCCGAAAAGAGCAAGGCGGTCGGCGAGCTGACCAGCGGCATTGCGTTTCTGTTTAAGAAGAACAAGGTTGAATGGCTTAAGGGGCATGCGACCTTCACCGGTAGGGACAGCGTCGAGGTTGCGGGCAAGATGGTCCGCGCGAAGAACATCGTCGTTGCTACAGGATCGTCGGTAACCGCCCTCCCGGGAGTCCCGATCGACGGGGAAGTCATCGTGGATTCGACCGGAGCGCTCGCACTCGCCAAGGTGCCCGAGCATCTCGTAGTCATCGGCGCAGGGGTAATCGGGCTCGAATTGGGATCGGTCTGGAAGCGGCTGGGGGCACGCGTCACGGTGATCGAGTTTCTGGACGAAATCCTCCCCGGCCTCGACGGTGAGGTCCGAAGGGAAGGGCGAAAAATCTTCGCCAAGCAGGGGTTCCAGTTCAAGCTCGGCACGAAAGTCACCGGCGTGGCCCGCAACGGTGACACGGCGACTGTCACCGTCGAGCCCGCTGCGGGTGGTCCGGCCGAAACTATTGCAGCCGACGCCGTGCTGGTCTCGATCGGCCGCCGTCCGAACACCGAGGGGCTTAGTTACGACAAGGCGGGACTGACGCTCAACAACAAAGGTCAGATCGAGGTCGACCACCGTTTTGCAACCCCCATCCCCGGCATCTGGGCGATCGGCGACGTCGTTCCCGGCTTGATGCTGGCCCACAAGGCAATGGACGAGGGGATCGCCGTCGCGGAGAACATCGCCGGCCAGACCGGCATCGTCAATCCTGCGGTGATCCCGAGTGTCGTCTACACGAGCCCGGAGATTGCCAGTGTCGGCATGACCGAGGACGAGGCAGCCAAGCACGGCGAGATCAAGGTCGGCAAGTTCCCCTTTGCCGCCAACAGCCGCGCCAAGACTAACCGCGACACGGATGGTTTCGTGAAAGTCGTCGCGGACGCCAAGACGGACCGCGTGCTTGGCGTCCACATGATCTCATCGCTGGCGGGAACGATGATCGCACAGGCGGCGCAGGCGATGGAGTTTGGCGCCACGAGCGAGGACATTGCCTACACCTGTCATGCACACCCGACGCATTCGGAGGCGCTCAAAGAAGCCGCAATGGGAGTGTTGGGCAAGCCCATACACATATGAGGCAATAGAGTGCTACTCCTTTGCAAGCGGGCGAGGCGCGGATGCCTCGCCCGTTGGTACTCTCCATCGCAAACGGGTGATGGAGCGCAGGTCGAGGGTCGACGCCGTTATGGAGCAGTCCATCGCCATCCGGCCGCTGTACCGCCTCGGCGATCGCCTCCGCGTCAAGATAGTCGTTCTCATTCAACTTGAGGAACGGCTCCACGAACTGAAGCGCCATCAATCGAACGTTGCGCCCCAGCGCTGGCAACTCGCGCGCCAGAAAATGCGCGCCGCATCGCCGCATCACGCTTTATGCCAACGAGGTGCGCGGGCACATCGGCACATCTGCGGCCGGCTGAGCTTCTTTCACTGGATGGCGCCCACCGCGTCGACGGCGATCAGGCGAAGCGAGGTCGTACCTGCGTCGATGCTGATCACTGCTGCTCTCGTCGTGACAGTCCTCTTACGTGAAGGCAGCCAGGATGCTCCCGGCGCTACCGTCCGTAAGAGGGCCGACCATCCCGCAAGTTCTGGCGCCTGAAGGCCTGTGGAGGGAACGAACCCACAACATTTCGATCGTCGAAAAGTCTGAACCGTCCACCTGCTGCCGGACTGACACCAAAATTAATCTCGGCAAACGTAGATCGATGCCGATCCATTTTCATGAAACAATTGTAATGTCCGCTTTAAAACGGTAGCGGGTAACGGTGTCATACCTGCTTCAGCGGACCAGATCGGTGCGCGCTAGCCCTGAGGAGGTGTTGATACGAACCACTGCTGCTGGTTAGTGGCAATCCCATGCTTCGAATCGGCGAATGGGTGGCTCGCTTACCCCTGGGCGGACCAATCATTCCTAGCCGTGGAAGAGACACTTTGCCCCAAGCTGACGCTCCGGCCGCTGGCATTCCCCCCTCTGGCGGTCGGAGTAAATTCAGTGTGGATCGGGTGCCTATGAAACTTCTCCTTATTGAAGATGATAAGGCGACCGCCGGCTACGTTTGCCAAGGCCTGGCCGAGCTCGGGCACGCCTGCGATCTTGCCGATAATGGCATCGACGGTCTTACCGCCGGATTGACCAAGGAGTATGATGCGATCATCCTCGATCGCAATCTGCCCCTTCTCGACGGCCTTTCCGTCCTGCAAGCTCTTCGCGGCCAGGCGCTACGAACGCCCATTCTGATCCTCAGTGCGCTCGGCCAGGTTGATGATCGGATCTGTGGGCTGAACGCCGGTGGAGACGACTATCTGACAAAACCGTTCTCGTTCCACGAGTTGATCGCCCGTCTGAGCGCGATCATCCGGCGAGGAGAGGGATCTACCACCCCGCCACGCGTGAGACGCGTTGCAGACCTCGAACTCGATCTGCTCACGCGGGTCGGTCGGCGCGGCGATCGGCGTATCGAGTTCTCGAACAAGGAGTTTCAGCTGCTCGACTATTTCCTTAGGCATGTCGGACAGGTCATCACACGGACCATGCTGATCGAAGCCGCCTGGGACTACAGCTTCGATCCCGGCACCAACCTCGTCGATGTCCATATCAGCCGCCTACGTGCGAAGCTCGAAGCGGAAGGTGAAGCGCCCTTATTGCACACGGTTCGGGGCGCCGGCTATCGGCTTGATGCCTGTTAGGCCGCCGCGCACATCAGCGGCAACGATGCGTGGCGCGCTGTGGGTCACGCTCGCCGTGCTGCTGGCCACCGTTGCCGCTCTTACGCTGCAATATGTCCGAACCTTCAGCGTTCTCGAAGCCGAGTCGAGACATATGGTCCAGGCCGAGGTAGCCGGCCTGATGGAACGCTACCGCTCGGGCGGGCTTGAGGAGCTCGCGCGGTTCATAGCCCGGCCCCAGCCTTCGGCTGATGCGCGCGACTATATTTATCTGGTTGGAACGGCGGACGGCCGAGTGGTTGCGGGGGATCTTGATCGATGGCCGAGCGGCGCGCAGCGCCAAGGCTGGCAAATCCTCAACATCCCGTTCCGCAGTGGTCCTACGCTGCGCGTGAGGCGGGTCGAGGCAGAGGTGGTGTCGTTGAACTCCGGCAATCGGCTGCTGGTCGGGCACCTTGCCGACGGCCGCGATCAGCTTCGCGCACGTTATCTTGAAACGCTCGGGTGGTCGATCGCCGCGACGGCACTGATCGGACTTGGCCTCGGCTGGTGGATCAGCCGACGTGCGCTGCGGTTTGTCGAACGTGCTGCCGAGACGGGGGCGCGCTTCCTAGCCGGACGGCTGGACGAACGCCTTCCGGTTACAGGACGCGGCGATCAATATGATCACCTCGCGGAGGTGGTGAACGCCTGTTTCGCGGAAGTGGAACGAATGATCGGCAGCTTGCGTGCGGCAACGGATGGGCTGGCGCACGATCTGAAGACACCGCTCACGCGAATGAAGGTCCGGGCGGAGCTCGCGTTGTTGCGGCAGGCCTCGGCAGATGAGCAGTTCCTCGTCGCCACCACACGCGACATCGACGCACTGCTCAAGCTCATCAACGATCTCCTCGTCCTGGCGCGCGTCGATGCACTCACGGCGATCATGCTTGAGCCGCTCGACCTCGCCGATGTGGCGCGTGAAGCGATCGAACTCTACGAGCCCGTTGTCGAGGCGGCCGGCCTCCACCTGATTGCCGACCTTCGTGCGGCGGAGACGCGCGGCGCGCGGGCGTTGCTTGTGCAAGCGGCCTGCAACCTGATCGATAATGCGATGAAACATGCCGCAGGCAGCGACTCGATCACGGTTGTAACGGGCAGCACTGGAGCGAAAGCGGAGATACAGGTTGCCGATCAAGGGCCCGGCATAGCCGCCGATGATCGCATCCGCGCGACGGAACGGCTCGTCCGGTTGGATGCAAGTCGATCCACCGAAGGCAGCGGGCTAGGGCTGTCGATCGTAGCTGCCATCGCGCGAGCCCATGGCGGTGTGGTCGCGCTTGATGACAACGATCCCGGATTGATCGTGTCGATACGCCTGCCGTCGCGCGCGGTGCTGACGCACCGGCCATGATCAGCGGCAGCAGTTTCCGCCCTTTGCTGCTCCGGCCCTCGAGCGCTCCTTGCTGGGTACCAGGCACCACGACCGGGTCCGGCTCGACCACAGCTCATCCGAACAGCAGCTTAGGCGGCCGCGTCGGCGCGTCCGCCCGTCTCTGCAAACGTGGCCCAGAACAGCGTACCGCAGCGTCGTTTAAGCTCGACCTGAATCGGCAATTACAAATATGTTACCCGCCTCCCACTTGGTGCCTCTCCTGATCAGGTGGGGCATAGTCCCCCAATTATGGGGCGTTCGATGTCGGCTCTGATCATCCTGCTCGCCGTGTTGCTCTCCGCCGCAGGGCGGCTGGAGGCAGGCGTGGACGCTGTTCCCACCGCGACGTCGGCCAAGACGGATCAGGACCTGCCGCGTCGGCATCGGACCGGCGATGGCGCCATTGTCGAATTCAATGGCGGGACGATCGACATCAGCTTCAAGCCCGTTGCAGGCAGCACCCGAGCAGTCCTGCGCTTCCGATGCGCAACCGAACGTTGTGGCAGGGATTTCCGTGACCCCTTGCTCCTGGTTCCGATAACGAACGCTCCTCACCTGCGCATCAAATTTCGCTCGGTCGAGGGTGACCTTATATCGACCACCGCGCTTTCGCGAGTGCCCCACGGAAGCATGCTGTCCTTCTCGCTGTCCGGTCGGCGTCGTACGCTGCAGATGCGATGATCCTACAACCAGATGGTCCTCCTGTGCGGCCCAACCCCGTCAGCTACCGCCGTCACCCAGCATGCGGGCGCGAGCGCTACGGACGGCGCCCGCTGGCCGCGACGGGTGCCGGCTCGTCGTGCTGTTGAGTTCAGATGGTTCTTGCTGATGACAATCGGCGTCGCTGCGCTGCTTGCGCTGGAAACTCTGGCATCGCTCGGTGCCTATCCTGCCTTTCGCGACACAATGCGACGGTGGTTGCCGAGGGTCTCGAACTGGGCTCGTCATATATGACCGCGGGAACGGCGGCCTCCTGCTCGGTCGTGCTCACGCGAAGAGACGCCGTGCCGGCCGTTCGACTAATCCAGGCCCGATGCATCTGCCATCGAAGTCGGCGCATCGGCTGCAAGCGTTCGACGCGAAGGAAATTCAGTAGATTACGTATTTGTAACTGGCGGGGCATGGGGATGCATCAATGGCGCGGTAGTTCAGTCGAGCGGTTCAAGCGGAAGGGTATAGACATCAGCATTTGTCTCCTCTTGCCTCCACCGCAGCAACGGCAGCCTTCGCGCGAGTTTGCGAAGTGTCCCCTTAGGAACAAGGAAGTAGAATGAGTAATAACAGCCATACAGGCGCAGCTGATCACCACGACCGGGCGGCAAAGTCTCATCGCGCCGCTGCCGAGCACCAGAAGCGCGGTAATCACGCAGAGGCTGCAAAGCATGCGGAAGAGGCCCACGGCCATTCGTCCACCGCGCATGCCGAGTCAGGCTCCGCGCGAGGAAGCGGCAAGCGATCCAAGTAGGCCAGCCCCGCCGACGGCTCCCATCGGCGGGCGGAGCATGGACTATCGCCGAACACTGGTCATCGCCGATCTCGCAACAAGTTGCGGGCGGAACGAGTGCTTTGTCCGCTGAGGCGGATCCTCACGATGACATATTGGAGACTGGTTGTGGAAAAAACTTTAATGGTCCCGTTGACGGCCGCATTCCTGACGTTGGCCGTTCAACCCGCCCAAGCGCAGATGACAACCAGCTTTCGAGGGTTCCGGGCCGAAGGGCAGGTGGGTCTGGATCGCTTTCAGTCTCAGGGCACCCACCGCAACAAGCTCGGTTATGGTGGCGCCGGCGGCTTCGACGGGGTCATCAACGACCGCTTCGTCGTTGGTGCCGAAGGAAGCTATTGGCGAGGGAACAAGTGGAGCGAGAATTGTTCATCAGGCACGGTCGGCGGCACGATTTGCACCAAGTCGTTCGAGGAGCTCGGCGCAGCCGCGCGCGTGGGCGTGTTGGTGAGGCCGAACATCCTGGCCTATGCCTCTGGAGGTTACGTCAACAATGAGCAGTGTAAGCGTTTCTCGGCACCGCGCGGTCAGACATCCTTCTACGACCATTACCGCACGGACGGCTACCAGGCCGGCGGAGGCGTCGAATACGCACTCACCGACAGATACTACGTCAACGCGGCTTACAAATATTCTCGATACAGTGACCACACCGCCCGCCAGCGCGCGATGATGGGGTTTGGAGTACGATTCAATCCCTGAGCGTCAGTCGGCAGGTATCGAAGTGGCGACTTCCTTTATAACGGACCGCCTTGCTCCAGCCTGCTGTCGGCAAGCCAGACCGCCAGGCAGATGGCGATGCCGATAGCGGCCCCGTGCGACCCCGCCATCGAAGGTTGTTTAAGCAGCTCACCGGCGACCCATCAGCTCGGGGATGCTTGACGACAGGCTCGAACAATAGGTGAGGTCCCTTCCTGATCTCCAGGACGCCAGCATAACCCACAGCGGGGCAGATACCACATTTTAGCGCAGAATCCTCGCCCAAGATCTTCTCCCGCCAGAACCATGGGAGCCGCGTCGCAAAGGCTTCGCGATCTCGCCGGAATGGGGATGCCGAGTTCGAGGCGGCCGCATCCATACCCGCCTTTAAGCGCACCAGGAGCAGATTTGGAACTTCACGAGAGCCGTGCGGAGGAGTTGGAAGGCGGGGGTGCTGTCGACCAGCAGACGCTAGTCGCTTGGCATGATGAGAGCCTCGGTGCGATGCCGCGACAGGCAGTGCCTGTAGGCTTTGCCCGCGTCGCCCCTGTCGCGCCCTCAAGCCATTCTCTAACGGCGCTTTCGGCAGCGGAGCTGAGGTTCGGGCACCAGCTGGTCGAATGCGGACCTGGCTTGCGTGCCTATGGTCGATCCCTGTCAGGTGGTCAGGACCCGGCCGAGGATCTCGTCCAGGAAACCATGCTGAGAGCGTGGAAGGCACGTGCGTCTTTTGAGCCCGGCAGCAATCTGCAAGCCTGGACACGCGCGATCCTGCGTAACGTGTTTCTAAGTGGCCGGCGACGCAGCCGGTTCGTGGGCGAATGGGACGATCGGATCGCCGATCGCAAACTCGTCTCGGCAGCTACGCAGCAGGAACAGATCGAGCTGACCGATGTGGCGCGCGCGCTGGACCGACTGCCAGAAGAACAGCGGGAGGCGGTCTTGCTGTCCGGCGTGGAGGGCCTGTCGATAGAAGAAATCGCGGTTGCCACCGGCGTCGCGGCCGGCACCGTTAAGAGTAGGATCGGGCGAGGGCGTGCGGCGTTGAAGAGTCTGTTGGCTCACGAAAGCGCGCTTGGAACCCGGATAGCTGCCGCGCAGGCTGGGACGTCACCGTCGTCAACCGAGTGCGATGCCATCGCATTGCAGCGCTCTGCCGCAGCCCGAGTCAAGCGGCGACGAACGCTGCTTGCCAGACGCGCTTTGGGCATGACTTTGATCGGCTGACGAGTTCGCGCGGACTGCGCGAAGAGCCGCGATGCGTTATCCGAGCTGTGCCCAGGATGTGTATGTAGGGGCCAGGTACACGCTCAGCTCGGCGCACCAGCTCCGAGGATGGACGACCGACAAGAACGTGCACGGCGAATATGGGAGGAGGAGATCGGGCGTGCAACGAGACTCATCCGCGCTGCTCGCTCTTGCCGTCGTGGTGGTGCTCGTCGTTGCCGCCTTAGGGTGGATGAGGCCAACAGCCCCTGCGGCGATCAGGTGCGAGCTTCATTCCTCGAACACTGGCGGGCGCGCAAAGCGGTGGCAGCGGGGGGCCGGCCTCCGATGACGGCGCACCAGCCCGCAGCATAACGGGATAGATGCGCGCAAGGCTGCACCGTAAATTGTCAAGTTCGGAAGCAACACGCCCCGCCTCACGCCGGCGGCGGATTTAAGCCTAAGGGCGATCAGCGCCCGCGCGCGAAGCGTCCGATGAGCTTTGGCAGAATGCGGGGGGCAGCGAGGAAAGCGAGGATGCCGATCGCCCAGACGACGATAATGAGCGGTTTCAGGATTGCTTTCAGGAAGATAGCGGCCTGGCCGAGAAAGCCGCTGGCGTTGATGTTCTGCGCTACGTCCGCTGCCTCCTTGCCGACCCCTGTCGCAAGGCCCTTACCGCTATCAAGCACGAAACCGGCATTGGCCGCTACCCAGTTGAGTACCGGATCGACCAGCGCGTAGGCGGTCCAGGCGAGTAGTGACCAGACCACTAGTCCGGTAAGCACAAATAACGACGAGATCGACCGCGAAACTCTCTCTTCGGGGTACTGGCCTAGTGGTGTGCCCGTCCGTCCCTCGTAGGGGAAACCCTGCTCGCCGGGATCAACCCTTTGCGGGCGACCATAGCGCCTGTGTCCGCCCATGTGGGTCTCTCCGTGGTTGGTGGCTAACATCCCTCACCTCAGGTCGGGTCTGATAGAAAGCCGAATGGCGCATGAACGAACTCTCGGGAATTGTTGGAACTGTGACGAGGTTGAAGGGCCGGCAAAGAACCAAAACGAAGGCCAAGTTCAGTGGTGAATTGCCTGCGCAGGACCCACGCTGAGAGTAGCAGAAGCCGGGCGGCATTCCACGCCGAGCCCGTTCGGTGCGATTGAGCGAAGCGATCATCGGCTGTTTGAAGCAGCTCGAGGGTAGCAACTTCGTCACAGATGAGCTGATCCGAGTATCGGATATTGGACCTGTGAGGACAATTGCGCCATGGCGTGATCTGCTTGAAGAAGTCGTCGAGCGGAACCGCCAGCATGGCGCCTCCGAGAGGAGCCAGCCGCTCGTGAAGTACGGGAAGTGTGGCCAATCTCTCCGCGCGGCGCATCTTCCACCGTCGCAGAGTGTCGAGAACGAGCCTCTCGGCTGAGCCGAGTTTGTCCAGACCGCGGCGGCCGCATACGGATATCTGAATCACGGTCCGCCTTTCGAGTGCGTTGTTGATAGTTCAAAAACCGACGCTCTCTTGCGAGAGGCCTGCTTTCTTCGGCACTAGGTGAAGGCTGGCGACAACCCATCTCCGGTTTGAAAGGGGCTCAACATCATCCCGGCTTCCCGGCTTCGAGAGTATGACTGGGAAGCCTCACGCCAATATGCAGCGGCGATTACATCCTTGTCATGTTCGGGAGCTAGAACATGCGTCGGGCGCGGGGCGGCACCTTCCTCCGACCGAAGAGGCGCCTGCTGCGACGAGCCCCCACCTCTCGTCAGCGCTTCAGCACGAGCCGGATGAATGGACGCTGGCGCCTAGAATTGTGGCGCTCGCGGCCGAGATGGCGAGCAGCCAATGCAATACGGCGGAGCCAGTCAGTGCGGGTCGTCAGGCGCGAGATATCCTTCGGCACCGCGCTTGCCCCGGAACACCGAGTATGCTCATACCGTATAGGCGAGGATCATCGGGATCATCACAGCCGGGCCGATAAGCATGAAGTTCTGGCTCGCTCGCGGTGCCGCCCAGATCGTCACCCCACCCGGAATCACGTCGGGCCAGAGCGGGATGGCGAGCCCCGATGAAGCCACCGTCCGAAGCTTGCCGCTGCGCTCGGCGTCCCGGATGATGAAGAGGGTAGCCCTGTCCCTTACCGACTGGCCGGGTTCATGAACTCCGCCTTGCCGAGGATTTCGCTGCCGGTCTGCTCGATTGCCCGCCGGAGCCTGATCGGCGGCGTGTTGCCGAGCGCGTCGATTTCGTCGCGGTATATGGTCTAAGTTATATCGTCTCGCGGCCATTGTCGCGGTTTTAAGGGCGGTTCGTGCTAGCCTTGAACCGAAGGTCCGAGGTGCTCCATAG
The DNA here is from genome assembly GCF_059421905.1 of Sphingobium sp. GW821-FHT02B05. Lineage (NCBI taxonomy): Bacteria > Pseudomonadati > Pseudomonadota > Alphaproteobacteria > Sphingomonadales > Sphingobiaceae > Sphingobium > Sphingobium sp. GW821-FHT02B05. The sequence continues at coordinate 74,487 of NZ_JBWKVW010000006.1, forward strand.
CCTCGGCATTCTGCGTCTCGGGGCAGTCGCCGCACAGGCGGTTGGCCGGCACCGTGATGTCGATCCGCTTCGGATAGGGCAGGTCGAGGGCGGTCATGATGTCGATAAACTGTTCGAGCGTCTTGCCGCCACCCAACCGCGGGTTACGCTCGCACTCCTGAGCCACCGTCGTGACATGGCGGTGCTGGTAGTCGTGCGCCGGGTAGACGAGCGTGTCGCAGGGAAGCGTGAATATTTTCTCGTGGATCGACCGGTAAAGCGCCCCCGCATCACCGTTCTGGAAGTCCGTGCGGCCACAGCCGTCGATCAGGAGGGCATCACCGGTGAACACGCGGCGCGAGCCGGGCAGATCGATAAGGTAGCTGTGGTGCGCGTCGGTGTGGCCCGGCGTGAAAAGGGGCTGGAAGGTGAGGCTGCCGACGCCAAGCGGGTTGGCCTCACTGACGCCAACGTCCGCACATGGAAGGCCATCCATCTCCGGATATGCGACCCTTGGTCCGGTCAGGCTGAGTAGCCGGCACGCCGACGTGACATGGTCCGCATGGATGTGCGTTTCCAGCGTATATTCGAGCGTTAGTCCCAGCTCCTGCAGGACGGCAAGATCGCGATCGACGGTTTCGAGAACCGGGTCGAGCAGCACCGCTTTTCCTGTGTCGCGGCAGCCGATCAGGTAAGTATAGGTCGAGGATTCTGGCTCGAAGAGCTGCCGAAAGATCATCGCTCTGTCCGTTGGCCGGACTCTGCTTCTCGCCCTTCGGGCAACCCGGCAGCAGCTTCTCCGCGGGGTCCATCCGGCTCGGCCGCTGCTGACGCCCGTAGGACTTCGACACGCTCAAGATAGGCTTCCGCGAGCTTGTAGTGCGCAGCCGTAACCTCGGGGGTCACAGACCGTTGCGCCATCTCGAGCTCCTTTTCGGCGCGGCGTTGAAGGTAATCGAGATCATCATCATCATCAGACATGTCCACCTCCCTCGGGATTGATCGGCTCACCGCGCCAGCTACTCGACAGCATAAACCTTCGTGCCCCCGGCGCCGAAGCTCAGCACCTTGAACGGCGCGGTCTTCGGCCCCGACATACCAGGAGATCCCGACGGCATGCCGGGCAGAGCGATCCCGCGGATGGCGGGCTTCTCCTTCAGCATCCGCTGCACCGCTGCTACAGGCACATGCCCTTCCACGGCATAGCCGCCCACCATCGTCGTATGACAGCCTTGAAGCGCGCCGGGCACTCCAGCGCGCGCTTTGAAAGCGGCGAGATCCTCGATCGAAACCACTTTCACGTTCAGCCCTGCACTGCGCAGCGCCGCGGCGTGGCCGTCGCAGCACGCGCAACCGGGATTCTTGTACATCACGGCATTCGCCCGACCGGCTGCCCCTGCCGTAGCCGGGGAGGTGAAGGCAGCGCCGAGCAGGACCAGCGCGGTTACTTGCTTCAACATCGATAAAGTTCCTTTGTTTGCAGACTATGTCTCAATCCAACGCCACCGCCACGGCGGGACTGCCGGACCTGAACTGTGGCCAGGCCTGGCGAAGCACCCGGATCGCAGAGCGGAAGAACAAACCGGCGATGACCGCGCCCACGAGAATGTCTGGCCAGGCCGCGCCGGTTGCGTAGACGCCGCCGGCAGCGAGAAGGACTCCGGTGTTGGCGATGACGTCATTGCGCGAACACTCGAACGTGCTGGACAGGTTCACGTCGCGGTGACGGAAGCGGTAGAGCAGCGCGAGGCAAGTAAGGTTGGCAATGAGCGCGATCAGTCCAAACAGAACCATCGTCCCGGCGGCGGGGGTCACGCCGTTGACCAGCTTCGACGCCGCTTCGATCATGACCCATATCCCGAAAGCAGCAATAATCCCGCCCTTCGCGACCGCGGCGCCGGCACGCCAACGCAGGCTGCGTTTAAGGGCGTAGAGGCTCAGTATGTAGACCAGCGCATCTCCCAGCATGTCGACCGAGTCGGCCATAAGCGCGGTGGAGTTCGACAGCAGGCCGGCCGTGAACTCAGCAACAAACATCACCAGATTGATCGCGAGGACCACCTGGAGCACGCGCTTCACGCCCAAATGGGCGCTCAGGGCGGCTATTTCCTGCTCCTTGGCCGAGCAGCAGTCGTCACCCATCACGTGCGCTCCTCTGTCAGGGCCGGGTTGAGGCTCGTGAGACGCAGCATCGTTGCCCCGACCGGAAGAGCTGCCTGAGCAGCAGTCATCGCCATCGCGCGGTGCTACAACGCGCGCCGTCGTCGGCGCGAGAGGGGCCGTGGAGCGCTCTAACGAGATCATCAGCGCCGTATCGCTTTTCTCGCGACCCGGGCCGCCAGCATCGCCGCAGCACTCCTTCATAGCCAGCTCTCCGCATTCACAAACACAGGCTCGTGACTATCTATAGGGCCTCTAGCTGCTATAGGTTCAAGGGCATGGGTAAAATCTTCTCGATCGGAGCGTTGGCCACTCTCACCGGGTGCAAGGTGGTGACCATCCGCTATTATGAGCAGATCGGGATGCTGCCCGAGCCTGGCCGCAGCGCGGGTGGACACCGAGTCTATGACCGCCATCATCTCGAGCGTCTCAGGTTCATCCGGAAGGCGCGCGAGCTCGGCTTTCCGCTCGAGACCGTGCGAGGGCTTCTCGCCCTTTCGGAGCGATCGAACGATGCCCCCTGTGCGGAGGTGGACAGGATGGCCGCCACCCGCCTCCGCGAGGTCCGAGCCAAGATCACAGACCTCAGGGCGCTCGAAGCCACGCTCGAGCGTCTCCTCAAACAGTGCGGGCACACCACCGTCGATGAGTGCCGCATCCTCGACGCATTTCGAGGCGAGCCCGTGGACGCGGGGGTTTGATTAGGCAGTGGCTTCTGCGACGCGGCGACCGCCTGCACTGAATCCTGGGGCTGCGGGGTGACACGCAAATAGGGCTTCAGGGTCTGCCAGCCCTTCGGAATTTCTCGTGGGCCTCATCATCGCTGAGCGAGGGGACGATGATGACGTCCTCTCTCTGCCGCCAGTTCACCGGCGTCGCGACGCTGTGTTTGGCGGTCAGCTGAAGGGAGTCGATGACGCGCAGAATCTCTTCGAAGTTGCGGCCCGTGCTCGCCGGATAGATGATGCTGAGCTTGTCCGGCTATCGGAGCTTCAGCGCATTAGGTCATTTGACGCCACCCCAGCGGTGGCGGTCACGGACCTGAAATATTCAAAAGTGCCAGTTCCCTTGACGGTGAGGGTCACACGATTGCGAGAGAAGTTCCGGAAGAGGACGCCGTATAGTGCGCCATGGTCTGCGCTGAAGCGATCTTTCCCTGTGTTCGACAGCCCGGAAGCCAGCACGGTCAATCTTCGGTGTCCTGTTTCCAACTGATGATTAAATGCAACTTCCGGACCGTTGGTGGCCCACGAGAGATTCAGCCCATCGCCTGCGTCCAGATAGGCGTTGACTGCTTGCGATCCCCCGGGTGGAATCACTAGCGTTAAAACCACTGTTCGCTGCGAATGTTCAGCGGGCATTGTATGTAAGCTTCTCAATACCAGCAGAGTTACAGCTACACTAATTATGATAACGACGAGTCCAGTCATTGTCAAAATTGACTTAGTACTGTGCCCATCTTTAGCAATCGGCATCCCATATGCTCCGCATTTAGCGTAAGATGTTCTGTAGTATGGCCTTAGTTTCTCCATGACTCGTCGCTGTATTCGCCAACTGTCGGTCCGTTTCACTTTAAGCGTCTTTAAGGAATTTGAGCCCTTGGTCGCGCCGACGGCGGTCGCCAGCCCGACCAGGGGCGCGCGCCAGTTGGGTTGACTGCAGCGGTCTAGATCGAACCGCGCGGCCCTTGGAAAAAAGCATGCGAGATTACGATACTGGCCAATTGGCGATGAGGAAGTCTGGTCGCATGGCAGATCTGGCTCCACCGAGGCTTGAGCGACACTTAATGCTCTAACTGCTGCCGGTTGGTAAGAGAACGCGATCGGGACGGCCAACGCCCTCGAGCGGTGTCTGCGCATCAAGCTCCATCAGAGGCTTGATGTGACCATCGCGAATATCATAGACCCAGCCGTGGAGCCAAAGCGGTTGTCCGATCCGCCACGCCTCGTCGACAACGCTCGTCCGGGCAAGAGTGAGCAGTTGATCTCGGACGTTCATTTCGACGAGGCGATTAATCTTGGCTTCATCACTTTCGGTCGCCGCCAACTCGTCGGCATGATCGCGCACTACGTTTCGCGCACGATCGAGCCAGCGGTCCAGGTGGCCGGAGACTCCAGCTCCAAGCGCCGCCTTGATGCCCCCGCAGCCGTAGTGACCGCATACGATGATGTGAGGAACCTTGAGGACCTCGATTGCAAACTGCAATGCCGCCATGAGGTTGAGATCGTCGGGATTGACGAGGTTGGCGACGTTGCGATGAATGAACATCCCGCCGGGTGGGGTCATGGTCATCTGCTCGGGGCTGACGCGGCTGTCGGAACACCCTATCCAAAGAAACTTCGGCTTTTGCCCATCCGCTTGCCTTGTGAAGAAGTCTGCTCGTTCATCGACGAGTTCTTCCGCCCAGGCTCTGTTGGCGAGCAGAAGTTGTTTATACTCTCTCATGCGAACTTCACTCCAACGATAGGCGCATCGATCATCGGCGCGGTCCGTTCGGCAAGATCGCCACGAACGACGACGCTGATTGATCGAAACTGGGAAGCCTTGATAAAGGCATTGATAATCTCGACATTGTCGAGATCGACATAGTTTGTAGCGGACAGGTCTAATAGCAGACTGCTGTTGTCTGGGACACGGTTCAGCTGCTTCAGAAGCTCGTATTTGTGAATAAAATACAAGTTGCGCCGTGCACGAACCAGGCAATCGTCCCCTTCAGAGGCGAAAGTAACCGCAGTGCGAAAGTTTCTGGCTATCACAAACACAAAGCCGACCGCCAGACCAACCAGAATTCCTTCCAGAAGGTTGCTGAATACGATCGCAATGACCGTGATTAAGAACGGAATGAACTGTGTCCAGCCCTGGCGGTAGCGCGCGATGAACAGCTTGGGCGTGCAGAGCTTGTAGCCGGTCGCAATCAGAACGGCTGCGAGCGCAGCCAGAGGGATAAGGTTGAGTAACGAAGGAATGAGCGCGACCCACAGCATCAGCCATAATCCGTGCAACATCGCCGATGTTTTGCTCTGGGCCCCTCCGTCGACGTTGGCCGAGGAGCGCACGATCACCGAGGTGACCGGCAGGCCTCCAAGCAGCCCGGAGACGATATTGCCGCCGCCCTGTGCCATGAGTTCCCAATTCTTATCCGTGGTGCGACGGCGAGGATCGATGTCGTCGATCGCCTTGATACTCAGCATCGACTCCAGGCTTGCGACAATCGCAATAGTAGCCGCAGCTGCCCAAACAGCGCCGCTCAAAATCCCCGAGAAATCTGGAAGGGCGAACAGTCCGGCGAAGTCGCCCACGTTGCTCGCGACGGGGACCTGAACCAAGTGCTCTTTGCCGATCTGCCAGGACGGTAGCAAGACTCCGAACAGCGCATTGCCAATGATGCCAATTAGGACCACGACCAGCGGGCCGGGCAGGAACCGCAGCGGTCCATTTTGCGGCTTTGCAGCGTTCCACCAGAACAGAAACGCTAAGCCAACTACACTGATCGCCAGTGCGCCTGGCTCGAACTTTCTCCTTAATACGAGCAAAAGATTGGACAGGGTATTTCCGCTCCCGGATGAAAACTGGAAGCTACCCTCGGCTTCAACTTCGTACCCGATCGCGAATGGGATTTGTTTTAGAATAAGGATCAGGCCGATGGCGGCGAGCATGCCGGTAATCACGGAGGAAGGAATAAACTCGCTCAGAACTCCAGCGCGGGTGAGCGAAAAGATCAGTTGGAGCAGTCCTGCGAGCACAACGACGCTCAGGAAAATCGGGTAGCTGGGTAGCGCGTTGATTGTGTCGAGCACGATCACCGTAAGGCCTGCAGCTGGCCCGCTCACCGACAATGGCGACTTCGATAAACCACCAACGACTAACCCTCCGACGATGCCGGCGATCAGACCTGAGAATAACGGTGCCCCTGACGCAAGGGCGACGCCAAGGCATAATGGCAGCGCAACCAGCGCAACCACGATTGATGCAGGCACATCGGCCCGCCAGGTTGCGAGAGACGGTAGTGAAAAGGGCACAAAGGTGCTCCCATGAAGAAGTTGGATTGGGAAGAGGACGCGCCGGTCGACACAGCGATGGCCGCCGCTCTCGATGAGGTGGGACCCTGCCGCCAAGTAAGGCGTGGACCGTCCTGGAGACGGTTTACAGACCTCACGACGAAACAACTGGCTTTTCAGCTTGTTCGAAGATCGCGCAGCCGTAATTGGGCGCTCGGACGCTGGACCTGTCACGTCCCGGCGCGGGCTCGTCGCTATGCGTTAGGAGGCCGCAACCCAGGAGCGACAATTACCCCTGCTCTCAGCCCTGGATTCCCAGGAATCAACGGACCCTGATTAAGTGCGATCTGAAACGGGATTGTCTCATGTCGCACATTTACACGATCGCTGTGGCACTCGCCGTGATGATGCGCAAAGCCCACCGGGTCGCTAGGCAGCAACCCGCCGCCGACCGGGTCTGAGTCACTGCCCCCGGTCAACACTGTAAATTGTTCCGCCGCAATGACGAGGGATTTCGAGCGCTCTTCCCCTGCGTGTGCGACCGAGCTCAGCCCCAGCAACGAGGCGAGCAGAGTACCGAGAATGAGGGAAAAAATGCGAGTCATTTGTCGTGCGCTATAGCGACATCGTAGACATTCGAATACCGGTTTTGACTCGTATGTTCAGAAAAGTCTCCATTCACTCCGATCCGGCTGTATTCTTACCGTCGCCGCTGCCTTTGGAGGCGGTTCACCGGCTTCTCTCCAAGCAGCTGCTTGTCCAGGATCCGCATTTGCGCTGGATCTGGGCGCCGTGCGCGCGCATTGCCCTGGACGAGATCGCAAGCATCCGCAATGCTCGCGCGGCGGCCAAAAAAAGACGAGGCCTATTGTCACAACCAACGAATCCCAACTCCCCGCGCTCAGTCTTGGCACACAAGGTCCAGACGCAACCAATGCGTGCCTGCCCCTTGTGTGCTAAGCTCGAACGTCCAGGCCGTGCCGCATCATCCCTCGCCCGTTCGCCTCGAATGCAGGCGAGCATTAGACAGTTGCTTCGTTAGGCAAAGCTGCCGCAGGCTCGAAGCCAAACATGTAGGAGAAGCGGCTTGGGGCTTTGGATCCAGCAGCTGATTGATCAACTCGGTTATCTGGGAATCGCGGCGCTCATGTTCGCCGAGACGGTGTTCCCACCGCTTCCCTCCGAAGTAATCATGCCGCTCGCCGGACTGCGCGCCTCGCGCGGGGCGCTGTCGCTTCCTGGCGTGATCGCTGCCGGGGCGGGCGGCGCAATGGCCGGCAACCTGGCATGGTATCTCGCTGCCCGCGCGATCGGCGTAGGTCGGCTGCATGGTCTGATCGATCGGCATGGGCGCTGGCTGACGCTCGACTGGGAGGACGTGGAACGCGCCCAAGGTTGGTTTCGCCGCCACGGCGCGACATTCGTGTGCCTTGGACGGATGGTGCCCACCGTCCGCTCGGTGGTATCGATCCCGGCTGGCCTATTGCCGATGCCGCTCGCGCGCTTCCTGGTTTGGTCGTCGCTCGGAACGACGGCGTGGACGACTGCGCTCTCGTACGCCGGCTTTCTGCTCGGCCAGCGCTACACCGCGGTTGACCGCTACCTCGCGCCGGTTTCCACCGCCGTCATCGTGATCCTTGCACTCTGGTACGCTTGGCGAGTGGCCACGTGGAAACGCAGGGCGTGAACGAAAGCATCGACGCGGGCGCGACGGCACGCCGCGCCTTCTGGCGAACCGAGCAGGCCACGCGCGCGTCGGTGATCGTCGATGCCGACGCCTACTTCACCGCGGCTCGATCCGCGATGCTGAAGGCGGAAAAGCGCATCATCCTGGTCGGCTGGGACTTCGATGCCCGCATTCGCTTCGGCGATTTGGAAAATGAAGGGCCGCCGACCGTGGGCGCGTTTATCAGTTGGCTGGTGAAGCGTCGGCCCGGGCTTCAGGTCCATATCCTTCGCTGGGATGTGGGCGCACTGAAGACGCTGTTGCATGGCCGCACATTGCTGACGATCCTACGCTGGATCCGCGATCCGCAAATCCATCTGAAACTCGATGGTCATCACCCGGTCGCGGCATCTCACCACCAGAAAATCATCGTGATCGACGATTGCGTCGCCTTCTGCGGCGGTATCGACATGACCCGCGACCGCTGGGACACGCGCGCGCACGATGACCAAGAACCTCGTCGGGTGGAACCGGATGGCAAGCCCTACGGCCCCTGGCACGATGCTGCAATGGCGCTGGAGGGTCCAGCGGCGCGCGCCTTGGGCGATGCCTGCCGCGACCGCTGGCGCGCCGCCGGCGGGCGGCCGCTCGAGCCCGTCGAGGGTCGCGGCAATTGCTGGCCGGAAGGGCTACGCGCCGACTTCGCCGATCTGCCTGTAGGCATCTCACGGACGTTGCCGAAAATGGACGATCAGGAGTCGGTGCATGAGATCGAAGCGCTGTATGTGGCGTTGATCGCGCGTGCTCGCCGGGTGATTTACGCCGAGAGCCAGTATTTCGCGTCGCGGCGCGTCGCCGAAGCGATCGCACGCCGCCTGGAGGAGCCCGACGGGCCGGAAATCGTTATCGTCAATCCGACCACTGCGAACGGCTGGCTGGAGCCGATCGCGATGGACACTGCCCGCGCCCGGCTCGTCGCGGCTCTGCGCGAACGCGACACTTACGGTCGCTTCCGGCTCTATCATCCATGCACTATTGCGGGGGAGGCGATCTACGTCCACGCCAAGGTAACGATCATCGACGACCAGATCATCAGGGTGGGCTCTTCCAATTTCAACAATCGCTCGCTGCGCCTCGACACCGAATGCGACGTCACGATCGACGCCGCCGCGTCTGATTGCTCGGCCGACGCGGCGCTGGCGATCGCCGCCATCCGTGACGGGCTCGTCGCCGAGCACCTTGGCGTAAGCCGCACCATTGTCAGCGCGAAGCTCGCGCAAACCGAGTCGCTGATTGAGACCATAACCGCACTTCAAACCCCGGGACGGTCTCTGCGAAACTATGTCTTGCCCGACCTCTCCTCGCTGGGGGAGTGGCTAGCCGACACCAAGTTGCTTGATCCGGAAGGTCCCGATGAGATGTTCGAGCCGTTCTCCCAGCGCAGGAGCCTAATGTTCCATCTTCGTCACCGACATGGAAGACTTTTGCGACGACCGGCCTCCAAACTCGCTTCCAATCTGCGACGGTCTAAACCTTTGTAGCGCCGTTCAGATAAATCACTGGAGCCTTCCTGTATGCCGCACGGGTGCAACGATGAGTGTAAACGGGGCGGCTGACGTGGGTGGATTAGACCATCTTGAACATGCCGGTATGAGCCACCGAACGCGCGCTCGGCGCCGAGCGACGGAAGCCTAGCAAGTTGGGGCCGGTCGTGCGGGGCCGATGGAGCTCCTTCACTGTTGCCGATCGGCTCCATTGCCGCGGTTTGAAGAGCGATGGCCGCCGCGCCGGTCATGCTCGGGGTAAGGGTTAGCGATCGGATCGGGTGAGGGCTGCGACATCCTGTACGTGGGGGGTGGTGGCTTGTACGCAGGAGACGGGGGCGAAGCAGCGGGGTAGCCGCCATAGCTTCCCCCCTCATAGGCGTGGCCTCCATCCCAGCTGACCCCGCCGTGCCCGCCGCTCCAGTTGACTCCGGCGCCATGGGTCCTGCGCTGTGCGCCCGCGGGCGAGACTATCAGACCTGCGGCGACAACCGCGCTCAGCCCCAGGCAGATCGTTCTGATCACGGTGGTTCTCCTCCTGCGCATACTCAAAGACCCAACGATCGGGCATTGATCGCTCTTCTGATCCGGTCAATGTCGGAACAATCCTCCCAGGAATCCACCGCGCCGGTAGCCACCATGATCGCCATCGCCGTGGTGACCCCCATGATGCCCACCACGATGCTCGTCGCCATAACCGCCGTTCCACGGACCCTGCTGGGCGTAGCCGGGAGCGGGGGGCGGACTTGCGGGGCCGGGCTGAGGGGGAGCGACCGCCGCCTCATAGGCCGCGTTGCGCTCGATGATCTTGTCAAGCTCGCCACGGTCGAGCCAGATGCCCCGGCATTGCGGGCAGTAGTCGATCTCGATGCCCTGCCGGTCCGCCAGCACGAGGTCCACCCTGCACACCGGGCAGAGCAGGCCCTGCGCGCGCTGCGGTGTCGGGGTCGATGTGGGCACTAACTCAGTCATGATCATTTCCTCGTGCGAAGGTCCCCCGTCCAACGAGGGATGACCTTTTGGTTATCGCGATCTCAGTAGCCATAGTAGCCATAACCGCCCCGCCGCTCCCGGCGTTCATGCCGCCGCTCTTCGCGCCGTTCGTGGCGCGCAGCCCGGGCATTGTAGCCGCGGGCGTTATAGCCATAACCCGGGCCACGAGAATAATACCCTCCGCGTTGCGCATACACCGAGCCATTGTAGCCGCGGGCGTGGGCGTCGCCCCGATAGGACTGCTGGCCGTGGTAGGGCTGCCCCCCAAATCAGCCATGGGACTGGGCCATGGCAGGCGCGCCGAACGCGAGCGCAGCGACCGCGGCGATCAGAAATCGTTTCATGATCATTCTCCTCAATCGGAAGTGGCCGATCGCCACACCTTGAGAAACGCTATGCGCTTCACGCGATGAACGTTGCGGGAACGGGCCTGGCAGGTACTGTTAATTTCTCAAAGCGTACGTCCGGCTTTTGACCAAAAGTTCTTGTCGGCTTGCATCTAGGCCTTATCTTCAGATGTGACAGATGACCGCGTCATCACTCGACTGCCACCCTGATGGTCAAGGGTTAAACATCAGTATCAATTTAAAGAGACTCACGACGCCCATTTTCGATCGCTTGCAACGGTTTAGGCGGGAGACAATTTTTTGATAGATGGCGTGATAGAAGTACAAAAAGAGCGGGAAGCCCACCGGACCAATATCTTCTCGCCAGCCACCGGATTGTGCTTGGACCCGGAACCAAGTTGGAAAGTCGCAGGTTTGAGAAATTAGAGGAGAAACTTTCAATGGCAAGCGCTCCGCCCGACCCCCATCCCGACTCGCTTCCGAGCGGTCCAGACGAAAGACCGGAGCAGCTTCCCCCCGCCGAGGATGATGGCCGGGAAAGCGTTGAGGATATTCCGGCTTCTGGAACGCCGTAGCATTCGGGCAGCATGCCAGCATTAAGCGGCAGCCTGACCCTCGCTGTCCACCCGCTTGCATCGGTTCCCGCGCAATGGCGTTTGGTGAGTTCATGTGCTTACGGCCGATTTATGGGGTAACGGAGTATAAGAGTTCAGATGGCGACCATTCCGGTGTTCCACCTGCCGATCCTTTTGCGCCCAGATCCGGCGCGGACAGTCAGTCGTCCATTCCTTCCCTCCGATCCGGCGCGTTATGCCTCGGCCGGCCGGCCGCGCGGTGCGCGCATCATTGCGCGCGTGCTCTCGCTCAACGCCGCGAAGCTCGATCGAGATCTCGCGCGGGTCCGCCTCTCGCTCGATACACGCTACCCGGACGTCGAGGCGACGTTGCTCCGCCGTTTCGACGCGGTCGCAAATCTAGTATCCGGTCAGGCTGCGCCCAGCCGCGACCAGCGCTTGCTCATCGGCGCTTACTTCAGCGCGGAGTATTCCTATGAATCGGCCGCGTTGTTCAATCCCAGCGTTGTCCCTCATCCCGATCAGAGCGGGACGCCGACGGGTGCCTTGCGCTTTATCCTGTCGCTGCGCGGGATTGGCGAGGGTCATCTCTCGTCAGTGACGTTCCGCACCGGCATCTGGGCTTCGGATGGATCGGTTCTGCTCGATATGCCCACTCAGGTGTCGGCTCCGCCGGAGTTGGTTCGACCTGATGGCTGGAAGGACGGCGATCCCTTCACGCTCGACTGCTCGGCAAGCCACGATGTTTCCCAGACCGTTCTATTCCCGATGGTCGAAAGCCAAAGCCGCGGGATCGAGGACCTGCGGATGACACGCGTCGAACGCCCAGATGGCACGCACACCTATGTCGGCACCTATACCGCAGTCGGAGAACGCGGTGTGCGGCAGGAGATGCTTGAAACCGAGGATTTCCATCGTTTTACGATGCGCCCGGTCACCGGTGACCTGGCGGACGGAAAGGGTATGGCGCTGTTTCCGCGACAGATCGGGGGGCGCTACATGGCGATCGGACGCCAGGACAGCGAGAACCTCTGGCTGTTTCCTTCGGATGACCCTTTTCACTGGGTCGACGGCACGAGGATTCTTGAGCCAGCCGAGTCCTGGGAATTTATCCAGCTCGGTAATTGCGGATCGCCGATTGAGATTGAAGAAGGGTGGCTGCTGCTCACTCACGGGGTGGGAGAGGTCCGAAACTATTGCATCGGCGCAGCGCTGCTCGACCGCGACGATCCCTCGAAGGTGCTTGGGCGGCTAGCCGATCCCCTCATCGAGCCCAGTGTTGACGATCGTGACGGTTATGTTCCCAATGTCGTGTATAGCTGTGGCGGATTGGTGCGCAATCGGACGCTACTCCTGCCTTACGGCGTCGCCGACAATTACACGCGCTTCGCAACCGTATCGGTCGACGCCTTGATCAGCGCGATGATTTGACGGCCAAAGTCGTCGTTGGGTCCTGTGGGCGGCAGTAGTGCAAGTGGCTCCTTCCGCTAGCCAGTGCCCCTAGCCAATGCCGGTCAAGACGCATTATTTTATCGACAAAGCGAGGCCGTCTTGTTCGTCAGCCGCGTCGATGTCGGTGTTGTTTTAATCGCGCAATTTTTAGGCGATCCGCCGGTCCAGGAGCGCAGCGTTTGACCTCTCCCCTTACGCACAGGTCGTTCCGGATCGCAGGGCAGGCGACCGCAGCCGCTTCATCTTCTACCTCAAGGCGCTCGAACAAAGGTTGAAGACCCTGGTTCGACCAGGACAGTGCCCAACGATAAAGAACGCGCCATCCACGGCGCGTTTTAGGGCCGGACCTTCGCCCGATGTCATGGTTAACGGGATGGTAACTCATCGCGCTTTAGGCTGGGCGTTGCGGGACCCTGTTGATAGTTTCGGCCTGTCAACTCAGTGCGAATTCCTGTTCCGGTTTCACGATGATCTCGAAGGAAAATATAGTGACGAGTGTTGGTGCTGCAGATGTGATGACCATTCGCAATGCCGTGCTGCAGCGAAACGCGGCTCTGCGGGACGCCGCGGCTCGCCCCGTCCCAGGCGCCAGTCAGCCGCTCGAAACCCCCCGTTCCGACGGGGTCGCGGGCGGCTCGCCGTCCTTTGCGACGACCTTTAAAAATGCCCTCCAGCAGGTCAACACCCTCCAAGAGCAGGAGGACGTCGCGACCGAGACCTATGAGCGCGGTGAAACCACCGATATCGCCACGGTCGCGCTCATGCAGCAAAGGGCCTCGATCAGTTTCGAAGCAACCCTACAGGTCAGGAACAAGCTTCTTTCTGCCTACAAGGATATTATGAGCATGCCCGTTTGAAGAGCTTCAGGACCACATTAAAAATGGCGCGGCCTGTGACGAGCAATGCTCCGGTTATCGGAATAGGCCGCCTAAAAAGCCGCCTCGATGGCCGCCGCCATGACCGCCACCACCGTGACCTCCGCCATGACGATCACCGCCATAGCCTCCGCCCCAGGGGGCTGGTTGCGAATAGCCGGGCCCTGGGGCCATGCCGCCCGCAGCCTGCGGCGTCGCATCGGCCTCAAGCGTGGCGTTGCGTTCGATGATCTTGTCGAGTTCGCCACGATCGAGCCAAACGCCGCGGCACTGCGGACAATAGTCGATCTCGATCCCTTGCCGATCGGAAAGCAGGAGATCAACCCTGCAAACCGGGCAGAGCATGCCTTGGGCACGTTCCCTTGCCAAAGGCGGTACGACGGTATCGGTCATGGGAATTCCTCTTGTGTGTCAGCGGACACAACTTGACAACAGGACATTGCAACTCTGGTTGACAAGAGCGTTATACGCGGACCGCGATGAACCTCGTCCGAATGATACAGGCCAGGGGATCGGATTCGTCGCAAACGATCTGCATCTGACGATGATGACCGGAGCCAATTCTGCCGAGAGAAACTTTAGCTGCCATGCGCACGTTGCTTGCGCGGACGGCGTTGCAACTAAAGCCGATGAATGCGTCTTGACCCGGACAGTTCCGCCCGCATTGATACCAACACGAGCCTGCAGCCTGAAGCGCAATGCGGGATCGCTACTACCGCGCCGAGGGTGTGCAGCGCGCGCGCTGACAGATGTAGCTTTAATGGCGGCCTGCATGATGCGCGCCTCCGGCAGGATGGCCCCCGCCATGTCTGGCTGGTCCATGGCCCGAGAAACCGTGGCTCGCTCTGCCATGCCGCACTCCATAACCACCAAGGCCAAATAGCCCGTACCCTCCAGCCCCATAAAAGCTCTGGCCGTAAAAACCTCTGGGATAATAGCCGCGAGAGTAGCCGGAGCTGGACCTAGCGACGGGTATCACACAGGTCTCAGCCTTCTCCGGCCCGATTGCTGGCGTCTGAGACTGGTGCGATCGATCTGAGCCTATTTCGTCCTCCGGTTTTACCACCGGCGGTAGCAATTTGGCTGCCACCGCCCCGGGAGTTTCGCACGATACCTGATAATAGGTGAACGCCGGCCGCCGCGCTGAGTTGACGCAGCCGCTAAGCGACATGCATAAAATCGCGCCCGAAACCGCTATCGACGTCCGCCACAAGGGCATTGTTCTCTCCCGCTATAAACGTTTGGAGCTGAGGCGAGCCGTCCGTCGAATACCGGCCGAGGTGCTTTGTTCCTTTCGATAATAGCGAATCATCCTCCAAACCATCCACGTGATTTTAGATGGAGATGTCAGCCGCGCCATCGCTAAACACGAAAGCTTCGCTTTCTAAAGATCATGTAATGTTCGCGTCACGATAGCGATAAGGTGGCACGCAATAGCTCATCATCGACTTTTGCGTCGGGAGGAAGGATGCCGGTTCAATGGAGCGCCGTGCCCGTGCTTACGCAGGGTGCCTTGCAGGGATGGTGGCCATCGCGCTCAGCGTCGGTGTACGAGCATCACCGCCTGATCGGATTGTGTCGCTCGAGGTCTATGGCGATGATCCCTGCCCACGCTCGCCTGAAGTTAGCGACGGCGTGATCATCGTTTGTGGTCGTCAACCTGAATCCGAACGCTATCGTATTCCCCCAAGACTTCGTAAGAGTCAGATCGTCCGGCTGGAAGAAGCGTGGGGCAGCCGAGTCCAGGAGCTGGACGCGGTGAGCCGCAACGGAAGGCCGGATAGCTGCTCGCCCGTCGGGTCTGGGGGCCAAACTGGCTGCTATCGACGTAGCCGGGATCAATGGCGTGCGGAGCGTCGGTTGCTCGATGGCACAAAGCAATGACGGCCGGTCTGGCAATTTTGAAATCGTACGACGCGGCGGCCAATGCTGGATGGCGCTCGCGAGTCGTTCTTATCGGCACTCCGGCGGGGGAGCTGGGCTCTTGGCCCCACTTCATCAGAACCGCCTTATGATGAGAAGGGCCCTTTGTCGGCCTCCGTCAATGACCGCGCCGCGCGTGAGTGAGCGCGTCTATCGCCAGGAACCGCAGACGTCTGATGGTTATGCCCGCGGCCCCCGGCCCGGTCACTATCGTCGCCATGACCGAGCGACCAATCAGCAGTCTGCAACGGCACTGCGATGAGGAAGCGCACGAAAATTCAGCTCCTCCTTCCGGTATCGCTATTGGGCGCCGCACCGGGTAATGCTGAGACCCTGAGAGAGGCACTCGTAGCTGCCTATCGCACCAATCCATCTCTGACCGGCGCTCGCGCCGGCCTCCGTGCGACCGACGAGGGGGTTCCGATCGCGAAGGCAGCCGCGCGACCCACGCTGAGTGCCACGGCTGATTACCAAGAATTCCTGGTCAGATCAGCAAATAGCTTCTCAGCGCCGCTGCGAGCCGTCAGCAGCAGCGCCAACCTGTCATTCCCACTGTATCAGGGCGGGCGCGTGCGCAACGCCATAAGAGCTGCCGACGCGCGCGTTGAGGCCGGGCGAGCCAATCTTCGAAGCAGTGAAGCGGACGTGTTCACCGCCATCGTGTCAGTTTATATGGACGTCATCCGCGATGACGCTATCGTCAATCTCAATGTGCGCAATGTCGCAGTACTCGAAACCAACCTCCAAGCATCGCGCGACCGGTTTGAGATCGGCGACCTCACGCGGACGGACGTCGCCCAATCCCAAGCACGGCTTGCGCTCGCGCGGGGCCAGCTCGAATTAGTGAGCTCGCAACTTGATTCAAGCCTTGAGAATTACCTTCGCTTTGTCGGCTTGCCCGCTCGGTCGCTTGAACAGCCCCCAGAACTGCCTGGTCTGCCGACGACCTCAGCCGGTGCAGTAGAAATTGCACTGGCAAATAATCCTCAACTCGTTGCAGCAAAAGCCGATGCGGATGCCGCGCGTTTTGATATTCGAGTGGCCGCAGCAGCCCGGTTACCTCGCCTTTCCGCGATCGGCAGCGGTAACTACAACAATTACCTTGGTTCTCTCGAAAGCTCACTGCCAGGACGGGTTTTTCAGCAGTCGCAACGGACCGCGACAGTCGGTCTTTCAGCAACAATTCCGCTATTCCAAGGTGGATTGCCCGCCGCCCAGGTGAGACGCGCGCAAGCGCTGTCCAGTCAGACTCTCGAACAGATCGTACTGGTAGAACGCCGCGTCGTTGCGGACGCTCGCGCTGCATTTTCCCGACACCGCGCGACACAAGCGGTGATCATGTCGTCTCGCGCGGCCGTCTCTGCAAATGAACTAGCGTTGGAGGGGGTGCGCGCGGAAAACACTGTCGGCAACAGGAATGTGCTCGACGTACTCAACGCCGAGCAGGAACTGCTCAACAGCCAGGTCCAACTCGTCACCGCGCAACGCGATGCCTATGTCGCGGCATTTGCCCTGCTGGCGGCGATGGGCCGGGCAGAGGCCAAGGACCTCGGCCTATTTGGCGGTGCGTTGTTCGCGCCCGTTCTTGAAGATCGCGAAAGGGCCCCTGTCAATCCTACCGGTAGTCGGGGCTTGTCCCAGGTGCCGATGGGGCCTGTTCTCGACGATCGGGCGTCCCCAAAAATTGGCCAGGAGCCTTCGACACTCCTGCCCACGCCAGAGACAGCAGGAGTAAGAGCATCGTATGGCGAAAAAGCTTTTGGTGGCCAGAATTGACATGCTGAAACCCAGCCGATTTCGACACCGGCCCAGCCCTGCAATCGTCCCACGATTGACCGTCCTGCGTACGCCTGAATCTGGAGCGGACGGGCCAAATGCCGATCGCGTCTAGCTCCCTTTATGAGATTGGCTCTCACCTCATCAATCTGGGCGTCGCTTATGGCCTTGCTCTTCCGATAGGTTGGGACCGGGAAAGAGAAGAGCGCAGCGCCGGTATCCGAACCTTTCCGTTGGTGGCAGTCGCGAGTTGCGGTTTCGTGCTGATCGCGATCGCCGTTCTAGGCAGGGAGTCCACCGGCCAAGCTCGAATCCTGGAGGGCTTAATCACCGGCGTCGGGTTCATCGGCGGAGGCGCGATCCTCAAACATGGGGGCCAAGCCTCTGGTACAGCGACCGCAGCAAGCCTATGGGCAACCGGCGCCTTGGGCGCTGCCGTGGGATATGGGCTCTACGATATCGCCGCATTTATCAGCCTGATGACCTTCTTCACGCTCCGCAGCTCGCGTCCGCTAAAGAAGGCGGCCAAACCACAATCCGAAACCGAGCGAAGTCAATGATGGCGTCTCATGCGCCCGCATTTTACGACGTTACGACACGCCATGGGCAAAGTCTGGCTTGCGCTTCAATGCGCTCGCGGCCCTGGGAGTTATTGGGGGACAAAGCCAGGCCATTGGCGCGCACAGCCCCTTCACGAGACCTCGATTTGAGACACGACTCAGTTTGGCTCCTGCCGGCAAAGCGAGAAAGGTGCCACTGGAATGGCTACTCCGCTGTGCTGCACGGGCCACGCCGTGGGTATTGGCTCCCCTGGCCGCACCCACGGCGGAATTTCCTCTTTGAGCCGTTGCAGGCTGCTCAGTGGATTTCGAGACATGTGCCTAGAATGTTCTTGGCCGCGTTTTGTACATCCCATTTCGCGGTTCTGCCACGACAGCGACCCAAAGATCGTTTTAGATTCGAGGTTGCAGGGCTATCACGCCGATGAGACGATCGCAAAATCACTCGGACAAGCGGGGCCGGCGTCAAGAGATTTTAGCAAATGGCGACGGAGCGCGCATGCATTCCTACCGGCGAGCGGCGTTACTGCGTCGTATTCTGCTCTTCCGCAGGTTATTGTTCTCCGTCCTTTTTGTGATCCTGATCCTCATGCTTTTAAGCCAAGGCTGGGTCGGCTCGCCTTGTTTGTCATGGTGGCCAGCGACTTTTGCTGCCGGCGTTTTGGAACTCATCGCTGGCTATTTTATAGCTGGCGTCGTGATGTCCGTAGTTACAATCCAAAAGAATGGACCATTCGAGGCAAGTCTCGGGCCTCGACTGGGCAGCCTCGGTGCGGCAGGCTTCTTTTCCGCTATTCTCGCTGCGGTATCTCTCCTTGGGCAGCGATGCTCATGACGATCTGGTCGTATTCGCAAACTATCGTCAGGAGTCAGACTATGTTCTCCGATTTTAGAAGGTTGATTTATGGAGCGCGGTATCCATTTCGCGCCAATTTGCTCCAATTGTCCCTTGTGTTGGTTGCATTGCCCGCCTGTTCAAACAAGGGAAACGACATTCCGCCGGACAATGCGTCGGGCCCCGTCAGTACGCCATCGCTCCCGCCATCGATCGCCGCAAGTCATACATACCGTTGTAATGACAACAGCCTAGCTTTCATCGACTTTATGAGTGACCGCACGACCCTCGACCTTCGCGAATCCAAGGAAGCGCCACCCGCCCGAATGACTGCGCCGGCACCCGGGCTGTCGTTTGTTGGCGATGAGACAACGGCAATCGTCAACGGCAAAACAATAGTTCTTCAACAATATAAGCGGCCAACCCGAAAATGTCGGAGGGATTGATTTCCTTACCTAGGGGTAACTCGCAAACGTTGTGAGAAGGTGCGGCTTAGCATACTCATTAGCGAGGACACAGCATGGCTAAAGAGGCTCGGATAGCGGATTGTGCTACTGGCTCCCACCGACCGGTTGGAGACGTCGGCGGTGAAGTCACAGGCATTCGGCGCTCGCGTTGTCGGGTCTGTGGCTGCGCATTGATGCGAACGTCGGCAATGCGCCGCTGGTACTTTACTGGCCTCCTCGGGTGACCGGTCTTCTCGCTAATAATGATCAGGCAACCCTTTATGGACGCGTCACCTTGTCGATCGGCCTGATCGCTTCGCAGTAAAAGGACGGGGGCTTCCGGCGAAGACTGTGAAGGGTTGAGATGACGTAACCTGCGGACCACGCTGACTCTATATCAGTCGGGCTCGGCGACGAACAGCCGATGGAACTGGGGATTGTAGTCTATGGCAGGTATCTATCGAGTTTCAGCTTATTGCCGGTCACGGATCGAACAAACCATGGATGGACACAACCGCAATCTCGTGTCTCCAAGGCGTCTTCAGCACGTTGGAGCTAACCCTCTGTAAGCGGGCGAGGCGTAGATGCCTCGCTTGTGGATACTCTCCAGCGCGAACGGGGATGGAGCGTATGTCCAAGTCAGATTTTGAAACGGACTTTGGATCGAAAATAGCGGCCGATACGATTATAGAACTGATTAGCCATGCCCGATCCGGAGCAGTTCCTCGGATCACCTCCGATCTAAGGCGGAGCCCTGTTGAAGATGTTGTCGATGCTGACGAAGATTTAGGCTGCCGTCGGGACCATGGCGGGAAAGATATTCCCTTTGCGGATTAAGTTCGTCCCGCCACAAAGAACATCAGAAGGCTACCGGCACCGGCCAGGATGAGAAACCACGCTCCGATCCGGCCGAACCGTTCGAGCGTTCGGATCAGGAGCGAGTGGCCGTAAGAGCGAAACTCTTGAATTCCCGCCATATTGCGCCGGTTGAACGCCCGTTGGTTCGTCCAGATTATGATCGCAAGGCCAATCGAGAGGCACATCAAACCTATGACCCAGTTCATTCGTTTCTCCCGATAACCGCGTGTCCCAGGGCAACCGACCCACAGGAGAAACCGTGCCACCGCTGTTCCGCTGGCCGACGCCCCGAGGGTGTCATTTCTATCTGGCGGAGGGTGTCATTTCTATCCGGCGCTTACAATCTGATTATCCGATAATAATAGTTATGTTAAATTTGGCCAGTTCCGAGGCGATTAGAACGCCAGTTCTGCCTGCCTTGGAACCGCTCTCGGCTGGTCTTGTCGGCCGCCAATCAGACCGCGCGCGCACCCTGCCAGAACATAGACGGCTTGGCGCTGCGCACCGCGATTATGATGATCGACACAATAGCCCTGATAGTGCCGCTTGAGCAAGCCAGCGCGCACGAGTTCAGATACTGCCCGGCTCACATTCGTTTTTCCCGACGCCCGCACTTGCTCACGGATGGCGTCGTCGAGGATTGCCGTCGCCTGATCGACGTTGGCGGGCAATGCGCCTGACATTGCCAGATCGCTGCGTATCCGCTCTTCCAGGGCAACGCGCCGGGGGTCACGCTGCCCCATCGGGGTGAGCGCATCACAAAGCCAGTCACGCAAAGGAATGAGGCCGCCGCCCTTGGCCACCAACGGCCCCGCGCTGCCGTCGGATCGAGAAGCCTGTGCAATCAGGTTGAGCACCATGAAAGCATAGCGCGGTCGAGACGAGGACCGCGCAAGCATCTCCAGCAAGCAGGGCATATCCAGTTGCGGGCGGCCGTCGCCAATGATCGGAGCGTGCAACATAACAGGATTGAATCAAGCACAGATAGGGGGTGGAAGTGAATCCCCTTTGCAGCAGATTTTCATCATTTTGTCGGCTGTGACACTTTGCCTGCGGGTAAAGTGTCACGCGCGCCCTTTCATCATAGCATCGGCCGGCTCGTGTTAAAGACGACCTGTGCATTTCTTGCGGGGAGTTGGACGCCGGAGGCAGCCGGTCTTGTTTTTCAATGGCTTCGCCGAATGGTGGCTGGACTAAGCCGCAATTGAAATGCGAACCGTTCTCATTATGGGAAGTTTGAAAGATGCCGGTCGCCTGGGTGACATCACTGCGTTCGAAGCAGAATGCCGGCAGGCGACGACCCTCGACCAACTCAAATCCATGCTCGACGCGATCGTGCGTCAATTTGGGTTCCGCTGGTTCGCATTGGTGCATAATGTCGATCTGAAACGGACCACCCGCAAAGCTCTCCTCATAACCACCTACCCGGTGCGCTGGATCGAGGAGGTTATGGATGCGCGCCTCTATATGGAGGATCCGGTCCACGCCGCCTGTGCCAAGACCGTCTCCGGGCTCACTTGGGATCAGATCGGCGACTACATCGCGCCCAATGCGCGCCAGCTATCAATCCTGGAGCGGGGCCGCGCGCACGGACTGGCAGCTGGATTCACCATGCCGATCCGGATGCGCGACGAGCCCGACGCGATATTCACGGTGGCACGCCAAGGCGACGAGATGATTTCGAGCCCGGACCTTCTTTCGGCCCGTTTGGTTGGCACGGTTGCGTTCGACCGAGCGCGTACCCTTCTGGGTCCTGATGAGCTGGTAAACGTACCAATAGCGCTTAGCCCTCGCCAGATCGACTGCCTGGATCTTGTGGCACAAGGGAAAAGCGACTGGGAAATTGGCCAGATTCTGGGGCTGAGCCGCGACACGGTTCACGAATATGTCGAAGGCGCGCGCCGACGTTATGGCGTCCGCCGTCGAACGCAGCTCGTGCTTCGCGCTGTTCGCGATGGCCATCTCAATATTGAGGCTCTCGTGTAGCACAAGCAGATCGGCGGTTCATGATCACCCTTGCCGAAGTGCAGGCATTCTGCACCGTGGCCCGTGCCGCTACCACCCCTCATGCTCTCATGCAGGCTGTTGAAGAAATCACGGCAGTGATGGGCTTTCGATATTTTGCGCTGGTGCATCACGTCGACTTACTGAACCCTGGCAGCACAATCGTTCGCCTCGTCAGCTATCCCCGAGATTGGGTCGACACGTTCGAAGAGGGTCGGCTGTATGCGGCCGACCCGATACATCGCGCCAGCCACACCACGACCGTCGGCTTCGCCTGGTCGAAGGTGGCAACGCTGATCACATTGAACCCGCGCGATCACGCCGTACTCGCTGCGGCTCGCACAGCCGGCCTCGGCGACGGATTTACAATCCCCGCCCATATCCCGGGAGAGGCGAACGGATCATGCTCTTTTGCTATGCGCAACGGAGAGGAACTGGAGGAAGCGCAGTTACCGCTGGTCCAGCTCGTGGGCAGTTTTGCATTCGAGGCCGCCCGCAAGATAGCCCGATCGGGCATTGCGCCCATTCCGCCCGCCCCGCAGCTCACCGATCGGCAAACAGAATGCGTTGCGCTTGTCGCGCGGGGAAAGACCGACTGGGAGATCGCCAGGATCCTTGGTGTTGGGGTTGAAACGGTAACCCAGCATTTGAAAGACGCCCGCGACCGTTACGGTGTGACGAAGCGAACGATGCTCGCCATTCGGGCGCTATTCGACGGCGCCATCAGCTTCACTGACATTCTCCGGCGCTGATCTCCCCAGTTCTGGGGATAACGCCGCTCCTTACAAACTGCTCGATTGACGGCCTCTCACGAGGAGGTGCGTTATGGTTGTTATTGGTAATGGTATTGAACAGGCGTTGAGTGACCGCGTGTTTCGCTCGATGTTCGAGGAACGCAAGCGAGTCTTTGTTGATCTGCTTGGCTGGGACATTCCCGTTCTCGCCGGTCGATATGAGATCGACCAGTTCGATGACGACGCAGCGACCTATATTGTCGTGACCGACGGGACAGGCGAGCATTGCGGATCTGCCCGTCTGCTTCGGACCGACCGACCGCACATCCTCGACACAATTTTCCCCTACCTGTGTGACGATATCCCGCCAGCAGGCCCGACGGTCCGCGAGATTACACGCTTTTGCTTGGCGCGTCGGCTGAAGGCTCGCGAGCGACTTGCGATGCGCAATCGTCTCGTGTCCGCTCTGGTCGAACATGCCCTTTGCAACGGCATCACGACATATACCGGCGTTGCTGAGTGGGCGTGGTTTCAGCAGATCCTGGCATTTGGTTGGCAATGCCTTCCGCTCGGCATGCCAAGCAGCGCCGACCGCGGCCTGTCTGCGATGCGGATAGATATTTCGCCGGCGACACCGGGCCTGCTGCGCCAATCCGGCATCTTCACGCCGATCCAGCTGATGGATCTCGATCGCGCGGCTGCCTGAGAACCGGGAGATCATGATATGGCAACGAAATTAGCATCCGCGACGCTCGGGTCTGAGCCGCATCATTCGCTCTGCGAGACATTGTTGTCAGAGGGTTTTTGCGTCGTGCCGAACCTGATGCCAGTGCGCGACGTCGGTCTGCTGGCGGCAGATCTTGCGCCTCACTTTGATGCAACGCCGTTCTGTGAAGGCGGATTTTATGGTGCCCGCACCAAGCGGTTCGGGAGTCTGCTCAAGCGATCCCGACATGCGCCGGCGTTCATCCAGAACCCGCAGATCATTGAGATGGCGCAGGCCGTACTCGGCCCGTGGTGTGACACGATCCAGCTCAATCTGGCCCAGGCCCTTGAACTGCACCCGGGTGCCCTGCCGCAGTTTCCACACCGGGATCAGGATATGTGGGGCGGCCAGACCGGAGAAATCGAATATCTGATCAACGTGATGTGGCCGTTCACCGACTATCGGGCTGACAATGGGACGACCGTGATCTGGCCGCACAGTCACGCCGCAAATGCGCTGAATCCGGAGCCTCCCGCGGAACCAATTGCCGTGGAATGCAGCCCGGGATCTGCGATTGTCTTTCTCGGATCGACCCTTCACGGCGCTGGCGGCAACCGGTCATTCGATGTGCGTCGGGGCATGATCGTGAGCTACTGCCTGGGGTGGTTGAAGCCGTACGAAAATCAATGGCTGGTGTATCCGCCTGAAGTGGCGTGCACGTTCGCACCCAGCCTGGCCGCACTGATCGGCTATCAGCAGCACAGACCCAATCTGGGGAATTACGAAGGGCGATGCCCATCTATTCTGCTCGGGGACGAGCGTCTCGACCATCTCGGCGCGATCGATGCGTTACGTCCAGATCAAGCGGCAGCGCTTGAGGAATTCCTGGAAGGTCAGCGCCGGTTGCGCGCCGCATCGAACGAAATCTGATCGGCGCACTCCCCCCTTGTGGGGGGATTGCCCGAAAATGCCGCGCCGGGTTCAAAAGAAAGGTGATTTTCAACGGAGAGCGGTCGGCGCATTTTTAATGCAGCGGCGCTGAAAAGCGGAGAAATCAGATGCAGCGCCTGCGCTTTGCCCTTGCCGTGCCGTTCGTGGTGATGTCCGCCCAGACGGTTCCGGCGCGAGCCAACGACCTTGGCTGCCAGGTTCTGCTTTGCCTCTCAAATCCGGGCGGTGCGACGCAATATGGCGCGTGCATCCCCCCGATGACCAAGCTTTGGCAAAAGCTGGCGACCGGCGGCTCCTTTCCCGGCTGTAGCGGCGGCGGTGTCGCGAAGACGAGAGTTTACGACCGCGACTCCGCCACCCGCCGCCGTGTCGTGATGACGTTTGCCGATGGGCGGCAACAAACCTTTTCACTGGCCAATATCGAGCGCCTGACGCCGGTTCCGGACTCAGCCGAAATGGGATCACAATGATCCTGCAACTGGCCAGTGTCGTCGCCCTCGCGCAACAATGCGCGCCTTCGGTCGCGCCGGAAACACTGGTCTCCGTCGTGCATGCCGAAAGCAAGTTCGACACGTTGGCCATCGGCGTTAACGCCCGCAGCGTCCGACCCGAAATACCCGCGACGCCTGCCGCAGCCGCCCGGATCGCCCGGTCGTTGATCGCCAAGGGCTATAATATCGACCTCGGCCTCGGGCAGATCAACAGCGCCAATCTTCGATGGCTGGGCCTCTCGGTCGAGGACACATTCGATCCCTGTCGCAATCTCGCCGCCGCAGCGCGGGTCCTGTCGAGCAACTTCCTTGACGCGGCGCGCACCCAGGGTTCGTCCGATCGCGCGATCTCCGTTGCTCTTTCGATGTACAATACCGGAAACCAGGCCCGTGGCTTTGGCAACGGCTATGTGGCGAGAGTCTATGCGAGCTCTGCGGTCATCATTCCCGCGATCAGGGGATTAGCGCCAACCGGCGCAGCCTCGGTCAGGCCCGCACCTCCAAGACCCGCATCCGAAACGCCAATCCAGGAGCCTCGCATTGTGCAGACGGCGGTGAAAGCACCGCGGGCCTGGGACATTTCCGCAAGCGCCCAAACCGCCTCGATGATGGTGTTTGGCGACGGGACACCGCCATCGAGAGAAGGACCGACCGAATGACAATTTCCGTTTCGACCTTATCCACCTGGCTCCCGCCACGTCGCCGCGCTTTGGTCCAGACGCTGGCGCTGATCGTCGCCGCAATGCTGGTTTCGATGCTGCTGAGTGACCCCGCGCATGCCCAGGCCGCCGATGGCGTCACATCGATGGCTGAGAATATCAAGACCTGGCTGACCGGCACTTTTGCCAAGACGATCGCGGTGATCGCAGTCGTCATCGTCGGCTTCATGTTCTTCACGGGCCGTGCAAGCCTCGGTCTCCTCGTGACGGTCATCGTCGGCATCTTCATCGTGTTCAGCGCGCAGTGGATCGTCGATACCATAACCGGCGGCGCGTGAGTGCGCCGCGATGGACGACGAAAAGCTTAGAGAAGAAACGCTCTTCCTGGCCGTGACCCGACCAACGATGTGGTTGGGCGTACCGATCGAGGCGTCGCTGCCGATCGCGCTGGCAGCGTGCCTGACCCTTATCATCACCGGCAACCCGCTCTACGCTTTCGCATTGGCCGGTGCGTTTCTGGCGATTGCCCGGCTGATTGTCCGGCACGACGCCAACGCATTTCGCCTGTTGTGGCTGTGGACGACGACCAAGGCGCGCTGCCGCAATCGCGGCTGGTGGGGCGGCAGCTCTTACTCCCCCCTGCCGATCGACGGGACGAAGCGCCCGGGCTTCGCACGTGCCTAGCCGGGCCAGCGCATTGAGCGGAGCGACAGCCCGCACGCCATGGCGGATCCTCAAACAAGAGGCCGACCCGGCGCGTTACCTGCCCTATGCGCGCCATATCGACGAGAATGTCATCGCGCTCGACGGGCGGGACCTCATGATGATGTTCAAGCTCGAAGGCATGGCGTTCGAAACCGCCGACCCTATCCATCTCAACGACTGGCACGAGAAGCTCAACGGTACGCTGCGCAATATTGCCGACGACCGCCTCGCGATCTGGACCCACATCGTTCGCCGGCCGATCACCGACTATCCCGAAGGCGAGTTCCGCTCGGCATTTGCGGCGGATCTCGATGCAAAATATCGTGCGCGGGTCACTGCCAAGCGGATGTTCGTCAACGAACTGTACCTCACCCTGATCATGCGCCCTTCCGTGGGATCGGCCGACCGTACCGGCGTGCTGCTTCGCCGTTTGGCGTCGGCGCGCAAGGAAGGGACCGAAGTTGACGAGGACGAGCTCGCACGTTTCGAAGACAAGGCACGCGATATCGAGAAGCTCCTCGCACGCTGCCGCCCTCGACGTCTGCACCTCTACGAGCATAACGGCCTGATGTTCTCCCAGCCGCTCGAGGTGCTCGAGCTGGTGATGATGGGCCGCGGTGGCAGGGTGCCCCTGGTCCGTGGCCATCTCGGTTCCGCCATCTACGGCGAGCGCGTGATTTTCGGCCGCGAGACGGTCGAGGTGCGCGCGCATGACACGAGCCGCTTCGTTGGCCTGTTTGGTATCCGCGAATATCCGGCCATGACGCGGCCCGGACAGATGAACGCGCTCCTCAGCCAGGATTTCGCGTTCGTCGTCACGCAGTCCTTTGCGTTCATGGGCAAGGCGCGGGCCTCCGAGCGCTTGCGGCGGCGTCAGAACCAGATGGCATCGACCGAGGATGCCGCTGCAAGCCAGGCGCTTGAGCTGGCCGACGCGGCCGACGATCTGCAGAGCAATCGCTTTGTCCTGGGCGAACATCATTTCTCGCTCGCGGTCTTCGGTGAAAACCAAAAGCGATTGGCCGAAAATCTCTCGACCGCTCGGGCCGCGCTCGCCGACGCGGGTCTGGTGGCCGCTCGGGAGGGTCCGGCGCTGGAGGCTGCCTTCTGGTCGCAGCTTCCGGGCAACTTTGCGTGGCGTGCGCGTCCGGCAGCGATCACGTCACGCAATTTCGCCGCGCTCTCGCCGTTCCACACTTTCCCCGCCGGCAAGGCGGAGGGCAACCATTGGGGCGCTGCGATCGCGTTGATGAAGACCGCGGCCCAGTCTCCCTTCTATTTCAACTTCCATGTGAACGATCTTGGCCACACGCTGATCATCGGCCCGTCGGGAGGCGGCAAGACCGTCGTCCAGAATTTCCTGATGGCGCAGCTCGAGAAAACCGGCGCGCAGCAGATCTTCATCGACAAGGACCGCGGCGCCGAGATCTATGTGCGCTCGTCCGGTGGCACGTATCTGGCGCTGCGCAACGGCGTGCCGACCGGCTTCGCTCCGCTCCGCGCGCTCGAGCAGACCCCGGGCAATATCGTCTTCCTCGGCAGGCTGATCCGGCATCTGGTGACCCCCTCGGGCATTCAGCTCGGCGTCACGCAGGAGCGCATGATCGATGAGGGTATCCTCTCGATCGGACGTCTTCCCCCGGAGGAGCGGTCCATCCTCGCGCTCCGGCAGTTGCTCGGGCAGCGTGATCCGGAAGGGATAGGCGCGCGGCTTGAGAAATGGTCACGCGGCGGAGCCCTCGGCTGGGTGTTCGACAATGACCAGGACGAGCTGACCCTCGAGGCCAGATTCATCGGTTTCGACATGACGGATTTCCTCGACAATCCCGAGATCCGCACGCCGCTGATGATGTACATGTTCCACCGGATCGATGCCCTGCTCGATGGCCGTCGCCTCGTAATCGACATCGACGAGTTCTGGAAGGCGCTGGGCGACGACGCCTTCCGCGCCTTCGCGCAGGATGGCCTCAAGACCTACCGGAAGCAAAATGCCCTTCTGGTCTTTGGCACGCAAAGCCCGGCCGACGCGCTGCGCTCGGACATCTCGCATAGCATCATGGAGCAGGTCGCCACCAAGATCCTTTTGCCCAACCCCCACGGCCGGGAGGTCGATTACATTGACGGGCTTGGCCTTACCCGTGCCGAGTTCAAGCTCATCAGAAACGATCTGATCCCCGAAAGCCGGCGGTTTCTGGTGAAGCAGGGACACGATTCCATCGTCGTGGAACTCGATCTCGGCGGTCTGTCCGACGAACTGGCCGTCCTCTCGGGCACCACCGAAACCGTCGGAATCCTCGACCAAGTTCGTCGCGAACATGGCGACGATCCCGGCGACTGGTTGCCCGTCTTTCACGAGCGCCGTCGCGCCACCACCAGAAGGAAAGGATGAGGTCATGAAGGTAATTCGAACGCTCGCGATCGTCGGCGGATTGGTGATGTCCATGCCGGCGTTCGCGCAAGGCATCCCGGTCTATGATTCCAGCACCTTCCTGCAGACGCTCTCGACGGTGAAGAACACCTTGTCGATGATTGAACAGGGAAAGCAGCAGATTTCGCAGGCAACCGAGCTCTACAACAGCGTCAACAAGCTGACGAACGTCAATCAGATTGCCTCGTCCCTGAACACCGATGCCGTTCGCCACCTCTTGCCGAGCGAAGCACGCGATATTCAGCGCCTCATGTCATCCGACACCACGGGCCTCGGCAGCCTTGGGACCGCCGCAGATCGGATCCGTAGCAGCAACCGTGTCGAGCTTCCCGAGCTGCGCCCGGATGCGACGGCTTTCGAGCGCTCGAACCGCGATTCCATTTCCCGAAATGGTGACATGGCGGCGCGCGACGCGGCCATTGCCGAGGCAGCGTATGGCGTTACCGCCCAGCGGACGACGGGCCTCGAGGAACTGCGCTCGTCGCTCGACACCGCGTCAGACGCGAAGGACGTGATGGATATCCAAGCCCGTGTCGGCGTGGAAAATGCTCATATCCAGAACGACGCAGTGCAACTTCAGGCTCTCACAATGAGGCAGCAGGCGGAGCAGCGGATTCGATCGCAGCAGGAGAGCGAGCAAATCTTAGCAAGAAAGCTTGGGAGCCTCCATCAATGAAGGCAACCATCTTCAAGGCATTCGCGCTTTTGGTCCCGGCATTTCTAGTCGCGTGCCAACCCCCTGCGCGCGGAAAGGATTACCTCAAAGCCCACCCCCAAGAGCTCGCGGAAGTCCTGAAGGCGTGCGCAGATGGCACGCATCGCGACGCACAGGAATGCTCGAACGCAGAGAGTGTGAAGACGCTTGATCAAAAGCTGCGCTCGCTGTCGCCGGCCCATTGACCGTGATGGAAAGATGAGATGGCCGACGGGCTCTTCACCACTCTCTACACCAACATCGACGGCAAGCTCGACATGTTCCTCAACGAGCGCTTGAACAATGTCATCGAGGTTGTGCGCGGCCCACTCGCGCTTGGTTTGGTCATCTATATCGCGCTGTTCGGCTACATGGTGATGCGCGGCATCGTCAGCGAGCCGTGGGGCGAGCTTGTCTACCGAATGGTGAAACTGTGTTTGCTCTACGTTGCGGCCACCACGGTCGCCTACACGGAGTGGGTAACTAATCCCCTGTTTCACGGCATGCCTGATGCGATCTCGCAGGCGTTGGCGGGGCATACCGTCACGAGCGTTGGCAACGTGTTCGACGACTTTTTCAGCCAGTGTGACGTTATTATCGCGAGGATCGAGACCGAGGCGGCAACCTACAGCGATATCAACCCATACAAGCTCGTTTTGTACGTCCTGAGCCTCGGTCTTAAAGCGCTTGCAGGACTATCTGCGGCGATCGGCTTCTCCATCACCGTTTTCGCGAAGGTGGCGCTGGCCATCATCATCGCGCTCGGACCGATCTTCATCGCCCTTTCGCTCTTCGAGACCACGCGAAGGCTATTTCACGGCTGGCTCGGGCAGGCCTTCAACTTCATTGTGCTGATGGCAGTGATCATCGCGATCACGGCCTTGATCACTGACCTTGGTGCTACCGCGATTACCGCATCCGAAGGTGTTGGAGACGCCGCCTTGGGTGCGGTGCTTTTCGCCGTTTATATTTTCTTGGGAACGATTTTCTTCTTTCAGGCCCCGTCGATCGCGACCGGCATTGCCGGGGGCGCGTCCGCCGGCATCGGCGCCTTCGCCGGTTCTGCGTGGGGGTCCATGGCGGCACCGTTCCAGCAACGCCGTATCGCTCGCAACAGTCGCAATCTCGAACGGGCCGCTCAGCGCGGCGGTTCGGTCAGCCGCGCATGAGGAAGGAACACCCAATGACGAGGCCGTCCACGATAGTCCGTGCGCTCGCACGATCGGCGGTCGTCATCGCCCTGCTCCCGACGCTCGCCCAAGCGGCTTCCGGGCCGAAGAAGCTGCCCGTCTGCAATGGCAAGCACCTGCGCGACGTCAACATCTATGGGAGCGTTCTGCCGGGCTCGCCCATCCCCGCCGTGGTGGCGCCCCCTGCCCCACCACCCGTGCCGCAGATCAAGCAACCAGCTGATCGCGGCACACCGCCCCCGCCCGTTCCTTTGTCCGAGAAGACATCGGCGCGAACGGCTCCCAGCACCTATGGAAGCTGCTGATCATGCGGAATCAGACCGAAGGTGTCCCGGCCAAGGACGCCGAACTCTATTTCGGCCACGCCCGATCCTGGGATCAGGACCGTCAGCGCAAATCGTTACGGTCCGAACGCATCGCCTGGATGGTGGCCGGCCTGGGCCTGCTTGCCGCAACCGCGGAGGGTTTCGCACTCGCGGGCCTTGCGCCGCTGAAGACGGTCATGCCGTACATCATTCGCGTCAACCAGACGACGGGCGCCGTCGACGTGCAGACCACCGTCACCCAGAAGCCGATGCGCTATGACGAGGCGGTCACGAAATTCTTCCTCGCGCAATATGTCCGGACCCGGGAAAGCTGGTTGCCCGCGGCGGCCGAAGAGAATTTCCGCGCCGTCACTATCCTGTCTGAACCAGGCGAGCAGCAACGCTGGGGCCGGTTTTTCAGCTCGAACAACGCCGCGAGTCCACAGGTCGTGTGGGGCAAGGGTGCGGTCGTGCAGGCCCGCGTGCGCAATATTGCCTTCATCAACGATCGTGTCGCCAACGTCCGCTTCACGCGAACAGTGCAGACCGACACTGATACGCAAAGCAGCGACTGGATCGCGACCGTCACCTTCCGGTACACGAATGCGCCGATGGCGGAGGGCGACCGCTATCGCAACCCATTGGGGTTCCAGGTCGAGAATTACCGCGCGGACCCCGAGGTGGTGCGGTGAACCGCCTTCTTCCCATAGCGAGCCTCCTCGCCATTATAGCGGCACCCGCTCTCGCGGAGGACACGCCGCGCGGTGGGCCGGCGGATTCGCGCGTCAAGTTCGTCGAATATCAGGAGACCCAGGTCTACCGGATCGTCGGCACATTCCGGACGGCGACGCAGGTCGTGCTCAGCGCCGACGAGACGATCGAACATGTCGCGCTCGGCGACACCGTCTCCTGGGAAGTGGCGGTTGCCGGTCACATTCTGTTCCTGAAGCCGCGTGAGCGGGCCGGACCGACGAACCTTATCGTCACGACCAATCGCGGGGGTGAGCTGCGCAACTACGCCTTCGAACTGACAGCACGCCGGGGACCGATCGGCAGCGGGAGCCGCGATACGTTCTTCCAGGTTCGGTTTCGCTATCCGCGCGACGAAGCTGACCGAGCCGCTCGCATGCGCGCGACGCAAGAAGCACAGCGCGTCGCGGCATTGCAGGCGAGCGCAGTTCGGGGAGCCCTTGACCACGGCGTCATCGATGGACCGCGCAATCTGAACTACAAGGTCCAGGGTGCGAGCGATCTTCAGCCGTCGGAGATCTCCGACAACGGCCAGTTCACGGTCCTGCGTTTCCCCGGCAATCATGAGATACCGGCGATTTATCTCGTGCGCCCGGACGGTTCGGAGTCCTTGGTCCCATTCGATGTCCGGGACGAGTTCGTGGTCGTCCACGCCGTGGCGGCTCAACTGCGCCTGCGCAGGAACCGGGAGGTGCTGTGCATCTATAATCTCGCGCCGACACCCTACGGCGTCGATCACGGCACCAACACAGCGTCGCCGCATGTCGAACGCACCATACAAGACCCGAAGGAGTGAGCGCGATGGACGAGTCTGCGGCCGAGGCCCCTCGTCGCCCGCAAGGCGATCCAACACCTGAACGCGACGAAATCATCCGCGAGCGCGGCATCGATCCGATCGGTGGGATGACACCGGCAAAGCGGAACACCGCCCTGATTTTCGCGGGAACGGCGATGGTTCTCGGCATCTTGTGGGTCAACTCGGGGCCAAGCACCAACAATGCCGGCAGCCTGATGGGCAAACCGGAGTCGATGGCCAAACGCCCCGATCTGGCAGCGCGCGAGACCGTCGCGTATGATGCCGTCGCGGCGAAACCCAAGCCGCTTGGCGCTCTCGCCGCAGATCCCAACGCACCCGTCATCAATCCTCCACCTGGCACGCAGGTCGTTGGCCCTGACGGACAGATCGTTCCTGCCATGCAACCGGGCGCAGCGCCGGCAGGCGCGCCGCAGAATACGCGCCAGAACCTGGCCGACCAGGCACGGCGATCGACATTGATCGCCTATGGAGGGCGCGATGCGGTACAGCTATCGGCGGGTGAAAGTGGCGCAGGTAGCGGCACCGCAAGTCCGGACGGCGCCGCCGATGGTGCAAACGCTACGGCCGCCCGCGGCGCACCCAATGCGCTCGACGCGCTTCGGCAGAGTTCGGCGGTCGGCGAGGCACGGGCCTCGATGCTGCCCAACCGCAATTATCTCGTCACCGCCGGCACGCTGATCCCGTGCATCCTCCAGACAGCGATGAATTCGGCGCAGCCCGGTTATACCTCGTGCCTGATTCCGCGCGACGTCTATTCGGAGAATGGCCGTGTCGTGCTCATGGAGAAGGGCACCAAAGTCCTCGGCGAATATCATGGCGGCATCCAGCAAGGGCAGAACCGCCTGTTCGTGTTGTGGACGCGGGCCGTCACGCCGCAGGGCGTGCGCATCGATCTTGCGTCTCCGGGGTCGGACGCCCTTGGCCGCGCCGGCATCGCCGGGTCCGTGGACACCTTCTTCTGGGCGCGCTTCGGTAGCGCGTTGCTGCTTTCGCTGGTCGACGACGCCGCCTATATCGCCGGGCAATCCGTTTCAGGTGGGAGCAACAATTTCAACAATACGACCCGGACCCCGAGCGAGGGGGCGAGCATCGCGCTCCAGAACAGCATCAACATCCGACCGGTGCTGAAGAAGAACCAGGGCGAGGAGGTCGGGATCTTCGTGGCCAAGGACTTCAACTTCGCCGACGTCTACAATCTCGAGCTGCGGCGCTGACCCATGAGCGATACCGCCGTCCTGCGCCATTATCTCGCGCCGATCCTGCCGCTGCTGGAGCCGGTCGAGGTCACCGAACTGGTGATCAACAAGCCCGGCGAAGTCGGCATCGAGGATCATCGCGGTTGGCATTGGCATAGCGTCGCCGAGCTCGACAGCGACTGGCTGGCGACGCTGGCCGTCGCGGCCGCAAGTTTTACCCGGCAGGACGTCAATGCCGAGACCCCAATCTGCTCGACGATCTTGCCGGGCGGGGAGCGGTGCCAGATCGTCATACCCTCGGTGACGCCGAACGGGGCGCCGTCCTTCACGGTGCGCAAGCCGTCCCGGGTCAACCTTGCGATCGATCAACTCGCGCAGACGGGCCTGTTCAAGGGAACCCGTTCAGCAGCGCTTGGGCTTGGCGAGGTCGATGCCCAATTGGTGGCACAGCGCGACGCCGGCGACTGGCCGGCTTTCTTCAGGACCGCCGTCGCCGCCCGCAAAAACATCCTGGTGAGCGGCGCGACCGGCTCGGGCAAAACCACTTTCGCCAAGGCGCTGATCCAGTTGATCCCGCCCGACGAGCGGTTGCTCACGATCGAGGATACGCGCGAGCTTGTCGTCGAGCATCGCAATGTCGTGCACATGGTCTATTCGAGCGAGCGACAGGGCCTGGCCAAAGTCGGCCCCAAGCAGCTGCTCGAAAGCGCGCTGCGCATGCGGCCCGATCGCATCCTCCTGCAGGAGCTGCGAGACGGCACTGCCTTCTTTTATCTGCGCAACGTGAACTCGGGCCACCCTGGCTCGATCACGACCGTCCATGCCGGCTCGGCCATGGGCGCTTTCGAGCAGCTCACCTTACTGGTGAAGGAGTCCGAAGGCGGGCGCGATCTGGCCCGCGACGATATCCGTGGGCTGCTGCACATGCTGGTCGATGTCGTCGTCCAGACCCGCAAGCGCGCCGGAAAATTCGAAGTCGAGGAGGTGTATTTTGACCCGCCTGTCGGACGCTCGACCGCTCACTAAAGTCGCGATCGTCGCGGGGATGCTCGCGGCAACCTTCTTGGCATGTGCTTTGTGCGCGGTGCTGGTCGCGCTCGTCGGCCTCAACCAGATCGGCCCGCGCATGCAGATCTCGGCGATACCCGCATGGCTCTGGTATTACCGCGGCGATCCGCTTCTGCATCTGTGGCTGGAGCGCGGTGCGTTGGTCAGCGGCGCCATCGCCTTCGTCATCGTGCTCATCATCCTGAAGCGGGGGCGCACGCTCCATGGCGAGGCACGGTTCGCGCGCGAAAGCGAGATCCGGCGCGAACATCTGCGCAGCGACAGCGGGATCATCGTCGGGCAGAAAGGCGGCCGCTATCTGGTTTTCGGCGGCACCGAACATGTCTTGCTCGAGGCGCCGACGCGCGCCGGCAAGGGCGTCGGCGTAGTGATCCCCAATCTTCTGAGTTGGGCGGACTCGGTAGTGGTGCTCGATGTGAAGCGCGAGAATTGGGACATCACCGCTGGTTTTCGCGCGCGCCATGGCCAGTCGGTCTATCTGTTCGATCCGCTCGATCCCGAAGGGCGAAGCGCCCGCTACAATCCCTTGAGCTTCATCGACCGGCTCGACGACACCGATGTGATCAATGAGCTCCAGAAGATCGGCGGCATGTTGTTTCCGGCTCCGGAAAAGGCTGATCCGTTCTGGGCGGAGGCGGCGCGAGCCGCCTTTGTCGGCGTCGGCGCCCTTGTCGCGGCCAATCCCGCCCTCCCCTTCACGATTGGCGAAATCTATCGGCGACTGACGACAGGCGACCCCAAGGTCGAACTGCCGAAGGTCGTCGAAGAGGCCCAGCGCCGCGGCCAGCGGTTGAGCCAGGCCTGTGTCTCGGCGCTAAGTGACTTCACCTCCGCGTCCGACAACACATTTTCCGGCATCAAGCAGACGATCACCTCGAAGCTCAATCTCTGGCTCAACCCCTATGTCGATGCCGCGACGTCGGAGACCGATTTCGATCTGCGCCAGATCCGCCGCGAGCGGATATCGATCTATCTTGGCGTGTCGCCCGACAATATCGACCGGATCGCGCCCGTCTATAACCTCTTCCTCCAACAGCTGATCGATCTCAATACGCGGGAACTGCCTGAAAATGGTGGCCGCGTGCCGGTGCTCATTTTGCTCGATGAGTTCGCCCGCCTCGGCAAGGCACCGGTCATCGCGTCGGCTTTTTCCTACGTTGCAGGCTACGGGCTTCGCCTGTTGCCAGTGATCCAGAGCCGGTCCCAGCCCCGCGGTATCTATGGCGTGGACGTCACCGACGAGATCATCGCCAACTGCGGTCTGGAGATCGTATTCACACCCAAGGAGCTGAAGGTCGCCAACGAACTGTCCGAGCGGCTCGGCTTTTTTACGATGAACGTCAAATCGAAGAGCCGGACGATCCATGGCCTGCTCGCCAACCGCAGCGTGTCGGAATCGGACCAGCGGCGCGCGCTGATGATGCCCCAGGAACTGATGCAGATGCCCAAGGGAGACCTTCTGCTGATGCGCGGTGGCATTCCGCCCGTCAGGGGCCGCAAGATCGAGTATTTCCGCTCGAAGCGCTTCACGAACCGGATCAGTGACCCACCCAAGGTCGCGCCTCGCCCGATCGCGATCAACGCCGTGTCGTCCGCCGCCAAATTGGCAGGCGGGGCGAGCAGCAGTGATCCGTTGGCGCAGGCGCTTAGCGCGAAGCGGGCTGCTTTGTTGAACGACGGTCCAGAGACTGCGGCAACGGAGCAGGCGCAATCCAGCGCGCGCGCGTTGACCGATGACGAACTGTCGGGCTTTGCCGAAATCACCGATGACATGTTGGTGCTCGGCGACATGGTGGATCTGCCACCCCCCGGCGACGAACAGGCCGCTATTGCCTTTGTCACGGCGATGACGGCCCGGGCCGTTCTTGAGCCCGTGGGTGCCGGCGCCCAATCTCCAGCATTTGTGACCGAGAGGCATGACCGTGGCAGAGAGTGATCGCAAGCAATCGGGTACGGCGCGGACCACTACCAACAGCGTTGGCATCGACGCCGCCGAACGGCGCAAGGCGCAGGCGCCTGGGTCGGCTCCGCCGGAAAAGTCGTCGCCTGGGGGACCGAAGGATGGTCCGACTGAAGCGCCTGATCATGCTGGCGCTGTCGGTGCGCCGCGAAGCGCGCCCAAGGTGTATTCGATCGAGGCGGGCGATGTGCCGGACAGCGTGCGGAAGCGCTATTATGCCGACAAGGCGAAATGGTCGGGCGAACCCGCCTTTTTCACGACGGCGCAAGCGAAGGATCCCGCGTTTCGCGATCAGGGCCGGCGCCTGGTCACGGCGACGGAGAGCCAGGAAGTCGTCAAGGATCTGGTGGCGATCGCACAACATCGCAATTGGGATCGGATTCACGTCACGGGATCGGAAGAATTTCGGCGATCGGTCTGGATCGAGGCCAGTCAAAAGGGGCTCGAGGTACGTGGCTACAAACCCAACGATCGCGATCTCCAGGAGCTCGACCGGCTCCGCGGAGAGACGAACCGTAATTCGATTGCGCCCATGGCAGCCCGTGACGTCGATGTCGCCCGTGGGTCAACCGGGATAAGCCGCCAGAGCGACGGCAATGGTTTGGAACGACCGGATGCCCGGCGCGGCGATCGTGGCGACACGCCGAATGATCGTGCGGCCGATAGTCAGATGCGCGTGATGGAAGCGGTGATCCGACGGACATTGTTCGACAATCCCGAAGCGGTCGCGCGGGTGATGACAGTCGCCCGTACACAGCTTGATGCGCATATTGCGGCGGGACGCAATATCCGACCGGCAATGGTCAAGGATACCTCCCCCAGCGTCAGGCAGGATATCGTACGCGGCCGTGACCCAGCCACGCCCCCCATCCCTCGTCCAGGTCGCGAGCCCAAGCCCCAGGAACGCAGCCGGTCTCGGTGACCAGGGATCGATCGGCTCCTGGTTTACGAACCGCCACGTTTGTTCGCCTGTGCCGAGCATTTATCATGATTGATAAACTGCGAGCGGCCCAACCCTAAGCCTGTCGGATGTATACTGTCTGCGCGGAGCGTCCCACAAAGCGCGACAATCTTGCCAGATAATATAATCGCCGTTATATCGAACGCGCCATACATCGCCCAGAGAGGCTCAAATTGCGCGAAGGATATAATCTCAAGACGCTTGGACCTCGTGCCGCTCAGCTGATCGTCGAACTGAACGAGCGCCGTCAGCCGATTTTTTCGCTCGCGGACGTCACCGAGATCACAGGTCTGAGCCCATCATCGGCACGCAGCCTCGTCGCGAATACCGAAGCGCGCGGGATCGTCACGCGCCTAAAGCCTGGTCTCTACAATCTGGTGCCATTCGAGCGGGGCCGCGACACCGAGCATGTGAGCGATCCTTACCTCATCGCAAGAACGCTGGTTGGCGACGCGGACTACTTCATCTCCCACGGCAGCGCCCTCGAGCTGCACCGCATGGTCACCCAACCGCAGTTGGCCATCATCGTCTCCTGCGCCAAACGCCTGCGCCCGCAGCACATCCATGGGTATGAGTTCCGCTTCGTCGACGTCAAACCGCAGGATTTCTTCGGCCTGACCGAGATCTGGATCACATCCGAAGAGCAAGTCAGGGTCAGCGACCCCGAGCGGACCATCATCGATGGTCTCGACCACCCACAATATGTCGGTGGTGTCACGGAGGTTGCCAAGGGACTTTGGATGAAGCGCGACACGCTGCGGGTCGAACTGATGATCGAATACGCGCTTCGCCTCGGCGTTGGCGCGGTGATCCGCCGCCTAGGCTATCTGCTGGAATTTTACGGGCTGGCCGACACAGCCGCATTGGAGCCGTTGCGCGCGCGGCTGACGCCGACCTATCAGCGCCTCGATCCCCTGTTTCCCAATGAGGGCAGGATGCTGGCCCGATGGCGCATCCGACTCAACGTCGAGCCCGACGAACTCGATATAATCCGGAGCAGCTGATGATTCCCCAGCGCGATCTCTCCCGTATCGCCAACGGCCTTCTCAAGCCTCGCGGCCGCCGCGTGCCCGAGGCGGTGATCGAACGCGACTATTGCCTGGCCTGGTTCCTGACCGGCCTGGCCCAGCATCCATTGCGCGAATTTCTCGCGTTCAAGGGCGGCACGGCACTGCGCCGCTGCTGGTTCGAGAATTACCGCTTTTCCGAGGATCTCGATTTTTCGCTGATCAAACCGATCGACCTGGACGCGATCCTCTCCGGCCTGAACGAGATCTTTGCCATCGTCGAGGCGGCGTCTGGGATCAACATGGCCTATGACCGGCCCGACCGGCATGGCCATCAGAACACCCACACCTTCTATCTGAGCTACAAAGGCCCCCTGCCCGCGCGCAGCGACGTGAAAGTCGATATCACGATCAATGAGGTGTTCTGCTTTCCACTGGCTGAGCGCCCGATCCTGCGGACCTTCGAGGAATTTGCCGACCTGCCGGAAGGCCCGACCATTCTGGCCTACAGCCTGGCGGAGATATTCATCGAGAAGCTGGCGGCCCTGTCGGACAAGGCCCGCACCGAGCCGCGCGATCTCTACGACCTTTGGAATTTGCTCGAGGAGCGTGATATTCGACCAGCGGAATATCTCGCCGAGTTCACCCAGAAGCTCGCCCTTCGGGAACGCATGCCCAACGGCGTGACCGCCGCGATCGCCGCTAAGGAAAAGCGTTTAGGCACGCTTTGGACGGGGCGGCTGCAGCAACAGATGAGCGATCTGCCGCCATTCGAAGGGGTGTTTCGCGAGGTTATGCGCGTTCTGCGCGAAGCCGACCTGCCGGAGTAGAGCGCGCCGTTCATCGCCCCAACGATGGGCGTAAATTAATAGATTTGCTTGCTGATTCTGCCAAAGGTTATGGTGGTCAAGTTCGGGGGATGAGTTGGACGACACGCAACGCTTTGCCTATGGGCTCAAGTTCGAGAATGCCTTTCTGCGCGAGCGCGGCAAGGCGTTCGAGAGCCTGTTCGCCCGTATCATGGCGCATGCCTTTCCGGGCGATTTCCAACCCGTCCGTCCTTACGGTCCGAAAGGCGACCTGAAATGCGATGGCTTCCGGGCCAGCGATGGCACCGTGTTCCAATGCTATGCGCCCGATGCAATGAAACTCGAACCCCTCCTTGCCAAGGTCGATGAAGATTTCGCAGGCGCGCTCGTCCATTGGACGACAAAAATGCTGCGGTGGGAGTTTGTCCATAACGACAGCCGCGGCCTCCCGGCCGAGGCCGTCAAGAAACTCGCCGCGCTCAACGCCGCGAATCCGAACGTCGCCTTGGCCGTCTGCGGCGAAGCGGAATTGCGGCTGATCGCCATGTCGCTCGCGCTCCACCAGCTCGAAGATCTCTTTGGCGCCGTTCCATCGGGCCGTGTGATGGAGAAGCTCGATTTCGAGGCGTTGCGGCCGGTGCTGCTTGCAATTCAACGGCAGGAACCGGACGCGGAACCATCGCTGGTGGCGCCGTCGGCGGCAAAGCTCGAACGCAATGCCCTCTCCCAGGACGCAGCCGGGCTGCTGCGGCAGGGCCGCCGCCGGGAGCAGTTGGTCGAAGCCTTTTTTGCCGGCTGGCCTGATCCCGACCTCGGCGAAGAGATCGCACAAGCGTTCCGGGTGCGCTATCAGGCCCTGAAGGCGGTCGGGCTATCACCGGACGATATCTTCGGCGAGCTTCAAGCCTTCGCGGGGGGTATGACCGGAGAGCCAGCGCGCCAAGGCGCGGTGCTCGCTGTGCTTTCCTACTTTTTTGAGCGTTGTGACATCTTTGAGGACGCGATTCGAATCGACGCGATATGATTCTACCGACCAAACATATCCGGCCCGATCGGGCGCTCCTGGCGGTTGGTGCCGACGTGCTCGGCTGCCTGCGCGAGCCGATGACCGTCTCGCGTCTCTGGGATGAGATACGCATTTCTCGCAGCGATCGGGCGGTGTCGGCACCGATCAATTATGACTGGTTCGTCCTGGCGCTCGACCTGCTGTTTATCGTGAAGGCCGTGCAGTTCGATCGTGGTCTGGTCCAGAAGACCGTTTCATGATCCACGGCCTTTCCAGCGACCTTCCGAGCTTCAAGAGCTTGGCCTTCCGGCCCGGGCTGAACATCCTGCTCGCTGACAAGAGCGATGGGGCGACCGATCGGCAGTCCCGCAACGGCGCCGGCAAAACCAGCCTTGTCGAGCTAATCCACTTCCTGTTCGGCGCCAATGCCGACAAGGACAGCATTTTCCGCTCCGATGAACTGGCAGGCTTCAGCTTCGAGGCCCGCGTCGATATCGGACCGACGCTCGTCGATGTCGCGCGATCCGGCACCAAGCCATCCCGCATCCGATTGCAGGGCGACACATCCGATTGGCCGATCGCCCCGTCTCTCGAAGCCAAGACCGGCGATCTGGTCATCAGCAACGAAAATTGGCGCGCCGCATTGGGCGCGCTGCTTTTCCGCCTGAACCCGGATGTGGACGACGAAGCAAACGGCCGCTTTCGGCCGAGCTTTCGATCTCTATTCTCCTATTTCGTGCGGCGGCAGAATAGCGGCGGGTTCGTGTCGCCCACACAGCAATCCTCGATGCAGCAGGCTTGGGATCAGCAGGTAGCGATCAGTTATCTCCTGGGCCTCGACGCGAGCGTGCCGCAACAGTTTCAGGAGGTCCGCACGCGAGAGCGCGCGATGGCGGAGTTGCGCAAGGCGGCAAAGGACGGCAGTCTCGGCCGTTATTTCGGCACGGCGGCTGATCTCCGGACCCGCATGACGATCGCCGAAGCCCGTGCCAGACGGATGCGCGAGCAACTCGACACCTTCAATGTCGTTCCCGAATATTCGGGGATGGAGCAGGAGGCTTCGCAGATCACGCGAGAGATTTCGACACTCAGCGACGACAATACCGCTGATCGGGAACTGATCCTACAGCTGCGCGCGGCGATCGACAGCGAGCTTCCGCCGGCGACGACCAGCCTGGACCGCCTCTATCGCGAAGCCGGTGTCGTACTGCCGGGATCGGTCGGTCGCCGCTTCGAGGAAGTGGAAGAGTTTCACCAGGCGATCGTGCAAAATCGGCGATCGCATCTGACGTCCGAGGTCCAGGCCGCGGAAGATCGTATCCGCACGCGCGATCGTGCGCGCGAAACGCTTGATGGCCGTCGTCGACAGCTGATGGGCATCCTCCAATCCGGCGGCGCGTTGGAACATTACGCAGCGCTCCAGCAGGAAGCCGGTCGCGCGGAGGCGGACGCCGAGGGGCTGAGACAACGCCTCACGACGGCGGAACAGATCGAAAGCACGAAAGCCGAACTCGACATTGAGCGCGCCCGGCTCCTGAAGACGCTTCAGGACGATCATCACGAGCGTCAGAGCATCATCGAGGAAGCGATCCTCGTCTTCGAGGATCTGTCCAACGCGCTTTACGAAAAAGCCGGGAGCCTGACGGTCAGCGCCACGCCCAACGGTCCCCAGGTCGATATTCGTATCGATGCCCAGCGCAGCAAGGGCATCACCAACATGCAGATATTCTGCTTCGATCTCATGCTGGCCGAACTGACCGCCCGCAGGGGCATGGGGCCGGGTTTCCTGGTTCACGACAGTCATCTGTTTGACGGGGTCGACGAACGGCAGGTGGCCAAAGCGTTGCAGCTCGGCGCCGATCATGCTGCCGCGGTCGGATTCCAATACATCGTCACGATGAATTCGGATGCTTTGCCGAAGGACGGCTTTCGTGACGGCTTTGATGTTAGTGCCTATGTCCTCGACACCAAGCTGACCGACGCAACCGAAACCGGTGGGCTATTCGGACTGCGCTTTAACTGAAGTACGCCCCTACCCCAACTTATCCACGTCCTTAGCGCTCGCGATCAGGGGGCTTGCGTATATCTTTGTCCGACTCAGCCGAGGGCAGAGCATCTGATTTACGGCTGCGGCTGTCCGCTGCCGCCGAACTCCGATCGGCGATCATGATCTCCCGCGCCCTCTGCAGCCGCCGAGACACCGCCGCCGGCATATCGGCCACGAAC
This sequence comes from Sphingobium sp. GW821-FHT02B05, assembly GCF_059421905.1. NCBI lineage: Bacteria > Pseudomonadati > Pseudomonadota > Alphaproteobacteria > Sphingomonadales > Sphingobiaceae > Sphingobium > Sphingobium sp. GW821-FHT02B05. The sequence continues at coordinate 117,141 of NZ_JBWKVW010000006.1, forward strand.
CCTGCGATATCCTCGGCCAGCGCTCGATCTTCGTCCTTTCCGGTCGCCGCCAGCGCTGCCGCGGCATCTGCGTAAGCCCCCCGGATTTGCTTCTGGCGGCCGAGCGCCAGCACGTCCTCCACCCGACGCTCCGGGTTCTGTGACCGTGCGAACGCCTGCGCCCGCTCTTCGATCAGCCGGTTGAGATCCAAATCCCTCCCCTGCCCCGCTGTCCTTGCCTCCAGATGGTGCGCCGGCGAGCGCACCCGCTTCTGAACATGGCCGCGCGCACGGCGCGGCGTCGCTTCGGCGGCGATACCGCGTTGACGCAACTCATGGGCGAAGCTCTCGCGCCAATGATGAAGGTCGGCCTTGCGCGGATTGAACCGCGTCCCGTCCGCACCCTGGGTCGCGACGGTCAGATGGACATGGGGGTGAGCGGTGTCGGTGTGCAGCGCTACCATATAGCTGAACTGCCCTTCGAACTCGACGCGCGCGAACGCCTGGACGGCATCATGGATGGTCGCGGCATCGGTCGTACCGCCGGGCATCGACAACACCATCGACATCGATGTCGGTCGCTCCTTGCCATGAAGGTTCATCGCCTGATCGAGCATGTCCCAATCGGCTGCGATCGCCTTCAAGCGCTTTTCGTCGGTGATGATCTCGCCTTCGCTGCTGCGAACCTCGAGCTTCCCATGCCGCGATATATAGCCAAAATGTTCGGCGAGGTGCCTGGCGCCACGCTGCTTGCCCGAGATCTTGACCATGACCTCGGGCGCCTTGCGCACGATCCGCTCAAGCTTGGCGCGCGCCTCGGCCGGCGACAACATCGGCGCAGCGGCGCTTCCGCCCCGGCCCTTGCCACCACCCGAGCGGATCCGCAGCGTCGCCCCGCGCAGGCTGCGCTTGCCCCCGGTCGGCGGTCGCCAGGCTTCCATCAGACTGGGGAGCGGCAGGACGCCATCATCTTCCTCAGTCATCGGGCGTATCCCAATAGGTCAGGTCACCTTTGAGAGCGTGGCCAAGCGCGCGCAGCTGGTCGGCCACCTCGTCGCGGAAGGAGGCGACGCGCGCGGCCTCGCGCGCCAGATCGAGACGCGAATCCACCATGGTCGCGGCATGAAGGGCATGGACCGCCTGGTTGAGATTGATGCCGATCCGGTTGAGCTCGCGCCAGGACTGCGCGATCTGTACCCGGTCGGCGCGCGGTGGAAGCGGATGTGTATGAAGCCGCCGACGCAACAGCATGACGAGCCATTCGGTGCGTTTTAGCCCGCGCGCATCGGCGGCCGCATCGAGCCGCTCAATATCCTCGCGCAACAGCCGAAGCTGCAGCCGGTCAGTCTTGCGGGTTCGAGTCGAAGCCGTCTCGTTCGACCTGTCCCCGGCGTCCTCAAGCGCACCGTCGATCAGCTTGCGCAGGAGCGCTGAGCGACCGCCGGCGGCAGTCGCCCTAGCATCGAAGCGCGCCGCGAGATCATCGGGCAGACGGAGGCCAAAAAACGCCACACCCCATTGCTATTGTTTAACAATGACGGCGCCAAGCCTATCCGGCCCTCACCTAAAACCACTCGTCCTATAGTCTGCTCAAGCAGACTCTGCCCATCTTCAAGCCGGGTTTCTCATCCAATCTGACATCTACAAAAAGGCAGAATATTTCCGAGCGGTCCAATCCGCCCGATCCGCGAAAATGAAGACAGCCGCGCCCCTGAAGAAGGGGCGCGGCTGCCAAAACTGTCTGAAAAGCTCGATCGTTTCTACGCGGAGTGAGGGGTGAATGAGTGAGCGCCCGCCCCGCCCCGCCCCGCCGATGGCTTACCCCATAACGATATCGGCAACGGGCGCTTCGATCTCCTCGCCGTCGTCGAACACCACTCGGACCCGCTCGGGCAGGATCAAACGTCCTGTCCGCCCGTCCAGGGTCACCCGAACCGCATCGAGGGGCTTGGGCTGCAAAGACACCTCTGCGCCGAACATCGACCGCAGGCCCGCACCGGCACGCACCGGCCTGCTTGGCGCAGCGCGCTCGGTGCCCTGCCCAGTTGAGAGGGCAGGCACGTCACGTAACCCGGTATCAGGCGGAACCTCGGGTGCCATGAGCCCTGCGATAAACCGGCCGCCCTCCGCCAGGGTCACGCTTTCATCGCCGAGCCGCTCGACATAGGCGCGCACCGCGTCGCCATGAGTGCGGGCAGCACGGTGGAGGTCGTAAAGCAACCGGATCGGCATTTGATCGATCGCTGCCCGCAACCAGGGCGCCATATCGGCACAGGCGGCATAGAGCGACACGAACTGTTTCGAGCGGCCGAGCGCGCGGGCGATCTCCGCCTGGGTGACGCCGGCGGCCAGCATCCGTTCGATGCCGGTCGCAAGATCATGCGGGGTCAGGCCCGCGCGCTGGTCATTCTCGACGATCTGATCGGCGAGCGTGTCGGCCCGGTTCACCACCGCCATCACGATCGCCGGAATAGTCTCGCGCCCGGCAAGGCGCGATGCCCGAAAGCGCCGCTCGCCGACGCGGATGACGTGAAGCCCGTCCCCATTTTTCGGGGCGACGATGATCGGCTGCAGGACGCCGCGCGCTGCAATCGAAGCGGCAAGATCCTTGAGCTCGGTCTCGTCGAACACGCGGCGCGGGTTTTCGGGGTCGGCGATGATCCAGTCGAGCGGCAGATCCTCGACGCGCCGCGCGCTGTCGTGGAGACCGACAAGCAGCCCGAACTCTTCGGCGCGCTGATCGAACTTGCCCATCACGCCGCACTCAGGCGGCGGTCATCCATCCGGCGAACGATCTCGGCCAGAATCGGTCGGATTTCGTCGGCAGCCGCTTTCGCGCCGCTGCCTGTTTCGCGCCAGACCGGATGGTGGTGTTCGGCCGAATGCTTGTAGGTCGGTCGCGCCTTGATGAAGGCGGGAAACATCAGTTTCTCGCCGACGGCGCGGGCGAGCTTGACCGCATTGTCCATTTCGCGCCGGTCGAACGGATTGACCATCGAGGGCAACAGCCCGAGAAAATCGACTTTGCGCCCGCCTCTCGCCCCTTCCGCTTTTTTGAGCGCGGTGAGCAGCATCTTAGCGCACTCGATCGAATCCTCGGCGACCTGAACCGGCGCGATCACCGCGTCGGCCACCGCCATCGCGCTCAAGGTGAGCTCATCCCATTTGGGACCGGTGTCGATGACGATATGATCGAAATGGGCACCAAGTGCGGGAAACCGGCCGAGGAAGTCGCGGACATCCGCGGCTGCCTTGACCATCTGCAGGCGCGGGTCGGCGGCGAAAACCGTGATGCCTGGCGCATCGCTCAGGTCGAGCCGCGCCTCGGGATCGAACAGGTCCGCTGCGAACCACCCGGTCCGCTCGCCGGCGAGCCGGCGCGTGGAACTGCCCTGCGGATCGAGGTCGAGAAACGCGACCCGGTTGCCGCTTTGCTCGGCAAGATACCAGGCAAGGTGCGTTGCGAGAAAGGTCTTGCCGACCCCGCCCTTGAGCAGGCTGACGACGATCGTTCGCATCGCCGCCGCGCCGTCAGGATTCATAGTCGTGCGGACCATCGCGCAGGTTGCGCTCATAATGCTCGCGCGACGACCGGTCGCCACCACCGCCGATGCCGGGTCCGACATAACGGAACAGGTAGACGGTGATGACGAAGCAGACGAATGCGAACAGCAACGCATGGTCTGGATGACGCGAAAAATAGTCGGCCACGGCGGGTCTCCTTGGCATGTTCCAGGGAAACCGGTCGGTCCCCTCACCGCGCAGCAAAACGCGGCCGCTCTCGCCGCGCAGCCTCCCCTCTCGTGCCGGGGAGCAAGACCCGATGGGCGTCAGACGGCACCGGCGATAGTCTGCTCAAGCAGACTTTTCGGCTATCCCCCCGGTCAGGGGGATGGCCGGTGTCACCATCGCTCGGTGAGACATTGTGCGCAGCCCGGCGGCCATGCCAGCGGGCTCGGTTGGCGCGACGCGATCAGCGCTCGCGGCTGACGCCATGGTCAGTCGGCGACCTCACGCAACCGCCACTGGTGGACAAGGGCGACGATCTTGTCCTCATAGCCGAGCTGGTCGGGATAGATCGCGCCGTGATGACTGCCCAGATAGACGAACACGACGGCCATGTCGGCGGCGACCGCATGGTCGACACCGAACAGGTCGGCAAGATCGAACCCGCCATTGTCCTGCGCATTCCACCAGGCGAGCAGGAAATTCGCGGCGCGGCGCGCTTGCCCCGTGTCCGAGGCGGCCAGATCGAAAAGCCGGTCGAGGGCTTGGATGACAGGCTCGCTCATCTGCGAATCCTTTCGGTAAAAGGTGGCCCCGACAGGGTCGGGGCCATGATAGCTCAATATTCGTGGGTGAGAAGCAGCGTCAGCACGCGGGTGGTGACTTCGGGATCGGTCGGATCGGGCGATCCATAGGTCAGCGCGCGATCATAATAGTCGATCTTCCAGTATAAGGCTTGGCCGGCAAATTCGAAGCGCCCGAAATCACGCTCGCCATGGGGATCGACGTCGGGACCAAAGGCGTCATAGTCGCGCACGGTGCGCAGCAATTCGGCGCGACGCTGGAACCCACGAAACAGGCTGGTATCGCCGATCAGGTCGGCGACGCCGGCGGTCATGACCACCTGGTTGACGCCCGGGCTATGGATGGACTGGCGCAGAGCATCATTGAGCCGCGCGATGGTCGCGACGCGCTGGTCTGCGGATAGGACTTTGTCATTCTGGGGGTCGGCCATGACGTTCGACTTCCTGATCTGTGTCAGACCCCGCCGATCGGGGCCTTTCGACAGGCGACCGGACCGCCGGGGCATAGCGCGCCCGCGCACCCGCAGGGTCGCAACGGATGTGGAGAAGCCCGGCATCGGGCTTGCGCTGGCAAGTGCCGCGGCGAGGACGCCAAGCCAGAAAGGAACCATCGGTGTAGCGGTAATAGGAAAAATCGAACGGCATGGCCGACTTTTCGGACGTGCTGCTGGACGCGCGACTAAGGGCTTCGCTATCCCCTCGATCATGACAGACACCGCCCGGATCATTGCCCTCTGGCCGCGCTGGACATCGAGCGTGGGCATGATGCAGCGGCTGCAGATCCAGGTTCGCACCCAGTGCCGCCGCTGCGGCGCCCTGATGCGCGCCGATCTGGACGATCTGGTCGCCCGCTATGGCGCAAGTGCGTCGCTGATCGATCGCCAGGAACGATGCCGGATGGTCGCGTGCGATGGCGCGACCTTCTACCTTGCCGCCCGGCGGCATGGCGAACCGTGGCGGATCCTGCTCGACGCCGCGACGCTGCGCGATGGCCTGGGCCTATGCCCGCCAGCGCATCTCGCCCATGGGCGACCAGCCCCTGTCGCGAATGCCGCAGACCTGGTCATTCCAGGGCGTCGTTGACGGCCTGCCCCACGGCAGGGATCGTGACCCGCATGGGCCGAGACCCGGCACGGGGCTCGGGGCGTTTCGCCTAGAGCCCGGTCCGGCGCAGCCGGAGCCGCCCTCCCCGCTCAAGCCCCCTTTGCATCATCGAGATCACCGAACAAACGAAGCAATATCTCGTCCAGGCTGGCGACCTTCTCGAACCTCGATATCCGCACCTTGCGGTGGTTCGGCCGCTCATTTTTCTCGCCCTCCGCCGTGCCCTTGCTATGTTTGGCGACGGCAAACGGACTAATGTCCGGCAAAGGCTCGCCTGGCCCCGCGCCGAACCACAGATAATGGTCGAAGAGGAGGTCCGGCGTCACCACGATCCAGATGACGCACCCGCTCGGCTTCTCCATCAGCTTGAGGCTGATTTTGACCTCATCGGTCTTGCCGCCGACGATTTTGGTCTTGAACTGGATATGGCGGGTCAAGCGGTCGCGGGCCATGACCAGATCATAGCCGCCCGCGTCGAATTCGGAGCGTAGCACCTCGACGTCGGTCACACCCAGTTGCCACAGGCGGCGCAGCGCGTCCCCGACAAAGACATGCTCCACGATGCGCTCACGCAGGGTCGAGTGGATGAAATGCGGGCTCGCTTCCTCGGTAAGATCGTCCAATCAGCACTCGCACAATAAGGGCGGGGGCGAAGGCCCCCGCCTGAAGGTTTCAGCTGAACGGATCATATTCATTGATGACCGCGACGTCGCCATCGAACTCGTCGGCGGTGATGACCGCGAACTGCGTACCGATCCCGATGACCATCGTTGCAATCATGAGGGTTCTGGAGAGGCCGAGCGCGTGGAGGCGGGCAATCTTGATGTCGGTGAACATATCGAGGCTCCTTGCCAAGCCGGCGGGTTCATCCCCGCTCGACTGGCGCCCGATGTGTTCGGCCGGTGGCCGCGATCACTTTTTTGCCAACGGCCAAAAAGCCGTAGCGCAAGCGACCGGACCCTTTACGGGTTGATCGCATAAGGCCGCCGGCCGGACCAAGGATTGCGCCTCAAAGAGCGGGTGGACCCGCCTGACGCCAGGATTTGGGCTTCGCACCGACCTTTCTAGAATGTCTCCAGGGTCGGCTCTTGCGCAGATCGCGCGGTCTTGGGCAGGATGCTGGAGAGCTCATCCATCGAATAAGGTTTGTTGAGCAGTGCGAACCCGCTGGCTCCTTCGTCGGCCAGGACATGGCTATAGCCGCTTGCCAAGATGATCGGCAGGCCGGGATAGAGGGTGGCCTCTTGCCGTATGTTCTTTTTTTGTTCTATGTTTCTCTCATGCTCCGAGTCGATGAAGATAGCCTAGCCCTCCATCTCGAGGTGTCGCTCGCAACCGCCGAGCCGGCACTGGTGACGGATATTCGCTGCGGTGACGCGGCCGCACGGCGGCGTGCGGTAGCGCAACTGGCCCGGCATCTGGCGGTCCGTTTGCGCTGCTATGATATTCTCGCTGACGAGCCCGCCGCGATAGCGGGGACATTGCCGCTCTTCCCCGACGCATGACGAACACCTCGTCCCGATCCCATCGCTGATGCTCATAGCCTTGCTTCTCGCTGTCGCGACCGTCCCCGCCGGGCAGATGTTCGCCTGCACGCCCATCAGGGTGTGGGACGGTGACGGACCGGTCTGGTGCCGGGAGGGACCACGGATTCGGCTTGGCGGAATAGCGGCACGCGAAATCGACGGCTCATGCCGGTGGGGACAACCCTGCCCGCGCGCCAGTGGGATCGCCGCGCGGGACGCGCTGGTCCGATTGCTTGGCGGCGCCAGGGGCCGAAGCGGCACCGGCCATATCCTTGTCACTGGCCCGAGGCTCCAATGCCGGTCAACCGGCAACGCGAAAGGGGATCGCACCGGGGCCTGGTGTTCTGCGCCGGGGATCGGCGACCTGAGTTGCGCCATGATCGCGACAGGTACAGTGCTGCGATGGCAGCGCTATGCGGCAGGCCATTGCCGCTGACAGGGCCTGATGGCCTGCCGCATGCCAACGGCTCATCCCTGTACGGTTTGGGGCGCGATTGCGATCGACGAGAGGTCGTTCGTCGGATCGACTTGAATGCCCGCTTCGCTCCGTTCGGAATAGCGATCGACGAGTTGATCCCCATGCGGCCGCAGCAGGACGGTAAAGCGTACAAGCTCCTCGACCACATCGACGATGCGATCATAATAGCTCGACGGCTTCATGCGGCCGTCATCGTCAAATTCGGCGAACGCCTTGGCCACGCTCGACTGGTTGGGGATCGTGAACATGCGCATCCAGCGGCCAAGGATGCGCAGAGTGTTGACGCTGTTGAAGGATTGCGAACCCGCGCTGACCTGCATCACAGCAAGGGTCCGCCCCTGTGTCGGGCGCATGCCCTGATACGCCAGAGGCAGATGGTCGATCTGGGCCTTCATGATACCGGTGATCTGCCCGTGCCGTTCCGGGCTGCACCAGATCTGTCCTTCCGACCACAAGGAATGCGCCCGTAGTTCGGCAACGGCCGGGTGGTCGTCCCCTTCGACCTGGTCGGGAAGCGGCAGATCAGAAGGGTCGAATATCCGCGTTTCACATCCGAAAAACTGGAGAAGCCGCGCAGATTCCTCCACCACAAGCCGCGAGTAGGATCGCTTGCGCAAGCTGCCATAGAGGAGAAGAATGCGTGGCGGCGGATCGTTCGGGCCGAGCCCAAGCGCGGGCCTTCGGCGGGCAAATGCCATCTTCAGAGCCGGCAGATAATCCGGCTCGGATAGCTGGCGCAGGCGTTCAAAGGCCATGATGTCCTCGCTCATCGGCCTTGCTCGGGCACGGTATCAGGAAACCAGCGGCGACCGAACCAGAAGGCGACATTCACCAGCAGGATCAGCACTGGCACCTCCACCAGTGGGCCGATGACGGCTGCGAAAGCGACCGGGGACGCCAGCCCGAAAGCGGCGATCGCGACGGCAATGGCCAGTTCGAAATTATTGCCCGCAGCCGTGAAAGCCACCGCCGTCGTGCGTGGATAGTCGCTGGCGATAAGCTTGCCCATGAAGAAGCTGATCGAGAACTGGACAACGAAATAGATGGTCAGCGGGATGGCGATGCGGACGGCATCCCCCGGGAGCGTGACGATCTCGCTGCCCTTCAGGCTGAACATGGCAACGATCGTGAACAGGAGGGCGATGAGCGTGACCGGACCGATCTTCGGGAGGAATACGCCCTCGTACCAGTCGCGCCCTTTGGCCGCGACGAGACCCTTCCGGGTCAGATATCCCGCGAGGAAAGGGATACCGAGGTAGACCGCGACCGCTTGCGCGATGATCCAGAAACTGACGTTGATGACGCTGCCCTCCAGCCCGAACAAGGGCGGCAGGAAGGCGAGGAAGAACCAGGCATAGAGGCTGAAGAACAGGATCTGGAAGATCGAATTGAACGCCACCAGCGCCGCGACATATTGATTGTCGCCCTTGGCAAGCTGGTTCCAGACAATAACCATCGCGATGCATCGGGCCAGCCCGATCAAGATGAGACCCGTCATATAAGCTGGCTCGGCGCGCAGGAAGATGACGGCCAGAAGGAACATCAGCACCGGGCCGATGATCCAGTTCTGGACAAGCGATATCGCCAGCACCCGCTTGTCCTCGAAGACGCGCGGCAGCTCCTCATAGCGAACCTTGGCCAGCGGTGGATACATCATCAGGATGAGGCCGATCGCGATCGGTATATTCGTGGTGCCCCAGGACAGGCCGTTGATCGCGGCAGGTAGACCCTCGATGCTCGTGCCAAGGCCTACGCCCAGGGCCATCGCCAGAAAAATCCACAAGGTGAGATAGCGATCGAGAAAGGATAGCCGTGGTCGACGGGTCTGGGTCATTGCGGTTCCTTGAGCGGTGGGGCGGCGTCACCGACGCCCAGCGCGATCTGCATGTAGATGGTGTCGAGCCAGCGTCCGAACTTGCGTCCCACCGACCGCATCGTGCCTGCATGTTCGAAGCCGAGCTTGGCATGGAGGGCGACCGATGCCGCTTCACCCCCGCCGATGACGGCAATCATCTGGCGAAATCCTGCCACCTCGGCCTGTGTCAGCAGAGCAGCAAGCAGCGCCTTTCCGACACCTCGGCGCTGATGCCCGGGATCGATATAGATCGAGTTCTCACAGCTCGATGCATAGGCAGGCCGATCGCGAAACTGCGTGGCATAGGCATAGCCGACAACATGGCCGCCCTGCTGGGCGGCGAGGAACGGCCAGCCTTTCGCCAAGCATGCATCAATCTTGGCTTCGGTCTCCATCACCGAGCGCGGGCTGGTATCGAAGCTGGCGGTGCCCTCCCGGACATGATGGGCGTAGATGGCGGCGATCGCCGGCGCGTCGGCGAGGACCGCCGGTCGGACCGTGAACGCTGCCATCGTTCAGCCTGCCGTGACGCGGTTACCGGCAGCGTCGACGACCTGCTCGCCGTCTTCCTTGGCGAAAGCACCGCGTTGGGCCGCGGGGATGAGTTCCAGCACCGCTTCGGAAGGGCGGCAGAGCTTGACGCCGAGCGGCGAGACCACGAGCGGACGGTTGATGAGGATGGGATGGGCCATCATTGCGTCGATCAGCGCCGCATCGGAAAGACCTTCATCGCCCAGGCCGAGGTCCGCAAAGGGCGTGCCCTTCTCGCGCAGCAAGGCACGCGCGCCGATCCCGGCGCGTGCGATCAGGCTTTCGAGTTGACTGCGTGAAGGCGGCGTCTTCAGATATTCGACCACATGCGGTTCGATCCCGGCGTTGCGGATCATCGCGAGCGCATTGCGCGACGTCCCGCATTCGGGATTGTGGTAGATGATGATGTCCACGGTCATTCACTCGCCTCCGCCTTGGCGCTCGCGCCTTCGCCCTGTCCGATGTCCTTGAGCTTGCGCCGCATCGCCATGTCATCGAGGCTCGAGATCGGGAGCGCCAGAAACAGCGCAATGCGATTCTGCAAATAGCGCAGCGCCTGCAGGAAGGCCTCGCGTTGCCCCTCGCCCTCGATCGCGGCAGGGTCTTCAATGCCCCAATGCGCTGTCATGGGATGGCCGATCCATACCGGACAGGTCTCTCCGGCTGCATTGTCGCAGACCGTGAAGATGAAATCGAACTGCGGCGCACCGGCACCGGCAAACTCATCCCAGCTCTTGGACCGCATATCGGTGGTATCGAAGCCGAGCCCCTGAAGCACCGACAATGCCATTGGGTGGACCTGCCCCTTTGGCTGGCTCCCGGCGCTATAGGCTCTGAAACGCCCCTCGCCGAGCTTGTTCATGACCGCTTCGCCAAGAATGGAACGCGCCGAGTTTCCGGTACACAGGAACAGGACATTATAAATACGGTCGGGCATGCAGGGCTCCGTCAGCAGCAGGGAACAAGCTCGGCGATCAGCGGCTCGCACAGTTCCGCCCTGCCCCCGCAGCAATCCTTGACCAGGAACAGGGTCAGCGCCTTGAGCTGATCGAGGTCGGCGCGGTAGATGATCTGGCGACTGTGGCGCTCGGCACGGATCAGGCCCGCACGCGCCAGCCCGGCCAGATGCGATGACATCGTATTCTGGGGGATATTGAGCTGGCGGGCGACTTCGCCGGCGGCCAGGCCATCGGGCTCATGACGCACCAGCAAGCGAAACGCATCGAGGCGAGTGCCTTGGGCAAGCGCCGCCAGTGCGCTGATAGCAGAATCATTGTCCATATATCGATAATATTGGATATATGGATTTCTGACAAGCCCTGCAGAGGAATGCCGACACAGCAAAAGGCCCGGTGGTTGCTGCCACCGGGCCTTCGCGGGTTTCAGAAGGGAATTTCGTCGTCATCGACCGAGCTGTCATTGCCGCCCTGGTCGCCACTGGCGGGCTTGGCGCGGGTGAGGAAGGTCACCTCGTCGGCGATGATCTCGACGCCGTACCGCTCGATATTCTCGTTGTCGGTCCAGCGGGTGTAGTGGATGCGGCCGCGCACCATCACCTTCATCCCCTTGTCGACATATTGTTCGACGGTCTTGCCGACGCCGTTGAAGCAGGTGATCCGGTGCCATTCGGTATCTTCGATCCGCCGGCCATTGTCGTCCTTGACGATCTTGCCGTTGCTGTCGCGCTTGGGCCGCGAGGTCGCGAGGCTAAAGTGGGTGATCTTGGTGCCGCCCTGGGTGGTGCGGGCTTCCGGCGTGGCGCCGACATTGCCGGCGAGGATGACGAGGTTCTGCATGTCGAGGTTCCTTTTTTGGGTGCCGAAGGGACCGTCCCTTCGACTGACCCCCGAAAAAGGCGGGCATGGGCGATGCTTCCACCGGAGCGCGTCAGCCGCGCAGGGGAACCCCGAAACAAGGGGTGGTGCGGGCAGCCGTGGCACACGGCAACTCGGCCCGAAGGGGAGCGGGTTGGAAGGACCGAACGACCGACTTAGGGATCAGGTCAAAAAGAAGGGATGGTGGCTTTGGTTCTATGAACCCAGGAACCGGTGCAGAAACCTTGCCCTATCGCCGCGGCATGTCCCCGCCAGGCAGAGACCCCACAACCGGCCGTCAGCGCCTTTCCCACCTTGGACTGTCGTCCGCAGCGAAGCGAAGGCAACGCTCACGGCAACAGACATAATGGCCGTCTGACGCACGGTACGCTTCAGGCCCGCCCATCCCCGGCTTCATGGATTGGCGAGCGCCTTTTCGAACCGCGCACAGGATGATGCGGTGTGCGCCGTCACGCGATCTGCGCTCGGATCACGGCAAGGAGACGATCGACGCAGTGAGAGGCGTCGGCCATATCGAAGGGTGATGCTCCGGCCCGGAACAAGGCGTCGATCTGGTGGCGGCGATAGGCCGGCGAAAGGATCGCGGCGAGTTCCGGCAATTCCGCAGGCAGGTCGGACAGGCCCGCCTCCATCGCAAGCGCCAGGGCCTTTTCGAGGTCATGCCGAATATGGACACGGTTCCAGTCGTCGGCATAGCCGACCTTCATCAGAAAGGCTTTGAGGCCGAGTTCGATCGCGATCGCCAGCGAATGTGCGGCACTCGCGGGGGCGATCTCCACGCTACCCGCCGCACCGCGGGCAAATCCCATAGCATTCGCCATGAAAGTGGCGATCAGCGCCGGATCCGCGATCCCGGCGAAACGGCGCGCGGCGTCATCGAGCGTTGCGGCAGGAAGCCCGATCAACCAGCGCGGCCCTGCGATATTGCGCAGATGGCGCAGATGTGCCGAACCCGGTTCATCGGTGTCGGTGCCGGCCGACCAGCGTAGCAGCAGCGCGGCCTTCCAGCAGCGCCCGTGACGCTGCCGGAACGCCAGCAGAGCGCGCAGTTCCTCATCATGCAAATCGCGCATCATCATCATCTCTCTCTAGTTCGTGGTAGGGCGGCAGCCGGCGCAGCGTCGGCAACGCGGTTGGCTGGTGGACTCTGAACCGCGCCCCGGCCGCCAAAACGGCCGATGGGTTCCAGTGCTGCTCAGCGACACCAAAAACGGCCTCGGCGCCCTCCCCTCTCGCCTGCGGAAATTTCCAGGGGACGACGGTAAGCGCAGCGAAAAAAGGGCCGCCGGAAAACCGGCGGCCCGCGGCTTCAGCCCGCAGCGCGACGGGCAGCTGAAGGAGGGCTTCCCAATGGGCCGCGGCGATCAACGACACGCAGTCCCCGAGCCTTGGCTTCGATGACAAGCCGCTCCGTCACGCCGTTGCCCTGGAAGGCGACCACGAACCGCGGCTTGAGCGAGAGCATCTGCTCGTTGCGACGGAAGCCCGCGCGATCCCCGAGTTTCCGGTCGAGACCGAACCGCACCTGCTGGATGCCATTCTGCTCGGCCCAGGACGCTGCAAGACGCTCGATACCTTTCATATCGCCGCCGTGTACGAGATACATGTCGCCGACATGGGCGCGAACCTTGTTGAGGGTGGCCAGCAGGTTATCGGCGAACGTCTTCATATCGTCGTCGTTGGCGAAGGTGAGGCGGCCACCGGCGAACACAACGGGCGTACCCTGCGCGGTGTTGGCGTTCAGAGCCCGCTCGCGGCGAGCTCGCAGGAAGGCATGGCCATCGACGATCCCGGCGGTGACCCCGAGCGAAATGCGGTTGCCGGACGATGGCACCCACGATCTCCCGGTCTCCCGGATATAGTGGGCGGCGGCGACATCGCGCATGATCTCGAAGGCACCAGCGGATTCTTCGACCTTCTTGGCGAGATCGATCTTTTCCTCCAGATTGGCCGTGCTGATTTCGGAGCCGTCCTGTTCGGCGAGGAGAAGGCGGATGTCGTCGGTCAACCGATCGACCAGTCCGTGTTTCTTGGCGGCGGCGCGGTGGAAGAGGTTCACCAGGCCCCAGCCCAGGTCTTCGATGTCACGCTCCAGTGTGGTGTTTCCCATCGTCGTGAAGAGATCGCTCCAGATTGCGGTGACGGTCTGCTCCAGCGCCTCGGTTGGTGGCGGCGCCATGCCACTGAGGTCTTCAGCGCGGGGTTCGAGGTGCCCTAGCTCCAGTGCCGCGAGTGCGGCTGCAAGCGATGTGGACATGATAGCGAGCCTTTCTGTCTGTGCCGGCGGCCTCTCCGCCGGATGCGCATCCTCCGGGCGCTCGCAAAAGAGGGGCTGGCACCGAGGCACAGCCGAGGGAAACTCGCGAACAAGGGGTGGTGCGGGCAGCCGTGGCACACGGCAACTCGGCCCGCCGTTCGCGGGTTGCCAGCGCCTCGCGGGCGCCCATATGCGGCATCCTCTGGCGGGGAGGTATCGACACAGACCGGTTTCGCTTTGCCCTCAGCCTCTGCCGTCGATTCGGAACGGGGGTATCTCCAATTCCGCCGCTGCGAGATGCGACAGCACCGCCGCATAGCTGCCGAGACCGCGCACCGTTTCCGCCGAGATCAGGATCTCGTCATCGTCCGAGGCGCTGAAACGCCGGACGGTCGTGCCGTCAAAGACCACCCGCTCCGGGCCGAACGCCCCGGGAGCGCCGCCAGCCCAGCGCGCGAAGACAAGGGCATGATCGACACAGAAAGTCTCGATCGCTTCGAACCGGCCCCAGGCAACCTCATGGTCGGCCAGATACAGGGGAACGCTCGTATCGAGATCGTCCGGATCGAACGCGGTGCCCTCCCAATCCGTGAAGGCGCCGTCACTCGCGACGGCAGCGCAGAAGCCGTGAAGGAGGTCAGGGGACAGCGATCCGCCGATGCGGATCGCGACAGAAGCGCGATCGGCCATGAGAGTCTCCGTAGCTAGTGAGGGGGTCAGCCTGCGGACTGACCACGGTGGAATGCGTCGAGCCAGCGCGCCATCGACATGCGCTGCTCGACGGGTTTGCGCGCTTGCGCCGCCTGGAAGGCGACCAGCGCGAGCGGTGCATCGGCAACGATCCCGTCAACCTCGCTCGGTGCCAGAAGGCCGAGCGCACGGATATAGGCGGTGATATTGCCCGGTCTCGGTAACGCCCCGCCGCGCCCGACAACGGGCTTGCGCCAAAGGCCCTCGATCGTGCGCAAGCGCGGTTTTGCGCGGGCCTCCATCAGAACGATGGTGCGAAGCTCATCCTTGGAGAGCGCCTCCACCTCGTGCGGCCGCATTGCGGGACAGAAGAAACATGAGGATTTGGGCGGTACAGGGAGGCCCGCGCGCTCAATACGCGCAGCGCAATCCGCTCTGGTCCAGCCCAGTTCGCGAAGGGGATACCGATAGTCATAGCGAGGGTCGGCATATCCCTCGGCATGCGCATAGCGTCGCTGATCGGCACTGGAACAGTCATAGCCGATCAGTTTGACGACACGTCCGCCCTCTCCCCAGCACCGTATCGCGGGCGCCCATTGCGCCGTCCATTTGTCCTGCGGCGCCACCTTCCATTTGAGCGAGCACGACCCCCGCCCAAATGCCTTGGACGGCAGGGTAGCGTTGGTCAGCATGTTGGTGCCCAAGCTATCATAGGGCGGCCAATGCTTGAAATTTCGCGGTTCGTAGCGGACTATCTCGGACGCGACATCGTGACGGTCCATCCAACGACGAAAGACCGGAATGAACGCATAGGTATCGGTCTTCTCGGATCCGGTATCGGCGAACAACACCATATCGATCGGCTCGCCTCGCTCGACGAGCTCGATGATCATGGCGGTGGAATCGACGCCCGCGCCCCAAGCCGCGATCACTGGCGCGCGCTCAACCATCGGCCGAGTCCTTCGGGACGATGGTCGGGTTGATAAGCCGGTACGCGCGCGTCTTGAACTTTGCGATCCGGCACACGGCGCCGGTTATGGGATCGCGAAAGAGCGGTGCCTTGCCCTTCGGATTGGCAATGACCGTGAAGCGGTCGCGATCTTCTCCGTCATTGAAACGAATGGGCTCGTCGAAGACGATGGTCTGTCCCGGCCTCGGGGCCGGCTTCGCGCGTTCGAGCCTGCGGCGAACCAGGTTGGCACGACAGCGCGCGCGCCATTCGGAGGCGTAGGTGCTGTCGGTCTCGGTCAATTCATCGAGAATTGCAGCGGGGCAGTCGCTTTCGCACGGTCCCATCGTTTCCGTCATATCTTTGTAGCCGAACGTACAGCCGTCGCGCGCGCCGGTGCTTTGCTTGGTCAGGCACACGACGGCGAAGACGGCCCGAGCGCCGGACGCCTCGATCCGTTCGCACGCCGCGTAATAGGTCGAACCGACCATCGAAGACGCGAGAACCGTGAGACGATGATCCGCGTGCGCATAAGTGAACTGGTTGTCGAGATAAGAGCGCGCAGTGGCGTAGCCATCCATATCGCGCATGAAGAGCCAACCCATGAGGGATCTCCTGCAATTGGGGAGTTCAGGCGGCGGTGGCGAGGCGCACAGTGCCGATATCGCCGGGCGTGCCGGCAAGCCGACGCTGGAACGCGGCCACGTCGAGCAACTCGGAGATCGGCGCGCGGTGAGGCTTGCCAACCTCCTGCCCGTCGCGACAGCGGCTGATCGATACCTCGCTGTCCGGGAGGAAGCCGCGCGGGACCACGCGAACGGCGAGATCCGCGTGGCGCAGTTCCGTCGTGCCGTCTTCGTGATCGGCACCCATGACGGTGTTGATACGGGCGTCGTCCGCGTCGAGGCCGATGGCCGCGGCGAGACGTGCAAGCGCGCGACGCGCCTGATAGTGGAAGGTACGTTTGGCGTGGTAGTTTCCGCCGACGCTCTTCCCGGCAATGTCGAGCAGCGCTGGCGCAGCGGCCACCGCCAGGCGATCCGCTTCGCAACGGAGGCGAAGGACGTTCACGCTGGGCGTATCGCGTTCGGCAACGTCTGCCAGATGGCGGATGAGAAGAAGGATTGCCGCGTCGCCGGCGACAGGCTTGCCGGCACGCTGACAATCGTCGACGGCGGCGTTGAGGGCGTGGAGCACCGCCGGCAGATGGTCCAGACCGGCGGGGGAAAGGGCCTGATTGTGGCGGTAGAGCGTATCGTAGAGCATGGGAGCCTCCTTCTGAGCGCTCTGGCGCGCTCAAAAAGCCGAAGGCTCCCTCCCCTCCCCTGTCCTTGCGTGGCTGAACGCTGCGGCGAACCGGCGGTAGCCGCCGGGGTCTGGGCGGGCGAGCGCCGCGATCATGCTGCTTCACGGATCTGTTCCTCGGCGACGTCCGACGTGGCGAGGCCAGTTGCGCGGAGCAGAAAGGCGGCGGCCGCTTCGGCTTTTGCCGCAGCCGTCATGATGGCGCGGGAATCCTTGCGCAGCACCGCGAGCCACGAGCCGATATACGCAGCATGATCGTCGATATGGGCGGTCGGGAGGCCCAGATCCGCGCCAAGCAGGGCGGATGTCATTTCGGCGCAAAGCTCTTCGAAAGCATAAGCGTTGTCGCCGAATTTCCTGCCGAATTCTCGGTTGAGCCGGTCAGGATGGCCGGTCCAATGCCCTGCCTCATGCGCTAATGTCGACGCGAAATAGGCACGGGTGGAAAACAACGCGACGGGCGGCATCGTGATGCTGTCGGCAACACGGTCGTAGAAGGCCCGATCGCCGCACTGGCGAACCCTCGCCGGAAGGGCATCGAGGAAGCGCTCTGCGCGAGCCGGCAGCTCGTCGTCGGGGGCGACCACGCTGAGGGGGCATGGATAAAACTTCTCCGGCAGCCCCTCGATCTGATCAGCATTGAAGACGGCGTAGGATCGCAGCACGCGTCGCATTTCGTCCGTGGAGTCGCCGGTGACGGGCGACTCCACCGTCTTGCTGTAGGATTTGTAGAAGATGGCGATTTGCGACCGCTCGCCTTCGCGGACCTGGCCGCCCAGCGCCTGCGCCTGCTTATAGGTCATCCAGGTGGGAGAATGGTAGCCGGCGCCTTCGGCGCAGAGCCACAGCCAGAAGCAATTGATGCCCTTATACGGGTCGCCGGTCGCGCGAAGGGGACGGCCGCCAAGGCCAGGTCGCCATGGTTTCACCCAAGGGCGTACGCCCGCTTCGAGTTTGTCAATGATCGCGTTGTTGATGGTGTCGGCAGGCGACGGTTTATCGGTGGTCTTTGCCACGGTCATTCTCCTGATCTGGTAGAGGCGATCCCGGACCAGCACCCTCCCCTCAGAGAGCCTGCCGCCGGGGCACAAAAGGAGGGGCGACACTCCGCGAAGAGTGCCGCCCCCAGTCGCCTCGAACCGTGCAAACGGGCGTCAGGCCGCCTCGCTCAAATCCTCCTGATCGTCGTGCGGCGCGTCCTCCAGATCCGACTCATCATCGACATCATCACCATCATCGCCGGGATCGACATCATCGGCCTCGTCGATAAACGTCGAGCGCAGCGCGATGGTCTCGGGCTGCTCGATGGCGTCGAAGCGCATGGCATCAGGCAGCCAGGCCGTCGCCTTTTCGCGGATTTCGGCCTCGACGATCCCCTGCCCGTTGCAGAGCGAGGCGCAGGTTGCGGCAAGGTCGCCCTTCTTGGCGTCCTTGTAGCGCCCGCGCAGGATCGGCCCGCCAATGTCCTCGAGCGCGGCGAGCATGACCTCCTTTTTGACGCGGCCAAAGAAATTCTCGGCCGTGGGGCGCCACCAATGCTCGACCTGAATGTCGAGCGCTCGACCAAGATGGTCATGGAACCCGTTGGACCGTCCGCCCTCGGCAATGTTCAGGCTCGGTTCCAGCGTACGTGCGATCGAGAAGGCCACCCAACTGCCGCGGGCCTCGTCGTCGAGCGCACGAAAGGCTTCGAAACGCTCGGTCATGGTCTTGTGACCGGCCCAACTCGTATCGAGACGCTGGCGCTGATCCTCGATGGTCTGCGACGCCATCGACCCTTCGTCGCGGAAGCCGAAGATCGGGAATTGCGCGCCGCCGGACTTGAGCGTCGAGTGATTGCGGACGTAATTCTGCTCGAAGACGACATTCTGTGCCATCAGGAAGATGGTGAGGTCCAGCGCCATCGCCGGATCGCTGGCGATATGGGCGACGAGGATCTGCCGGCGCTGGGTCGCCAGTTCGTCAATCAGCGTAGCGCTGAGCTTGGGTCCATGATCGATGTCGTCGGCGCCGTCTTCACCATTGGCACCGCCCGTCGCCTTGGGCGGAGCATTCGGATCGACAACGGGCTTCTCGCTGAACATGCGGGTGTGAACGCGGGCTTCGCCATCGCCACCGATATAGACGAACGTCCCGATCTGCGCCCGGACCGCCGGATCGATCTCGCGACGGGAATCCTCGATGCCCTCAAGCTCCCGTTCGATCTCGTCGAGGCGATCGTTCGCCGCTTCAGCTTCGGGCGTCCCGTCGGTCAGTTCACACTCAAGCCGCTCGACGAGTTGGTCATTTTCGGCCGAAAGCGCTTCGACACGCGCGCTTTCCTCCTCGCTGAGCGGCCGCGCGGGCGCGTGAAATTCATGAAGCTGACGCTCGAGATCATAGGGAACGTGAGTGGCCGCGATGGGCGTCACGAACGCGAGGCCCTCCGCCTGCGCGAGTTCAGCAGCGGCCGTCTCCAGCTTTTTGCCGGCGAGATCTTCGAGAAGATCGACGTCGATCCAGTTCTCGTCCCCCTCGGCGGCAAAGAGATCACCCTCGATGCGGCCGCCTGCCGCGACATAGGCATCGCGACCGACGAACCGCGCCTTGGCATCGTTCGCCTTGATCGTGCCGTTGAGGATCGCACGCCGGATGTTGTCGGGCTGATCGCCGTAATAGGAGGTGCTCATCTGTGCGAAGACGCGCGCCTGACGATCGATGTCGCTCGTCACGGCATAGGCCTGGGCGACACCCAGGGTGATTTCGCCGGCGGCGAGCGCCTGGAACACGCTCGGCGCGAGCTCGGCAAGCCGCACCCGCTGCTCGACGAAGCGGGTAGTGACGCCCTGGCGCTTGGCAACGTCCTCGGCGGTCATCCCCTTCTGGATGAGGAAGTTGAACGCGGTGCTTTCATCCGCCGGGTTCATCGGAACGCGCTGGAAGTTCTCGGTCAGGCTGGCCTCGACCGAGTTGTCGTCGTCGGTAAGGACGAGGACAGGCACGACATGGTCGGCGGGCAACGTGCCCTGTTCGATCAGGCTCTGGAGTGCGCGCAGCCGGCGCCCGCCCGCCTTGACGGTGAAATGGCCCGCCTTCTTGAGCGGGGTAACGATGAGGTTCTGCAACAAGCCTTGCGTTGCGATGCTGGCGGCGAGGGCGTCGATACCGGCCTCACGGCTGGTTTTGCGGACATTATCCTTCGACAGCGAGAGGTTTTTGACCTTCACGGATTGGATCATCGGTCGTCTCCATCTGGAATTGGCGCGCCGCCTCGACGGTCACGCGAG
This sequence comes from Sphingobium sp. GW821-FHT02B05, assembly GCF_059421905.1. NCBI lineage: Bacteria > Pseudomonadati > Pseudomonadota > Alphaproteobacteria > Sphingomonadales > Sphingobiaceae > Sphingobium > Sphingobium sp. GW821-FHT02B05. The sequence continues at coordinate 137,226 of NZ_JBWKVW010000006.1, forward strand.
CCTGCTCATCAGGCCCACAAAGCCGAAGGCTCCCTCCCCTCTCCTGCGCTGAGCGCGGAGAGAGGACCTGGATCGTCAGGCGGTGATGCGCTCGATGACGGCGGCGGCCTGCGCGACGGGCACGAACATCCGCGTCCTGTGTTGGATGATGTCGGTAAAACAGCCCGCCGCCTTGAGTTCGGCAAGCCGCGTGTGCGGCCAATCGAGCAGTTCGAGGCGCTGCTGGCCAGCGACCAGGCTGCGCTTGAGCCGGTAGGCTCCGACGGACGATATCTCGCCGGTCGTCATCACATGCTTTGCGGTATCGTCGCCCGACACGGTGATGGCGGCATTGATCCCGAAGGCGTCCGCGAGCTTCGACACCAGTGGTGCTGGGACGATCCGACCGAGGAAGGACTGGCCGTCATCGGTGTTCAGCCGCCAGACCTGAACATGATCGTCGGGCAGACGATCCCAGACCGGCAGGAGCAGACCCGCGACCAAATAGAGCGTGCTGGTGCGGGTCTTGCCCTGCATCTCTTCGACCTCGGCCTGCCACAGCGCCGAGAATTCCTCCTCGCTGGTCTCTTCCCACATCGTTTCGAGCAGCAAGTCTTGCCGCATCCGCTCGGAACGGGTCGGCCGAACCAGCTCGTAGCGGCGAACGATCTCGCCATCGTCGTCGGTGAGCGAATAGGTGCTGCACCGGATCGCGGCCCTGCCGGACTTGCGATTGACGATCGGGCGCGCGTCATCGCCCAGGATCCGCAACGCGCGGTCGAGCGGGACCGGCTTGTAGCGCTCCTCCGTTTCGAGGCGCAGGATTTCGGTTTCCGCGCCGCTCGTCTCGTCGCGCCGGATCACCGTGCGATCGAGGATCGTGATGCGTTCGGCATTGATGCTCTCGACACCAAGATCGAGCGTGCCGGCTTCGCGCGCCGCCTCGATCCGGGCCTCGATCAGACCGAGATATTCATCGAAGATCGCATTCTGCAGCGCGATGCGCAGCGCGAGAATGCGATTGAGCCAGCGCTGAATGGGCGGCAGCTCCTCCTTCAGCCCGCCGCCTTCGCCCTCCAGCTCAAGTCCGGTGAGGGTCTGGAATTCGTCAAGCGTGGTCGACCGCAACTTGCCGTCGGCCAAAAGGCGAAACCATGTTTCGAGGGATTCCTTGGCATAATCGCTTTCAAGATTGTCCCGCGGGTCGAACAGACCCTGGCCACCCGTCTGGCGCTGGCCCCGTGTCAGGGCGCCAAGGCTGTCGAGGCGGCGGGCGATCGTCGAGATGAAGCGCCGCTCGCCGCGGCAGTCGGTCGATACCGGACGGAACAGCGGCGCGGTTGCCTGATGCGTGCGGTGGGTGCGGCCGAGCCCCTGGATGGCCGCGTCAGCGCGCCAACCGGGCTCGAGCAGATAATGGTTGCGGCGCGACTGGTTCTCGGCGGTGAGGCTGGCGTGATAGCTGCGCCCGGTGCCGCCTGCATCCGAGAAGATCAGGATCCTCTTCTCGTTCCGCATGAAGGCGTCGGTCTCGGCAAGGTTTGTTCGCGGCGAACGGCTCTCGATACGCTGGCGACCGTGCGCATCGACGACGATACGCCGGCTGCGACCCGTAACCTCGGCGACCGCATCGCTCCCGAAATGCCCGATAATATGATCAAGGGCGGACCCCACGATCGGCAGGGAGCAGAACCGCTCGACGAGATTGTCGCGCATCTCGATCGCTTCCTGGCTGAAGATGGGACGGCCTTCCTCGTCGGACATCGGCTCGGAGCGGGTCTTGCCAGTGTCATCGACGAAGGTCTTCATCTGTCGGACGGGAAAGGCCGCCGTGAGGTAGGACATGACGAACTCTTTGGGCGAAAGCTCGATGTCCAGATTCGCCCGGTTCTCGGCATTCAGCGCGGCCAGTGCCCGGTTGAGCATCGCCTCGGACGTCGACACCAGCTGGATCACGACACTCTCGCCCCGGGCCAGATCCGCACGGATCGCCGGGATCAGCGATGGCAGCTTCATGCCGATCAGAATCTGGCCGAAGAAACGCTGCTTGGTGGATTCGAAGATCGACAGGGCAGCGGCCTTCGCGCCGCTGTTGTAGGTGTCGTTGGAGAAGCTGTCCGTCACCCGGGTGGCATCGAGCGCGGTGCGCAAATTGGCGTGGATAATCGCCCACGCATCGGCGTAGGCATCATAAACCTCGATCTGGTCGGGCGTGAGGTGATGTTCGAGGATGTCATATTCGACACCGGCGAAACTGAGCGCCCTCGCGACATAAAGGCCCTGCATCTTCAGGTCGCGTGCGATCAATTCCATGGCCGCGATCCCGCCACGACGCAAACTGTCGACGAAGGCGCGGCGATCGGCGAAGGCGGTGGTCGGACCCCACAGGCCAAGCCGGGTGGCATAAGCGAGATTGTTGACGTCCGACGCGCCGGTTGCGGACACATAGAGGACGCGGGCGCGAGGCAGCAGATTTTGCAGGCGCACGCCGGCGATGCCTTGATCGGAGCCGTCCTTGGTGCCGAAACGGCCTTCTCCGCCGGCGACACCCGCCATTTCGTGTGCCTCGTCGAACACCATCATGCCGTCGAAATCGTCACCGACCCAGTCGAGAATCTGCTGAAGACGGGTGCCCTTGTCGCCGCGGTTGGAGCGCAGCGTCGCATAGGTGAGAAATAGCACGCCCTCGGCCGCGCCGATTGGCGTGCCGAGTTTCCACTGATTGAGATGCTGGATGTCGAGCGCGAGACCGCCGACCGCGGTCCAGTCGCGACGGGCATCCTCAAGCAGTGTCTCGGTCTTGGATATCCAGATGTGCTTGCGGCGCCCGCGCAGCCACTGGTCGAGGATGATGGCCGCAACCTGACGGCCCTTGCCGGCACCCGTGCCGTCGCCAAGGAAGAATCCGGTCCGGTAAGGTCGGCCGTCCTGGTCGGGCGCGAGAGACAAGTCTTCCTCGGCCGGCTTGAACAGGCCAGAAATGTCTCGCTCGAAAGCGTCACCGGCATAGATCAGCGTTTCGAGCTGAGCGTCGGATAGCACCCGGTCTGCGACAACGCGTGTCGGCAGCTTCGGAATGTAAGAGGGCCGCGGTGCCGTGATCGAGCCCATGGCGATCGATTCCACCAGAGCGGTCGGATGCGCGGATGCACAGGGAATGGCGATGCGGCTCGGCCGGTACGGCAAGTAGACACCGACCGCCTCGCCGGTTGGTACGGGTTCGGCAAAGACATCGTAATTGATATCGAGCGCGCCGAGAGACGGCGCGGCCTTCGCGATCGGGGCCGAGAGCCGGGGCCTGCTCGAAAGACTGCCGAGCAAGGATCCATGCGCACGGGTTGGTGCAAGGCGCACTGGCGAGCATCGCGGGATTGCCGTAAGGCTGGTGGCCGATGTGCTGATCGTCGCGAGCACCTCGGTGAGCGAGCTGCACCGGATGAGGGCGACGTCGTCCTGGGAGCCTTTTTCCAGAACGATCAGCTTCACGATTTGGCTGGTGCCATGTTTGGCATAGGCATTCGCGGGCAGTTCGACGTGAAGCCTGATCGCGCAACCCTCGGTCGCCTTCGCCCAGGCGCGGCTCGATGTGTCCACGCGATCGGGAAGGATAGCAGCGCAGCGTCCCCCGGCACCAAGCCGCTTCAGGGCGGCGCGCAGATGACGGAACGCGGCAAGGGGGTCGGCATGCCTGCCCATGCTGCGGGAAAAGGGCGGGTTGATGAGCACGGCGGTCGGGCGGATCGACAGCGGCAGCAGATCGTGGATGAGTTCGCCATCGTGGCGACTGACCGGTGCGGTGGGAAATGCTGCCTCGAGCATAGCGGCACGCGCGGGATCGATCTCGTTGAGGACAAGCTTGGCGCCAACGCGAGCGGCGAATATGGCGAGGAGCCCCGTGCCGGCGGAGGGCTCCAGGACGGTATCCGCGGCGGTGATGCGAGCGGCGAGCGTGGCAAGATAGCCAATCGCGGCCGGTGTCGAAAATTGCTGGAGCGCGATCTGTTCTTCGCTGCGCACGGTATGCGTCGGCAGCGATGCGGTGAGCGCGGTCAGGCCCGCTAGGCACTCAGCCGGCTCTTGCGACAGGTCGAGCGTGGCGAGGTGCAGGACCTGGGCCAGCTCCAGCACATCATAGGCGTCGCGAAGTGACCAATGCCCATCGGCTGCGGTTGAACCATAGGCGGTTTCCATCGTCCGGAGCAGGCCAGGCCGGTCCACGCCGTCGCCCTGGTGCAGCACGGCAGAGATCGCCTTCGCCGCGGTGATGGATGGTTCAGTGAAATCGAGTTCGAAAGCAGCGGCTGAGGTGCGCATTGTAGGCCTCCATTGCATCGTCCGGTGCCCATCACCGGATCAACAAGCCGGAGGCCTCCTCTCCTCTCTTCAGTGGGAGTGCGTCTGAATCACGGGGCGAGGAACGGCGTTGCGGGCAAGCCGATCGCGCAGAGCATCGTTCCAATCATCATGGTCGGATGGGAGCCATTCCTCGACCCTTCGCCCGTTGGCGCTGAGGTGCCCCCCTGCCCTCTTCAGGCAGATTTTCGCCGCCGTGTTCCGCTGGCCGAACACGATGACGCGCTTCACATGCGACGGTATGCCGACATGGGCGTAGCGCTCGGCACCAAGCACGGCCCAAACCGGCAATTGGAACCAGTCGATGGCGGACAAGGCATCTTCGATCCCCTCGGCAATGCCCAGAACGTCATCCGGCTCACCAAAGCGCACGCTGCCAGAGCCGAGCAGACCCAGAGCCAGCTTGGGTTTGCGGAAGGGGCGCCGCAAAATGTCCGTGGGATCGAGGAAGGTCCGGTGGACCGCGACCAGGCCCAGCTCGTTTCTCACCGCGGCGATCATTGCGGGAAGACAGCGCCGATCCTTACCCTTCCCTATGATCGTCTGTGGGTTGAAGCGAAGGTCGGACGTTGGCGCGTGCAAGCCCCGAGCATGAAGATAGGCTTCAGCCGGTGTGCCGGCGATGGGGATGCTGTGCTGCCACAATGACCTGGCCAAACCGCTCAGATCGCGTGCTGGCGCGCGTAGTTCGACGTGAACCGGCAGCCGATCGTTCAAGCCCTGACGATCCAGAGCCTTGAGGATATCTGTCGATGTGCATCCCGCGAAGCATTTGAACAGGATCGCCTTGGTGCCCAGGCGGACCGAAAGGCTGGGGGAGTGATCGTCATGGGCAGGGCAGCGGCACTCTCCGCGCGATCCAGACCAGCGTCCGCCCAGGCTCTCGACGATTTGTTTGGCGCGGACTGCTGCATCGATGGTGGCGGGCATGGGCGAAACTCCTGTCGAAATCCAAAGTCGCTCCGCGCATGCCCCCTCTCCTCTTGCCGATCGGCGCTGCCTCCAGCGATCTATGCCGCCTTTGCCGCGAGCACACCAAACTCTTCGACGATCCGGTCGGTCGTGTAGTGGGTGGTGCCGTCGCGCTCGTAGGAGGTGTCACGGAGCCGTCCGGCAATCCGCACGAGATCGCCAACCTGGGCCTTCTCATCGATATATTTCCGCTGGCCGTCGCTGAAAATGACAACTCGGTTCCAATAGCTATCCTCTATCCACTGATCGCCTTCTCCGCGGCGGCGATAGTTCGCGCATACCGATATGTTTGTGACCTTGGGCTTGGAGTCGATTTCACCGATCCGTCCGATGATCTCGAATTTGGCAAAATTGATCATGCGACCTCCTCACTGCGTCTGCCCAGCGGCGACGAGCGGTGATGCAGCTACGATCGGTTCGCTGAGGATCTCGTCGCAGGGCGGAGCTGCCGAGGATCGAGGACCGTGATGCTATCGTGGAACACCGATCTGGAGATATCCCCCCAGCTAGGGGGATCGGTTACGCCGTCCGACCAGAGAGGCACAGCGAATCGCCTGCTTGGTCTTTTAGAATCACTCTAAAACAACGCCGCTGCTCGCAGCGGAAGGATTCATGATTCTAAGTGATTCAGATTCAGTGCCGAAAAGATGTGCAATTTCAACGATCTGTCGGCTTTATCCTGACCGCGCGGGGGATTTTGCCTGACCCGGCGGGGGCGTTATCCTGACCGGTCGGGGGGAGATAGCTGACCTATTGGGGCTATCCTGACCGATTGGGGGCGATGGCATCTGGCGATCCCTCGCTTCGGAATGGCGGCATTCTGCCGCGTTTATCGCGCGTGAGCGAGCCGAAAACGGGCAGAACCCGAATCGCATTGCGACTCGGCGGAATCTCACGGCTTTTGCGGAAGCGCCGTATGATTCCAACCTGACCGGCTGGGGGCGACAAAAGTGTTTCAGCCTGCCCTGACTTGACGAGCGAGGACAGGTCAGGCAGCAATTAGGCGAATCTGCCCAATATGCGCTCGGCCTATATGACATGGAACATGCGGAAAATCTAAGCGCCGAAGCAGCGCAAGAGGCGCAAGCCGATTCGGCGCCGGGCCGTGCCATGCGCGTTGCGGCGGCCTTGCAGGCGAAGGGTGGCGAGGAATTCGCCAAACCCGGCAGCATCGTTGAGATCAAGTTCGTGAAGGGACAATCGCTCAGCCTGACGGCTTCCCGGTTGCTCGCGTTGATGATCCTGACCGCAGGCGGGGATGCCTGGGAGGACCGGCCGCATCGCATGCGCAAGGCGGATATTCGCCGCGGTCACAAGGGTAACGAACGTATCTCCGACATGCTGGAGGAACTTCACCGCACCCTCTTCGCGATCGACGATCGATCTTGGCGCGGCAAGAAGGCTACGCTGCGCTTTTCTCTGATCTCGTCGTCCCGCGAAGAGGCTGAAGATACAGACGGGGCGGATGCGGGCTGGATTGAATGGGAGTTTACGCCTGATGCGCGCAAGCTCATTCAGGAGTCCGAGAGCTATGCCGTCCTCAATCGTCAGGCGGTGCTCGGCTTTCGATCGAGCTATGCCCTCAAGCTTTATGAGATCGGATCGCTGCGGCTCCATCGTCGCCAGTCGACCTGGAAGGGCGATATGGCGGCGCTGCGCGCAGCGCTGGGCATTTCGCCAGACGTTTATAAGGATTTCGCGCAGCTCCGTCGCAAGGTGCTCGAGAAGGCGAAGGCCGAGATCGACCAGCTGGCCCACTTCCGGGTGGAGTGGAAGGAGATACGACAGGGCCGAACAGTGACCGAGATCGAGTTTCGATTCGAGCCGAAGGATGCGCCGGCGCAGATCGCGACCGTCGATGAGATCGAGCGGCACTCGACGGGGCGCAAGGCACGCCGGGAGGGCGCTGTCGAGACGGTCGCCGAAACGGTGGAAGTGGGATCGGTCGTGAAGGCCGCCATCAGCGCACTGGTCGCGCCGGAGAAAAGTTCGGAGATCGTCTTTCCGCAAGGTACGATCCGGTTCAACGCGGAAGGCTTGGCGACCATTGCCCGGTCGCATGGCGGTGGCTGGGATATCGATCTTATCGCTGACGCCTATCGCGAGCAGATGGGCGACCGTCTGGCGAAGCTCAAGGGTGCGAAACTGACCAGTTCGTGGACGGGCTTCTGCGAGAGCTTCGTTGCCCGAAGGGGGCGTCCATAAGCGAAATTGCACCGGTGCAATTTCGTCGTGCCCCCACCGAGTCAGGATGGGCCGCCCGATAGGGCGATTGGCCACCGGTTTCGCCGCTATTGTCGTCCATAGCGGTGGCCGACTTTCGAAATAGCGCTTCTGTTTGACGAAAAAGCGCAAGTAGCGCTACTATGGCCCCAGTTTCGCAAAGGGGCGCCCT
>NZ_JBWKVW010000007.1:0-123101 GCF_059421905.1 Sphingobium sp. GW821-FHT02B05
GTACTTCGCGCCGAAGGTGAGGACGACGGCCATGCCCGCGTCACGGCGCGCCGGGCCGAGGTCGCGGTCCGCCAGCGTCAGCGCCTCGCGTAGCTGGTCGACCGTCAGGGCGGTGCAATAGGCCGGGCTACCCGTCTGAATGCGCCAGGATTCGGCGATGCCGCCCGCATCGACCGCGTCGAAACCGGTCGCCTCGACCAGCTCCATCGCGATCGCCTTGGCGGCCGCATCGTCGCCGGCTACCGGGATGGCGGTGCGTCCGGCCTCGCCCTTCGCCTTCCCATCCTTGCGCAGGGTTCCGGCCAGCACGGCGTTCCAGGCGCGCGTCACCGGGCGGCCGATCTGTTCGGCAACCCATTCGCTTTCCAGCTGGCCCTCGTCGATCGCCGCGATATGGCCGTCGCGCAGCGGATAGTAATTGGATGTGTCGATGACCGCGACCTCCGCAGGAACGCTGGCCAGCAGGTCCTTGAGTGGCGGCATCTTGGCGAGCGGAATGGACAGGATGATGGCATCAACATCCTGCAGCGCTTCGCTGCTGGTCACTGCCGTGGCCCCGGTTTCCTGCGCCAGATCGCGCAGCGTATCGGGACCGCGCGAATTGGCGACCCGCACGTCATGGCCGGCCGCGCTGAGTTTGCGCACCAGAGTTTCGCCGATGAAGCCGACGCCGAGAATTCCGATTTTCATGACACAGGGACTTTCGTGAAGGGTGAGGAATACTCACCGGGAGGGGGCGACGGGCGTATCGTCATTCCGTTGGTGGCCGCGCAAAACCTTCGAGCGTGTCGCGCAGGTCGGCTAGTCCGGCATCGGTCAGGGCGCAGGCGGATTTGATCTGTCCGCTCACCCGCCAGGCTTCCTGCTGCAAGGCGCGGCCCTTGACGGTGAGGTCCACCAGCACACGCCGCTCGTCGCTCGCGTCGCGGCGCCGCGTCACAAGTTCGGCGGCTTCCATCCGTTTGAGCAGCGGGGTGATCGTGCCGGTATCCATGCCCAGCTTCGCGCCAAGCTCCCCCACCGATTGCGGCGTGTCCTCAAGCAGCTCCAGCATCACCAGATACTGCGGAAAGGTAAGCCCCAGCGGTTCCAGGAACGGTTTGTGCAGGCGCACCATGCGATTGGCGGCACTGTACAGCGCGAAGGAAAGCTCCTTTGCCACCGCACGCTTTGTCGTAGCAAAATCTCTAGTTGGCGATTCCATCGTGCACTATATAAATCTCGGTGGTTATTCCTGCAAGGGCGTCCCCATCGGCTTGTGCCACCAGCGCTAGCCGGCTTTCAACCGGGCTGGCCGAACCAATGCACGGCTGTGGTCCCTCCATCAACGAGGAAATCGCTGCCCGTGATGTATGCGCCATCGGCACCCATGAGCAGGGCCGCGACATTAGCAATTTCATCTGGCGTCGCCGCACGGCCGGCAACCGAGCTTTCGATCATCTTGCGGTAGCCATCGCCGCGCGGGCCTTGCAACTCGTCATTCGCGAGCGGCGTAATCACGATGCCTGGGCTGATCGCGTTGATGCGTGCGCCGCGGCGGCCCCAGCGCACCGCCTCCGCCTGCACGCGCAAGCCGTTTCCGCGCTTGGACAGCTGGTAGGCGTGGAGAGTATCGTGGACCTCGCCGGGCTTCAGGAACGCTAGGTCGAGCAATTCATCGACAGGCGTGGTGGCGAGTTGCCGGTTCTGCTCGACCGTCAGCGGACCCATCCGATGTCCCGACTGCGACGAGATGACGACACCGGCGCCGCCCCTGGCGATAACCTTGCCAAACTCTTCGAGCAGCAGGGCCGTGCCGTAGAGATCGACCTTCAGGACAGCCTCGATAGGCGCCTGCGACGGTGACACGCCTGCCGCTTGGATCAGGCCAGCCACATCGCCGAGGGTGGTGGCGGTTGCGACCAGCGCTGCGACCGACTCGGGCGACGATATGTCGACGCTGGCGATGCGGGCGTCATAGCCCGCATCGCGCAGCACTTTTGCGGCAACCTCGGCATTTTCGAGGCGGAGGTCGGCCAGCAGCACGATCTTGCCCGCGCTGACCCGCCGGGCGATGGCCTGACCGATCGAGCCTGATCCGACAACGACGACGACTTCGCTCATATCCTTACTCCTTCTCGGGGGCGTCGATGCCGGCCATGGCATTGGCAGCCGGCGCGTAGCGCTCGCCTTCCACTTCGATATCGGCGAGGGCCGTGTCGATTTGGTCGCGATCCGCCTTGGTTAGTTCAAGCTCAGCCGCGCCCAGATTTTCTTCCAGCCGGTGCAGCTTGGTCGTGCCGGGGATAGGCACGATATAGTCTCGCTGGTCTAGCAGCCAGGCAAGTGCGATCTGCGCCGGCGTGGCATCCTTCTCGGCCGCGATGCGCTTGAGCAGGTCGACGAACGATTCGTTCTTGGCGAGGGCTTCGGGCTGGAAGCGCGGGATGCCGGCGCGGAAGTCGTCCTTCTCCAGCTTAATGCCCGCGCTCATCGCCCCGGTCAGGAAGCCCTTGCCGAGCGGGCTGTAGGGCACGAAGCCGATGCCGAGTTCGTCGCAGGCATCCAAAATGCCGTTGGTCTCCGGCGCGCGCCACCACAGCGAATATTCGTTCTGAACGGCGCTGACCGGCTGCACCGCGTGGGCGCGCCTCAGCGTCCGCGCGCCCGGCTCGGAAAGGCCGAAAGCCTTCGCCTTGCCTTCGGTGATCAGGTCGCGCACGACGCCAGCGACATCCTCGATCGGAACGGTCGGATCGACACGGTGCTGGTAGATCAGATCGACCGTCTCGATGCCGAGCCGCTTGAGCGAGCGCTCGACATGGCCGCGAATATTCTCAGGACGGCTTGATACGCCGCGGTTCTCGGAGGTCGCCGGATCGATGTCGAATCCGAATTTGGTGGCGATCACCACCTTGTCGCGGATCGGGCGGAGTGCCTCGCCGATCAGTTCCTCATTAGTCCAGGGACCATAGGCTTCGGCGGTGTCGAAAAAGGTCACGCCCAGCTCATAGGCGCCGCGAATGACGCGGATCGCTTCGGCGTGGGCCGGAGATGCGCCATAGGTGGAGGCGAAGCTCATCGTGCCGAAACCGATCTCGCTGACGGCGAGGCTTCCAAGGTTGCGTTGTTTCATGAAGAGAGTCCTTTGATAATTAGGCGACGGTGCTTGATCAGCCGGGCGTCGGCAACTTGCCGGCGCGCATCGCCGCGATGACTCCGCCATCGATCAACAGGTCGCTTCCCGTGATGAAGCCGGCATCGGGACCGAGGAGGAAGCTGGCGGCAGCTGCGATCTCCTCCGGCGGGGCCATCCGCCTCGATGGCGAGGCGTCGACCATGGCCCGATAGATGTCACCGATTTCGGAATTCAACTCATGGGCCGCGAGCGGCGTCATGATAACGCCTGGGCTGATGGCATTTACGCGGGCACCGCGTGCGCCCCAGTTCATCGCCTCGGCCTGGACCCGCAGGATGTTGGCGCGCTTGGCGACCATGTAGGCGACCAGCGTGTTGGGGATCGAATCTGATTGCAGGCAGGGAAGCGCGAGGAGTTCATCGGCTGGTAGATGAGCCAGCTGCTTTTCATCGTCCTCGGGAAGCTGGCGCATCATGTGTCCCGCCATGCTGGAGACGATGAGGCCCGCACCGCCGCTGGCGATGACCTTGCCAAATTCCTCGAACACGACGGCAGACCCGTAGAGGTCGACTTCCAGAACCTTTTCGACTGGCGCCATATTAGGAGAAAGACCGGCGGTGTTGATGACCTGCATGACCGGGCCCATCGCCGCTGCGGCCTGCGCAAGCGCCTGGACCGACGCGCGAGCAGATACATCGACCTGCTGCGTGGTCACGTCATAGCTGGCCGCATGCAATTCGGTCGCGGCGCGTGCGAGCGTTTCCTCGTTCCAGTCGGCGAGCAGGACAGCTCTGCCGAATCCTTGCCGGCGCGCGATGGCCTGCCCGATGCCGCCTGCGCCGATAACGACAATCACATCTTTGCTCATGGCTCTATCTCCGAACGGGCTCGCGCGTCGCCGAGCCAGTGTGTCGAAGAACGATATAGACCTGCCTCGTTTGATCTATTAGCCACTAAGTTCTGCATGTCCTTATATCTGAGGCTTATCAATGAAGCGCGAGGAATTGAGCGATTTAGCCGTTTTCCTTGCGGTAGCGGAGGCGCGCAGCTTCACTCGTGCGGCGTCTAAGCTCGGGACATCACAGTCGGCGATCAGCCAGATCGTGCGGCGACTGGAGGCCGGCATGGGCGTGAAGCTCCTTACTCGCAACACCCGAAACGTCGCGCCGACAGAGGCTGGTGAACAACTCGTCGCGACACTTCGCCCGGCATTTGACGACATCGACGCCCGGCTTTCAGCCCTCAGCGCGCTCCGAGAGCGGCCGGCCGGCACTGTCCGCATCACCTCAAGCCGACATGCTGCCGAGACCATCCTCTGGCCCGCAGTGGGGCGACTTCTGCGCGACTATCCTGATGTCGCTGTCGAGATTTCGGTCGACAGCCACCTGACTGATATCATCGCCGATCGTTTCGATGCGGGAGTCCGACTGGGCGAGCAGATCGCGAAAGACATGATCGCTGTGCGCATCGGCCCGGAACTGCGCATGGCCGTGGTCGGCGCACCATCCTATTTCGCCACGCACGGACGCCCGAAAACACCGCATGATCTTACGGCGCATGCGTGCATCAACATCCGGATGCAGACGAAAGGCGGGCTCTATACCTGGGAATTCGGGCAGGAAGGACGCGATCTCAACGTCAGGGTGGAAGGCCCGCTCATCCTAAATGATATTCCGATGATCCTCTCAGCCGCCGCCGAGGGCATCGGATTGGCCTGCGTGATGGAGGATCAGGCCGCGACATTGCTCCAATCGGGGCGGCTTGAGCAGGTTTTGGAGGACTGGTGCCCGCCATTTTCAGGATACCATCTTTATTATCCTGACCGACGCCAGTTGCCACCTGCCTTTTCCCTGCTGGTGGAATCACTGCGCTTCAGGAATCGCCCCAAATAGGCTCTCATTCGTCGACCGTTCCGATCCTTCCCGACCAGACACGGTCTTTCGTGACGCGGTGGCCAAGATCGGCTTGTAACAAAGTCAGACGCTTCTTGATTAAATCCATATATCCATTATCTCGGATATATGGACAATGACTCAGCCATTTCGACCCTTGGTGCGCTCGCCCAAGGCACGCGCCTCGATGCATTCCGCCTGCTGGTCCGGCATGAGCCTGACGGTTTGGCCGCCGGCGAGGTCGCCAAGGCGCTCGACGTTCCTCAGAACACCATGTCGGTGCATCTCGCAACCCTAGCGCGTGCCGGACTGATCCGGTCGGAGCGGCGCAGTCGCATCATCAACTACCGCGCCGATCTCGACCAGTTGAAGGCACTTACACTGTTCCTCGTGAAGGACTGCTGTGGCGGCAAGGCGGAGCTTTGCGCGCCGCTGATCGCCGAGCTTAACCCCTGCTGCTGAAGGCTGCCATGACCGTCGATATCATCATCTACCACAACCCCGAGTGCGGGACGTCGCGCAATACGCTGGCGATGATCCAAAACGCCGGCATCGAGCCGCACGTCATCGAGTATCTTAAGACCCCGCCCAACCGCTCGCGTCTGGTCTCGCTGATCGCTCGTATGGGCATCACGCCCCGTGCGCTGCTGCGCGAGAAGGGCACGCCCTATGCCGAGCTTGGCATCGGCGACGTGGCGCTGAGCGATGACCAGCTCATCGACGCGATGATCGAGCATCCGATCCTCATCAATAGGCCGATCGTCGTCTCGCCGCTCGGCGTGAAGCTGTGCCGTCCGTCGGAAGAGGTGCTGGACCTGCTGCCGGCCCGGCAGCGCGGTGCTTTCACCAAGGAAGGTGGCGAGAAGGTCATCGACGACACGGGCAACAGGATTGGCGGATGACCGCCGCCGCTCCGGCCAAGCCGATGATCAGCACATTCGAGCGCTACCTGAGCGTGTGGGTGGCGCTGTGCATCGTGGTCGGGATTGCGCTCGGCTATGCTTTGCCGGGCCTGTTCGCAGCCATTGCCTCGGCCGAGGTGGCGCGCGTAAACCTCGTGGTGGCGGTGCTCATCTGGCTGATGATCATCCCCATGCTTCTCAAGATCGACCTCCGCGCGCTGGGTTCGGTACGCCAGCACTGGAAGGGCGTCGGCGTCACCCTGTTCATCAACTGGGCGGTTAAGCCTTTCTCGATGGCGCTGCTCGGCACGCTGTTCCTGGGTTGGCTGTTTCGGCCTCTGCTGCCGGCCGGCGAAGTCAGCTCCTATATCGCCGGCCTGATCCTGCTGGCTGCCGCGCCCTGCACGGCGATGGTGTTCGTCTGGTCCAACCTCTGCGAGGGCGAGCCGACATACACGCTGAGCCAAGTCGCATTGAACGACGTGATCATGGTGTTCGCGTTCGCACCACTGGTTGGCCTGCTGCTCGGCGTCGCCTCGATCACCGTGCCGTGGGACACGCTGCTGATCTCGGTCATGCTCTACATCGTCGTGCCGGTGATCGCCGCACAGATGATCCGCAGCGCCGTGATCGGATCCGGCGGTCCGGCTGCACTGGACCGGCTGTTGGCAGGACTCGGGCCAGTTTCGCTGCTGGCGCTGCTCACTACGCTGATTCTGCTGTTCGGGTTTCAGGGCGAGGCCATCATCGCCCATCCGCTTGTCATCGCACTTATCGCGGTGCCGATCCTGATCCAGGTCTATTTCAACGCGGGGCTCGCCTACTGGCTGAGCCGCCGGTTCGGGGTGGCGTGGTGCGTGGCGGCGCCCGCTGCGCTGATCGGCGCCTCCAACTTCTTCGAGCTGGCGGTCGCCGCCGCGATCAGCCTTTTCGGGCTCAACTCGGGGGCGGCGCTTGCGACCGTCGTCGGCGTGCTGGTCGAGGTGCCGGTGATGCTGTCTGTGGTCTCTATCGTAAAGCGGACGCGGCCCTGGTACGAAGCGAGAGCGACGGCATGACCCAGATCTATTTCTCGGAAGCTCGGCACGCTGATGATGTCCTGCGGCTCGCGCTTGGCGCCGCGCAGCTCCCAACCGACGATCTCGACGGTCCCGACCAGATGTTCTTCAGCCTCTCCGACGATGAGGGGGTGATCGGATTCATCGGCCTGGAAGGCAAGGGCGCTGACCGGTTGCTCCGCTCGCTGGTCGTGCTGCCAACCCGACGCGGCAAAGGATATGGCCGCATGCTGGTCCAGCGCCTTGAGGCGTCGCCGATCGCGCGGTCGAGCGGCTGCACCTCCTGACCAGCGGCGCCGGAGAGTTCTTTCGCAGGCTCGGTTACGTCGATGCCGATCGTGACGGGGCGCCGGCGTCCATCGCCGCAACCGCGCAGTTCATGTCGCTGTGCGGTCCGCGCGCGACCTATCTCGTCAAGGATGTTGGATGACGCACCTACGTGACTTGGCCGACCCCGAACATTTGCCCGCGCTCGATCGGAGCATTGCGATCACCCGGCCCGGTGCCGGCATGGGCGACGATGAGACGCCGCCTCGCATCCTGCTGCTCTACGGGTCGCTGCGCGAACGCTCGTTCAGCCGGCTCGCGGCCGAAGAAGCGGCTCGGCTGCTGATCCTGTTCGGCGCCGAGGTGCGGATATTTGATCCAAGCGACCTGCCGCTGCCCGATCAGGTGATGGGCGATGATCATCCCGCGGTCCATGAGCTGCGGCAGCATGCGCTGTGGTCCGAAGGCATGGTCTGGTGCAGCCCCGAGCGACACGGTCAGATCACCGGCATCATGAAGGCACAGATCGACCATCTGCCGCTGGAGTTCGGCGGCATGCGCCCGACCCAGGGCCGCACTCTCGCGGTCATGCAGGTGTCGGGCGGCTCGCAGTCGTTCAACGCGGTGAACACCTTGCGCCTGCTCGGCCGCTGGATGCGCATGATCACCATCCCCAACCAGTCGAGCGTGGCAATGGCGTTCAAGGAGTTCGACGAGGCCGGCCGCATGCGCCCGTCAAGCTACTATGACCGGATCGTCGACGTGATGGAGGAACTTGTGCGGTTCACAATCCTGACTCGCCAGCACGCCGACCAGCTCGTTGATCGCTACTCCGAGCGGAAGGCCGCACAGGCGAAGCGGGACGCCGTAGCCGATCTTGCCTCGCGCGCTCTCGGCTGATGGCCCCGGGATTGCCCGCCACCTAAACTTAGAATGACCGCTTATTCTGAAAGATGCCATTTGACCTAACCCGTCTCAACGGCGGCAAAGTCTCACGACACTGTAACCCGCACCCGGCAGCAGCCGACCGGCTTAAGACGTTCCCGATTTGCGGTTGAGCTGCAGGTTTGACCAGAACCTGCCGTCCGGGTGATGACACGGCCTCAGTGAGCAACAAATCCTCCATCAACTGGCAACGCAGCGCCGGCAACGAAACTGGCAGCAGGACTGCATAGCCACAGCACCGCAGCGGCGATTTCCTCAGGTCGACCAAGGCGGCCGATCGGTTGGTCGTGGAGGACCTGCTCAATCGCTTCAGGTGACGTTTCTTTGAGAGATCCCAGCATGGGGGTGTCGACAACGCCTGGGCAAACTGCGTTCACCTGAATGCCTTTGGAGGCATATTCCACCCCGACGCTCTTCGTCAGGCCAAGGACACCATGTTTGGTGCCGTGATAGGCCGCTCGTCCTGCCTGCCCGACAAGGCCCCCCAGCGACGAGCAATTCACGATCGCGCCGCCCCCCTGCTTCTCCATCTGTGTGATCTCGTGCCGCATGCACGACCAGACCCCGCGTAGGTTCACCGCGTTGACGGCGTCGAACGCGTGGGGCGTTTCGTCAATGAACGTGCCGGAGGGGCCAGCGATGCCGGCGTTGTTGAACGCCATGTCGAGCCGACCGTAGGTCGCGACCGCGCGCGCGACCAGGGCCGCGACCTGGGCATCGTCGGAGACATCGCAGGTGACCCCTATCGCCTCATGCCCAGCAACCGTCATCTTATCCGCGGCTACGGCGACGGCATCGCCGTCAATGTCGGCGAGGACGACCGCCGCGCCAGCTTCGGCGAACCCTTTGGCGGCGGCGAGGCCGATGCCCGCGCTGGCACCGGTGACAAGGGCGACCTTGCCTGTAAAGTCGTAGGTTGGGTTCACGATTTCGCTCCTATTCGGATGGGTGCCGAGCGCGCTAGTCTGTGCCGCAGTTGATCAGACGGTGTAGTCGATCTGACTCATATGAGCCTCGCCCATCCGGTCGCCGTAAACGGGGAATTTGGAGAGCGAGGTGTCGATGGCCTGCACATCAGCGTCGGTCAGGTTTAGCTTCGCCGCACCCAGATTTTCGAGGAGGTGCGCCTCCTTGCGGGTGCCAGGGATAGGAACAATGTTGGGTCCCTTCGCAAGCAGCCAGGCGAGCGCGATCTGCGAAGGCGTCGCGCCCTTCGTCTGCGCATAGCTCTTGAGCCACTCGATGATCGGCATGTTCAGCGCCATGAACTGCTTCGAGAAGCGCGGGAAACCGCCACGGAAATCGGCTTCCACATACTGCGTCGTGGTGTCGTACTTTCCCGTGAGGAAGCCTTCGCCCACCGGTGCCCAAGGCACGAAGCCGATACCCAGTTCCTTGCAGGTGTCGAGCACACCGTTCAGTTCGACGTTGCGCGTCCACAGGGAATATTCGCTTTGAACCGCACTGACCGGTTGCACGGCATGCGCGCGGCGGATCGATGCCGCGCTGGCTTCGGAGAGGCCGAAATGCAGCACCTTGCCCTGGGCAATCAGATCCTTGATGGCGCCCGCGACCTCTTCGACCGGCACGGCCGGATCGATGCGATGCTGGTAATAGAGATCGATGCGATCAGTCCGCAGGCGCTTCAGCGATTGCTCGACCGCGGTGCGGATATGTTCGGGGCGGCTGTTCAGCGCGATCGTACCGTCGATCGCGAAACCGAACTTGCTCGCGATCTTCACCTGATCCCGGATGGGTCCCAGCGCCTGGCCGACCAGTTCCTCGTTGATGTAGGGATCATAGACCTCGGCGGTGTCGAAGAAGGTCACGCCGTTCTCGGCTGCAGTGCGGATGGTGCGAATGCACTGCGGGACATCTGCGGGCGGGTTGTAGTTGCCGCTCATGTTCATGCAGCCCGACCCGAGTTCCGAGACTTCGAGCGTGCCGAGTTTACGTGTATTCATGGGGTGATGTCCTGTTGCGAGAGATGGGGTGGGCCTGCTGGTTGGGGCAGCCCAGGATGGCGCGAGGGGAACGGCAGCACCGATCAGAACGGCGCCAAGAAAACCGCGGCGTTCCACGCTGGCTCGATCCCCGCTTCGTTCATCGCCGTGTGTCGCGAGTGCGTCGCTGCGTTCGAAATTCTGGCTCATGGCAATTCCATTTCGTTCACTGGGCCAGATGTTAAGCCGTTCGGGTGCGGCGATCAGGTGTGTAAGGTGACGCTCTGGCCCAGAGCATCCCGGCCCATTCGAACCCTGTTGGCGGGTGTGGTCTCGTCGGGCTGGCCGAACGAAATGCCGTAGAGGAGCTTGAGGTCGTTAGAGATGCCGAGCACATCGCGAACTGTCTGGGCGTAAAGGCCGAGCACCGTCTGCGGCACGCCGCCCAGCCTGCGGGATGCGAGCGCGAGCAGGAAGGTCTGGCCATACATGCCCAGATCGCCCGCGACACGGACACCATCGCCAACAAGAGGCATGAACAACAGGGCGACATGCGGGGCGCCGAAGAACGAGAAATTGACCGAAGCCGCGCGGGCGCGTGCCTCATGATCATCCCGCGTCACCCCGAGATTGCGATAGTAGATCGCACCCTGTTCACGCCGACGCTCATCATAGCGCCCACGAAACCCGCCTTCATCCCAGGTGAAATCGGGCGTCAGGCGGCGGGCGTCATTGGCCGCGTGCAGCGCGCGCGCCAGCTCGTCCCGCTTTGCGCCACTGACAACGTGCATGTTCCACGGCTGCGTGTTGCAGTTGGACGGGGCCTGCTGGGCATCCAGAAGAAGATCGCGCATGAGATCGTCTGCGACCGGCTCCGGCTTGAATGCCCGAAAGGATCGCCGCGCCCGCACGGTTTCAGCGAAGGAAAGCGTGATGTCGGCGCGCGACGCAGGTGTCCCGGATGTCTGATTGTGGACCATGATCGTGTCTCCGTGTGTGTGTCCTTCGGCGAGGGTCAGGATGCCGCCGGCGCAAGCGGCCCTTCATCGGACAGCGCAAACCATCCGGGCATGTTCGCGATGACGGCCTTGAGCTTGGCCGGAATCGCAAGCTCGGCCGCGCGGGACAGGTCGAGCGTGGTCGTCACCGAGCTATCGGCTTCCGCTTCGGCTGCATCCACCCAATCGGGATGCATCACGAGGGCTTGGCCGACGGCAACCAGCGGCAAGCCCATTGTACGAGCCTGCACTGCCTGTGCCGGCGTCCGTACCTGCCCGGCTGCAATGAGCGGGATCCGACCGGCGATGCGTGCAAGGAGATGCTCCACCATCGTAACGCCATCGGCATATTCGAGCGGCCGATCCTCCAGCAGGCTTGCGAGCGAGGCATGAACATAGTCGACGCCCGCATCGATGAGCTGATCGACGAGGATGAAGCTCTCATCGATGCGCAGACCGCCGTCGCCTGGTTCTTCGGGAGAAATACGATAGCCGAGCGCGAACGTTCTTCCCGCTTCGGCGCTGATAACCCGGCGTACTTCGGCAACGACGGCGAGAGGGAAGCGCATACGATTTTCCAGCGATCCGCCCCACTCATCGGTTCGCTGGTCGGTGCGAGGCGACAGGAAGTTCTGGATCAGGAAACCATGGGCGCCATGCAGCTCGATCCCGTCGAAGCCTGCCAGTATCGCCCTGCGCGTCGCATCACCGAAAGCCGTGATGATGTCTGCGATCTCGACAGACGAAAGCGCACGGACTGGTGCGCCCCCCTCCACAAAGGCGCCGGCTTCGATCAATCCTGCACTTGCGCTCACGACATCGCCATCCGGCACGAGGCTGGGCAACGCCTTGTTGCCGGCGTGGAAGATTTGAAGGATTGCCGGGGCGCCGCCGCTTTTGGCTGCATCGGCGAGACGAGTCAGACTGGGCAGAAAATGATCGTCGTAGGATGCGAACTCGTCGGTGAAGCCGATCCCGTTCGGGGTCACATGGCTGCAGCCGGTAATGACGAGACCGACACCGCCGACGCGGGCTCGATAATAACTGTCTTCCTCGTCCGAGATTGTGGCGTCGTCGTTCGCTGACCATGTCGTCATGGGGGCCATGACGATGCGATTTTTGAGGTTCAGGCCTGCGCTCAATTCAAGCGGTTCGAACAAGGGATTGGTCATCGTAAAGGTCCGTCCATGATCATTGCCCGGGCGCGAGCATCTTGCCCATCAAGATAGGCTGCTGGACCTATGTGAGTAGACGCCTATGGTCGCTTGGGTTTATGTGAGATTTGCATATATGCGACGTACCGAACTGAATGATCTTGCCGCGTTCGAAGTGGTTGCGCGCGAAGGCAGTTTCACGCGTGCCGCATCGACGCTCGGCATGTCGCAATCTGCTCTGAGCCATGCGATGCGAGGGCTCGAAGAGCGGCTGAAGGTGCGCTTGCTGGCACGCACGACCCGGTCGGTATCGACAACGGAGGCAGGCGAAATGCTGCTTCGCTCGCTACGCCCGGCGCTGGAGGACATTGCGTCAGGTCTGGCGCAGGTTGGCGCGTTCGGCGCCGCTGCGTCCGGACCGCTTCGCATCACCGCGACCAAGAATGCTATTACCGCGGTCATCCTGCCAGTGCTGCCGGCCTTCCTGGCCTCCCATCCGAACGTCACCGTCGAGATGATCGTCGACGACAATCTGACCGATATCGTTGCCAACCGCTTCGATGCCGGCATTCGGTTCGGTAACATCATTGAAAAGGACATGATTGCCGTTAGGATCGGACCGGACAGGCGCCGTACGGTCGTCGGCTCGCCCGCCTACTTTGCAGCCAATCCGCCACCCGTAAGCCCCCACGATCTCGGCCGCCATGATTGCATCGCATACCGTCTGGTCAAGACAGGCGGTCTTTATGCCTGGGAGTTCGAGGAGGATGGCCGTCCGCTGGATGTGCGGGTCCGAGGATCGTTGGTTTTCAACGATACAGATCTGATGCGGGCATCCGCGATCGCCGGTATGGGAATGGCCTATCTCTACGATGATGATGCCGAACACGACATCAGGGCCGGCAGGCTGGTGCGGGTACTAGAGGATTGGTGTCCGCTGCTGCCTGGCTATTACCTCTATCATCCGAGCCGGCGACAAAGCCCGCCGGCTTTGGTCGCGCTGATCGCAGCATTGCGGAGCGGCTCCTGAGCGCAGCCGGTCGGCGTCGCGAACGACCTGTCTTGCTGGAAGCTAACGTTCAGCGCATTCTACAGCTTCGGCGGCTTCGTCCCACGAGCTTCCGACGGCAATCGGCCAAACCGCGTCTTTCACTGACCAATGATTAAACGGCTGCCCGCGACAAACCTTCCGTTCGCCAGACCTGAAGGGTCGCTCCGATCAGCAAATTTGAAGCCTATGTTGTCCATCAATTCGCCAATGTCCTTGCGGCAGTATTGGTAGTTGCTCAGGCGGAAGGATCCCTTGCGATTTCAAAATCAGCGTTTGCCATCGTCAGCCCGTTGACGATGAGCTCACCCTCATGGCGGCCGGGTTGATGGCGCCGCGTACTGGAATTCCGAATGGTCTGGCGAATTCCCAACGTGGCGGTTTGTCCGGCAGGGCTGTCGAACCCGGAGCATCACGGTTGACATCGGACGCCGTCATTGCGCGCCTGAATATCCTTCAATAGAGCGCAAGCACCACCTGCGGAAGCCAGTTGTTCACGTCTTCAGATCCGCTCTACCGCCAGTGCCAAACCCATGCCCACGCCTATGCAAAGGGTGGCGAGACCGCGCCGGCCGCCCGTCTGTTCCAGCTGATGCACCAGCGTCATCGCGAGCCGCGCGCCCGACATGCCAAGGGGATGGCCGAGCGCGATTGCCCCGCCGTTTGCATTCACATGAGGCGCGTCGTCGGGAAGGCCAAGGCCGCGCATGACGGCCAGGCCCTGGCTTGCGAAAGCCTCGTTCAGTTCGATCGCGTCGAAGTCGCCGATGGAAAGGCCAAGCCGCGCGAGCAGCTTCTGAGTCGCCGGCAGCGGCCCGATGCCCATCACGCGGGGTTCCACCCCGACCGACGCCATGCCCAGGATGCGCGCGCGGGGGGTAAGGCCATGCGCCTTTGCTGCGGCCTCGCTTGCGATGATCATCGCGGCGGCGCCGTCATTGATGCCCGATGCGTTGCCGGCGGTCACGCTGCCGTCCGGGCCGAACAGCGGCTTGAGTTTCTGCAAGGCCTCGATCGTCGCGTCGGCGCGCGGATGCTCATCGGTATCGACAAGAATTACCTCGCCTTTCTTGCGACCGGGCACGGCAACCGGCGCGATTTCCTTGGCCAGGAACCCGCTCTGCTGGGCAGCAACGGCACGTTGCTGGCTGCGCAGGGCAAAGGCGTCCTGATCGCCGCGGCTGATCCGATGATCCTGCGCGACATTTTCGCCAGTACGCGGCATGGTTTCTGTGCCGTGAAGCACGTCGAGCGCCGGGTTGACGAACCGCCAGCCCATCGTCGTATCCTCGATTTTCTGATTGCGACCGAACGCAGTGTCGGCCTTGCCCATCACGAACGGTGCGCGAGTCATGCTTTCGACCCCGCCGGCGATCGCCAACGCCATCTCGCCGCTGCGAATTGCGCGCGCCGCTGCTCCCACCGCCTCAAGCCCCGACGCGCACAAGCGATTGATCGTCACGCCCGGCACCGACACAGGCAGGCCGGCGAGCAGCAGGCTCATGCGCGCGACATTGCGATTATCCTCACCTGACTGATTGGCGCAACCATAGAAGACCTCCTCAATGACCGCCGGATCAAGAGCGGGATTGCGGGCGAGCAGCGCCTTCATGGGCAGCGCGCCCAGATCGTCGGCGCGAATATTGGCGAGGATGCCGCCATAACGGCCGATGGGCGTGCGGATGGCGTCGCAGATGAAGGCCTCGGTCATATTTGTCGTCCTTGTTCTTGGTCAGGCAGGCTTGGTTTCGGCCGCAAGTAAGAGAGGCACGCCGGTAAGCCTGTGCAGTTCCTCGATCGACAGGCCGTCGACCATTTCGACCACCTGTGCACCCCGCGGGCCGACATCGAAAACGGCAAGATCGGTATAGACTCGCGACACACAGCGAAGGCCGGTCAGCGGATAGGTGCAGTTTTCGACCAGCTTGCTATCCCCCTGCTTTGTCAGCAATTCCATCATGACGAAGGTCTGCCGGGCGCCAATCGCCAGATCCATCGCCCCGCCCACGGCAGGGATCGCCCCCGCCTCGCCCGTGTGCCAGTTGGACAGGTCGCCGTGCACCGACACCTGGAACGCGCCCAGCACGCAGATGTCGATATGGCCGCCGCGCATCATCGCGAAACTGTCGGCATGGTGGAAATAGCTGCCCCCGGTCAGCAGCGTGACAGCCTGCTTGCCCGCATTGATCAGTTCCCAATCTTCCTCGCCGGGTGCAGGCGCCGGCCCCATCCCCAGCAAGCCGTTCTCGCTTTGCAGGAATATCTCGCGTTCCTGCGGCAGGTAGTTGGCGACCTTAGTGGGCAGGCCGATGCCCAGATTGACATAGGCGCCCTCGGGAATGTCACGGGCGACGCGGGCGGCCATCTGGTCGCGGGTGAGACGGTTCATGCAGATTTCTCCCGATCAGGCGGCGATGGTGTGGCTGGTTGCGGGTGCGATTTGCACGACGCGCTGGACGAAGATGCCGGGCGTCACCACGACTTCGGGGTCGAGGCGGCCCAGTTCGACCACCTCGCTCACCTGTGCGATGGTGGTGTTGGCCGCCATCGCCATGATCGGGCCGAAATTGCGGGCGGTCTTGCGATAGACGAGGTTGCCCCAGCGATCGCCCTTATGCGCCTTGATGAGGGCGAAGTCGGCGCGGATCGGATATTCCAGTACATGGTGCACGCCGTCGATCTCGCGGGTTTCCTTGCCCTCGGCGAGCAGCGTGCCATAACCGGTCGGCGTGAAGATGGCGCCAAGGCCGGCGCCCGCCGCCTGGATGCGCGCGGCCAGATTGCCCTGCGGCACCAGTTCCAGTTCGATCTGCCCGGCACGGAATGCGGCATCGAAATGATGCGAATCCGACTGGCGTGGGAATGAGCAGATGATCTTTCTGACCCGCTGCGCCTTGATGAGAGCGGCAACGCCCGTCTCGCCATTACCGGCATTGTTGTTGATGATGGTAAGGTCTCCGACACCGCGTTCGATCAGAGCGTCGATCAGTTCATCGGGCATGCCCGCCGTACCAAAACCGCCTATCATGACCGATGCGCCGTCGTGAATGTCAGCCACTGCTTCCTGTGCGCTGGCCCATTGCTTGTCGATCATGCGACTCTCCTGCTCACTCAATCCTGTGTCCCCGTTCCGCACCGCTCATCTTGCGTCAACCGATAAACGTGATATTGTCCGATTATCGTTTATTTGATGAGGCGAATTATGCTGGAAGCGGACGGCGATCCCGAATTCATGACCTCGCTGGCGCGCGGGCTGGCAGTGCTGCGCTGCTTCGCAGATGCGCAAGCGCCTATGACGATCGCGCAGGCCAGCCGCATGACCGGCCTTAGCAGGCCAGCGGTCAAACGCTGCCTGCATACGCTGGTCCGGTTGGGCTATGCCGCGCAGGACGGCACGCATTATGTTCTGCGGCCCAAGGTGCTGGCGCTGGGCTACGCCTATCTCTCGTCCAGTTCGCTGGCGGTGAGGACGCAGCCGCTGCTCGATCATTTGCGCGATCAGCTGCACGAAAGCTGCTCCCTCGGCGTCATCGAGGAGGATGAGGTCTATTATGTCGCGCGCGCCGAGACCTCCCGTATCATGTCGATCGCGCTGCGGGCGGGCAGTCGCCTGCCACTCTATTGCACGTCTATGGGCAGGGTATTGCTGGCGGCGCAGGACAGGGCAGCCCAGGCAGCCTATCTGCGACGCACGGACCTGATCGCCCGGACGGAGCGCACCTGCGTCCAGCCTTCGGCGTTGCTCGATCTGTTGGCGAGCGTGGCGGAAGAAGGCTATGCGATCGTGGATCAGGAACTGGAGCTGGGGTTGCGATCGATCTCCGTGCCGGTGATAGGACGCCGGGGCGTCGTAGCAGCCGTCAATATCGGGACGCAGGCGGCGCGCGTACCAATGACCGAATTGCGGACATGCTATCTGCCGGCGCTGCGCCATGTGGCGCAGGAATTAAGTGCGATCGGCTTTGGGTGAGGCGCTGTTCAGTCTTCGGGAAGTGCGCCATCTGTCTCCGCGACGATGAAGTCCTTCGCAGTCCGGCTTAGCCGATCCAGCGCCGATTGCAGCAACTCAAGCTCTTGCGGCGACAAGGCCGCCCGGAACGCCTGATCGCGGTCTCTGGCCGCTGCGATCAACGCTGCATAGCGCGCCTGTCCGTCGTCGGACAAATTGAGTTCGACAGCGCGACGCCCTGCTGGCGAAGGGCAGCGCGTGACGAGACCGCGCTCTATCAGGGACGAAACCA
The DNA here is from genome assembly GCF_059421905.1 of Sphingobium sp. GW821-FHT02B05. NCBI lineage: Bacteria > Pseudomonadati > Pseudomonadota > Alphaproteobacteria > Sphingomonadales > Sphingobiaceae > Sphingobium > Sphingobium sp. GW821-FHT02B05. The sequence continues at coordinate 17,567 of NZ_JBWKVW010000007.1, forward strand.
CCCGGCTCATCTGCGCCTTGTCTAGGCCCGATTCGCGCGCCAACTGCATCAGGCTGAGGCCAGGAGTTGCCGAAAGCAGCGCAATGGCTCGCCATTCGCCCAGGCTGACATCGCTTTCACGCCGGAATCGCAGTGCGGCACTGCGCGACATCAGCCCTGCGGCCCGCGACACCCGATAGGAAATGAGGTCGCGTATGGTCGCGGCTTCAGCAACGTTCGCCGACTTTCGCTCGCCCTTCATCTCAGATTTCTTGCCCACCATTATAATCTTGCGCTCACTGTTGACTATATCAACACATAGTCCTATCTCAGCCCTTGACCTAACAGAATAGAGTGGTGGAGGGAAAGCATGTCCGATCCCCTAGTGATCTGCGAATGTTTTGCGCGAGACGGTCTCCAGCATGAGACGGTCGAAGTGCCCACCGAGGGCAAGATTGCCGCGATCGACGCTTTCGCCAAAGCCGGTTTTCGCAGGATCGAAGCGACCAGCTACAGCCACCCCGCGCGCGTCCCGGCCTTTAAGGATGCCAGTGCGGTGCTGGCCGGAATAACCCGGCGCGATGGCGTGCGGTTTAAGGCCACTTGTCCCAATCTTCGTGCCATAGACCGCGCCATTGTCGATCAGGACGCCGGGCATGGCGCCGAGGAATTAAGCTTGCTGGTCTCCGCGACCGAGGCGCATACCGAACGCAATCTGCGCACCACCCGCGACCAGCAATGGCGCAATGTCGCCGACATGGCCGAAGCGGCCAATGGCCGCTTTACGCTCGTCGGTGTGATCTCCATGGCGTTGGGCTGCCCGTTCGAGGGCTATGTCGATCCTGATAGCGTCGTTGCCGATGTCGAACGCTTCGCCTGCCTGGGTGTGCGGCTCGTCACGATTGGCGACACGACCGGATATGCCACCCCCTCATCAGTCAAGACGCTGTTCCGCAAGCTGGCGTCGGCGGTTCCCAATGTCATTCCGGTTGCGCATTTCCACAATACGCGCGGGTCCGGGATCGCCAACTGCATGGCAGCGCTGGAAGTCGGCGCCACCCATTTCGACAGTTCAATCGGCGGCGTCGGCGGCCATCCGGCGCAGATCCAATATGGCGAGGGGCTGACCGGCAACGTGGCCACAGAGGACCTGGTCAACCTGCTGGAAGCCGAAGGTGTTGATACCGGCATCGATCGTGACGCGCTGCTGGCCGCGTCGCAATATTGTGAGCGGTTGATCGGCCGCGAACTCCATTCTCTTGTGGCGCGCTCAGGTTTCGGGCTGCGCATGAAGGAAATAGCCCATGCATAACGACGTTCTTCTCACCGAGGATCGCGGACCGATCCGCATCCTGCGGATGAACCGCCCCGAACAGTTGAACGCGCTCAACACGCCGCTAACCCAGGCGCTTCTGGACGCGCTGGCTACCGCGGAGGCCGATAGCGACGTGCGCGCCATAGTGCTGACCGGGGAAGGGCGCGGCTTCTGTTCCGGGGCGGATCTTACCGAGTTCAAGGATCTGACGCCCGATCAGCAAGATCGCGTGGTCAAGCGCGCCGACCTGACGTCGCGCAGCCAGTCCATCATGCAGAAGATCGGCAAGCCGGTCGTAGCCGCTGTCCGTGGACCGGCCGTTGGCGGTGGCGCCGGCCTTGCCGTCGGGTGCGATATGATGGTTGCAGCGACCGACGTGAAATTCGGCTATCCCGAACTCAAACACTCGATCGTGCCCGCGCTGGTCATGACGGGCATGCAGCGGGCGATCGGTCGCAAGCTGGCGTTTGAGCTGTTCAGCACCGGCCGTTTGCTGACGGGCGAAGAGCTGTTCGCGCTGGGAATTGCGAACCGGCTGGTCGAACCTGATGCCGTTGTCGATACTGCGATCGAAATCGCCGAGGCCTGGGTAAAGGCCAGTCCGCTTGCCATGGCAGCGTCCAAATCGCTGTTCTACCGCGTCGCGGATCTCCCATATGAACAGGCGATGGCGGCCGGTCGCGACGTTAACGCCCTGATGCGGAGTTTCCGCAAATGAAGCCGCTCGATGGTATTCGCATTCTCGATTTCTCGCGTGTGCTTGCGGGGCCTTTTTCGACCCAGATTCTTGCTGAAATGGGCGCGGAAGTCATCAAGATCGAGCGCCCTGGCGCCGGCGACGAATCCCGCGTCTTCGAACCGCGCCTGCCCGGTGGCGAGAGCGCCTATTTCTTCGCTCTCAACCGGGGCAAGCGCTCGGTAACGATCGACCTTAAGTCCGACACGGGGCGCGCTGCCGCGCGGGAACTTGCGTCCACCGCCGACATCGTCGTCGAAAATTTCCTGCCAGGCGAGATGGCCAAGCATGGCCTTGACTATGCAAGCCTTTCCGCGATCAACCCGCGCCTCATCTTCGTGTCGAACACCGGCTTCGGCCAGACCGGTCCCTATCGCGATCGCAAGGGTTATGACACGATATTTCAGGCGCTGTCTGGCGTCATGAATCTGACCGGCCATCCCGACGGCCCGCCGGCCAAGGTGGGACTGCCCTTCGCGGACCTGACGTCGGGACTGTGGATTGCCATCGCGATTTTGACCGGCCTCGTCGGCCGGGCGGCGTCGGGGAAGGGCACGCATGTCGATCTGTCGATGATGGACGTGCAGACCAGCCTGTTGACGATTTCTGCCGCGCGCCTGTTCGCACTGGACGAAGATCCGCAACGGGTCGGCACCGAACATCCCGGCCGCGTTCCGTCGGCAGCGTTTCAGTGCCGCGATGGCCGCTGGATCCACATAAGCGGGTCTGACCAGCATTGGGCGCCGGTCTGCCGTGCCTTAGGCCTTGACGCCTTGATCGACGATCCGCGCATGTCGACTAACGCCGCGCGCGTCGCAAATCGCGATGCAGTGATGGGCGAATTGCGGGCGGCCTTTGCTCAGCATGAGCGGGCCGACATCGCGGAGGTCTTGCGCGCCAGTGGCATTCCGGCAGGCGAAGTGAACAGTATTCGCGAGATATTGTCTGATCCCCATATCGTCGATCGGGAGATGGTGGGTCATTTCGACCACCCGATCGAAGGACGCTTTCCCGCGCTGCGCAATCCGCTTCGCTTCGTAGGTTTCGATAATCCCGAAATTGGCGTGCCCCCTATGCTGGGGGCTGACAATGCCGAAATCCTTGGCACGGACCAAAGGGGAGTGGCGGCGCAATGACCGATATGCCAATCCTGTTTTCCCAGCACGACGGTATCGCACGGCTGACACTGAACCGCGCCGCCGCGCGCAATGCCCTCAACCTGCCGATGTGCGTCGCGCTTCGCGAAGCCTTCGAGGAGTTCGACGCCGATCCCGATGTGCGGGTTGTGCTGGTCGACGCTGACGGCCCGGTATTCTGCGCGGGCGCCGATCTCAAGGAGCGGCAGGGCAAGGATGAACGCTGGGTCCGATCGCGCCGGATTGCGTCCTTCGCCGCCTATGAGGCAATCGAGAAATGCAGCAAGCCGGTCGTCGCCGTGGTGGACGGGCCGGTCGTGGGGTCGGGTGGCGAGATCGCGATGGCCTGCGACTTCATTCTTGCCTCCTTCCAGGCCAATTTCCGCTTTCCTGAACCGCAATGGGGCACGGTCGGCGCGACCCAGCGACTACAGCGCGTGATCGGCAAGCGGCGCGCCAAGGAATTGCTGTTCACCGGGCGCAAGATGTCGGCGGAGGAGGCCTATGCGCTGGGTCTTGTGGCCCGGCTGGTCGGTGATGTGGCAGCGGAGGCGGCAATCGTCGCAGCTGACATCGTGAAAGCGCCGCCGCTCGCAATGGCGCTGACCAAGCAGGCGATTGACCTGAGCGAAGAAGTCGCGCTGAGCACGGGCATCCGCATCGAAATGGCGCAGATAGAGCGCAATTTGGCGGACGGCGGCTGGAAAGCGGGCATCGAGCGCTTTGCCCAGTCCGTAAAGCCGAACGGAGAATGACGAGCATGGAGCTTTTGACGATCTGTCCGCTGACGATCGATGCAGCGATAATGCGCGCTTCCGCGACCGCACCCGACGTCGAGGCGATCGTGGCAGCCGACGGGCGCTTGACCTTCGCGCAGGTCGCCGAGGAGGTGGCACGCATCCGCGCCGCACTGGTGGCCGCTGGCGTGAAGAAAGGGGATCATGTCGGGCTGTGCATTGGCAATCGCATCGCGTTCCACACCCTATTTCTGGCGTCAGGCACGATCGGGGCAATTACGGTGCCGATCAACACCCGCTTCCGGGCCGAGGAAATGGCCTATGCGCTCCGCCAGTCGCGGGTCACCATGTTGTTCATGGCCGACCGTTTCCTACGGATCGATTTCATCGAAATGCTGCGGGAAAGTTGTCCGGACATCGATGTGGCATTGCCCGACCCGGCTTTGCCAGATCTGCATACACTCGTAGTATTAGGTAATGATGTGCCGAGCACGGGCATGTCGTTCGAGGACTTTCTTGAGGGCGGAACGCAGCCGGCAGCGCCCGACTGCCATCCTGATGATATCTTGCTGATGCAATATACGTCGGGAACGACGTCCTTCCCGAAGGGCGTGATGCTGCGCCAGCGCAGCATGCTGGCAAATGCCTGGTTTTCCGGCGGACGCATGGGGTTGCGCATCGGCGATCGCTATCACAGCGCGCGCCCCTTCTTCCATGTGGCCGGTAGCACCCTGTCGATACTGTCGGCGCTGCAACATATGGTGACGCTGGTCACGATGGACCGGTTCGAAGGCGACAAGGCGTTGGCCCTGATGGAGGCGGAGCGGTGCACGCATTTCTCCGGCAATGACACCATGGCGCTGATGCTGCTGAACGACCCGACACTGCCCGACCGCAAACTCTGCCTGCGCGGGGCGTGGGCAGCCGCGTCTCCCGCGGTGATGCGGCGGATCATCGATGAGCTGGGCGCGGTGGAGGCCGTTGTCGGCTATGGCCTCTCGGAAGCATCGCCCAACATTGCCCAGTCTGCGTGGTGGGAGCCCGAAGCGGTGCGGGTGGCGGCGCAGATGCGCCCGCAGCCGGGCGTCGAGGTCCGTATCGTCGGACCTGACGGCACGGATCTGCCTACCGGGCAGGACGGCGAGATCGTCGTGCGCGGATGGAATGTCATGGCCGGCTATTTCGACAAGCCCGAGGCGACTGCCGAGGTGCTGAGCGAAACAGGCTGGCTCTCCACCGGCGATCTGGGGCGGCTGGATTGCGACGGCCGCCTGCAATTTCTGGGCAGGGCCAAGGATATCGTGCGTGTCGGGGGCGAGAATGTCGCGCCCGCCGAGATCGAGGACATATTGCACCGTCACCCGGCCGTGCGTCAGGCGGCCGTCATCGGCGTGCCCGACCCACGCTTGATGGAAGTGATCGGCGCCTTCGTGATCCCCAATGAGGGTATGGCGACCGATGGCGAAGCAGTGATCGACTGGTGCAAGGCGCACATGGCCGGGTTCAAGGTGCCGCGCCACATCTGGTTCGTCCCCGATTTCGAGGCGATCGGCATGACCGCCAGTTCCAAGGTGCAGAAAAAGCCGCTCGCCGCCCATGCGCGCAAGCTGCTGGGGATGGACGCATGAGGATCGAGACCGCCATCACCCGGCTGCTCGGCATCGATTTGCCGATCCTTCAGGCCGGCATGTCCTGGGCGTCGTCCAACGCCGCCCTGCCGCTCGCCGTCTCGCGTGCGGGTGGTCTGGGCGTCATCGCGGCAGGACCCATGCGGCTGCCCGCATTGGCCGAAGCGATCGACGAAGTGCGCGCTGGCACGGACAAGCCCTTCGCGGTCAACATGCCGCTTTACCGGCAGGGTGCCGAGGAAGTGCTCGACCTGCTGGAGGCCAAGCGCGTGCCGATCCTGATCGCATCGCAGGGCGGCCCCAAAAAATATCTCGACCGGTTCCGGGCCGTGGGCACGATCTGCCTGCACGTGGTCGCCAGCGAGGAACATGCGCTGAAAGCCGCATCAGCTGGCGTGGACGGCCTGATCGTCGTCGGTGGCGAGGCCGGCGGCCATCCACCAGCCGATCTGGTGTCCACGCTGGTGGTGACGCGCGCGGTGGCGCAGGCTCTTGACGGGGCGATCCCGATCGTCGCGTCGGGCGGCTTTGCCGACGGGGCCGGACTGGCCGCCGCGCTGTCTCTGGGCGCAAGCGCGGCCAATTTCGGGACCCGATTCATGGCGACGCCGGAAGCCAATCTGCACTCCGCCTACAAGGCGGCGGTTCTGGCTGCCGCCACCACCGACACCCGCACGGTCGGGCGGGGCATGGGCATGATCCGTACGCTGACCAATGATTTCGCCGAAGCCATGCTGGCGGCCGAAACCATGGCCATGCCGATGGACGAGCGTAAGGCGATGTTCGCCGCCTCCACGCTCAAGATGGCGGCATTTGACGGTGACGTCGCGCACGGAAAGGTGGAGGCCGGGCAATCTGTCGGCCTGGTCCGCGCTTTGGAACCCGCCGGTGACATCGTCCGCCGGATCGCCGCCGGATATCTCGCCGTCCGCGCCGGATTGCCCGGCTCCGACGCTGTTTCTGAACCCAGGGACGCGGTTCTGACCGCCACCCGCTGAACGGAAGTTTCCCATGACCTATACTGACACTCAGCTTTTCATAGACGGCGCCTGGACGGGTTCCGCCGAGATCGACGTCGTCAATCCGGCAACCGGCGAACGTATCGGCGGCCTGGCGAAGGCGACGATCGCCGACCTCGACCGCGCGCTGGAAGCGGCTGAAAAGGGCTTTGCTGTTTGGCGCAAGATGTCCGCCTTCGAACGGTGCGGCATCATGCGCAAGGCCGCTCAGCTGATGCGTGAGCGCGCCGACACGGCGGGCCGGTTGATGACGCTGGAACAAGGAAAGCCCTTCCCGGAAGCCAAGATGGAAGCGATGTCGGCTGCCGACATGGTTGACTGGTTCGCGGAAGAAGGCCGCCGTGCCTATGGCCGCATCATCCCGTCGCGCCTGCCCGGCGTGTACCAGATGGTCATCAAGGAGCCGGTCGGTCCGGTCGCGGCCTTTACCCCCTGGAATTTCCCGATCAACCAGGCGGTGCGCAAGATTTCCGCCGCGCTTGCATCCGGCTGCTCGATCATCGTCAAAGGACCGGAGGAAACCCCCGCCGCTTGCGCGGAAATGGTTCGTGCTTTCGCCGATGCAGGCCTCCCGGCGGGTGTGCTGAACCTCGTCTATGGCGATCCGGCCGAGATTTCCTCTTATCTCATCCCGCATCCGGTGATCCGCAAGATGTCCTTCACCGGATCGACGCCGGTGGGCAAGCAGCTCGCCGGGATCGCCGGTCAGCATATGAAGCGCGCGACGATGGAACTGGGCGGGCACGCGCCCGTGCTGGTGTTCGACGATGCCGATGTGACCGGCGCCGTCACCTTCATGGCGGGGTTCAAATATCGCAATGCGGGGCAGGTTTGCACCTCGCCCACGCGCTTCCTGGTCCAGGACGGCGTGTTCGATCCGTTTGTCTCGCAGTTCGTTGATTTCGCCAAGGGCGTCAAGGTCGGCGACGGCATGGCAGAGGGCACGCAGATGGGCCCGCTCGCCAATGCGCGCCGCGTGACCGCGATGGAAGCGCTCATCAAGGATGCGGTAGATCGTGGCGGCAAGCTGCTGACCGGCGGCAGCCGCATCGGGAACCGGGGCAATTTCTTCGAGCCATCGGTGCTGGTCGACGTTCCGCTGGAGGCACGCATCATGAGCGAGGAGCCATTCGGGCCGGTCGCCGTCATCAACCGCTTCCAGAGCTATGAGGACGCGATCATCGAAGCGAACCGCCTACCGTTCGGCCTGTCGGCCTATGGCTTCACTAAGTCGCAGTCGACTGCCCACAAGCTGGCGCAGGATGTCGAGAGTGGCATGATGTCGATCAACCATATCGGCCTCGCCTTCCCCGAAGTGCCCTTCGGGGGGGTCAAAGAAAGCGGCTATGGGACCGAGGGCGGCGCCGACGCGCTGGAGCCCTATCTTGTCGCCAAATATGTCACCCAGGCCAACGCCTGATCCCCACGGAAAAAAATAAAAAGGGATCAAGGAGAGCGTGATGACAAAAACATATGATTATATCGTGGTTGGTGGCGGATCGGGCGGCTGCGTAGTGACGCAACGCCTGGTCGCGGCCGGCAAGAGCGTACTGTTGCTGGAAGCGGGACCGGCAGACAATACCCCTTTCATCCATATGCCGGCTACCTTCATCCGTGTCATCGGGACCAAGCGGACATGGATGTACAAGACGGAAGCCGAAGACAGCATCCTGGGCCGGCAGATGTATGTGCCCCAGGGTCGCACGCTGGGCGGAAGCTCCTCGGTCAACGCCATGATCTACATCCGTGGTCAGCGGCAGGACTATGACAATTGGGCCGCGCTCGGCTGCGATGGCTGGAGCTATGACGACGTGCTCCCCATCTTCAAACGTGCGGAAAACAACCAGCGGCTGGCCGGTCCCTATCATGGCAATGATGGTTTGCTACACGTATCCGACCTGCCCTATCACCACCCGCTCAGCTATGCGTTCATCCGGGCGGCACAGCAGGCGGGCGTGCCGTTTTCCGACGATTTCAACGGAGAACGTCAGGACGGCGCCGGATTCTTCCAGACCACGACCCATGATGGCCGGCGCGGATCGACGGCGGCGACCTACCTCAAGTCGGTGCGCGGCAATCCGCTGCTCACCATCCGCACCGAAGCGAGCCTCGATCATCTGCTGTTCGAAAATGGGGCCGTCTCCGGCGTCGCCTATCGCGACAAGGCCGGTCAGGTCTATCAGGCGCTGATCCGGGAAGAGTGCATCCTTGCCGCAGGCGGCATAGGTACCCCCAAGCTGCTTCAACTGTCCGGCATCGGTCATGAAGGCGAGCTGGCCGAGCATGGGATCCGCGCGATCCGACACCTGCCCGGCGTCGGCGAAAATTTTCAGGATCATATCACCGCCTCCGTCTATGGCCAGACGAGACATCCCATCAGCCTGCTGGGCGCGGACAAAGGTATCAAGGCGGCGCGGCACGGCCTGCAATATATCCTGTCGCGCACGGGTTTGCTCACGTCCAACGTGATCGAAAGCGGAGCTTTCGTCGATACCACGGGCAGCGGGCGGCCGGACATCCAGATCCATGTCACGCCACGGCTGGTCGGCGATTTCGACCGCGAGCCGCCGCCGGGACATGGCATCACCATAAATCCCTGCATATTGCGGCCGACATCGCGCGGCACAGTGAAACTGCGTAGCGCAGATCCCAACGATCAGGCGAAGATCGTCGCCAACAACCTCACTACGCGAGAGGATGTAGAGACATTGTTGCGCGGGTTGAAACTCTCACGGCGCATCCTGCGCGCACCTGCACTCGCCGCCATGGTGGATCGGGAAATCCTGCCGTCGGCGGACGACTATATTTCCGACGCCGACCTGGAACATCACGCCCGCAAGGTCGCCAAGACAGTCTATCATCCGTCCTGCACCTGTAAAATGGGCAAGGACGACATGGCGGTGGTCGATCCGAAACTGCGCGTCCATGGCGTACCGCGGCTGCGGATCGCCGACATCTCCATCATGCCCGAACTGATCAGCGGAAATACCAATGCTCCCACGATCATGATCGGCGAACGCTGTGCCGATTTTCTGCTCGAAAGGCAGCTCGCATGATCGTTTGACTGTTGACTATATCAACACAAATGGCAATATGTGCACAAGGAAGATCGCAGACCTAACTGCGGCAAACGATCATCGGATTGTTCATGGAGACTAGGATGGCTTACGAGAGGTTTGCCGGCGCAAAGACGTGCGCCTGCAAGGTGGTGATGCTATGAATAGCGTTGCAGCCGTATCGGCAATACCCGCAGAATTGACCGAACAGGAAAAGCGCGAAGCCGCAGTCGTCAGTAAGGTGGCCTGGCGCGTTCTGCCCTTCATCGTCCTGTGCTACATCGTAGCCTATCTAGACCGCAGCAATCTCAGTGTGGCCGCGCTGACGATGATGGACACGCTTCAGCTGAGTTCAGCTCAGTTTGGTTTTGCAGCCGGCATCTTCTTCCTGGGCTATATATTGTGCGAGTTACCATCGAACCTGTTGCAGGTGCGGTTCGGTCCCCGCCGCTGGATCGCACGGATCATGATCAGCTGGGGTATTTTGGCCGTCTGCATGGCGTTCGTGACGGGGGCTAACAGCCTGTATGTCATGCGCGTACTGCTCGGCATCGCCGAAGCGGGCTTCTTTCCAGGCATCATCTTCTACCTCGCCTTCTGGTTCCCCGCTGCTTACCGCGCGCGCGTCTTCGGCTGGTTCCTGGCCGCCATCCCGATCTCAATGATCATCGGCGCGCCGATCTCGGCGAGCCTTCTCTACATGGACGGCATTGCCGGCATGCACGGGTGGCAATGGCTGTTCATCATAGAGGGTATGCCAGCCGTGCTGCTCGGCATCGCCTGCCTATATGTGCTGACGGACAAGCCCGAGGACGCGACCTGGTTGGATGAGAGCGAGAAAAAGACGCTGATCGCGTTGCTGGCGCGCGAAAGCGGTCCGCCGTCGGACGGCAGCCACGGCCCGGTCGGCGAAGCGCTCACCAACCCGCGCATGTGGCAGATGGCGGTCGTCAACCTCGGCCTCATCGCCGGCAGCTATGGCATCGTCTTTTTCCTGCCCCAGATGGTCGCGGAATTCGGCGCCACCCATTTGCAAAATGGCTTCATCTCTGCGTTGCCGTTCCTCACTGCGCTGGTGGGCATGCTGGCCTGGAGCTGGCACTCAGATCGGACAAACGAGCGCCGTTGGCATGTCGTCGTGCCTATGCTGTGTTCGGCGGCGGGCTTCGTCGCGGCAGGCTTGATCGCCGGGCCGTTCGGCAAAACTGTTGCGCTGATGATCGCGGCTGCCGGCGCCTACATGGCGATGGGACCTTTTTGGCAATATGTCCCGACCTTCCTGCGGCATGGCAAGAGCGCAGCGGCGGCCATCGCACTCATCAACATGATTGGCAGTCTTGCCGGCTTCTTCGCCCCCGTTCTCATGGGCGAGGCGAAGCAACTGACCGGCAGTTATCTTGGCGGGCTCGTCTTTACTGCTCTGCTCGTAGGTTGCGGCGGTCTGATGGCGATCCGTCTCACGGCAAAGCGATCCAATTGACGCGTCGATGATACACGTCCGCATCGTCCAAAGGCGACGGTCGGACCATGATTAGGAGCAGGAATATGTTTCTCGCACGTTCGCGGGCCCGTCGTCGCGCGCGCCTTATGTCCGCAGGTCTCGTCGTTCTGAGCGCAACGGCGCCCGCCTTCGCCCAGCAGAACCCTGTTATCACCGCGCAGCCAATCCAGACCGAGCCGCAGCCACAGGCGCCTGTGGCCGTCGCCGAGCCGGCACCATCGCCAGCTGCGCCGCCCGTTGCCGACGCGCAGGCGATGGCCGCCAGGTTCAAGCGGTTCGATGCGCTGACGGAACCGGGCTTGACCACTAACTTTCCCGGGTCGGCGGACTCCGTGCTGGGCGACACCGGCGGTTTCCGCACCTGGCTGGCGGACCGCGACATCGGCCTGCAGGGACGGCTCGGGTTCGTCGGCGTCTATAATCCGCTCGACACGGGACAGCCCCGATCGCCGCAGCGCTATAACGGACAGCGGCCCACCGTGCAGACCCAATCGCTCAACATCATCGCCACGATCGGCCTTGACCAGATCGGCCTGTCCGATTCCAAGATCATCGTTGGCGGTAATTATCTGGTGACGACCTTCTTCCCTAACGGACCGAACACCGTGGGCTTCCGCAACCTCGCCTGGTATCAGCGCTTTGCCGGCGGCAGGGTCGAACTCAAATTCGGCATTATGCCGCTTTATTATGAATTTGTCGGCTTCTATGCCGGCGGCAGCCCCGTGCTTGCTTCGGGCGTCACTGGCCTCATTCCGATCCAGGCGGGGCTGAGCGCCGACCCCGCGCCGACCCCCGCAGCCGTCATGACCTTTCATTTCAAGAAGGGCGGCTATGTGAAAACCGCCATCCAGCGGAGTACCGCGCCGGCGGGCACGCCGTACGAGTTACAACATAACGGCCCCAACATCGCCTTCAAGATGAAGGATGCCGGGCCGATGTATATCGGGGAAATCGGTGTGCGGCGCGCGGCCAGCGCCGATGGCAAACAGATCTGGGTGCGTGCGGGCGGCTTCTACAACGACTCCCATTACACGCGCTTCGACGGCACCGGAAAGACATCGAACAAATCCGTCTATGCCGCGGCGGATTTTCAGATGACCCAGCCGGACCAGACACGCCCCGGCCGGGGCTTCTACGTTGGCGGCAGCGCGTTCTGGGCGCCTGATAATGTCAATCGCATTACCCAGACCTATGAAGCGCGCGTCTATCAGATCGCGCCCTTTGCCGGGCGGGCCTCGGACTCGGCAGCGCTGCGGCTGGGCTATAGCAAATTCTCGCCCGATGGCCGGCGCGCCAGCCAGGCGAACGGGCTGCACGCCAATGATTATCAGCTGTCGGTGACCGGCAGCTACTCCTATCACCTGTCCAAGGGCGTCTATTTCACGCCAGCGGCAGCCTATATCAAGAATCCGGCAGCGATCGGCGATTTCAAGGATGCGCTGTCGCTTTCTGCCACTATTTACGCACTGTTCTAGGAGGGTTGTTAATGGTCGGGGCGCACATGCATTTCTACGATCCTGCCGATGGTCACGGCCTGCCGCACGATCCGTTCAAGGCGATCATTGCGCCGCGCCCGATCGGCTGGATTTCAACGCTGGACAAGGATGGGGTCGCCAACCTGGCACCCTATTCCTTCTTTGCACCGATCAGCGACAGGCCGCCCATTTTAATGTTCGTGAGTGATGGCTGGAAAGATAGCGTCGCCAACGCGCAAGCGACCGAAGAATTTGTATGGAATATGGTCTCAGGTGACCTGATCCACGCGATGAACCAATCGGCGGCGCTGGTCGACGCCACAGTGGACGAGTTCGCGCTCGCCGGCCTGGAAAAGGGCGCGTGCCGATCCGTCCGAGCACCCCGCGTCGCTTCCAGTCCGGTAGCCATGGAATGCAAAGTCATCGAGATACGACAGGTGATGCAGCTTGATGGCCTTCCGCTGGAACGGTGGACTGTCACTGGTCAGGTCGTGGGCGTACATATCCGGCAGGACCATCTACGTGAAGGACTGTTCGACACGGCCTCGGCAAGGATATGGGCGCGTGGCGGATACCGGGACGAATATTTCGAAACCGGCCGCGAGGCCATGGCTCGGATCGAAAGGCCTGGCAATCCTCCCTTTGCCTGACGCGGTCCGTTAGGTCGTCTGCCCAGCGTTATGATGGTTTATCAAGCGCGTGATCGGACCCGGCGGTCTTATCATGGATCGCCCTTGCCGCCGCCTGCGCCCACCACGGTGCCAGTCGAGTAGCTCGCTTCATCGGAGGCTAAAGCGACGTACAGCGACGCCAGTTCAGCCGGCTGACCGGCGCGTCCGAGCGGCGTCTCCTTGCCAAACTCCTTCATCGTACCGGGTAATTGTCCACCGGCCACCTGCAATGGCGTCCAGATCGGTCCCGGCGCCACGGCGTTGACGCGAATACCCTTCTTGGCGAGTTGCTTTGCCATGCCCTTGGTGAGGTTGAGGATCGCAGCCTTGGTCGAGGCATAATCGATCAGATCTTCGCCCGGATCGTAGGCGTTGCGCGAGATCGTGTTTAGGATCACCGCGCCGGGCGGCAGCGCCGGAATCGCAGCTTTGCTGAAGCGGAAGACGTGGAAGATGTTGGTTTCGTACGTGCGGACGAACTGCTCGTCGGAGATTTCCAGTATGTCTTCCCGGTTCTGCTGATAGGCTGCATTATTGACGAGGAGGTCAAGACCGCCAAGCGCAGCGATCGCCTTCTTTACTGTCTGCTCGCAGGCGCTCTGGGTGCGGATATCGGCCGGCAGCAGGATTGCTTTACGCCCCGCCTGTTCGATCAGTTGCTTCACCTCCCGCGCATCAGGCTCTTCGCTGGGATAATAGTTGATCGCCACGTCCGCGCCTTCACGCGCGAAGGCGATCGCGACAGCACGACCGATGCCGCTGTCGCCGCCCGTGATCAGGGCGCGCCGCCCCTCCAGCTTGCCACTCCCGCGGTAGCTTTTCTCCCCATGATCGGGACGGGGGTCCATCTTGCCGGTCAAGGCAGGCCAAGGCTGACGCTGTTCCGGGAAGGGTTCGGTCCGATATTTGGTTCGGGGATCGCGCAGGGCCGGGCCAGCTCCGCCGACAGCTTGCCCTGCTGCTGCCGTTGGTGCCGCCACTGCGGCCAGCCCTAATGCTGCCCCGCCCAGAACGGCACGGCGAGATGCTTCAAGGTCGTTCATATCGTATCTCCATATACATGGTTCATTGTTTGCCATCCGGCCTGAACCGGTCATCAATCTCGGCCGCCTTGAGGTCTGAGGCCCACCCGCCGCCGAGCGCCTTGAACAGGCTCACCCCGCGATCAAGCAACTGCGCATCGGAGGCGGCGAGGTCGTTCTGCGCGGCGATCAGCACCTGCTCGACGTCGAGGAGACCCGCTTCTGCTTGTGCTATAAGCGCGCGGGCGATGATGATGTTGGCGAAGGTCCAGTTGAGGAGCGGGCCGACCGGGAACGACGTACCGCTGCGCGACGTCGCCGCGCCGATGCTCGGGCCGGCCGACCCGTGGCGACGGCGGCGCGGGCTTCTCCTTGCCGCCGCAACCACCAAGGGCGATCGCCAGAAGCGCCGGTACACATAGGCGCAGTCTCATTCTGCGACCACCATCACCGATCGCTCCCCATTACCCGTCAAGCCGAAGTGGGCAATCGCCTGCTCCAGCCGCACCGCGTGGTTGATGACGCACATGTGCGTGAAACCCTGCGGCACGTTGCCGCGCTGTTCACCGGTCGCCGCGTCAATCTCCTCAGCGAACAGGCCCACGTCGTTGCCGCGCGCCAGCAGCCGTTCGAACATCGCCTTCGCCGCCGCCGTCTCGCCGGCCAGCGCCATCACGCCGACGCGCCAGAAGGCGCAGGCTGTGAAAGTCGCCTCCTCCCCCTCCAGCCCATCGTCGGGCATTCTGTAGCGATAGGTCAGGTCGCCCTCGCTCAGCTCACGCTCCACCGCACGCAGCGTCGAGCGGGTGCGCGGATCCATCGGATCGAGCGCACCGAACAGCACCGTGCGCAGCACCGCGGCGTCGAGCACGTCGGAGCCATAGGCCTGCATCCACGCGCCGCGCGCTTCGTCCCAGGCGTCATGCTCATATTCACAGCGCAGGTCTTCGGCGACAGTGCGCCATGCCGCGATGCGCTCCGGTGTGAACCCGCCGAGATGCTCTGCCGTCTTCGCCGCGCGGTCGAGCGCCACCCATAGCAGCGCCTTGGAATGCTGGAGATGCTGCGGCGGCGAGCGCAATTCCCAGATGCCGCGATCGGCCACGTCGCGGCAGCGCACCGCATGGTCCGCCAGCGTCTCGATCAGCGCGGGCAGGCGGCCGGCGATCCATGCGGGCGGATCATAGTCCACCGCCTCCAGCCATGCGTGCAGCGCCACCATGAACTCGCCATAGATGTCGTGCTGCTGCTGCCCGTCCGCAGCATTGCCGATGCGGACCGGGCCGATGCCGTTCCAGCCGGGCAGATGCGGCAGTTCCACTTCTTCCGGCACCGGGCCATCGATGCCGTGGAGCAGGCGCAGATGTTTCGCATCGCTGGCGTCGGCATCGAGCAGGAAGCGGAGATATTCACGCGCCTCGCGTTCCAGCCCCAGGTTGCAGAAGGCGGTAACGGTGAAGCTCGCGTCGCGCACCCAGCTGTAGCGATAGTCGAAATTGCGGTTGCCCGGCACCGCCTCGGGCAGGCTGGTGGTCGCTGCCGCAACGATCGCGCCGGTCGGCGCATAGGTCAGCAGCTTCAGCGTCAGCGCGCTGCGCACCACCGCCGCGCGATAGGCACCGTCATAGCGGATGCCGGCGGACCACTGTTTCCAATAGCGCTCGGTGCGGTGGATGTCGCGGCGCACATCCTCATCGGTGTGGACAACGGCGCGCAGGTCCGCACCGACCAAAGTCATCGCCAGCCAAGCGCAGTCGCCCGTGCCAAGGTCAAAGGCGATAATGAGCATGCCGTCCACCAGATCGATCGCATGCGAGGCGGTGACGTCGATCACGCACTCACCACAACGCAGCCGCCATCCGCGCGCGATCGCATCGGCTGCGAAAGTGCCGCGCCCATAGTCTGGCGTCGCGTACAGCGTGAAGCGTCCCGCCACGCGCCCGCTTCTCGCGGTGACGAGCCGGATCAGCCGCCCCTGCGCATCGCCGTCCGGGCCATCGTCGGTGTGGGTTTCGGGCGGGTGGACCGGCATCACGTCGGTCAGCCGTGCCGTTCCCGCAGGCCCGGCGAATTGCGTGTCGAGTATGGTACTGTCGCCGCGATAGGCGCGAGACTGCGGCGCGAGCCCGTCGAAGGCGATCGCGGCGCAACCGCCGTTCGCCTCGTCCAGCAGACGCAGCAGCAGCGCAGGGCTGTCGTGACGCGGCCAGCACAGCCAGTCGATCCGACCGTCGCTGGCGACCAGCGCGGTAGTGCGGGTGTCGCCGATCAGCGCATAGTCCGCGATGAGCTTGCTGTGCGGCATCAGAATTTCGCGATCAGGCCCAGGCCTGCGATCATCAGCGCGCCGCCGGCCATGCGGCCGATCCCGGCGCGGTGCATCTCGAAGCCGAGCAGCCCGAAATGGTCCATAGCGAGGCTGACGACTACAGCCGCCGTTACCGTAACGCCCATGAACAGCGCCGCCCCAAGCTTGTCGGCGACCAACAGGTTCGCGGCGATGTACACCGCCCCCAGCACGCCGCCGATCCAGCCCCACCACGGCACCTGCGCCGGCCCGCCGTCAACCCAGCGCGCGCCTGTCACGGCGACGGCCGCTAGCCCGCTCGCAAAGGTCGCCGCGCCGATGATCGTCAGCGCCCAGGCCGGCGCGCCCAGCGCCTTGCTCAGCTGCGTGTTCGCGCCGGTCTGGATGGTGTTGAGTATGCCTGCGACGAGCGCGAACAGGATGAGGCCGATCTGCATCACATGATCTCCGGTCGGACGGGTGCGCCGGTTGCGGCGCTACGATAGATGGCGGCCATCAGCCGGTGATCACGTTCGCCCATTGCGCCGGGCGTGTCGGGCGCGACACCCTCGGCGATGCAGCGCGCGAAATGCTCGATCTCCGCGGCGAACTGGTTCACCGGTGGCAGGACGATCTCATTGCGGCTGGTGTGATCGCCCTCGCGTGCGATGATCGTCATCCGCTGGCCGGTATAGGCGTAGGCATTGGCGACATCGACAGTGGCGGTCGCGAAGTTCAGCCGCGCATGCTTGTCCTCGCGCGCGCCATAGCTGGTCAGACATTGCGCGACGCAGCCCGAGGGAAAGCGCAGCGTGAAGGCGACGGTCTCCTCCACTTCGGCAAAGCGCGCATCGTCGGACGGGCTGTGCGTCGTCGCCCAGACGAGATCGGGCGTCTCGCCGGTCAGGTGGCAGGCGGTGTTGACGAGATAGAGGCCGATATCGGGCAAGGCTCCGCCGCCCGCCATGGCCGCCTTATGACGCCACTGGCGGTCTCCATCCGCGGCCACCGTCTGCACGTTGGTCAGCGTCATGCCGACCAGCCGTCCGAAACGCCTTGCTGCGACCATCGCACGCAGTCGCCGGTGGTACGGTTCGTAATGAATGCGGTAGGCGATCATCAGCATGACGTTCGCCGCGGCGCAGGCGGCGGACATCGCAGCAGCCTCCGCTGCATCCATGGCCATCGGCTTCTCGCACAATATGTGCTTTCCGGCCTGCGCAGCGCGCTCGACAACTGAATGATGCATTGCGTTGGGCAGCGCGACGATGACAGCGTCGATTGATGGATCGTCGACGATGCGGTCGAAATCTTCATAGTCGTAACGTTGCCCAAGCGCGATATCGTAATGATCAGCGATCAGCTTAAGTTTGTCTGGCGTCCCTGAGATCAGTCCTGCAAGTCGCACGGTCCCAGACGCCGCGATCGCCGGAAGATATTCCTCCAAGGCCAGCCGACCGAGCCCGATGACAGCGACACCCAGCCGCTGTTCCACCGGGCGCGGCAGTGGGGGCGGAGCCCCGGGCAGATCTGCAGGAGAGCGCCACGGCGGGAAGGTCACCGAACCATCGCGTACGACACCGGTGTCGACCTCGCTTGGCCCCACAAAATTGATCATCGCGTGCCGATCCCGGCGCGTTCGTCGCTCGACATTCTGGATGCTCCCATACAACCTGTCCGGTCGTTACGGGCTGAACGAACGCTATTGGGGAAAGTCTATTGCGCTTATCGCAATGCAGCATTGATGCTTTGTGGGAAATCGCGCTGAATAGCCGCTAGCGCGTCTGTCAGGAAATCGAGGAACGACCGCGTCCGCTGCGGCATGTTGCGCCGATCTCGATAGACCGCAAAGATGTCGGCGCGATCCACGCAATGGTCGCCAAGCAACTCTACGAGACGTCCGTCTGCGATCGCGTCCTGCACGTCCCACTCGGTCTTCAATGCTATCCCCAGGCCTGCCTCAGCCCAGGCCTGCACAACTTCCCCGCTATTGCTGCTAAGCGCGGCAGGCACGCGAACGGTCTCCATCACCCCGCCGCACTGAAACATCCAACGGTCGAGCGGCACGTCGTCACGGATTACGGCGAGGCAGCGATGCGCGGCGAGATCAGCGGGCAAGTCCGGTCGGCCAAATTGTGCGAGATAGCCGGGCGACGCGCACACAATGCGACGTGCCGACAATATCCGACGCGCAATGTAATCGCCTTTGTCGGGTGCACCGACGCGGATCGCCAGATCGAACTCACCCAATGCAAGATCGTCGCTGACATCCGACAAGGACAACCGGATCCCGACATCGGGGAACAGCCGGGCAAATTCGGCAGCTACCGGCGCGATATGTCGTCGGCCAAATGAAAGCGGCGCAGCGATCGTCAATGAACCGGAAGGACTGCCGGTTCGACAGCGAAGCTCGTCTTCGGCCTCGTCCATCAGTTGTACGATCTCACGCGCCCGCGCGAGAAACAACGTGCCGTCATCCGTCAGGCGAACGGCTCGCGTTGTGCGGCTGAGTAACCTGACACCGAGCGACTGTTCGATCGCCGCGATGCGCCGGGTGATGGCCGCGGGCGACACATCAAGCTGGCGGGCAGCCTCGGCGAAACTTGTACTGGTCGCGACGCGGACGAAGAGGCGATATTGGTCGGAAGAGAGCATTCGTGGAAAGCTAGCGCGAGCAGCGTTTCCTTCAACGATTTTCATATCCGGGCATTTGGTGCCTGCGCTACACCGAACGCATTTCCTCAAAGACCAGCTCATTCTGACGGAAATGCGGAACTGTTGCCTGATAAGCAAATGTGCTTACCGCATTGGGCGTGGATCCAGGCACGTGCCCCTGACATTTATCCGGCAACCACTCACCGCCGGAAGACCATAGCATGTTTCGCGTCTCACATGGTGCAATGACGATGTTGATGATCGCCGCGTCGACGTCGCTTTCGGCCCAGTCTGTTGTGAACCAGCCCAATGTAAGCACAGCAGAGGCGCGTCGCCTTGTCGAGTGGGCTACGGCACGCGCCGCGGCGCAGAATATGCGGATTTGCGTGGCTATCGCCGACGCCGACGGCCATCTGCTCGCGTTCGAGCGAATGCAGGGCGCCTATTCGGGTTGCGCCGATGCCGCATTGGCCAAGGCCCGGTCCGCGGCACGGTTCAATATTCAGACGAACGATTTTTATAAAATGGCACGCGATCAGAATCTTGGGATCGGCTTCATTCCCGAAATCTTGCCGGCCGTGGGTGGCGTGCCGTTGAAACAGCGCGCTGCGGTCGTCGGATCGGTCGGCGTCAGCGGCGATACCGATCCGACCGAACAGGCGCTTGCGGTGGAAACCGCCGCCCAGTTCCGCTGATCGATCGCAGGCATGATGCGACAACGGATGGATTGCCGCTCGCCTCATTACGGCCTACTCGGCAATAATGACGCGCCTGGACAGTATCGACGATTTTCGCATCATCGAGGCCATCGCGCGCAGTGGCAGCCTGTCGGAAGCGGCTCGCGATCAGAATATATCCCTGACGGCGCTGTCGAAGCGCCTCAAACGCGTAGAGTCGAGCCTGAATATCAGGCTGGTCAACCGGACAACGCGACGGCTGTCGCTGACGGCGGAGGGCGAGCAATTCGCCGAAGCTGCACGGGCCGTCATACTTGCCGTCGAGGATGCCGAGGAACTGAACGTATCGGGGACGCTTCGCGGCGTTGTCCGGGTGACGGCCACGGCAGCTTTTGCAAAGCGCCACATCGCCCCGCGCCTGCCAAGGTTTGCCGCACTGCATCCCGGCATCGTCGTGCAGGTGATCACCTCCGACCGCATCCTGGACCTGGTCGCGGACAAGATCGACGTGGCCTTTCGCCAGGCGCCGCTCGGCGATGGCAGGCTGATTACGCGGACAATCGCGCCCGATGCCTTGTTGCTGGTCGCCTCGCCCGACTATCTCGCGTCAAGGGGCAATCCCTCATCGCCTTCACAGCTCGTGGACCATGCAACGCTCCCGGTAGGCGATCCCATCACGCGCAACTGGACCCTGTATCGCGGACTGGAGCGGGTGGAAGCCGCCATCACACCTGCAGCGTCGAGCATCGATGGCGAGGTGATCCATGCGGTCGCACTGGCAGGCGGCGGCATTGCGATGAAGGCCAGCTGGGATGTGATAGAGGATATTCGCGCTGGCCGTCTGGTCCGCGTGCTGCCCGATTGGTGGGGCACGCCGCGCCAGCTTCAGACCATCTATCCCATGCGCGCGCATCAGCCTCGCCGGGTTCGGGCACTGGTCGATTTCATGGAGGCCGAACTCCGGTCGGCGCGGCACGAGGCTGCGGACCTGAACCTCTTCCCCTGACGTTTCGTCAGCTTCCAGAGTCGCGACAACACGGGACCGGAGAATTCCGGCAACAATGGTCGTCGCACTCATCCACACTCATGATGAAGGAATGATATGAACGACCGCAGGTCTTTCCTGGCCGGAGCGGCCGGTGCCGCCGCAATGCTGTCCGCAACCGGGCGGGCTGGCGCAGCTGCGCCAGCACCGCTGCCGCAGAACCCCGGCGCCAGTCGCTTCCGGCCCAAGGGCCGGCTGGGCATGGGCGGCACACAGGTCGGCAGCAACCACTTCGCCACGCCGGCCGATCAGGCGGCGGGCGCACTCCAGGCCGCCTGGGACGAAGGTGTACGCTATTTCGACACCTCACCCTGGTACGGGCTCGGCCTCTCCGAGCGACGGTTCGGCACCTTCTTCGACGACAAGCCGCGGGGCGAGTACACCCTGTCGACCAAGGTCGGCCGCGTCTTGGTCCCCGATGCGGGGGTGGTCGGCAAGAAGGTGGGCAATTGGGCCATGGTCCCGCCAATGCGCCACGAATATGACTATAGTGCAGACGGCATACGCCGCTCCATCGAGCAAAGCCTGCAGCGTATGGGCATGTCGCGGCTGGATGTGGTGTTCGTCCACGACCTGTCGCCCGACAATGCCGATATGGGCGAGCGCTGGACCGACTATTTCGAGCAGGCGCGCAAGGGTGCCTTCCCGGAACTCACCCGCATGCGCGAGGAGGGTTTGATCAAGGCCTGGGGCCTGGGCGTCAACACACTCCCTCCGGCGCTGCGCGCGTTTGAGGTTGCCGATCCCGACATCATCCTGTCCGCCACGCAATATTCGATCGTCAAGCATGCCGACGCCTTGAATCAGTTGATGCCGGTCGCGGCGAAGCGCGGCGCATCGATCGTGGTGGGCGCGCCCCTCAATGACGGGTTCCTCGCCGGCGGCGAGCGCTTCAACTATAGCAAGGTGCCGCCCGACATGCGGGCCAAGCGCGCGCGGATTGCCGCGCTGGCGCAAGAACATGGCACCGATCTGCGCACGGCGGCGCTCCATTTCGCGATCGCCAACCCCACGGTATCGGCCATCATCCCCGGCGCTCGCTCGGCGACGCAGGCTTCTCAGAACGCGGCGTCGATCCGCGCTACCGTGCCGCCGGCCTTCTGGGCCGCGCTGAAACGCGAGCGTCTTATCGAAGCCAATGCGCCCGTCGATGCGTGATTGAAAAGGATCGCCAATGCACTGCCTGAAAGCCATCGCTCTTGTCACCGCTCTGGCCAGTCCTGCGAGCCTGCTCGCCGCACAGGACACGTCGCTTCCGGCGCCGGATCCCGGCCACAAGGCCATGAACTATCTGGTTGTGACCGGCTGGCCACAGGATGTAAAACCGACCGCGCCTGCCAGGTTCGAGGTTGTGGAAATAGAGCAGAGACCGTTCCTGACCGGTTTTCTCCAGAGCCGCGCGGATGGACTGGTAAACGGACGCCCGGTCAGCATCCCGACCAACGCCCTTGGCGAACTGATCGTAACCGATGATGCGGGCGGCAGGATCGGGCTGGTGCGGGCAAAGCCATGAGACTGTCGCGACGCGCATTATGCACAGGGTTGGCAGCGAGCGCACTGGCGCCTGCCCGTGCGTTCGCCCAGCCGCGCACCTCTCGGTCGCTGGTGATCCGCAATGCCACCATTCTGACGATGGAGGCCGGCGCGAAGCCTATGGCCGGCTCTGATCTCCTGATCGAGGGCGGCATCATCCTCCGGCTTGGCACCGCGCTTCAGGTGTCGATCGGCACGCGCGAGATCGACGGCACCGGGCAAATTATATTGCCCGGCTTCGTCGATACGCATTTCCATATGTGGAACGCGATGCTGCGCGGTCTCTCCCACAGCGCCAAGGGCGGCTTTGCGCCGACGATGAAAGCAGTGTCGCCGCTTTTTAAGCCGGAAGATAATGCGTTGGGCGTTACGCTAGCGGCTGCGCAGGCGATCGACAGCGGGATCACAACCATCCACAACTGGGCGCACAACATCATCAGCCCTGCACATGCCGAGGCCGAATGGGCGGCGATGGTCGCCAGCGGCATGCGTGGGCGGTTCGCCTATGGCCACCCGCAGGCACTGACCCCCGACAAAATGATGGACCTTGCCCATCTAGCGGACATGGCCCGGCGCGGGGGCACTGCCCGAATTTCGTTGGGAACGTGCCTGCGCGGGCCGGATCGTTCCGATGACGCCGTGTGGCGGCGGGAATGGGCGACGTCGCGCCAGCTCGGTCTGCCGCTCACCACGCACATCGCCTCGGACCGAAAGGCGGCAGCAGGCGCCGCGATCGATAGGCTTGCCGACGCAGGCCTAGTGGGCCCCGACACGATGCTGGTCCACGCGACCCATGCGTCGGCAGTCCAGTTTGCTCGACTTGGCGCAGGCGCGCGCGCCGCTGTCGATCAGCCCCTGGACCGAACTTGCGGTCGGCTATGGGGTGCCACCTGTCGCTGCGATGGCCGCAGCGGGCGTGCGCATGGGGCTGTCGTCCGACAATGTCGTGCTTGCCGGGCAGATCGACATGTTCGCCGTCATGCGAGTCGCGGCCGACCTGGCCGCCGGCATGGCGGAGACGCAGCAGGTCGTGGACGACGCCACGATCCTGCCCTGGGCAACGCGCGACGGGGCACTGGCGCTTGGGTTGAAGGATGTCGGCACGCTAGAGATGGGCAAGCGCGCCGATCTACAGATGATCGACGCCCGCTCCCTCAACCTGCGCGGCGCAAGCGATCCGGTGACGGCGATCGTCCGCGCGGCGCGACCCGCAGACCTGCGGATGGTGCTGATCGACGGCATCCCCCGCAAGCAGGACGGTCAGGTACTCGGCTTCGATCTGGCTCGAACAAGCGCACTGGGCTGCCGACAGAACCGACCGCCTTCGCGCGGAAGCTGTGATCTGACAATTGCGGCCCTTCTCAGGATTTCCTTCACCTTCCCAAGGACACTACCATGGAGTATCGCCTTCTTGGCCGCTCGGGCCTGAAGATTTCGACCCTGACGCTTGGCACCATGACCTTCGGCGGTGCCGGCAACTTCGCCAAGACCGGCGCCACCGATCTTGCGGGCGCCCGCCGCCAGATCGACATGAGCGTCGAGGCCGGCATCAATTTCTTCGATACCGCGGATATCTATTCCGCAGGTCTGTCCGAAGAGATACTTGGCGAGGCCGTGGCGCATCCACGAGCCCTTCATGGTCGCTCTTTCCAGCAATCAATTCGACGCTGCGGCTGAGGGCTATGATGCCCTTTATGAGGTGCCAGAGCAGATCGATGACGCTGAATGTGAGCGTCGGAGGAATCCAGAATTCGATGCGGCTTTCGTTGCTGAGTATGGAGTGACGCCCCTACGGATGGTCGATTTCGTTTCCAGACTGGGTGAGCGAGCTGTGGCTACCGGACACGGCAGAATCACAGTTCGGCGCTCCGAACTGATATCAGACCTCGTTGCCTTGGAAGAGGTGGACACTTCAGCGGCAGAAGCTTTACTTGAGGCGTCGTGCCTGGTCTCACGGGCCAAGTGGGATGATCCCTAGCCCGCCGGCGCAAGCACGAAGGATTGGTTTCCTTGGCGGCTCGCACGCCGGCTCAGCCTTCTTTAGAGGCCAATCGTGCAACTGACAAACGAGGATGACCCTCTTTGCGTGGTATCACCGATCATCGCTCAGCATGGAGTGGATCATGCACTCAGAGCTTATAATGCGCGCCTCCCGGACTCCTATTTTCGGTCGAAGGAGATGCGCTCTTGGGTGGTGGCGCAATCGATCGGCTTGGGCATGCCTTCAATCACAAGGTTGCTGACCAGTTGAAGGCACTCGGTCTTCAGGCTGAACCGGAATTCCTCATGACGCGCCTTGGTGGGGCTGCGAAGGATGGCGATGTCGATACCTTGGCGTGGAATTCATCGACCGGGGACGTGTTTATCATCAAGTGTAAACGGCTTCTTGCGGATAAAACGGTCGGTGAGATCGCAGAGCGTCTAGTAGAATTTGGTCCCAACCATATTGAGCGCAATGGGAAGCGTGGACCAACGCGCAGGCACCTAGACCGCGTAGAAATTTTGCGCGGCAAGCTACCGCAGTTGGGAGCTGCCACCGGCATATCGCAGAAGGATACCAAGCTGAGATCATGCTTGGCACTTCGGCGCTGGTGCCTATGCAATTTCAGCGCGAAGCTGCAGCCTATTTCGATGTGGTGTCAGATTTCGACGGGCTTGAAAGACACTTCATTTTCGAAGCTAGCGCACCAGCCAACCCGTCCATTTTCACTTAGGTTTGATTGCAGCGCAAAAGTCGACTACTCAATCGCTTCTGGAGCTTCGCTCCGTCCATTAAATCGCTTCCCTTGTCCACGGAATCGCTTTGGGGAATTGGGCAGATTTAGCAGAAATGCGTGAGGGGCTTTTTACTGATATGCTTTGGTGCAGACCATGAGCGACGCCGCACTGCCACGCTGTAGCTGGGTGAGTGCGGCGGACCCGCTTTACTGCGCCTATCATGACGCGGAATGGGGCGTCCCCGAGCGCGATTCGCGTATGCTCTGGGAAATGCTGATGCTGGAGGGGTTCCAGGCGGGCCTGTCCTGGATCACCATATTGCGCAAGCGCGAGACGTTCCGCACTGCCTTTGCCGGATTCGATCCGGACAAGGTGGCGACGTTCGGCGAGGCCGATATCGAGCGGTTGATGGGCGATTCCGGCATCGTGCGCGCCCGCGCGAAAATCGTCGCGACGATCCGGGGCGCGCAGATTTTTTGCGCCATGCGCGATTCGGGCGAGGATTTTGCAACCTATGTCTGGTCGTTCGTAGGTGGTCAGCCGATCTGCAATGACGGGGTGCATGTCCCGGCGAAGACCGACCTGTCCGAAGCGATTTCCAGGGATCTGAAAAAGCGCGGCTTCAAATTCGTCGGGCCGACCATCGTCTATGCCTGGATGCAGGCGATCGGCATGGTGAACGACCACGCAGCCGATTGCTTCCGCCGCGACGCGGTCGGCGCATGAGAAACGCCTGGCTGCTTCTGCCGATCCTGCTGCTGGGCGGATGCGGCGACGAAGAGCCGGCCACCAACCACAGCGAAGCGGCACCGGGCGTTGCGGCGCCCATCAACAATAGCGTCGCCAATGCGGCAATAGGGCCGCCCGAGCCGGCGCCTTTGTCGACTACCGATCCCAAGCCTTTGGTTTCACGTGAAACACCAGCAACGCGCCCGACAATCGCCGACTATCGGGCGATTGGGACCGAGCCTTTCTGGGCCGTGACCGTGCGCGGCCCGATCGCCCTGCTGGAGCGACCGGACCACCGGCCGCTGCGCTATGATGTGGCCCATGAACGCGATGATCGGGCGATCCGCTATCTGGGCGATGGCTTCACCATGACCGCGACCGCAGGGCCGTGCAGCGATGGCATGAGCGATGCGATCTGGTCCGACCGGGTGCAGGTCGCTTTTGGCGAAGGCACGTTGAAGGGGTGCGGCGGCGACCGGGAGGATATGCGGGAAGATCCGTTCTGATCGTTATGTCGATGGAACGCCCGCTGAAAGGGACAAGAGCATGACCGTTGACGCATCCCGCCGTGACCTGCTGATCGCCGCTGCGACCCTGACGACACTGAGCCTGTCCGGCAAGGCCGCAGCGCAGATCAGCATCCAGCCGCCCGTCGCACCCAGCGGCCCGAAAAAGAAGCTGGGCATGCTGTTGTTCGACGGGTTCGAACTGCTCGACGTGTTCGGGCCGCTGGAAATGTTCGGGATGCTGAAGGATCGCGTCGAAATCCTGATGATCGCGGACAAGGCTGGACCGGTCAGAAGCGGGGCCGGCCCGCAAGCGGTGGCCGATTATGGTTTTGCCGATGCGCCGAAGTTGGACATCGTCATGATCCCCGGCGGCATCGGCACGCGCCGGGAAGTGAATAATCCCGCCTTCATGGAGTCGATCAAGGCCATCGCGCAGGCAACACCGCAGGTCGCGACGATCTGCACCGGATCGGGCCTGCTGGCCAAGACCGGCCTGATCGACGGGGTGAAGGCGACCAGCAACAAGATGGCCTGGAAATGGGCGACGGCGCAGGGTGCGAAGGTGGCATGGGTGCCGCAAGCGCGCTGGGTGGAGGACGGCAAATATATCTCTTCCTCCGGCATTTCTGCGGGCACGGACATGGCGCTAGGCCTGATCGCCAGACTTTATGGGAAAGATATGGCCCACTGGGTCGCCCATCGCGCCGAATATCGCTGGAACGAGGATGCGACCGACGATCCGTTCGCGAGCATGAACGGCTTGGGCGGCTAGGGTGGATCTACCCGCATCGCTTCCGCCACCAAGGCTTCGGCCTCCATCAACAGCGCATCTTCGGCCGCCGTCTGCGCGACATGTTCGCGCCCGATCAGGATCAGCACCGGCACCGCCAGCGGGCTGACCCGATCCAGCGTCACATGCAGCATGGTCTGGCTCGCCCGGTCGATCAGGTCGCCCAGCCGCCCGACATCGGTCATGCGTGCGCGGGCGTCGGCCCAGGCGGCCTTGAGCAGCAGATGGTCGGGCTGATATTTGCGCAGCACATCGTAAATGAGGTCGGTGGAGAAAGTGACCTGCCGTCCGGTCTTGCGCTTGCCCGGATGCTGGCGCTCGATCAGGCCGGAAATTACCGCCACGTCGCGGAATGCGCGCTTCAGAAGGCTCGACTGTTCGACCCAATCGACAAATTCATGGTCGAGAATGTCGGCCGAGAAGAGGCTTTTGGGATCGGTGACGGGCTTTAACCCATAGACCGCCAGCGCATAGTCGTTGGACACGAAGCCAAGCGGCATAAGCCCCTGGCTTTCCATTCGCCGGGTCAGCAACATGCCCAGCGACTGGTGCGCATTCCAGCCTTCGAAACTGTAGCAGATGAGGTAATGGCGCCCCTCATGCGGGAATGTCTCGACCAGCAACTGGCCGGGCTGGGGCAGGGCGGAGCGCAGTTTCTGCATCTCCAGCCATTCGCGCACATCTTCGGGAAAGCGATGCCATTCCTGCGGCTGCGCCAGAAAATGCCGGACCCGGTCGGCAAGGCGGGTGGACATGGCCATGCGGGTGCCACCCCAGCTGGGGATGCGCGCCTGTTTCGAGGTCGCCCGCACCACCAGATCGCTCGTGTCCATCCGCACGACCTCCAGCGCCATGCCGGAAAAGAAGAAACTGTCGCCCGGCGTCAGGGTGGCGGCGAAACCTTCCTCCACCGTCCCGAGCTTTCGTCCATTGGCGAAGCGGACGGCAAGCGCGGGCTGATCGACGATGATGCCGGCATTCAGCCGGTGCTGCTGGATGAAGCGGGGATGGGAAACGCGCCAGGTCCCATCCGCATCCTGCGTCAGCCGCTTGAACCGGTCATAGGCGCGCAGGGCATAGCCGCCGCCCTCGATAAAATGCAGCACATGGTCGAAGGCTTGCGGAGTGAGCGCGCTGTAAGGCGTGGCGGATTGCACCTCCGCCAGCAATTCCTCCGCGCGAAACGGGCCGGCACAGGCCAGCCCCATGACATGTTGGGCCAGCACATCCAGACTGCCGGCGCGGAAATCATCGGCATCGCGCTCGCCGGCCTCCACCGCGTCCAGCGCCGCGCGGGCCTCCAGATATTCGAAGCGGTTGCCGGGGATCAGGATCGCTTCGGATGCCATGTCCAGTCGATGGTTGGCGCGACCGATGCGTTGGAGCAGGCGCGAGCTGCCCTTGGGCGCGCCCATCTGGATGACGCAATCGACATTGCCCCAATCGACGCCAAGATCGAGGCTGGCGGTCGCCACCAGGGCGCGCAGCTTGCCCGCCGCCATCGCCGCTTCGACCTTGCGCCGCGCTTCGATCGACAGGCTGCCATGGTGGATGGCGATCGGCAGATTGGCGTCGTTGGCCGACCAGAGTTCCTGAAAGATGAGTTCGGCAAGGCCGCGCGTGTTGCAGAAGACCAGGGTCGTCTGTCGCGCTTCGATCTCCGCCATCACCTGTTTCGCGGCATATTTGCCCGAATGGCCCGACCAGGGAACGCGACCTTCTGGAATCAGGATGGCGACATTGGGGTCCGCGCCCGCTTCGCCCATGACGGGCGTCACCATGTCGATATCGCCATCGGGTGCCAGCCAAGCGCGATAGGCGTCGATATCGGCGACGGTGGCGGACAGGGCGACGCGGCGCAGCGCGGGATTGATCGCCTGCAAGCGCGCCATGGACAGGTTCAGCAAGTCGCCCCGCTTTTGCGTGGCGAAGGCGTGAACCTCATCCACGATCACCGTCTTCAGGTCCGAAAAAAGCAGCGCTGCGTCGGGATAGCTGAGCAGCAGCGAGAGCGATTCGGGCGTGGTCAGCAATATCTGCGGCGGGCGGACGCGCTGCCGCGCCTTGCGATCGGACGGCGTATCGCCGGTGCGCGTCTCCACACTGATGGAGAGGCCCATATCCTCGATCGGCGTCAGCAGGTTGCGGCGGACATCGACCGCCAGTGCTTTGAGGGGCGAGACGTAGAGCGTGTGCAAGCGATCGGTAGGGTTCTCGATCAGGTCGGCCAAGCTGGGCAGGAAACCCGCCAGCGTCTTGCCCGCGCCCGTCGGGGCGACCAGCAAGGCGTGGTCGCCCCGTTCCGCCGCCGCCAGCATATCCATCTGATGCCGTCGCGGGCGCCAGCCGCGCGTGGCGAACCAGCTTTCGATGATGGCGGGGAGGGCGACGGGCATCACCGGGATGTAGGATGCCCCAGGGCGGGTGTCACCGTCTGTCCTGTCAGCATCGCGCTTTGCCATCGGGTTGCCGCCATGTTAGATTGGCCGTCTGCCTTCAGAAGCGCGCAACTCCCCTGGGGATCATGCGTATAGGGGTGTCGCGCAGCACGCCTTATGGAGAGATCATGACCGAGAAAATCAGCACCCAAGTGGCGCCCGATATTTTTTTCGACATCTGGTTCATGCCGGCCGCCTTCTGGACCCAATGGTGGGGCTTTTATGCCCAAACGCTCAATGTAGGGCGCTTCCTCCCACCGCATAAGCCGGTGGGACCGGACGGCGCGCCAGTGGATGTCGAGGTGGAGGAAGGGCTGGTCGCCTGACACAACGCCTTGGCATGTGCGGAATAAACAAATAGCAGCGAGAAATAATCTTACGCTCTTTCTCTGGCTCTTTGCTGGTCCCCTGCGTTACACTCCCGCCCATGACAGCGGTGCAACAGACGCCGCCAGCAGGAGACATGACGATGACCGGCGAAACGCCCGATCCTACCCCCGATGTTACCGAAGCCGACCTGACCGGTGTGGAAGCCCCGCGCAATCGGCGCCGTCCCAAAGCGCCGATCATGGAAATCGACGGGCGCAAGCTGAAGCCCGCCACGCTGATGATGGGCCATGGCTACGACCCCACTTTATCGGAAGGCTCGCTGAAGCCGCCTATCTTCCTGACCTCCACCTTCGCCTTCGAAAGCGCCGCTGCGGGCAAGCGCCATTTCGAGGGCGTGACCGGCATCCGCCCCGGCGGATCGGAAGGGCTGGTCTATTCCCGCTTCAACGGTCCCAATCAGGAAATTTGCGAAGATCGACTGTCGGTATGGGAGGAAGCGGAAGATGCGCTGCTGTTTTCCAGCGGCATGTCGGCCATCGCCACCACCTTGCTGGCGCTGGTGCAGCCGGGCGATGTCATCGTGCACAGCGCGCCGCTCTATGCCGCGACCGAATCACTGATCGGCCGCATCCTCGGCAAGTTCGGGGTGCAATGGATCGATTTTCCCGCTGGCGCGACCGAGGAAGAGATTGGCGCCGCGATCGAAAAGGCGAAGGGGTTGGGCCGCGTCGCCCTGCTCTATCTGGAGAGCCCGGCCAATCCGACCAATGTTCTGGTCGATCTGGAGGCAGTTGTCGCGCGGCGCGACTCGCTGTTCGCGGGCGAAGAGCATGTGCCGCCGATCGCGATCGACAATACATTCCTGGGGCCGCTGTGGCACAAGCCGATCGCCCATGGTGCGGATCTGGTGATCTACAGCCTGACCAAATATGCCGGCGGGCACAGCGATCTGGTCGCGGGCGGGGTGCTGGGCACCAATGGGCTGATCAACGCCATTCGGCTGATGCGTAACACCATCGGCACCATACTCGATCCCCATAGCGCCTGGATGCTGCTGCGCAGCCTGGAGACTCTGGAATTGCGGATGAGCCGGGCGGGCGAGAATGCGCAGAAGGTCTGTACCTGGCTGAAGGACCAGCCGCAGGTGGAAAAGGTCGTCTATCTGGGCTTCCCGGAAACAGAGCGGCAGGCCGATATCTATCGCCGCCACTGCACCGGCGCAGGATCGACCTTCTCGCTCTACCTCAAGGGTGGGGAGGCGGAGGCGTTCGCTTTCCTCGACGCGCTCAAGATCGCCAAGCTGGCGGTGAGTCTGGGCGGGACCGAGACGCTGGCCAGCCATCCCGCCGCCATGACGCATCTGTCGGTGCCGGCGGCGCGCAAGAAGGCACTGGCGATCGGCGACAATATGGTGCGCATTTCGATCGGCTGCGAGGATGCGGACGATCTGATCGCCGATTTCGCCCAGGCTTTGCGGCAGATCGGCTGAGCCATGGCTCGTCCCCTGTTGTTGGTGGGCCAGCCCTTGCTGGCGCCACTGCTGCCGCTGTTGCGCGCGGACCATGACGTCATCGCCCTGTGGGAATCGCCGGCGCCCGATCAATTGCGCAGGGTCGATGCGCTGGTGTGGGCGGGCGAATTCCCTCTCGGCCGCGACCTGCTGGATGCCATGCCCTGCCTCACCCTCATCGCCTGCTTCACCGTGGGCTATGACGGGGTGGACCTGGCGCTCGCCCGGCAGCGGGGTATCGCCGTGGCCCATGCCGGCAATGCCAATGCGGAAGATGTCGCCGACCATGCCATCGGCCTGATGCTGGCCCACCGTCGCTGGATCGTGGCAGGCGACCGCCATGTGCGGGCCGGCCAGTGGACGATCGAAAGCAAGATGCGCACCCGATCGATGAACGGAGCCCGGCTGGGCATCGTGGGGATGGGCGCGATCGGCATCGCGGCGGCGGAACGCGCGCAGGCGATGAAGATGGTGATCGGATGGTGGGGACCACGCCCCAAGCCCGACCTGCCCTGGCCAAGGACGGATGACATGGAAACGCTGGCACGGGGAAGCGACATCCTGCTGGTCGCGGCGCGGGCCGACGAGGATAATCGTGGCATGATCGACGCCCGCATTCTCGACGCGCTGGGTCCGCAGGGGTTGCTGGTGAATGTCGCGCGAGGGCAATTGGTGGATGAGGCCGCGCTGATCGACGCGCTGCGCACCGGACGTGTGGGAGGCGCGGCGCTCGATGTATTCGATCCCGAACCGACCGACCCCCGGCGCTGGGCCGACCTGCCCAATATAGTGCTGACCCCGCACACCGGCGGGGCGACCCATGAAGCCGTGGGGCGGATGGCGCAGACATTGATGGGGAATCTGACCGCCCATTTCGGCGGCATGCCGCTACCTTCGCCGGTTATAGACCGAATATTGGAAAGAGGCTGACATGTGGACATTCGGGAGAGGGGAAAAAACCCTTTCCCGAATCGGCAATCCGCGTGGACCCGACGATCCCCTATCGGAACGAAAAACATCCGTCCCTGATCGGTAATATCACCCCATGTGGAACAGCGGCCTTAAGGCCGAATCAGAATTTGAAGACCGTGCCCAGATAGACGGCCTGGCTGTCTTGGCGATCATCGGTCATCGGGGTCAGACGACCCGCCACGCTATTATTATAGCGGATGCCCGCAGTCACGTTCAGGTTGCGCGTCAGCGAATAGGAGCTGGCGAGATCCAGCGAATAATCCTTGTCCGCAGAGGGATTGCGTACGGTCGTGGTCGTACCCGCTTCACGCCGGTTTTCCAGCAACACCTTGGTGCTGAAGCGATCCTTCTTGCCGTCATCCAGCGAGAAATTCTTCGCATCGACCATGGTCTGAACCGGCACGGGATCCAGCGCCTTGCGACCGACCGCGTCGGGCAGGGCGAACTTGCGCCAGTTATGCGCACCGTTCAGGCTGAAGGCGACGGGCTTGATATCCAGCGTGTCGATCGTGCGGTTAATGGCGACACGATCGTCGCCAGCCGCACGCACCATCACCGTCACCGAACGCTGGCCACTGAGCGAACCGCTGGTCGGCGTGAAACGGAAGCCGCGCTGATTCGCGGAGGCTACGATCCTGGCATAGGCCGCGGCCAGCCGCGGGTCCTTGATCGTGGGCGTGAAAGAGTCGATGCTTCCCAGTGAAGCGGGCGCTTCAGGACGCAGGCTTGCCAGATTAGTCACGGCGCCGATCGCAGGCGACAGCAGGAAGCCAGTCACGGCGATCGCCGCACCCGTTCCCAGCAAATGTCCCCTTTTGATGTGCATGACCCGACTCTTGTTCCCGCCCGTATATAGTTGACAACGCTTTACACCGCAAAAGCCTCCATTGGCTAGGGCTGGAACGGCTTTTTGTCTGAGCTGTTGCACGGAATACACAGGGTCGGCGGAAGCTGTAGTGAGCGTTACCAGAGCATCCCATGCCATGCGAGGGAGCCATTGCCTATCCTAGCCCTTGCCCCATGGCGCACGGCCACTATAGAAGCGGGCAGTTTTTCGTCTTTCCTAGCTAGGACATGCCTGATGGTCCGCCGCCTTTCCGCCTCTGCAACCGCCGGCCTTCTGCTGGTCGCGATCCTGCCGCTTGCCGCCTGCGGTGGCGGGGCCAAGGATCGGCCCAAAGCCGACATCGCCGCATCGAAGGTGACGACGATCGGCGTGAACGCCTATCTGTGGCGCGCATCGCTGGACACTTTGTCGTTCATGCCGATGGTGCAGACCGATTCGAACGGCGGCGTGATCGTCACCGACTGGTACGCCAATCCGAACACGCCCAATGAACGGATGAAGCTGACCGTGTCGATTCTGGACCAGGATCTGCGCGCCGACGCCCTGCGCGTCGCCGCCAGCCGCCAGGTCAATCAGGGCGGCCAATGGGTCGACGCCCCGGTCGCCGCCGCCACCGTGCAGAAGCTGGAGGAGATCATCCTCACCAAGGCGCGCGACCTGCGCCGCACGGCGATCGGCTGACCTTAACCCTTTGCGGGCATGACAGATGCCCGATTTTTCAAACCTTTCGGGCTGGGCTTTGCAATAGGCCCAGCCCGCCCGCATTTGTAAGGACATGACATGCAAAGGCGCTTCAACCCGCTGGAGGCCGACGCCCGCTGGCAGGCGACATGGGACAAGCAGCAGAGCTTCAAGGCAGACGACGCCTCGACCAAGCCGCGTTCCTATGTGCTGGAGATGTTCCCCTATCCGTCGGGGCGCATCCATATCGGTCATGTCCGCAACTACTCCATGGGCGACGTGCTGGCGCGATTCCGCCGGATGACCGGCCATGAAGTGCTGCATCCTATGGGCTGGGACGCATTCGGCATGCCGGCCGAAAATGCGGCCATGGAAAAGAAGGTTCATCCCGGTTCCTGGACCCGCGACAATATCGCGAATATGCGGGCGCAGCTGAAGAAGCTGGGCTTTGCGATCGACTGGAGCCGCGAACTCGCCACCTGCGAGCCGGACTATTATGGCCATGAACAGGCGCTGTTCCTGGACATGCTGGAAGCGGGCCTGGTCTATCGCAAGGAATCGGCGGTCAACTGGGATCCGGTCGACATGACGGTGCTGGCCAACGAGCAGGTGATCGACGGGCGCGGATGGCGTTCGGGCGCGCTGGTCGAGAAGCGCAAGCTGAGCCAATGGTTCCTCAAGATCACCCAGTTCGCCGACGACCTGCTGGAGGGGCTGAAAGGCCTGGACCAGTGGCCCGACAAGGTGCGGACCATGCAGGAAAACTGGATCGGCAAGTCGGTCGGCCTGCAATTCCATTTCGAACCGGTGGCGCCGTTCGACAGCCGGATCGAGGTCTATTCGACCCGGCCGGACACGATTTTCGGCGCCAGCTTCGTCGCGATCGCGGCGGACCATCCGGTCGCGCAGGCGGTGGCGGCGAACAATCCGGACGCAGTCGCCTTCATCGAAAAATGCAAGGAAGGCGGCACCACCGCGGCCGAACTGGAAACGGCGGAGAAGCTGGGCTTCGACACTGGCCTGACGGTCGCGCATCCCTTCGACCCCGAATGGCACCTGCCCGTCTTCATCGCCAATTTCGTGCTGATGGACTATGGCACGGGCGCCGTCATGGGCGTGCCGGCGCATGACCAGCGCGACCTCGACTTTGCCCGCAAATATATGCTCGCCGTGGAGCGTGTCGTCGCGCTGGAAGGGGAGGCCGACGCGCCGATCCACAACGAAGCCTATACCGGCCCCGGCAATCTGGTGAACAGCCGATTCCTGGACGGCATGACCGTCGAGGATGCCAAGGCCGCGATCATCGGCCGGGCCGAATCGGAAGGCTGGGGCGCGGGCAAGACCGTGTTCCGCCTGCGCGACTGGGGCGTGTCGCGCCAGCGTTACTGGGGCACGCCGATCCCGGTCATTCATTGCCAAGATTGCGGCGCAGTGCCGGTGCCCAAGGCGCAGTTGCCGGTCGTGCTGCCCGACGATGTCAGCTTCGACATTCCCGGCAACCCGCTCGACCGTCATCCGACCTGGAAGCATGTCGATTGCCCGTCCTGCGGGAAGCCGGCGGTGCGCGAAACGGACACGCTCGACACCTTCGCCGATTCCAGCTGGTATTTCATCCGCTTCGCCAGCCAGCCGTCCGACAAGCCGTTCGATCGTGCCACGGTCGAGCAATGGCTGCCGGTCGGACAATATATTGGCGGCGTGGAACATGCGATCCTGCATCTGCTCTATGCCCGTTTCTGGACCCGCGCGCTCCAGCATATGGGGCAGCTGGACTTTGCCGAACCCTTCACCGGCCTGTTCACGCAGGGCATGGTGACGCATGAGACGTACAGCCGCGAACAGGGCGAGGGCCTGCCCCCCGTCTATTTCGCGCCGGGTGAAATCACCCGCACGTCGGACGGCGCCACGCTGGTCGCGGACAATGCGCCGGTCGAGGTCGGCCGGGTCATCAAAATGTCCAAGTCCAAGAAGAATGTCGTCGATCCCGACGATATCATCGCCCAATATGGCGCGGACGCGGTGCGCTGGTTCATGCTGTCGGACAGCCCGCCGGAACGCGACCTGCCCTGGACCGAAGCCGGGATCGAAGGATCGTGGCGCTTCGTCAACCGCGTGTGGCGCCTGTTCGGCGAAGCCGATGCGTCGGCGCAAGGCGAAGACAAGGCGCTGGACCGCAAGCTCCACCAGACCATCGATGGCATCGCCAGGGATATCGAGGCGCTGGGCTTCAACAAGGCCGTCGCCAAGATCTACGAACTGACCAACGCGATCGAGAAGGCGAAGCCATCGGCATCGCGCACCGCCGCGATCCGCAGCCTGGCGCTGCTGGTCGCGCCGATGACGCCGCATCTGGCCGAAGAGGGCTGGGCGGAGATGGGCGGAGACGGCCTGATCGCCGACGCCGCATGGCCCACGGTCGATCCGGCGCTGCTGGTCGATGACGAAGTGACCATCGCCTGCCAGGTGATGGGCAAGCTGCGCGACACCATCACGGTGGCGAAGGATACGCCCAAGGACGAGCTGGAAAAGCTGGCCCTGGCCGCGCCCAACGTGGTGCGGACGCTTGATGGCGCAAGCCCCAAGAAGATCATCGTGGTGCCCGGTCGCCTGGTGAATATCGTCATCTAAATCGGCCGGAGAGGCAGGAAGGGGCTTCGACAAGCCTAGCCCGAACGGTTAAAGGTCTGATCCATGAAGCGCATCCTGCCCCTTATCGCCCTGCCTCTGCTCCTCACTGCCTGCGGGCTGCGCCCCGTCTATGGCGGGGGCGGGCATGGGCCAGTGGCGCAGGCGCTGGGCAATGTCACGGTCGAACCGATCGAGGGCAAGGCCGGCTGGCTGATGCGCAATGCGCTCAATGACCGACTCGCCGCCATGCAGGGCGGGTCCGGCCCGCATTACAAGCTGGTGGTGAAGCTGGACGACAATATCGCCGGCTTCGGCCTGCGGGCCGACGCCGCCATCACCCGCGAGCGCCGCACGCTTCGGGCGCGCTATCAACTGGTCGATGAAAGCACCGGCGCGCAGCTGCTGGACGACACCGCCGGATCGGACGCGGGCATCGACGTCACCTCCAGCGAATATGCGACCATCGCGGCCGAAGATACGGCGCTGGAACGGCTGTCGCAGACGGTAGCGGACCAGATCATCACCCGTCTGGCAATTTATTCGCGCAAGGCCGCCAATCCTTGAAAGCCAATCGCGGCCAGATCGAACGGGCGCTGGACGCGGCCGGTCAGACATCGGCCGCCGACACCCGCTTCTTCCTGCTCTACGGCCCCGACGAGGCAGGCAGCCAATCGCTCGCCAAGCGGCTGGAGCGGGCGATGGGGCCACAGGCAGAGCGCATCGACCTGGATGGCGCGACGCTGAAGGACGATCCCGCGCGCCTTGCGGACGAAGCCGCCGCCTTTTCCATGTTCGGCGACAAGCGCTGGATTCGCATCGGCAATATGGGCGAGGAATCGGTGCCGGCGCTAACGGCCCTGCTGGAGG
The DNA here is from genome assembly GCF_059421905.1 of Sphingobium sp. GW821-FHT02B05. Lineage (NCBI taxonomy): Bacteria > Pseudomonadati > Pseudomonadota > Alphaproteobacteria > Sphingomonadales > Sphingobiaceae > Sphingobium > Sphingobium sp. GW821-FHT02B05. The sequence continues at coordinate 55,058 of NZ_JBWKVW010000007.1, forward strand.
CGGAGGCAGTCGGCAACCCGGTGATCGCGGTGGCCGGCGCGCTCAAGGCAACGTCGAAGCTGGTCAAGCTGGCGCTGGAGCACAAGGCCGTCATGGCCTGCATCTCCTACCAGCCCGACGCGCGCGAATCGGAACAGATCGCCATCGGCATCGCCCGCGACGGTGGATTGCGGCTGTCGACGGACCTCGCCCGGCGGATCGTGGCGCTTGCCAATGGCGATCGGGCGCTGATGAACGGCGAGATCGAGAAGCTGATTCTCTATCTGGACGCCGCACCGGATCGCCCGCGCGAGGCGACCGCAGAGGCGCTTGACGCGCTGTCCGCCGACAATCCCGATACGGAGGTGGCGCCGTTGGTCAACGCCGTACTGGGCGGCGACCTGAAGGCGATGCACCGCGAACTGAGCAGCCTCAACGAAACCGGCACGGCGATGGCCGCGGTCATCCGCCCGTTGCTGGGCCGGGCGATGCTGATCGCCAACATCCGCACCGATTTCGACGCCAGCGGCCGGCTGGAGGGGGCGGTCGAGGCGGCAGGCAAGGCGGTCTTCTGGAAGGAAAAGGGGCTGGTGACGCGCCAGGTGCGGACATGGGATGCGCCCGGTATCGCCCGCGTCATTCAGCGCCTGCTGGACGCGGAACGCGCCACCCGGTCGGGCCGGGGCACCGGCGACCTGCTGGTCCGTCACGAATTGCTGGCCATCGCACGGCAGGCGGCGCGGGAACGGGCCTGAACCGGCTCTTGAACGGCCTGTCATACAGCGCCATATTGCTCCCATGGACAAGCTGACCCTGAGCGAAGCCGAATGGCGCGACCGCCTTTCCCCCGAACAATATCATGTGCTGCGCGAAGCAGGCACAGAACGGGCCTTTACCGGCAAATATAACGGCAACAAGGCCGACGGCGTCTATTATTGCGCCGGCTGCGGGACGGAGCTGTTCGATGCCGAGGAAAAATATGACAGCGGATCGGGCTGGCCCAGCTTCACCGCGCCGGTCGATATCGACGCGGTCGAGGAGATTCGCGATGCCAGCCATGGCATGATCCGCACCGAAGTGCGTTGCGCCAAATGCGAGGGGCATCTGGGCCATGTCTTTCCCGATGGTCCCGGCGTCAACGGCCTGCGGTATTGCATGAACAGCGCCGGACTGGACTTCAAGCCGCGCGACGAGGTGTAATGACGCCGGGTGCAAGCGGAGAATTTCCCGCCGCCTGCATCATGGCTGCATGACGACTGCACAGGAGCCGTTCATCCCCGGTAAAGCGCCACTCCCCATGGACGGCGCGACGGTCTTTTTCCGCGCCGGTTGCATGATTTGCGCTGGCCGGGGCCGGGATTAGCGCGTATCCGAGGCGGCACAAATGGCAGGATCAGGCAAGAAGAAGAGCGCGCCGCGTAGCCGCGCGAAGACATGGGCGCTGCGCGGGTTGAAGATCGGCCTTGCTGCGGCGGTGGCGGGTCTGTTGGCGATCGTGATCGCGGTGGTGATCGCGATGCAGTCGCTCCCCGATTATGACAGCCTGAAATCTTCCCCCAATGGCCAGATGATCCGTGTCCATGCCGCCGACGGCAGCGTGATCGTTTCGCTTGGGCCGAGTTTCGGCCAGTGGCTGAGCTACGACCAGATCCCGCAAGTCATGGTCGACGCGATGGTTTCGACCGAAGATCGCCGCTTTTACCTGCATCCCGGTGTCGATCCGATCGGCATGGCGCGCGCCGCCTGGGTCGCGGTGGAACGGCGCGGCACTGGCCGCCGCTGGCAGGGCGCATCCACCATCACCCAGCAGGTGACGCGCAACATCTTCCTGAACAACAGTTATAGTTTCGGCCGCAAGATCCGCGAAATGGTGCTGGCACTGGCGCTGGAGCGCAAATTTTCCAAGCGGCAGATCCTCGAACTCTATCTGAACAAGGTCTATTTCGGCGGCGGCGCATACGGTATCGACGCGGCCAGCCGCAAATTTTTCGGCCACCCCGCCGTATCGCTCGACCTGCCCGAAGCCGCGATCATCGCCGGCCTGGTGAAGGCGCCGTCCAGCTATTCCCCCACCGCAGACGCAGACGCCGCGATCGGCCGCGCTGGCGTGGTGCTGGACCTGATGCAGGAAAATGATGCCATTTCCCCGTCCCAGCGTGCCGATGCGGACCTGTCCAGCGTCAAGATGGCCCCCGAACCGCCGCAAAACAGCGTGCGTTACTTCACCGACTGGGCGCTGCCGCAGCTCGACCTGTTGATCGACGAGCCGAACGAGCCGTTGGAAGTCTATACCACCATCGATTTGGGCATGCAGAATGCCGCGACGGCCGCGATCAAGGCCAATGTACCCGGCGGTACGCAGGGGGCGCTGGTCAGCCTGGACCGCGACGGCGCCGTGCGGGCGATGGTGGGTGGCCTGGACTATGTGACGTCCAACTATAATCGCGCGACCACCGCGACGCGCCAGCCCGGATCGGCGTGGAAAATCTTCGTCTATATGGCGGCGCTGGAGGCGGGCTATACGCCCGACACGGGCGTCACCGATGAGCCGGTAACCATCAACGGTTGGAGCCCGCGCAATGCCAATGGCCGCTTTGCCGGCGACATCGACGTGCGCACCGCCTTTGCCTATTCGATCAACACCGTCGCGGCGAAGCTGGGCGTGGAAGTCGGCTTCCCGACCGTGGCCGACATGGCGCGCCGCTTTGGCGTCACGACGCCGGTCAACACCCACCCCTCCATGGTACTGGGTACGTCGGACGTTCGCCTGATCGACATGACCCGCGCCGCGGCCTCGATCGCGCGTAAGGGGATCGCGGTGACGCCCTATGGCATCACGAAGGTGACGACGGCCGACGGCCGGATGCTTTACCAGCATCAGGACGATACCAGCCGCGTACTGGTTGCGCCCTGGGTTGCGGCGGGCATGACCGACCTGATGCAGACGGCAGTCAGCACCGGCACCGGCAAGGCCGCGCAGATCGGTCGCCCTGTGGCGGGCAAGACCGGCACGACGACCAGCAACAAGGATGGCTATTTCCTGGGCTTTTCCAGCGGTATCACCACCGGCGTCTGGATGGGGCGAGACGATGCCAGGTCCGTGGGCGGCCTACAGGGCGGCCGTGCGCCAGCCCGCGCCTTTGCCGATTATATGAAAGTAGCGGTGTCCAGACGTCCGGTCGAACAGTTCGAAACGCAGGTCACCCTGCCCGAATGGCAGCTGGAGCCGGATGACGAGGCCTATTATGGCAGCCCGGACAATGGGTCGGGCGACGTGGACGGCGGCATGTTGGTCGATGAAAACGGCCTGCCGGTCCAGCAGCGTCAGCGGCCTGCGCCAACCGGTGATGAAGGGGACGAGCAGCAGCAGATGGAGGTCGATCCCGACGATCGCCCGCAGCCGCCACGTATCGACCAGCAGTGGATCGACAATGTGCTGGGCCGCGATCGTCAGCGGCAGCAACAGCAACAGCCCACCACCCGGCCGTCCCCCAATCCCTGATCTGCCCGGCTGGACCGATAGGGAAGGGGATGGAAAGCCGGGCCCGCGCCGTGCATCAGCGGCGGGCCAGCTGGACGACCGGCTTGCTGTGGCTGATGGTCAGGCCGTTCTGCGCCCATTCGCTCTTCGAACGGCACAGGTTCACCGGCACGATCGTGCTGGGCAGCGTTGCACGAATGCAATAACGGTCGGTCTTCACATCGTAGCGCACCTTGGCGGCGCCGACGCTACCTTGTGCTTGCGCGAAAGCGGGGGTGGCGGCGGCCGAGACGGCAAGCGTGGCGGCGACGATGGCGGCGGCGAAAGCAAAGGTGTTCATGGTCTTGGTCCTTCCCTGAAATGTCTGCGATGATCCGTCATGGATCATGCCAGGGACATTGCAGGGGCCGTGCCAGTTTCGGAAAACCCTAGAAAATCTGCGATTTTGCTTGGCGCCCTTCATTTCTATAACGAAATATTCGCAATTATTTAGTGTAAAATCCCGATTAGTAAGGAATGGTTCATGTCGCCTGCTAAAAGGCCATGGGCTGATATCAACCCTTGCCTTTGTCGTTGATCGCCCAGCGCGTTGGCTGCGCCACGCTGGCGTCGGGTAAAAGGAAGTCCACCTTGCCCCGGCCGAAGTCGATCGCCACCCGATCGAACACCCGGAGCGCGCTGATCCCCAGCAGCAGCGCCGGCTTGTCCTGAAGGCCCAGTTCCGCAAAGGGGCTGGCATCGGCGAACAGCACCGGCACTTCGATCAGGTTGACGCGCCCCATCCGCACCCCCTTGATCCGTCCGACCTGCCCGGTCAGCGTCCCGCCCGTCACGCTGGTCAGCGTTGCTTCCAGCATCGCGGGCGCCCGCTTCTTTGCCAGCAATTTGTCGCGCAGCGCCAGATTGCCGATGCTGAATACGCTGCCGGTATCCAGCATGATGTTGACCCGCATGCCATTCACTTCTGAATCCAGCAGGATCAATTGACCGCGTTTGCGCCGCGCCTCCACCACGATCGCGTCGGGATCGGTTTCCAGCCGTCGATTGCTCCTGCTGCTGGCGATTTCCATTCGTCCGGTGCGAAAATTCAGCGTCACCCGCTTGGCATGCAGGCTGTCCAGCCCCAGCAGGCCCGCCGCGCCCAGATTTTCGCCCTCCAGCACCGGCGCTTCGATATCGTCGATCGTCCCCGCGCCGAAACCCAGTCGCGGGATGGCGACCGTCTCCGCTTGCGACCGGCCGGTCATGCTGAGGATCGTGACACTGGCGCGCGGCGGCAGCGCCAGTCGCTGCGCCAGGTCGCGGGCGATCACCGTACGCTGCGATCCGGTATCGATGATGAAGTTCCAAGGCCCCTTGCCGTCGATCGAGATGGGAATGGTGACCCGATCGTCCAGCGGCGGCCCCGTCTGCACGATGGTCGGCGGCACGTCCGGATCGAGAAAAGGCTGGGGCGCAGACGGTGTCGGCCCGGCTTGACCCTGCGCGGAAATCGGACCGCCAAACGCCAGCCCCATGCCCAGCAAGGCAATCGAGGAGACAGCCAGGAAAACCGGGCGCCGTCCCATATCCTCATCCTTCCATTTTATATCCTCCTCATATCATGGATGCCCATTGTCGCGCCAGCGCCACAACGCGGCCCGCTTCGGGGGCAAAAAGGCGATTTTCCGCTGCTGCCGGCACCGGTCCTTGCTTGACTTGATGCCCCTGCGATCGTTAAACGCCAAACATTCCTTCCCGCCCGTCCGGAGCGGGGCGCGACCGGCATATTGCCCGGTTCCTATCCTTCCTTTTCCGGCCTTCAGATCACCCTCTCTCCATCGGACCGATTCGCATGCATCTCAAGGATCTTAAAAAGACCATTCCAGCCGACCTCGTCACCATGGCCGAGGAATTGGGCGTCGAAAGCGCATCGACGCTGCGCAAGCAGGATCTGATGTTCGCGATCCTCAAGGCCGAGGCGGAGAATGGCGAGCAGATCATGGGCGAGGGCACGATCGAGGTGCTGCCCGACGGCTTCGGCTTCCTGCGCAGCCCGGAAGCCAATTTCCTGGCCGGTCCCGACGATATCTACGTTTCGCCCAACCAGGTCCGCAAATTCGGCCTGCGCACCGGCGATACGGTAGAAGGCGAGATTCGCGCGCCCAAGGATGGCGAACGCTATTTCGCCCTGACAAAGCTCAACACCGTGAATTTCGACGATCCCGATGTCGTCCGTCATCGCGTCAATTTCGACAATCTGACGCCGCTCTATCCCGAACAGAAGCTGACGCTCGATCCGGGCGACCCGACCCAGAAGGACAAGTCGGCCCGCGTCATCGACATCGTATCGCCGCAGGGCAAGGGCCAGCGTACGCTGATCGTCGCGCCGCCCCGCGTCGGCAAGACGGTGATGCTCCAGAACATCGCCAAGGCGATCACCGACAATCATCCCGAAGTCTTCCTGATCGTCCTGCTGATCGATGAGCGCCCGGAAGAAGTCACCGACATGCAGCGCAGCGTGAAGGGCGAAGTCGTGTCCTCCACCTTCGACGAACCGGCTACCCGCCACGTCCAGGTCGCCGAAATGGTGATCGAAAAAGCCAAGCGGCTGGTCGAGCACAAGAAGGACGTCGTCATCCTGCTCGACTCCATCACCCGCCTCGGCCGCGCCTACAACACCGTCGTCCCTTCGTCGGGCAAGGTGCTGACCGGCGGTGTGGACGCCAACGCGCTCCAGCGCCCCAAGCGTTTCTTCGGTGCCGCGCGCAACATCGAGGAAGGTGGTTCGCTCTCCATCATCGCCACCGCGCTGATCGACACCGGCAGCCGCATGGACGAGGTCATTTTCGAAGAGTTCAAGGGCACCGGCAACTCGGAAATCGTGCTGGACCGCAAGGTGGCGGACAAGCGCATCTTCCCGGCGCTGGACGTCGGCAAGTCCGGCACCCGCAAGGAAGAACTGCTGGTCGAAAAGGGTACGCTCAGCAAGATGTGGGTGCTTCGCCGCATCCTCATGCAGATGGGCACGATCGACGCCATGGAATTCCTGCTCGACAAAATGAAGGATTCCAAGACCAACGAGAATTTCTTCGATTCGATGAACCAGTAGGCGTTCCGGCGATCCTGGCGGTCGCCCGATCAACCCACGGATATTTTGCCGTCAGAGCCGGGCCATGTATATGGTCCGGCTTTCTTCTTAGCTTCAGACAGGGACGTTAGGCCGCCATGTTCGACCTTCTCGCCACCGCCGCTTCGGCTGCTCAGGGAATCGGCTCTCCCGCCGATATCTGGCAGCATATCATCAATGACTTCAGCAATATCACGTCCCCTTCCGCACTATCGGCCTTCGTCCAGGTGTTGATGATCGATGTGCTGCTGGCGGGCGACAACGCCATCGTCGTCGGCGCGCTGGCGGCGGGCCTGCCGGCCGCCCAGCGCAAGAAAGTCATCCTGATCGGCATCATCGCCGCATTGGTGCTGCGCATCGCCTTCGCGCTGGTGGTGAGCCAGCTGATGCAGATTGTCGGCCTGATCCTGGCCGGCGGCTTGCTATTGCTGTGGGTAAGTTGGAAGATGTGGCGCGAATTGCACCCGGCGCGCGGCGCGGATACGCCCGACGACCCAAGCGATGACGATGTGTCGGGCCTGCGCCCGGCCAAGAGCTTCGCCGCCGCCGCCTGGGCGGTCGCCGTTGCCGACGTGTCGATGAGCCTGGACAATGTGCTGGCGGTCGCCGGCGCGGCGCGGGATCATCCCGGGATCCTGATGATCGGCCTGGTGCTGTCGGTCGCGTTAATGGGGATCGCCGCCAACGTCATCGCCCATTATATCGAACGCTTCCGCTGGATCGCCTATATCGGCCTGGCCGTGATCCTCTATGTCGCGGTCAAGATGATCTATGACGGCTTCGTCGATCAGCAGGTCGGCATATTGACGCTGTTCGGCTGATGACCGGTCGGCGGGCGTTCATTCGTCCGCCGGCCCCTTATGCCCCACGGGGCGCCATGGCTGGGGCATGATTCCGGCCATCTTGTCGCCCAGCCACCAGCGCAGGGGGATGCGCCGCTCGGCTATGCCGGGCAGGCTCCAGACGTCCCACCCCGTCAGCGGCCGAAACGGATTGCGCCGCCCATAGGCCCATAGTTCGATCCGCGTCGCCGGCACGCTCGCCTGGGTTCGGGCATGGAAACCGAACGTATCGGCAATCAGCAGCGTATTGGCCGGCACCGCGAAACGGGTCGGCGCTGGCAGGTCCAATGCGCCCAGTTCCGATTCCTCGACCCGGAAGGACCCCCGCGCGGACAGACGGCATGTTCCATCGCGCACGGCCAGGCTGCGTGCCCTTTCCCAGGCGATGCGCTGCGGCGTCAACCGGTGCGATCCGCGCACATAGGCGAAGGGGCCGCTTTCCATCGGCACATCGTCCAGAAACAGCCACGCCTTCATGTTGGGATAGAAAGTATCCGAATGGAACTGCGTCTGCGGATCGGGGGCCGCATCATGGCGTCGGGGCAGAATGGACTGGATGTAGAGCAGCGGTTCGATGTCGAAGCTGGCGACATAGCGGGACAGCGCTCGCCAGCGCCGATCACGGTGAAAATCGTCAAAGGCCGGCATGGCCCGGCGCGCAGCGCCATCCAGCGCGAGGCGGCGCGTAACCGCGTCGCCCTGTACCGTTTCGCGCGCGGGTCCGCGATAATCCAGCATTTGTCGCTGCAATGCAGCAAATATGTCATTTGGCAGGAAATTGCGGATTTCCACCACCCCATCGCGATCAAACGTCGCGCGGTCGTCGGCATGAACCGCAGCGGCCAGACCGCTGCGGCGCCGCGCCGCCATCGCATGGGCGATACGCAGGCGCGCGATGTGCAGGCCCCAATGATTGAGCCGGGAGGATCCTATCAGCGGGTTGTCGATGAAAGATTTGGCGCCGGTCAACAATTGAGCGCACCAGACGGGTGCGAGGAAAGGAGCCATGGCGCGCATCGGGTCGCTAAATGCCACTCGTTCGCGATTGCGTCGAGGCGAATATTGCCCGACCGTTCGATTTCAGGGGCTTGCGGGGAAAGGCGCGGCCAAACGCGCCTCTCCCGCGGATTTCAAGGGATCAAGATCGTCGTTCCGGTGGTGCGTCGTGCCTCCAGGGCGCGATGGGCATCGGCTGCATCCGCCAGGGGGAAGCGCTGGCCGATCACGGCCTTTATCACCCCGCGCTGCATCCGGTCGAACAGCCGGTCGGCCATATGGGCCAGATCCTGCGCCGTGGCGATATAGTCGAACAGGGTCGGGCGGGTAACGTAGAGCGATCCGCCCCGGCTGAGATCCAGCAGGCTGACCGGCGGCACCGCGCCCGACGCATTGCCATAGCTGACCATCATCCCGCGCCGCTTGAGACTGGCGAGCGAGGCGGTCCAGCTGTCCTTGCCGACGCCGTCATAGACCACATCGACCCCCGTCCCGCCGGTCAGGTCGCGCACCTGCGCGGCCAGATCATCGAAGGCGCAGTGCAGGCTATGGTCAGCCACGACCGAGGCCGCCTTTTCCGCCGATCCGCAATGGGCGATGACGATCACGCCCTTGTCGCGCAACCAGGGGACCAACACCGACCCGACCCCGCCCGCTGCCGCATGGACCAGTGCGACCTGCCCGGCTTTCAGGGGCACGATATCTTCGGCCAGATAGCAGGCGGTCATGCCCTTGAGCATCATCGCTGCGGCATCCTGCGTCGATACGCCATCGGGTATCCGCACGACGCGATCGGCCGGTACGATCCGATGAGTGGCATAGGCCCCCAGTCCACTGGCGCAGCCGACGACATCCCCGACGGCAAAATCGCTCACTCCCGGCCCAACCGCCACGATCCGGCCTGCCCCTTCCGACCCCAGCGGGGTGGGAAGGGGCGCCGGATAGAGGCCGGTGCGATAATAGGTGTCGATGAAATTGAGGCCGACCGCATCCTGCGCGATCAGCACTTCGCCTTCACCGGGCATACCGGGATCGAAATCCTCGCGCGCGATCACCTCCGGCCCGCCATGGCTGAGGGCCACCATCCGCCAGGAGCCGCTCATCAGGCGAGATGCTCGGCAAAGAAATCGGCGGTGCGCTTGTCGGCCAGCTCGGCGCCGGCCTCGTCCCGGCGATTGCCCATCTCGGCGGCAAAGCCATGGTCCAGGCCCTCATAGTCGAACAGCGTGACATGGCGATTGTCCGCCAACCCTTCGTGCATCGCCTTTTGCGTTTCGGGCAGAACGAAATGATCGGCGGTGGGCACGTGCAGCAGCACCGGCTTGCCGATCGCATGCTGCTCGTTCAGCAGCCCGTCAATGCCTACGCCGTAATAGCCGACAAAGGCGTCGCCATCGGTACGACAGGCCGCCATGAAGGCCAGCCGCCCGCCAAGGCAATAGCCGACCAGCCCGACCTTCTCGGCTCCGGCGGCCCGCGCCGCCTTGATCGTGGCTTCGATGTCGCGAACGGCGCGATCCTGATCGAACACGGGAATATAATCGAGCGCCTGCTGCATCTCTTCCGGCACATCGGCATCCAGCTCGATATGCGGCTCCAACCGCCAGAACAGGTCGGGGGCATAGGCGGCATAACCCGCCTTCGCCCAGCTGTCGCACTTGCGCCTTATGCCTTCATTCACCCCGAATATTTCCTGGATGACGATAATGGCCGCTTTGGCATCGCCGTCCGGCTGCGCCACATAGGTGTCGAAAGATCCATCGCCGTCCAATGTGCCGGTAGGGGTGAAATCGCCCATAGGGATATCCTTCTCGCTGTAAATATGGCCGGCATATTGGCGGTTAGCGGGGCGGGCGCAACCGCCCGGCGCGTTTAAAATTTGCGTTGGTACGGCCAGTTGCGGCATGACGAGGGGCGATCGCGAATATTATGCCGACAGGGAAGGGCAGGGACATGAAGGTAACCGTCGATGTGGACTGCACCCCGGCGGAAGCGCGCGCCTTTCTGGGCCTGCCCGATGTGACGCCTATTCACGACAAATATATCCGCACGATGCTGGACGGCTTTGACGGCATCGGCAGTGCCGAGCAGATGGAGACGCTGTTCAAGAGCTTCTCCCCGATGGGTGACGCGGGCATGCGCCTGTTCCAGCAAATGATGAATATGGGGCTGGCCGGCATGTCGGGTGGCAGCGACAAGAAATAAGCATCATGTCCGGGCAAAATGGCGACACGATTTTTGCCCTGTCGAGCGGTGCGCCGCCTGCGGGCATAGCAGTCATCCGCGTGAGCGGGCCGCAAGCCGGTGCTGCGCTCCGGGCGCTGGCGCGGCGTTTGCCTGCGCCGCGCACCGCCAGCCTGGCTTTGCTGAAAGATCCGCGCGACGACGCGCCGCTCGATCGCGCCCTGTTGCTCTGGCTGCCCGGCCCCGCGACGGTGACGGGCGAGGATATGGGTGAACTGCATTGCCATGGTGGTCGCGCCGTGGTGGCTGCCGTCGAGGACGCGCTGGGCGCGATGCCGGGCCTGCGCCGCGCCGAGGCCGGCGAGTTCACCCGTCGCGCCTTTGCCCATGGACGCATGGACCTGAATGCCGTGGAGGGCCTGTCGGACCTGCTGGCGGCCGAAACGCAGGACCAGCGGCGCGCTGCCTTGCTAATGGCGGAGGGACATTTCTCCCGCCGGATCGATGCGTGGCGCAGCACGCTGCTCGACCTGAGCGCCATGGCCGAAGCCGCGCTGGATTTCTCCGATGAGGACGACGTGCCCGACACCGCGATCGAACAGCGGATCGGCGCCGGCATCGCGGATCTGGCGAGCGACGTCGCCATCGTCCTGGCCGCACCGTCCGCCGAGCGCCTGCGTGACGGGGTGCGCGTGGTGCTGGCCGGACCGCCCAACGCCGGTAAATCGACCCTGCTCAATGCGCTGGTCGGACGAGAGGCTGCGATCGTGTCCGACATTGCCGGCACCACTCGCGACCGGATCGAGGTGCCTGCCGCAATCGGCGGCACGGCTTTCCTCTTCACCGACACCGCTGGATTGCGGGACGAAACCGGCGACGCGATCGAGGCGATCGGCATCGATCGCGCGCGCGCCGCTTTGGACGCCGCCGACATCATATTATGGCTGGGCAGCCCCACCGATTTACCCCGCGCCGATGCCGTCCTTGTCGCTGCGCAAAGTGACCGTTTGCAGACCCAGCGCCCTGGCCTGTCCCTATCGGCTCATACCGGAGAAGGCATGGATACACTCGTCGCGCTGCTCCGCACGCGCGCAGCGACACTGCTGCCGGGGGCGGGCGATTATGCCCTGCATGTGCGCCAGAGACAACGAGTTGGACAGTTGATCGACCACCTCCAATCCGCCGGAGCGACCACCGATCTGATTGTCATCGCCGAAGAATTGCGCCTTGCTCGCGGCGCCATCGACGCGCTGACCGGGCAGGCCGGTACGGAAGATATGCTGGACCGGCTTTTTTCCGGCTTCTGCATCGGCAAATAGGCGTTGTTCCACGTGGAACGCTTTTGACCATGACCCCTGTCATCTGATAAGGGCGGGCCATGCAAACAGATTATGACGTGATCGTGGTCGGCGGCGGCCATGCCGGCTGCGAGGCGGCCGCGGCAGCCGCGCGCAAAGGCGCGACCGTGGCGCTCCTCACCTTTGCGCGCGATACCGTCGGCGCCATGTCCTGCAATCCGGCAATCGGCGGATTGGGCAAGGGCCATCTGGTGCGCGAGGTCGATGCGATGGACGGCCTGATCGCGCGCGCCGCCGATGCCGCCGCCATCCATTATCGCATGCTCAACAGCAGCAAAGGGGCCGCCGTTCAGGGACCCCGCGTGCAGGCCGATCGCATACGCTATCGGTCCGCCATTCATGCCCTGTTGGACGCGCAACCTAGGTTGGACATCGTCGAAGGCGAAGCGGACACTTTGCTCGTCGAGCAGGGCATGATCGCCGGGGTGGGGTTGGCCGATGGGCATATGCTGCGCGCGCCATCGGTCGTGCTGGCCACCGGTACGTTCCTTGGTGGCAAGCTGTTCCGGGGTGACGAGCGCGAAACGGGCGGCCGCATCGGCGAACGCGCAGCCAGTGCTTTGGGCATCCAGTTGCGTAATCTCGGCTTGCCCATCGCCCGGCTCAAGACCGGCACCCCGCCACGCCTGGACGGGCGCACCATCGACTGGGCCGCGCTCGAAACCCAGCCGTCGGATGGCGAGGACTGGACCATGTCGCCGCTGTCCGAAAGGCGCATCCTGCCGCAGCTGGACTGCGCCATCACTCGCACCAATGACGCCACCCATGCGATTATCCGGGCCGGCATGGACCGCTCGCCGCTGTTCAGTGGCGCCATCGAGGGCCGAGGGCCGCGCTATTGCCCCTCGATCGAAGACAAGGTGATGCGCTTTGGCGATCGCGATGGGCATCAAATCTTTCTGGAACCGGAGGGGTTGGACGATTATCGCGTCTATCCCAATGGCATCAGCACCTCGCTGCCGACCGACGTCCAGATCGCTATGATCCGGTCGATGCCCGGTTTGGAGCGGGCGGAGATCGTCGTGCCGGGATACGCCGTCGAATATGATCATGTCGATCCGCGCGCCCTGGACTCCACGTTGGAGGTGCGACGATTGCCCGGTCTTTTCTGCGCCGGGCAGATCAATGGTACGACCGGCTATGAAGAGGCGGCGGCTCAGGGCCTGGTCGCGGGCGTCAACGCCGCTGCCCGTGCGCGCAATGAGGCACCGCTGATCCTCGATCGCGCCAGCAGCTATATCGGCGTGATGATCGACGATCTCGTGCTTCAGGGTGTGACCGAACCCTATCGCATGCTGACGGCGCGGGCGGAATATCGGCTGCGGCTGCGTGCCGACAACGCCGAGACGCGGCTGGGTCAGATCGGCCTCACCCATGGCGTGATCGGGATGGAGCGCGCGGCCCGACTGGCCGATCGCCAGATGCGCCGCGATCGGATCGAGAGGGAATTGGCAAAGGCGGTGACCGCCAGCGAAATGACGCGCGCCGGTGCCGCCGTGCGTCAAGATGGGGCGCGGCGCAGCCTGTTCGAATGGGCGCGCTTCCCGGAGGTCGATCGGGCATTGATCTGCCATCTCGCTCCCGCCCTGCTGGATGCGCCGACCGACCTGCGAGACGAGATATTGGAGGATGCGCATTATGCGCCCTATCTTCAGAGGCACGATGCGGAGATTGCAGAACTGCGCCGTAACGAGCGGGTGGTTATTCCCGCGGACTTCGATTTTCAAACCATTGGGGGACTTTCCACCGAAATGATCGAGCGACTGGACGCTGCGCGCCCTGATACATTGGCCGCTGCCAGCCGTATCCGGGGCATCACCCCCGCCGCGCTTGCCGCCATTCTTGTCCATGTGCGCCGGGTGGCGGCGTGACTGAAGAAGAAGCACGCGCCTGGCTTCAGGACCAGTTCGACGTTTCACGTGAAACATGGTCTCAGCTGGAGCGCTTCGTCGCCGTCCTTCTTTCGGCAGCGGACGAACAGAATCTCATCGCCGAATCGACCAAGCCGCATATTTGGGCTCGCCATATCGTCGATTCCGCGCAGCTGCTGCTGCATGCCGACGATGATGATGGGCGGGACTGGATCGACCTGGGGTCTGGCGCCGGGTTGCCCGGCATTGTCATCGCCTGCCTGGTCGATCGGCCGCTGATGATGGTTGAATCGCGTCGCAAGCGGATCGACTTCCTGAACGACGTCGTCGCCGATCTGAACCTTGGACACGCGCGCGTCTTTGGCGGCCGTGTCGAGACGGTCCCCGCCACCAAGGCCGCCGTCATCAGTGCGCGGGCCTATGCGCCACTGGCCAAGCTTCTATCTTCCGCGCTGCACCTGTCCGATAAAAAGACCGTCTGGGTGCTGCCAAAAGGGCGAAATGCACAAAATGAACTGGAGGCGGCGCGTCCGGCATGGCAAGGTGTGTTTCACGTGGAACCGAGCGTGACGGACGCTGATAGCGCCCTCATCATCGCGCGGAACCTTACTCCCGCTGGCAAGAAGAAAGGTCGCCCATGATCCGTATCGCCATTGCCAACCAGAAGGGCGGGGTGGGAAAGACCACCACGGCAATCAACCTGGCGACCGGTCTGGCCGCGACCGGGCTTCGGGTATTGCTGGTCGATCTCGATCCGCAAGGCAACGCATCGACGGGCCTCGGCATCGGCCAGGCGGAACGCGCGCAATCCAGCTACGACCTGTTGGTCGGCAATTGCGCATTGGACGATACGATCGTGACCACCCGTGTGCCCAAGCTCGATCTTGTGCCCGCAACGCAGGATCTGTCGGGCGCGGAAATCGAATTGATCGAATATGAGGAGCGGACCCATAGGCTCGCCCGCGTGCTGGATGAAGCACAGCCCGGTCGCTGGGATATCTGCCTGATCGACTGCCCGCCGTCGCTGGGCCTGTTGACGATCAACGCCATGGTCGCGGCGCAATATCTGCTGGTCCCGCTGCAATGCGAATTTTTCGCGCTGGAGGGGTTGTCGCAATTGCTTCAGACGGTCGAGCGCATCCGCGGCCGATTCAATCCCGGCCTGTCGATCATGGGCGTGGCGCTGACCATGTATGATCGCCGCAACCGCCTGACCGATCAGGTGGCCGACGATGTGCGTGCCTGCCTGGGCGATCTGGTTTTTTCGACCGTCATCCCCCGTAACGTCCGCCTGTCCGAAGCGCCCAGTCATGGCGTGCCCGCCCTTATCTACGACTTCCGCTGTTCGGGATCGGAAGCCTATATGCGTCTGGCGCGTGAATTGATTGCGCGCCTGCCCCGAAAGGAGGTTGCCGCTTGAGCGACGAAACGACCGACAAGCCGAAGACCGTCAAGCGTCCTCATGGCCTGGGCCGGGGCCTGTCCGCCTTGCTGGGCGATGCCGCGCGCGAAGAGCCGGTCGCCGCCACCAATCCGCCCGCCAATGGCAAGGCGGTGCAGAGCATCGAAGTCTCGCTCATCCAGCCGCATCCCGAACAGCCGCGTCGTCATTTCGACGAAGGCGCGTTGCAGGAACTGGCCGACAGCATCGCCAAGCGCGGCGTGATCCAGCCGATCATCGTGCGGCCCCATGGCGGCGGGTTTCAGATCATCGCCGGCGAGCGCCGCTGGCGTGCGTCACAGCGAGCGCACCTCCATCGCATCCCGGCCATCGTCCGGGATTTCGATGAGCAGGAAACGCTCGAAATCGCGCTGATCGAAAATATCCAGCGCGAAGACCTGAACCCGATCGAAGAGGCGGAAGCCTATCGTAAGCTGATCGCCGAATTTCATCATAGCCAGGAAGCATTGGGCCGGATCGTCGGCAAGTCGCGCAGTCATGTCGCCAATTTGATGCGCTTGCTGGAACTGCCCAAGTCGGTGCAGCAGCAGGTGATGGAAAGCCGGATCAGCATGGGCCACGCCCGTGCCTTGATCGGCCTGCCCGATTGCGAAAAGCTGGCGAAGCAGGTCGAAGACAAAAGCCTGTCGGTCCGCGAAACCGAACAACTGGTTCGACGGGTGAAGACCGGCGCCGAGGCACCAGCCGCTCGGCGCAGCGCCGATATCGGCACCGTACGGGATAAAGATCCCGACATCGCCGCACTGGAGCAGCATCTGGCCGACATATTGGGCCTGAAAGTCGAGATCGCACATGAAGGAGGATCGGCTGGCGGCCATCTGTCGCTACGCTATTCCAATCTCGATCAGCTGGACATGCTGTGTCAGCGCCTGTCCGGCGAACGTATTTGAACCCCATGGAGACTGGCGCAGCCGTCCGATCCTACGGATCTGCTGCGCCAACTTTGCTACAAGCCATTTGCAGCAGGCGGGCGTCATCACGGCCTTAACTACCGCTGGTCTTTTAGCCCGTCGCTCCCTAGCTTGAAGGGATGGCCGACATGATTTCCACCAACGCCGCAGCGCCCGCCGTCATCCGACGTCAGGACTATCGCCCGCCCGACTGGCTGGTCCCGGATATTGCGCTGGACTTCGATCTCGATCCCGCGCGTACGATCGTCCGCACGGCGCTGTCGGTCACGCGCAATGGCGATCATGACCGGCCACTGCGGCTGGATGGCGACGGGATCGTGCCTTTGGCGGTGCGCGTCGATGGGCGACAACTTGGGCAGGATGAATGGCACCTGGAGGCCGGCGCCCTGATCATCGCGCTGCCCGATGCCGCGCATGAAGTCGAAACGCTGGTGGAGTTGGCCCCCGACGGCAACAGCAAGCTGATGGGCCTTTATGCCAGCGGCGGCTTGCTCTGTACCCAGTGCGAGGCGGAGGGATTTCGGCGCATCACCTTCTTCCCTGATCGGCCCGATATCCTGTCGCGCTACAGCGTTCGGCTAGAGGCGGACAAGGTACGCTTTCCGGTCCTGCTGGCCAATGGCGACCCGATCGAGCAGGGCGACCTGTCAGAAGGCCGGCATTGGGCGCGCTGGAACGATCCCTATCCCAAGCCGTGCTACTTGTTCGCACTGGTCGCGGGCGACCTGTCCTGCAACGCCGATCGATTCGTGACGATGAACGGGCGCGAGGTCGCGCTGGGTATCTGGGTCAAGGAAGCCGATTTGCCGCGCACGGACCATGCCATGCAGGCGCTGAAGAACAGCATGGCCTGGGACGAGCGCATCTACGGCCGCGAATATGATCTGGACGTGTTCAACATCGTCGCCGTGGCCGACTTCAATTTCGGCGCAATGGAGAATAAGGGCCTCAATATCTTCAATTCGCGCTACATATTGGCCGACCCGGAAACGGCGACCGACATCGATTATGATGGCGTCGAAGGTGTGGTGGCGCATGAATATTTCCACAATTGGTCGGGGAATCGGGTCACCTGCCGCGACTGGTTCCAACTGAGCCTCAAGGAAGGCTTCACCGTCTTTCGCGATCAGAATTTCTCGGCCGACATGGGCAGCCATGCGGTCAAACGGATCGAGGATGTCCGCATCCTGCGGGCTGGCCAGTTCCAGGAGGATTCAGGTCCGCTCGCGCACCCGGTCCGCCCCGAATCCTATATGGAAATCAGTAACTTCTACACGGCCACCATCTACAACAAGGGCGCGGAATTGATCCGCATGATGGCGCTGATGATGGGACCGGAGCGGTTCCGCGCCGGCACCGACCTCTATTTCGATCGCCATGACGGACAAGCCGCCACTTGCGAGGATTTCGTGCTGGCGATGGAGGAGGGTGGGGGAATCGACCTTACCCAGTTTCGCCGCTGGTATGAGCAGGCGGGAACGCCGCAGGTTCGTGCCCTGATCAGCCATGATCCCGTAAACCGCAGTGTAGAGTTGACGCTGGCACAGAACATTCCGCCGACACCCGGCCAGGGCGAAAAGCAGGTGATGGCGATTCCGCTGCGGACCGCACTGTTCGATTCCACGACAGGCACCCATAGCGGCGACGAGCTGCTGCTACTGACCGAAGCGAAGCAAAGCTTCACCTTCACCGGCTTCCCAAGCGCGCCGATACTCTCGATCAACCGCGGCTTTTCAGCGCCGGTGATCGTGGAAACCAACCGCAGCCAGGCCGATCTCGCTTTCCTGTCGGCCCATGACGACGATCCCTTCGCCCGGTATGAAGCGATGCAACAGCTGATGGTCAATGTGCTGGTCGGCCGGATCGCGGGACAGGCGGTGGATGATGCGGCCGTGATCGACGCGGTACGCAACACCATCACCGATCCTGCGCTCGACCCGGCCTTCGTCGCTGAAACGATCCGGCTGCCAAGCGAAGCCTATCTTGGCGATCAGATGCGACTGGTCGATCCCAACGCGATCCACGCCGCTCGTGATGCGCTCCAGCAAAAGATCGGCGCGGAGCTGGAACCGCTATGGCGCGACATTCATGCAAAGTCGAAGGCCAGCGCCTTTAGCCTGTCCCCGGCCGCGAAGGGCGCGCGCAAGCTGCGGAACGCCGCGCTGCATTATCTGGTGGCCTCCGGCGCGAAGGACGGCCCGGCCATCGCCTTTGCCCAGTTCGACGCGGCGAACAATATGACCGAGCGTCAGGCGGCCCTTGGCACGCTGGCCAATGGCACCAGTGCGGAACGGGAAGCGGCGCTCGACATCTTCTACAATCGCTATCGGGACGATGCGCTCACGCTCGATAAATGGTTCCAGACCCAGGCCTTCGCCCTGCATCCGGACACCGTCCATCTGGTCGCACAGTTGAGCGAGCATAAGGATTTTACCCTGGCCAATCCAAACCGGGTACGGTCGCTCTTCGGTGCCTTTGCCGGCAATCAATGGGCCTTCCATCATGTATCGGGAGAGGGCTATCATTTGCTCGCCGACTGCATCATTGCGCTCGACAGGCTGAACCCCCAGACCGCTGCGAAGCTGGTCCCGCCGCTTGGCCGCTGGAAACGCTTCGAGGAAGGCCGCGCCGCGTTGATGCGCGGGGAGCTACAACGCATCCTGGCGCAGCCCGGCCTGTCCAAGGATGTGACCGAGCAGGCGGGCAAGAGTCTGGAGTAGGGGGCTAGAGCGGGACGCCTTTGCAGTGGATCGTCGTCGCGCGCGAAGACCAACCCAACTCCAAGATCAATCCTTGACCGCCGCAGCCCAGGCCGCGACGTCCGCTGCGACCTTGTTCGCGGCCGCATTGAGCGGCGCACCGACGGTCATGGCTTCGATCTTGCCGCTCACCGGCGCGCTGGCGGTAAAACGCTGGCGGGCCAGCGCCACGCCGGCTGGCGTCGTCAGCACCGCGTCATAGGTCACGATCGCGCTATGACTGGCCTCGTCGACGGTGAAGGCGACCAGTTCGCCGCTCAACCGCTGGCCACCGTCGCCCGAAAACTGCCCGGCGTCCAGCACGACCCGGTCCGTGGTCGCTGAAATGGTTTCGGCCAGAAGGCGACGGAACAGGTGGCGCGGCGTATCGGCCCATTGCACCTTGGTCACATAGGCAACGCTGGTCGGGCCCAGCTGCACCGGGACGCGCACCGTATCCAGCATCTTGGGTGCATCGGGATCGGCTACGATCAGGGTCCGTCCGCCACCGGCGACCCGCCCGGCGCCAGCCGGTACCTTCTGCACCGCGTCCAGCGTCAGCAGTTGCGCCGGTGGCTTGGCGCCGATGGAAACGCAGCCCGACAGCAGCAGGCCAGCGGCAAGCGCCGTCATCGCGCCTTGGTGTTTCACATGGAACATGGTCCGCATCTCTCTCATCTTGGGGGCCGGCATCATGGCTTGTAATCCGGCAGCTTGGGCGATCCGACCAGCGATCCGGCGCCTTGCTGGTCCAGCTTTTCCGCAACGCCGCGGAAGGAGCGCGACATTTCGCGCAGGTCATGGACCAGCTGGTTGACCTCCGGCATGGTCTGGGTGCTGAACTGCTTCACGCCCGGCTGTGCTTCACCGATGGTCTTGTCCAGCGTCTCTATGCTGCGAGTCGCCGCCTGCACGCTTTTGCGCAGGTCGCCCATCAGCGGCCGGCCTTCCTCATTCAGCATCGTGTCGGTGGTGGCGGCCAGCTTGCCGATCTGCTCGACGGCGACACCGGTGCGTTGCACCGCGATGCGCGCTTCGGCCAGGGTCGCGGCAATTTCAGGGCTACGGTCGGCCAGTGCGCCCGACACCTTTTCGACATTGGCCAGAATGCCGGCGATCGATTGCTGATTCTTGTCGTTCAGCAATTCGGTCAGACGCTCGGTCAGGGTCGACAGCCGCTCCAGCAGCTGCGGCGCATTGTTGAGCAATTCGCCCAGCGCGCCGGGCTTGGTCGGGATCACCGGCACGCCATCGGGGCAGGCGGCCAGCACATTGTCGACCGGGCAGGCGATCGGCGGCGCACCCTTCACCGCGCCATCCAGCACGACTTCGCTGACGCCGGTGAAGCCCACGCCCGCGATGGTGGCGGTCGTCCCCTGCAACACCGGCGTGCCGTCCTTCACCGAAATGCGGACCTTCACGAAGCTCGGATCACGTTTCCACAGCTCGATCTTCTCGACCTTGCCGGAAGGGACGCCGGAATAATTGACGCTCGACCCCTTTGCCAATCCGTTCACGGACTGTTTGAAGAAGATGTCATATTCCTTGTTCTCACCATCCGACAGGCGCGAAAACCAGAAGGCGGCGGCCATGATCGCGGCCAGCAGCAACAGCGTGACTGCGCCCACCAGCACATGATTGGAGCGGGTTTCCATATCCTATCGCCTTCCGTCCGACGGCCCCTGCGCCGCCCTTGTCTGTTCCCGGTCCTTTTCGCGCGACATCGCCGCCGTGGCGGCCCGGCCGCGCGGACCGTTGAAATATTCCTGTATCCAGGGATGGTCCGTCGCCAGCAACTCGTCGATGGTGCCGACCGCCGTCACCTTCTTGTCCGCCAGCACCGCCACCCGATCGCAGATCGAGTAGAGCGTATCGAGATCATGGGTGATGAGGAAGACGGTCAGGCCCAGCGTCTGCTGCAATTTCCGCGTCATCTCATCGAATGCTGCCGCGCCGATCGGGTCAAGGCCAGCGGTCGGCTCGTCCAGGAACAACAGGTCCGGGTCCAGCGCCAACGCACGGGCCAGGCCCGCACGCTTCTTCATGCCGCCTGACAGTTCGGATGGATATTTGGGGCCAGCTTCGGTCGGCAGGCCGGTCATGCGGATCTTGTAGGCCGCAATCTCGTCGCGCAGTTGCGGGCCGATCTTGGGATAATATTCGCGGATCGGCACCTCGACATTTTCGGCCACCGTCAGCGTCGAAAAGAGGGCGCCGCCCTGAAACAGCACGCCCCAACGCTTGCGAATCGCCAGCGCTTCGTCATCGGACCGGCCGACCATGGATTCGCCGAAGACGTGAATCTCGCCCTCATCGGGCGTCTGTAGGCCGATGATCGTGCGCATCAGCACCGACTTGCCCGTGCCCGACCCGCCGACCACGCCCAAAATCTCGCCCTTGCGCACGTCCAGGTCCAGCCCGTCGTGAATCTGCTGATCGCCAAAGCTGTTGCGCAGGCCACGCACGGAAATGGCGATGTCGGACGTCTGCAACGCCTGCGCGATCCGCTCTTCCTCGGCCTGGCTGATTTCTTCTTCGCTCATCAGTTCCAGCCTACCCAGGTGAAGAAGACCGCAAAAAAGGCATCGATGACGATCACCAGGAAGATTGCCTGCACCACGGCCGCCGTGGTGCGCAGGCCGACTTCCTCCGCATTGCCCTTGACCTGCATCCCCTGGAAACAGCCTGACAGGGCAATGATGATGCCGAATACCGGCGCCTTGATCAGGCCGACCCACAGGTCGGTGATCGGCACGACTTCGCGCAGTCGCTGGACGAAGGTGATCGGCGGAATCTCCAGCGCGATCGCGCACAGGAAACCGCCGCCGATGACCGCCATGACCGACGCATAAAAGCCCAGCAGCGGCATCATGATGACCACTGCCAATGTGCGGGGCAGCACCAGCGCCTCCATCGGCGACACGCCGATGGTGCGCATGGCATCGACCTCCTCGGTCAGCTTCATCGTGCCCAATTGTGCGGCGAAGGCGGAACCGGACCGACCCGCGACCATGATCGCGGTCATCAGCACGCCCAGTTCCCGGAAGGTCAGGCGGCCGACCAGATTGATCGTCAGCATTTCCATGCCGAACTGCCGCAACTGCACCGAGCCTTGCTGCGCGATGACGATGCCGATGAGGAAGCTCATCAGGCCGATAATGCCCAGCGCGGACACGCCGACCACTTCGAACCGTTGCACCACGGCATTGATGCGGAACCGATGGGGGTGACGGATGACGCTCCATGTCGCGATCAGGGTCGCGCCGAAAAAGCCGAGCAAACCCATCAACGTCGCGCCCGATGCGCAGACCGCCTCGCCGATCTGGCCGACCACACGGCGCAGCGGATGGACATGGTCGGGCCGGATCGGCACCGGCTCGTCCAGCTCGCCCACGGCATGGATCAGGCGACCGGCATCTTCGCTGCCGCCGCTGATGTCGCAGTTCAGCCGCTTGGCGGCGCGATGGATGGTCCAGGCGCCGATCGTGTCCATGTGATCGACCTGCGACAGGTCGATGGCAGACACCGGCCCCTGCACGGCATCGAGCTGGTCGGGCAGGTCGCCAAGGCAGGCGATGGCAAGCGATCCCGAAAGCCTGACCACATTGCTGCCGTCACGATTTTCCTCGGTTAGATCGGCGGCTTTGTTCATGCGATGGGATTACTGGTCCATTATCGGTTGCACGGCAAGCCGAAACGGCCCATCGCCAAGCCAGAACGAAGGGCGGACAGAAAAGTTTCGGAAACGGCATGACGAACTACAAGCTGGCGATCTACGACATGGACCGCACGGTGACGTTCAGCGGCACCTATACCGGTTTCCTGATCCATGTGGCGCGGCGGATGGCGCCGTGGCGGCTGGTGCTTTTCCCCTGCGTCATCCTGTTGATGCTGGCCTATGTGCTGAAACTGATCAGCCGCCAGCGGCTCAAGGAACTCAACCAGGCGCTGATGATCGGCTGGAATGTCGAGCGGGCGAAATTGATGCCGCATATCGAAAGCTATGCCGACAAGGTTATGGCCACCAACCTGCGCGCCGGCGCGGTGGCGCAGATCGCGCAGGACAGGGCAAATGGTTATCGGCTGGTGCTCGCGACGGCCTCCTACCGCCTCTATGTCGAACCGATCGCGCGGCGGCTGGGTTTTGACGCGGTGATCGCCACCGACCATCTGAGCCAGGATCTGCGCTATGTCCGCGCCAAGATTGCGGGCGAAAATTGCTACGACACCGGCAAGCTGCGCATGATCAAGGCATGGATGGCGGCCGAGGCGATCGACCGCAGCCAGGCGCATATCCGCGCCTATTCCGACCATGTGTCGGACGCGCCGATGCTGGAATTTGCCGACATCCCCTTCGCCAGCAACCCGCACAAGCCGCTGGCGAAGCTGGCGGCGACGCTGGGATGGACGCGGGTGGATTGGAACTGACCGCCTGCATCGGTTCAGCGGATTAATCCGTCGATCGCCGCCCAGCCATCGGCGCCGATGCCGGCCAGCATGCACCGATGTCCAGACTTCACGCCCCCCAGCGCCATGACCGGCGCATCAACCAACCGCGCCAGCGCCGCGAAGCGGACGCGGCCCAATGCCACCGCCCCGACATGCGATCGGGTCGGAAAGAGGGGGGAGACGAAGCACAGGTCGCTCCCCCGTGCGGCCACCGCCTGCCGACGATCATGCACGGCGCGGCTGCGCAGCAAGGGCCGCGCGACCCGACGCGCATCGCCATGCACGCCATCGGCCCGCCAGGCCGCCGCCAGCCTTGCGTCACCCGCCAGCAGCAACACCAGCCGCCGCCGCCCCGCGATCGCCCGCAACGCATCGAACAAGGCCCGCCGCGACGCCGGTGCCGTGCGATAATGGCGAAACACGATGCCCGCCCGTCCCGTGGGCAAGCGCGCCGCCGCCGCCAGCAGCGCCGCCGCATCGACCCGCTCGTCGGTCATCAGCCAGAGCGCGGGCAGGGGGCTGGGCCGTTTTTTGCGGTGGCGGTGCGACATGGCCCTCGCCTATAGCAGCCTGCATGACCACAGACAGCCTCATCGACGCCGCCGAACGCCTCGCCACCCTGCGCGATAGTATCGACCGTGCCGCGCGTCTGACCGACCGCAGCGGTGACGCGATCAACCTGATCGCCATATCCAAAACCCATGATGCCGATGCCATCCGTCCGCTGCTGCATGCCGGGCAGCGCGTATTCGGCGAAAACCGGGTGCAGGAGGCGCAGGAAAAATGGCCGGCGCTGCGCGAGGAGTTTTCCGGTGTGGAACTGCATCTGGTCGGCCAGCTGCAATCCAACAAGGCGGCCGACGCCGTCGCCCTGTTCGATGTGATCCATGGCCTGGACCGCTCCTCGCTGCTGACCGCGCTTGCCAAGGCGATGGATGCGGCCGGGAAGCGCGTGCCTTGCTTCATTCAGGTCAATATCGGGACGGAAGAACAGAAGGGCGGCTGTCCGATCGCGGACACGCCCGCGCTGATCGCCGCCGCGCGCGATGCCGACATTCCGGTGCTGGGCCTGATGTGCGTCCCGCCCGCCGATATCGAGGCCGCGCCCTTCTTCGCCCTGCTCGCAAAAATGGCGCGGGAGGAGGGCCTCCCGCGCCTGTCGATGGGCATGTCGGGCGACTATGAAACCGCGATCATGCTGGGCGCGACCGATATTCGCGTCGGCACGGCCCTGTTCGGACAAAGGCCCTCTCCCGCTCGCCCGGTTCCGGCGAGCGGGAGAGGGATGCTCAGAAACTCCCGCGCAAGGTGATGCCATATGTACGCGGTTCCGCCAGATAGGCGGAGATCAGCTGGTTCGCCATCGGCGCGCCGGCCGCGAACTGGCCGGTGGTCGATGTTGCCGGGCTGCTCGACTGGAGCGGACTGGAAAAGGCGACCTGGCTATAATTCTGGTTGAAGATATTCTGGCCCCAGAATTCCACGGCCCAGCGCTGCTCCGGCCCGCGAATACCGATGCGGGCATTGACCACCGCAAAGCCGTCCTGCCGTTTTTCGGGGAACAGGTCAGACCCGGTGTTGAAGTCGCTGGTCATGCGTCCGTCGACGTAGAAGAGCGCCGACAGGCCCGAAGACCCGATATCGGGCGTCCAGGCCATGCTGGCGGTTGTCACCATCTTGGGCGCGTTGCTGTTGATCGAACCGGGCAACAGGAACAGCGCGGGATCGAGAGGCACGCTGCCATCGCCACTGCCGACCAAACGGTTGGCGAATTTGGCGCGGGCATAGGTTGCGCCGCCCGATACGCGGAAATTGCGTGCCGGGCTGACGCTGGCTTCCAGTTCCACGCCTTGGCTGATCAGGCCCGGCCCGACATCGCCGCTATCGCAGGTCCGCGCCGTGCTGAGCGCGCTGTCGCAGCCATTGATATTCTGCACGACGAAGCTGGTGCCGTTGAACGTGTTCAGCTGGAAATTCTTGAACTCCTGCCGGAAGGCGGCGACGTTCACGCTCCATTTGGGCTGCACATATTTCAGGCCGACTTCGAAGCTGTCGACCTTTTCCGCGGCGAAGCGCAGGCTGGCCACATCCGCATTGCTACGCGGCGCAAAGACGGCAGGGACAGCATTAAGCCCGGTCGATCCCAGCTGGAAACGATCCAGATTATAGCCACCCGCCTTATAGCCCTTCGAATAGCTGCCATAGAGCAGCAATTCGTCGACCGGTTTCCACGACAGGACCGCCGTGCCGGAAAATTCGCCGTCGCTGATCTTGTCGTTGAGGTCGAGCGCGTTGAGGCTGGTCGATCCGTTGCCCAGGCACCCCAGAGTAAGGATGCCGCCGGCCAGCGTCGATGCGCTGCCCAGCGCGGCATTGGTGGCGATGCCGGGCAGGCCGGACGCCTGCAACGCCGCGCAGGTCGCGTTATTATTGTTGAAATCGGCGGAGAAACGCTTGCTTTCATGGGTGTAGCGCAGGCCCAAAGTCAGATCGAGCCGGTTGGTGATGTGTACGATATTATGGGTGAAGAGCGCCCAATTCTCGCTCTTTTGCCGATAGAGGGAGGCGACGTCGCCCGTGCCGGAAGGAATTGCCGCCAGCGCGCGCAGGCCGTTGCCCAGGCCCGTCGAGATCGCCCCGGCCTGCGCCGCCGCGATCGGTGCCGGCACGCCGCGCGCGATCAGCGCGGCGGTCAGCCCGGCATTGAGGTTCGCCTGCGTTCCGGTGATGAGCGGTTGGGTGGCCAGGCCGCTGCCACAGGCCGCCAGCTGTTGCGCCGTGAAGTTGCTGGTCGCGCCCGCGCCCGCCATCAGGCGACAGGCCGCAAAGCGTCCATAGTCGGCGCCGAAGCGGATATTGTCCTGCAATGTCAGCTTTTCATTGGCGTAATAGCCGCCGACCAGCCAATCGAGCTTGTCGTTGAAGGCCGATCCCTGCAAGCGCAATTCCTGCGTGAAGGTCTTGAACTGGCGATAGGTGTTGGGATCGCGGTAGAGCAGGTCGGCGCGATTATAGTCATAATCGCCGTAATCCTGGGATTTATAGTCGCGATAGGCCGTGATGCTGGTCAGCTTCGCGCCGCCGAAATCATAATTGATCTCGCCCGACACCCCCCAATCCTTGAGCTTGCTGACATAGTCGCGGCCCGGCGTCACATGGAGTTCGCGGTCATAGGGATCGGCCGGGATCACGCTGCCCTGACCCGCCAGGATCGCGGCGATCCGGTTGAACGGCGCGTCGGTATAGCCGCCGCCCGCGGCCGGCCGCCGCTCGCGCGCCTCGACGTAAGCCGCGCCACAGCAGCTTTCGTCGCGATTGGTATAGTCGCCGATCAGACGGATGGAGAGCGCGTCGTTCGGTTCGATCAGCGCCTGGCCGCGCAGGAAATACCGGTCGCGGTCATTGGTGTCGCCCACCCTGTTGCCGGCGCCATCGACCAGCTTGTAGAAGCCGTCGCGCTTGCTCCACACCCCGTCCAGCGCCAGCGCGATGCCATCGGCAATCGGCCCGGTGACGCGACCAGACAGGCGCCAATAATCATAATTGCCGTAGGTGACCTCACCCTTGGCATGGAATGTCTGTTCGGGCGCCTTGCTGATGATGTTGATGAGGCCAGCCGACGCATTGCGGCCGAACAGCGTGCCCTGCGGCCCGCGCAACACCTCGACCCGTTCGATCTCGCCCAGTTCGTTGAGGCCCGCGCCGGTGCGCGAACGATAGACGCCGTCGATGAAGACCGCGACCGAGCTTTCGAGGCCCGGATTGTCGCCAACCGTGCCGATGCCGCGAATACGGGCCGACGCATTGGCTTCCGACCCGGTAGAGGAGACGAGCAACGATGGCGCCAGCTGATTGAGCGTACGGATGTCGCTCGCGCCGCTATTCTGCATCGCCTGCGCGCCCACCGCCGACACGGCAATCGGCACGTCGGACAGGGGACTGGCCCGGCGCGTCGCCGTCACGATGATATTGGTGCCGCTGTCGTCCACGACCGGTTGCGGCGCGGTGGCGTCCTGCGCCAGAGCGGCAGGGGCAAACATGCACAGTGCCAACGCACCCACGGTCGTCAGCAAGGGACTCTTATGTGTCATGATGTCGATCCTCTCCTGGCCCGCACGACTTTTCGCCGCGTCGGGGTTGGGGTGATTATGCTGCCACAGCAGGGACATGGCAAGAGTCGCGCGCTTTTCTGCGCTTTTTCTGCATCTGCGGAAGAAGCAGTGCGGTCGATGTTGCTGGATAGCAACAATGGCCAGGCCGATTTCCGTAGGGGAAGTTTACGATAGGGGAAAGCGCAGCAATCGGTCGGCGACCGGCACCAACGCAGCCGCACCCGGCCCGACCGCGCGGCGAATCTCTCCATGGCCTGCATCCAACCCTCCCGTGAGCGCCCCGAGCGCAGGCAGGATCAGTTTGGTCGCCGATCCCACGAAACAGCGTCGCGACACATGCCGGCCCCGGACCGACAGGCGCAGCTTGGGATGGTAATGGCCGGAAATTTCGGGGTGCGGATCATCCGCCTCCGCTTCATGCCGCAACCATATCCCCTCGACCTGCGCTTGCCGAACCCGGCGTCCCCCTGGCATGTCCCGGACAGCGACGTCATGATTGCCGGTAATCCAGATCCAGTCCAGCCTTTCCGTAAGGGAAATAAGCCTTTCACGCGCCATCGGGTCCAACCGCGTCGCGCCGTCCGAGTCATGAAAACTGTCGCCTAGCGACCAGACGGCCCGCGCCCCGGTTCGCGCCACCAGCGTCTCGATTACGTCCAGCGTCGCCTGGCTGTCATGCGGGGGCAGGAACTGGCCGAAACGGGCATACCAGCTCGCTTTTTCGAAATGCAGGTCGGCGACCAGCAAGGCCCGCTGCGCCGGCCAGTAGAGCGCGGCCTCCGGCAGCGCCATGAAGGCCTGACCTGCGAACGAAAGGGGAACCATCGCCTGCCTATGCGCCTGTCCGCCCCGGCTTTCAAGAGGCGGCGCAAAGCCCTATAGGCGGCCCCATGTCCGCTGAACCTTTCACCTACATCGTCGCCGCCCTCTATTGCTTTACCCGCTTCGCCGATCCGGCGTCGATCGCCGCAGACCTGCGCGTGCGCTGCGCGGATCTGGAAACATGCGGCACGCTGATATTGGCGGGCGAGGGGATTAACGGCACCGTCGCAGGCAGTGCCGAGGCGATCGCGGCGCTCGTCGCGCACCTGCGCACCCTGCCGGGCTGCGCCGCGATGGACGTCAAATATTCGCACGCGCATGATGCGCCCTTCGCCCGGATGAAGGTGAAGGTGAAGGCGGAAATTGTGACGCTGGGCGTGGGCGATCTCGACCCCGTCAATCAGGCCGGCACCCATCTGGACCCTGCCGAATGGAACGCCCTGATCGCCGATCCCGACACGATCGTCATCGACACGCGCAACGCCTACGAAGTGGCGGTCGGCACATTCGATCGCGCGATCGACCCGGAAACCAAGTCCTTCCGCGAATTTCCCGGCTGGTTCGAAGGTTTCGCCGCCGACCTCAAGGCGCGGGGCCGGACACCCAGGATCGCGATGTTCTGCACCGGCGGCATCAGATGCGAAAAATCCACCGCCTTGGTGAAGGCGCGCGGGTTTGACGACGTCTATCATCTCAAGGGCGGCATATTACGCTATCTGGAGGAAATGCCGGAAGCCGAGAGCCACTGGCAGGGCGACTGCTATGTGTTCGACGAGCGGGTGGCGGTTGGCCATGGCCTGAAGGTCGGCGATTATGCCACCTGCAAGGACTGCGGGCTGCCCTATCGGAAGGGCGCCGATCATGACTGTTCCGGCGACGCATCGGGCGCCTGGCCGCATCGACGTTAAACTAAACCCTGACGGATGGTGCTAGACCGGCTCTTCGACCAGTTCCGCAATCTCGAAGACATAGCTTTTCCACCCGCGCATCCTGGCGCCGTCCCCGGCTGGTCCCTTCAGCTTCTTCGCCTCCGCCAGCGACCGCGTATGGCCCCAGAAGACTTCGGTCTTGCCATTGTCCAGTTCCGCCACGATCCGCCAATAATGGGTCAGCGGGTCCGCCGTCGGCCCAATCCGCTTCACATAGCCATCCGGCATCGTCGCCGTCAGATAGCGCCTCTTCGCCCGCGCCATGCGAGTCAGGCCCGATAGCGGTGCAGCCCCGCCCCATGCGCGCGCAACCATGCGCGCGCCGGCCTGGGATCGGCACCATAGATGCGCTTGTGCGCGGCGTGGAAGGCCGGGCTGTGATCCATGTGCAGCAGATGCGCCAGTTCATGCGCCACGGTCGCCCGGCGCACCTCCGGCGGGGCCAGGATCAAGCGCCAGCTATAGCGGATCGCCCCGGAAGACGCGCAACTGCCCCAACGGCTGCGCGTATCGCCTACGCCCACCGAAGCAACGATCAGCCCATGGTCCAGCGCCATGGCGTGACTCTCCGTCTCCAGCACTGCCCGCGCCCGCGCCACCAGCCAGCGCTGCACCCGCGCGCCCACCGATTCGGCCGCGCCACCCAACAACAGCCGGTCGCCCTCCAGCCTGATCGTCCGCGTCGCGCCCTCCATCCACTGGACCGTCACCTCGCGCCCCTCCAGCGGAAAGGTCGCGCCATGCTCCAGCAGGGTGATCGCCGGCTGCTTCGCCATCTGCGCGCGCACCCAGCCTTCATGGTCCTGTGCCCAGCCGAGCGCTTTTTTAAGGTTGGCCCGCGCCGGCAGCGACAGGCGCAGCGCCCCGCGCGCGCTGTCGATCGTGAGGCGATAGGCCCGTGCCCGTGCCGACCGGCGCACCAGCACCGGCATGGCCACGCCGTCGATCAGGATCGCGGCGTCCGGATCAGACTTCCCACCCTCAGACTTCGCGGTCGACAAGATGATTTTCCCAGTCGCCAGCGTCAGCCTCGCCCACCGTCCAGCCGCGTACGGACTGGCCGGCGCGATGCACCGCCTCCCGATCGCCGCAAACCAGATAATGCCAGTCGGGCAGGGGCAACCCTTCGCCGCGCAGCCGATAGGCGCAGGTGCGCGGCAACCATTCGATCTGGCGCACCTTGGCCGGGGTCAGCCGCACGCAATCGGGCACGAATTTGCGCCGGTCCTTGTAGTTGCTGCATTGCCCGCTGTGTCGATCGAGCAGGCGACAGGCGATATTGGTGGGATAGATGCGCCCCGTATCCTCGTCCTGCGCCTTGTGCAGGCAGCATTTGCCGCAGCCGTCGCACAAGGCTTCCCATTCGGCCTTGTCGAGCGTATCGAGCGGTTTTTCCCAGAAGTGCGTCACTTGACCCATTTGTCCAGGAAGGCGAGCACCTTGTCCGGCGCGCCTTCATCCACATCTGCCGTCGCGGGATCATCTACCGGCACCAGCGCCACCGGCTTGCCAGCGCCATCGAACAGATAGGGCGTGCGGCTGTGGCTGACCAGATAGTCGGTCGTCGCGCCACCGGCCGTCTCCGGATTGTAGATCACCACGAAATCCTTGGCGACCTTGGCAATCTGGTCCTTCGTGCCGGTCAGGCCGATCAGGCGCGGGTGAAAGGCGGCAACATAGGTTTTCAGCACAGCCGGCGTGTCCCGCTGCGGATCGACGCTGATCAGCATCGGCTGCACCTTGGCCGCCAATACAGGCTTTGCCTTCTCGAACCGGGCGAACGCCTGCATGATCCGTTGCAGGTCGACCGGGCAGACGTCCGGACAATAGGTATAGCCGAAATAGACCAGCCGATACTGGCCCTTGAAATCGTCCCATCTGGTCGGCTTGCCATCCTGGTTTGTCAGGGTGAAGGGCGCACCGATGCGCGCGCCGGTCAATTCGCCCTGTTCGCTCTCGCCGCTTGATGCCCCGCCGCCAGCCCCCATATTACAGGCAGCCAGCAGGGCAAGAAAGGGCAGGGCCAGATAAGGCAGGGCGGCGATTGCGGCGTCTTTGTTCATGGCATGGCCAGCCATGCCCTGCTAGGACATGATTTGCAATGCAACGGGGCGTATAATGAAGAGCAAGTTCCTTTCCGCTTTCCTGGGGTTGATCTCCATGGCGCTGCTGACGCCCGCGCCGGCGCAGGCCCAGTTTTCGGACAATTACAACTTCCTGAAGGCTGTGAAGGACAAGGACGGACAGAAGGTCACCGACCTTATCCAGAAGCCGGGCTCCACCGTCATCAACAGCCGCGACGTGTCCACCGGCGAAAATGCGTTGCATTTCATCGTCGCCCGGCGCGATGCCACCTGGCTGACCTTCCTCCTGTCGAAGGGCGCCAATCCCAACCTGACCGACAATGACGGCAATACGCCGCTGATGGACGCGGTGCAGGGCCGGTTCGAGGAAGGCGTGCGCAGCCTGCTCGCCTACAAGGCGCAGGTCGACAAGGTGAATGGCAGCGGCGAAACCCCGCTGATCCGCGCGGTTCAATTGCGCGACATCGGCCTTGTCCGCCTGCTGGTGGCGCAGGGCGCCAGCCCCGACAAGCGCGACACCATCGCCGGCATGTCTGCACGCGACTATGCGCAGCGCGACGGCCGCACCCCCGGCCTGATCGAAGCGCTGGACGCCGCCAAGACGACGGCCAAGCCTGCCGGCACGGTGCAGGGTCCGGTATTCTGAACATATAGGCGGCGCGTGGCGTCAGCGCCGGCCCGCCTTCACCTCATCCTTGCTCCACCAGCGCAGATGATGGGCGACGCCGCTGCGCAGGACGCAACTTTCCAGCGCGCTCGCCAGCCGCTCCACCGTTTCGCTTGCATCGACGCGCCCCATCCAGGTCCAGATGCGTGGCTTTGACGGATGAATGAAGCAGAGATGTCCGTCGCCATGGTCCGCCAGCGCGCCGCAGCCGATCCAGAGCGCAAAGCCGGGATTGTCCACCATTACGCACCATCCCCAATCCTTGGCCGCCGCGTTGCGGATGCGATAGCCCTGCGCCGGCAGGCCGATCGCCAGTTGCCGCGCCAGCAATTCGCCGCGCCGCGCCGTACCAGGCGGATCGCACAATGCCCCCGATCGAAATTCCAGATGGGATCGCATCCCGCTTCCTGTCGCAATGGATAGCCGGCCCTACCAGCCGATCTCCGCAGCATGGTCCGGGTCGCTCAGTGCCGTCAACCGCCGGGCGGCACGCCGGGCGAAGCGCAATGTCTCTGCCTTGCGCCGCGCTGCCGCCAGCGGCTCGACCGGGGCAGGGCGCACCAGTTCCGCATCATATTGGTCGGCGACGATCAGGCCGGTGCGCGTCGGCCATAAAGCCTCGCTATCGAACAAGGTAAGGTCGAACCCCGCCGGCACGGCCCAATAATAGCGGTCGCAATAGTCGAAATAGTCGGGCCACTTCATGTCGCCCAGCAGGTCGGCCCTGCTGCACTTGATCTCCACGATGGTCAGCCGCCCGGCGCCGTCTATGGCCATGATGTCCGCCCGACGACCGTTGGGCAGCGGCACTTCCAGTATTCCACTCATGTCATGGCGGAAAAATAGCCGCAAAGTCCCCCGCGCCACCGCCAGCGCGGTGCCATCGGTCAGGGGGGAACAGACGTCGGTCGGGGCACTATTCATGTCGCCACTTTAGAACAGGAAGGGAACAAATAAAAAGGCCGATTCGGATGATCCGAACCGGCCTGAAAAGTTTCGCCAACCTAGACCAGGCGCGTCCCGCGCGCCTGATCCTCAACGATAGAAGATGTGATTGTCGATCGACGCCAGACGGGCCTTGCCCCAGCCCGGCGAAACGCGGCGGGCGTGGAAGAAGAGCGCGCCTTCCGCGCGGCTGTCCCAGCTGTCGTTCGCCGCGATCTGGGCGATGGCGACGGCTTCGCGCCAGCTGCGGCTATCGATGCGGACGGGCGGCATGCCGCCGCCGCGCACGAAGCTGAACTGGCTGGGCTGATACACGACGCCGCAAAGGCTGCTCGCGAAACGGCCGGACTTGGCGCGGTTGATGATCACGCGCGCGACGGCCAACTGGCCTTCCAGGCTTTCGCCCTTGGATTCAAAATAGACCGCACCGGCCAGGCACTTCATGTCGCCGTCCAGCTCCTCAGGTGCGCCTTGGGCGTCGACCAGAGCAGCGAGGCTGGTGGCCTGCGCATCGGCATCAGGGGAAAATTCGGCAGTGGCCGTGCGGGCCGATTCCAGCGGCTGCGACACTTCGCGCGGCGTGGAAAAAACGACGGCAGACTGCGTGCCGGTCGAAGCTGTGCCAGGGGCTGTAGCAGGAAAAGCCTGCGGAAGAGATGTGACCGAAGCGACCGACTCACCGGCGATCGACATATCGGAAGCCGTGACCGCAGCGGCGGCGGACAGGGCAAAGGCTACCATCAAGGCAGCTTTCAGACGAAAACTCATTACGGCTCAAAATCATGCGGTTCTTGGCCGGAAACGTCGTTTTAACCCATATTCTCTGACGTTCGGCCGCCCCCCGTCTGCGTGTTTACCGGCCCCGCCCCCCATTGGACGAATTCGGCAACCTGCGCGTTGGCGTCGGGGGCCTGTGCCGAAACCATGACGCTGTGTCAACGATCAGCCGAGTGTTTCCACGGCAAACCGTTCCGCTTCCGGGATGTCGAGTTCAACAACCCACAGGTCGGGGTCCGACCTGCGCCGCCGCGCCAGATAGGCGTCCAAGGCCTCCGACCCGTCTTCCAGGGCAGGACCACAGCGCATCAACGCATGACCGCCGTCAAAGTTCGAAACCCGCTCATAGAGACCGGTAAATTGCCCTTTTTCAAGCGTCTGGACCAGAATCACGCCGCTGATCTCATCGCCCTTGACCATGATGGTGGCAAATCCGCCGGCCGCGCCGACCCGTCGCCTGAGCGCCCCCACCAGCATGGCGCTCGTCAGTCGGGATTCAGCGGCCATAGCCGGGTAGCGAGGAAAGGGGGAATTGTGAGCGCATGAAGGTGCCGGTGCCACGCCCGACCTCCTCGCCATCCGAATCGATCAGACTCGCTTCAGCGACATAGACCCGGCGCTTGCCGCTGATCCAGCGGCCTTCGGCGCGGATTCGGCCCGGACCGATCGGCCGGGTGAACAGCAGGTTGAAGGCGGTAGTCAGCAAGAAACGATCGCTGACCAGGCTGTTGGCAGCGTAGAAGGCCGCATCGTCCAGCATCTTGAAATAAACCGTGCCATGCACCGCGCCGGCGGCATGGAACTGGCTTTCATCCACATCGAAGTCGATGACCGACCGGCCCGGTTCGCTGATCGTCAGTTCCGACCGGAACAGCCGGTTTATCGGTGCGGAGCGATAGAGATTTTCGAGGGCGCGAAAATGCGCTGCCTCTCCACCGGGCACTTCAGGCCCGAAATCAGGCCCGGATTCAGGCAGCGTCACGCGCCCCGCCGCCCGCCAGCAGCGCATGTAGCGCCTCTGTCGACTGCGCGCCGCGCAGGCGGGCCACCTGGCCTTCGTCGCGCAGGTAACGCGACACGCGGGCCAGCGTCTTGAGATGCTCGGCGCCGCTGTCGATCGGCGACAGCAAAGCGAAGACGACATCGACCGGCGCATCGTCCACCGCGTCGAACGGCACGGCCGGGTCGAGCAGCACCACCACGCCGCACATCTTGTTCAGGCCTGCGATCTTGGCATGGGGAATGGCGACACCGCCGCCGAAACCGGTCGACCCCAGCCGCTCACGTTCGAACAGGGCGTCGCCCACCTCGTCCGCATCCAGCTCATAGGCACAGGCGGCGAGCGTGGCGATCTTCTGGAAAAGCGCCTTCTTGCCGTTCGCCGACAGGCCGGTGGCGAGCGCCTCGGCGGAAACGATGTCGTTGAAGTTAACCATGGTCAATCCGAAACGGCCGAGCCGCGCGGGCGAAATTTCGCGCTTTTCCTCGGACTATGAAAGCCCGGCCCCATAAGCCGCCTGCACCATCAGGTCAACAGGCGGTCAGGGCCGGACCGGGCCGGAAAGGCGTGGCGGCGCGACCCAGCCGCTACGCCAACCATAGGCGACAGGGCCAGGCCCCATCGCCCCGGCAGGCGTCAACCGCGTGGTTCGACCCAACCGATCGTGCCGTCATGGCGGCGATAGACCATATTATAGGCGGACGTGCCGGCATTGAGGAACAGCAGTGCATTGGTGTTGCGCAGGTCCAGCATCATCACCGCGTCCGACACGCTGGCTTCGGGAATATCGACCCGCGTTTCCGCCACGATCAGCGGCGCATCGGCCGCTTCTTCCTCTTCGTCGCCCTGGCCGGCGAAGATGGTGTAGCCCGCGCCGTCGATATCATCGACGCTGTAGCTGCTGGCCCGCTGTGCCTCGGCGGCGACCGCCTGGCTGTGGCGATCCTTCAGCCGGCGCATGTAGCGCTTGAGCTGACGCTCGATCTTGGCTGCCGCCTGGTCGAAGGCCGGATGCGCCTCCTGCGCTTCGCCCGCACCCTTCAAAATCAGGCCGGTCATCACATGGCAGACGATGTCGCAGTGGAAGGCCCCGTGCGGTGCCTTGCGAAAGGTCACCTGGGCGGAAAGCGTGCGGGAAAAATATTTCTCGGCCATCGCCTCCAGTCGTTCGGCAACATGCTCCTTGAGCGCCTCGCCCGTTTCGACCTGATGTCCGGAAACACGAATATCCATATGCCTTCTCCTTATTTTTGCCGGATGCTGGAAAGGCGATCCGGTGGGCATGGAGGGCATAGGCCAGTACGGTCTATGCCTCCTGGTGCCAGAGCGGCTCTTTCAGCGTCGCGACGAACGCTGCATGCCGCTCCAGCTCCGCCGCGCTGGCCGTAAAGACCCGCGCGGGACGAACAGGGCGAACCACGGTTTGCGCCGTCAGTTCCACCCCGACGATCTGTTTCGCTTCCTCCTGTGCCAGACCCAGGCCGATCTGACGGCCACCAGTCAATTCGATATAGAGTTGCGCCAGCAATTCCGCGTCGAGCAGCGCCCCATGTTTGACGCGATGGCTGCGGTCGATACCATAGCGGGTGCAAAGCGCGTCCAGGCTATGCTTGGCGCCGGGATGCAGCGTACGCGCGATCGCGACCGTATCGATCATGCGATCCATCGACACGTCTGGCAGGCCGCATAGTTTCAGTTCGTGGTTGAGGAAACCGAAGTCGAACCGGGCATTATGCGCGACCAGCGGGCTGTCCTCCAGAAAGGCCAGCAATTCCGCCGCGCCCCTGGCAAAGACGGGATGCTTGGCCAGAAAGTCGGCCGAGAGGCCATGCACATTATAGGCCGCCGCCGGCATATCCCGTTCTGGATGATAATAAGCGTGGAATGTCCGGCCGCTCGGTACGCGATTGATGAGTTCGATACAGCCGATCTCGACCAGCCTGTCGCCGGATGCCGGGTCGAACCCCGTCGTTTCGGTATCGAAAATAATTTCGCGCATCGCCCTCTTCATTCGACTCTGTGGGCCAACCCTTATCCACCTGTCTTCGCGCCAAGGCAAGCGACCAGTCGGCGTACCTGCGCGCGGGTATCGGCAAATGTCGTTCCTGTATGGACGATATGGTCCGCCCGTCGCCGCTTTTGCGCATCGGGGGTTTGCAGTCGGACGATCTGGCGGAATTTCGCCGCGCTCATGCCCGGCCGCGCCAGGACTCGTTGGCGTTGCTTCCACGCCGGCGCGGTGACGACGATCACCCCGTCCAGCCGCTTGTGCGCGCCGGTTTCGAACAGCAGGGGAATGTCGAGCACGACGAAGCCGTGCGCCCGCTTCCGCCGCAGGAACCGTGTCCGCGCCGCCTGCACCGCCGGATGGACGATCGCCTCCAGCGCCTTGCGTTCCTGGGGGTGCCCGAAGACCGCCGCACCCAGCTTCGCCCGGTCGACGCCCTTTGACCCGGTCGTGCCGGGAAAGCGCGCCTCGATCGCCGGCAGCAGCGCGCCGCCCGGCCCTTGCAACCGGTGGACCTCCGCATCCGCGTCGAACAGGGGCACGCCCTCACGCCGCAGCATCGCCGCCACCGCCGACTTGCCCATGCCGATCGACCCGGTGAGGCCGTAAACCTTCATTCCCCCAAGCCCCTAATGGTCCTCAGCGACCAGCAATGCGCGCAATTCCGCGTCCAGTTCGCGCGGCGCCTGCGCGTCGAAGAAAATGTCGAAGGCCAGGGCCGCTTGCCCGATCAGCATTTCCAGGCCATCGAGCGTCTTGAGGCCGCGCGTCCGCGCCGCCCTGAGCAGGCCCGTCTCCAGTGGCGCATAGACGATGTCATAGACGGTCGCGCCTGCGGGCAGCGGCGCCAGGTCGAGGTCCAGCAGCGGCTGGCCCACCATGCCGAGCGAGGTCGAATTGACGAGCAGGTCGGCCGCCGGCAGCGCATCGCCCATGCCGATGACGCGGCCCTTGGTGCCGCCATGATCGAGCAGCGCCTGCCCCCTGTCCGGATCGCGTGCCATGATGGTGATGTCCGGCACGCCCAGGCTGGTCAGCGCGAACAGGATCGCCCGCGCCGCGCCGCCCGTACCGACGATCACGGCGCTCTGCCCCTTCCACTTGTCGCGCAGCAACGGCTGGAGGAAGCCGCCCGCATCGGTATTGGTGCCGATCAACGGCCCGCCCGTCTCGCTGGCGATGGTGTTGACCGCGCCGATCCGCTCGCGCACGCCGCCCGGATCGTCGACAAAGTCCAGCACCGCCATCTTGTGCGGGATGGTGACGTTGCAGCCCAGCCAGTCGGGATCGCTCCGCCGCATCAGGAAATAGGCCGCCATCCCCTCCGGCGTCACATGGGTCTTCTTATATTCCGCCTCGATATCCAGCGCGTTCAGCCAGAAATTGTGAATCAGCGGGGATTTGCTGTGTTCGATCGGGTCGCCGATGACTTCGGCATAGGGAAGGGCGTCGCTCATGCCGCCAAAACGCCGCGTACGCGCAGAAAGTCAAGCAATGGCAGCAAGGGCAGGCCCTGAATCGCAAACTGGCTGCCCTCGACCTTGCTGAACAGCTGCGCCCCCGGCCCCTCGATCCGGTAGCAGCCCACGCACCAGTGCAACTCGTCCCAGTCCGCGTCCAGATAGGATTGGATGAAGGCGTCGGACAGCGGCCGCACCGTCATCCGCACCCGATCGACATGGCGCCAGATCGCTTCGCCATTCAGTGCAATGACGGCAGCACTATGCAGATGATGGACCCGGCCCGACAGCAGGCGCAGGATGCGCTCCGCATCCGCCCGATCGACCGCCTTGTCGATCATTGCGCCACGCTCTTCGCCATCGCCGATGCTCTCCGCCAGACTCAGGGTCTGGTCGCAGCCCAGCACCAGCGCGCCCGGCACCCGTCGCGAGACTTTCAGCGCTTTCAGCTCCGATAGCGCATCGGCCAGCGCGCGCGCGTCCAGGCCGTCGGCACGCAGCGCCTCCTTGGCCGCTTCCTCGTCCACGCCCGGCGATAGTGCCTCGAACGGCACCTGCGCGGCGCTCAGCAACGCCCTGCGGCTTGCGCTTTGCGACGCCAATATGATCATATCTCATGCCCTTCCGCCAGTTCGCGGTCGTTGAACAGGTTGATGATGGCGGCGGCCGCCTCCTCGATCGACCGGCGGGTCATGTCGATCACCGGCCAGCCATTGTCGGCGAACATCCGCCGGGCAAAGGCCAGTTCCTCCTGCACCTTCTCATTATCGACATAGGCGGTTTCGGGCGCCTGATTCAAAGACAGCAGCCGGTTGCGCCGGATCTGGATCAGTCGCTCCGGGCTGACCGTCAGCCCCACCACCATTGGGTGCTTCAGGCTGTAGAGGCTGCGCGGCGGCGGCGATTCCGGCACCAGCGGGATATTGGCGGTCTTGTACCCGCGATTGGCGAGGTAGATGGAGGTCGGCGTCTTGGACGCGCGCGACACGCCGGCCAGCAATATGTCCGCCTCTTCCCAATTTTCATGCCCCACGCCGTCATCATGGGCAATCGTGAACTGGATCGCCTCGATCCGGGCGAAATAGGCCTCGTCCAATATATGCTTGCGCCCCGGCCGGGTCCGGGTTTCCTGCCCCAATATGTTGGACAGCGCGTCGGCCACGCTGTCCAGCGCCGCGACATGCGGCAGGCCGAGCGCGCGGCAGCGCGTTTCCAGCCGGCGGCGGAGCGGATGATTGGTGAGCGTGAACAGCACCAGCCCGGGATTGGCGCTGATCTCCTCCATGATCCGGTCGAGATGCACTTCGGACCGCACCATCGGCCAGAAATGGCGGATCGCCTCGACATTTTCGAACAGCCCGATCGCCGCCTTGGCGATATTTTCCAGCGTTTCGCCGGTGGAGTCAGACAGAAGATGCAGGTGGATGCGCGCCATGGGGACATCTCTGTTGGAGGGCTGTGGATAAAGCAAGGGATGAAATTGTGGATAAGTTGCGGGGCTTTTCCCGTCCCCACTGACCGGAATCTTATCCACAAGCCCCCAACAGGCCCCCGATTCCATCCACAGCCTGTGGGTAACGGGGATTATGACTCTGACTCGCCACGTCTTCCGTGACTCTCCTGAGTCAAGTTGTTGGCAAAAGCGGGCACAGCGCATAAACCCCGCTGCCAACCGACCTACTATCTCTATCATCCCTTGAATCTAAATAATAAGAGAGAATGTGATGCGCCAAGACGCCCCGGTGAGCCTGACGGACAAGCCGCTCCTTGGCGTTCTGAAAGGAGATCGTCCTGCGGTTCCCCCCATGTGGTTGATGCGCCAGGCTGGTCGCTACCTGCCTGAATATCGGGCGCTACGGGCGGACAAGGGCGGCTTCCTCGAACTCGTCTATGACAGCGCCGCCGCAGCCGAAGTCACGCTCCAGCCGCTCCGTCGTTTCGGCTTCGATGGTGCGATCCTCTTTTCCGACATCCTGATCGTGCCTTATGCGATGGGACAGGATCTGTGGTTCGAAGCCGGGGAAGGCCCGCGCCTGGCCCCGATCCTGGCCGAAACGGACTTGTCCGCGCTGACGGCCGATTATAGCCGCTTCGACGCGGTCTATGAGACGGTAAGGCAGGTGAAGGCGGCCCTGGAGCCAAGCGTCACCTTCCTGGGCTTTGCGGGCAGTCCCTGGACGATCGCGACCTATATGGTGGCGGGGCAGGGCAGCAAGGATCATGGGCTGGCCCGCCGCATGGCCTATCAGCAGCCCGATCGCTTCGCCGCGCTGATCGACGCGATCGTCGATGCAACGGTCATCTATCTGTGCGGACAGATCAATGCCGGCGTGGAAGCGGTCCAGCTGTTCGACAGTTGGGCCGGCAGCCTGTCGCCGCTGCAATTCCAGCGCTGGGTGATCGAGCCGAACAAGCGGATCGTCGCGCAGCTAAAGGCGCTCCATCCCGACATCCCGGTGATCGGCTTTCCCAAGGGCGCCGGCGCGAAGCTGGCAGACTATGCCGCGCAGACCGGCGTTGATGCTGTGGGCGTCGATGAAACGATCGACCCGCATTGGGCCAATGAAGCGCTGCCCAAGGGGCTGCCGGTGCAGGGCAATCTGGATCCGCTGGCGCTGATCGCGGGCGGCCGGGCGGTCGAGGAGGCGGTCGACATGATCCGCGCCGCCTTTGCTGACCGGCCCCATATCATGAACCTTGGCCATGGCATTTTGCCCGACACGCCCATTGCACATGTCGAAGCGCTCATTAGCTATGTGCGAAGCTGATATTAACGCGATTTCCGATCCGTCAGACGTTCCGTCTGACTTGAAATCGCTTCAAGGAGTCCGCGACTGATGGCCTATCTTGGTGCCGCCTATCTCTGGGTGAAGGCCGCCCATGTCATCTTCGTCATCTTCCTGATGGCGGGGCTGTTCATGATGCCGCGTTTCTTCGTCTATCATCAGGAAACCGTGCCCGGATCGCCGGAGGACAAAAGATGGATCGAGCGGGAAGGGCGATTGCTCAAGATCATCCTCAACCCGTCGTTGGTCCTGGTCTGGCTGTTCGGCCTGATGCTGATGGTGGAAATCGGTGCCTGGAGCTTTGGCTGGTTTCACCTGAAGCTGCTCTTCGTGCTCGGCCTGTCGGGCTATCATGGCTGGATCGCGGGCTACACGAAGAAGCTGGCGCGGGGGGAACGCCCGCTGAGCGACAAGCAGTTGCGCATGATGAACGAGATTCCGGGGGTGGCCGCCGCCGTCATCGTCATCGCGGTGATCGTAAAGCCCTTCTGATCCTATTGCCTGTCCTATGATGGCCGCTTTGCCTTAGGGTTGCAGCTTGCGACGGACGCGCGAATAGGATCAGACCCGCGCAATAAAATGTCCGAATTTGCGGGAAAAGTGCGAAGTTAAGCGAAATCGACCGCGATATTGTCGATCAGTCTGGTCTTGCCGAGCTTCGCTGCGCCCAGCAGCCGGGCCGGCCGGTCCAGCAAGGTCATCGGCTCCAGCGTCGCCGCGTCGCACAGCTTCACATAATTGATCGGCCCGAACCCATGGGCGGCCAGCGATGCGATCGCCTGCGCCAGTGCGGCCTCGACCGGCTCGCCCTTCTCGATCTGCCGCTTGGCTTCGCCCAGTGCGCGGGGCAGCGCCAGCGCCGCCTTGCGCTCTTCGTCGCTCAAATAAGCGTTGCGGGAGGAGAGGGCGAGGCCATCCTCGGCCCGCTGGGTCGGCAGGCCGACAATCTCGATCGGCAGGTTCAGGTCGCTAGTGAACCGCCGGATCACCGCCAGCTGCTGATAATCCTTCTCGCCGAAAATAGCGACATCGGGCTGCACCTGGTTGAACAGCTTGGTCACCACCGTCGCCACGCCATCGAAATGGCCCGGCCGCGCCGCGCCGTCCAACCCGTCGCTGATCCCCGACACGCGAATATTGGTGGCATAGCCGGCCGGATACATGACATCGACGCTGGGCGCCCAGAGAATGTCGACGCCCGCCGCCTGCAACATCTGCGCGTCCTTGGCTTCCCGCCTGGGATAGGCGTCCAGATCCTCGTTCGGGCCGAACTGGCGGGGATTGACGAAGATCGACACGACCACATGCCGCCCATGGCGCCGTGCTTCCTCGACCAGCGCCATATGCCCGTCATGCAAGGCGCCCATGGTGGGCACCAGAACGACAGGCTTTCCATCGCTTTTCAGGGCTTGGACGGCGGCACGAAGGGCGGGCAGGTCACGCAATATTTGCACGGAAGTCACGGCTCCGATAAGGGCAAAATCCTATGGCTGTCCTGCTAGGCTCGTGCCGGCGCGACCGTCAACACGCATTGCGACAATCAACGGGGTTTACTGGGGCCAATGGGCAATCCGCAGCCGCATCTTATCGTCTTCGCCAATGAAAAAGGCGGGACCGGCAAGTCGACCACGGCGGTGCATACCGCCATCGCCCTGTCCGCGCTCGGCCACAAGGTCGGCCTGATCGACCTTGACCCGCGTCAGCGCACCGTCACCCGCTATATGGAAAATCGGCGGGAAACGGCCAGGCGCCGCGGCATCGACCTGCCCATGCCGGCGTTCGACGTATTCACCGGCGACAGCATCGCCGCGCTGGACGATCAGGTGATTTCGCTGGCGCTTGGCAACGACTATCTGGTCGTCGATACGCCTGGCCGCGACGATATCTATGCCCGCCATCTGGCGCCGCACGCCAACACGCTGGTCACGCCGATGAACGACAGTTTCGTCGATTTCGACCTGATCGGGCAGGTCGATCCGGAAACCTTCAAGGTCCGCAGTCCCTCCTTCTATTCCGAACTCATCTTCGACGCGCGCAAGGCGCGGGCGAAGGTCGATGGCGTCACCATCGACTGGGTGGTGCTGCGCAACCGCG
This sequence comes from Sphingobium sp. GW821-FHT02B05, assembly GCF_059421905.1. Lineage (NCBI taxonomy): Bacteria > Pseudomonadati > Pseudomonadota > Alphaproteobacteria > Sphingomonadales > Sphingobiaceae > Sphingobium > Sphingobium sp. GW821-FHT02B05. The sequence goes on from NZ_JBWKVW010000007.1 coordinate 98,122, forward strand.
TCCAGCATCATGATGCCCGCAACAAGAAGCGGGTCGGCGACGCGCTGATGGAACTCTCCCGCCGGGTCGGCTTCCGCGTCATTCCCGGCCTTTCGGAACGGGTCATCTTCCGCGAGCTTTTCCCGTCTGGCCTGACTTTGCTGGACAAGGGGCATCTGGGCGAACTGGGCGTCAGCCATATCGCGGCGCGGCAGGAGTTGCGCGAGATGGTGTCGGGCCTGGCGCTGCCCACGCTGGAGGGGACCGGCGCTCTGGACCTGCTTGGCGCTGCCTGATGGGCTTGCTGACGCTCCTGATCGCCGGGCTGGCTATCTGGCTGATCTGGACGGGAAAGTTGCAACGCATGACGGCAAAGGATGGCATGGCTTTGGGTGCGGCGCTGGTCGGCGCCGTTCTGGCGGCGAAGGGCAAGCCGGTGATCGGTGCCCCGCTGCTGATCGGCGCAGCGCTTTTCTTCGCCAAACAGGGCAATATCGAGGCCAAGGCGAAAGCCCGCAAACGCGCCGTCCCGTCGATTTCGCCCCGCGCCGATGATGTGGCCAAGGCCCGCGCCTTGCTGGGCCTTGGCCCCGACGCCGATGCGAAGGCGATCCGCGCTGCCCATCGACGCCTGATCGCGTCGGTCCATCCCGACAAGGGCGGCACCGAGGCGCTGGCGGCGCAGATCAACGCCGCGCGCGATTTGCTGCTCGCCGAGAAAAAGCAGCGGTGAGCCATATTTTCGATCCGACCCTGCTGCGCGACTATGATCTGCGCGGCCGGGTGGGGGACAGGCTGCACGAAGCCGATGCCTGGGCTTTGGGGCGCAGCTTCGGCTCGGTGATCGCGCGATCGGGCGGCCGGCGCATCGCGGTCGGCTATGACGGGCGCCTGAGTTCGCCGATGCTGGAATCCGCTTTGGTCGATGGCCTCGTCCAGACCGGCATCGACGTGCTGCGCATCGGCCTTGGTCCGACGCCGATGCTATATCATGCCGAAGCGTCGGAGGATGTGGATGGCGCCATCCAGATAACCGGCAGCCATAATCCCGGCGACCAGAATGGCTTCAAGCTGGTGAAGGGGCATGCGCCCTTTTTCGGCGCGGACATTCAGGCTTTGGGCATCATGGCGGCGGCCGGCGACTGGAACTCCGGTACGGGGCAGGTCGAGACGATCGCCATCATGGACGCCTATGTCGCGCGACTTTTGCAGGGTTTTGACGGCCCTGCCTGCCGCATCGGCTGGGACGCGGGCAATGGCGCTGCCGGCCCGGTGGTGGAGAAGCTGGCGCAATTGCTCCCCGGTGAGCATCATCTGCTCTTCACCGATATAGACGGACATTTTCCCAACCATCATCCCGATCCTTCCGAGGACAAGAATCTGGCCGATCTCCGCGCGCTTGTCCGCGACAAGCAGCTCGATTTCGGTGTGGCCTTCGATGGCGATGGCGACCGGATCGGCGTGATCGACAGTCTTGGCCGCACCTTGCCTGGCGATCAGCTGCTCGGCCTGTTCGCTCAGGTCGTGCTTGAAAAACGCCCCGGCGCGTCGATCGTAGGGGATGTAAAGTCCAGTCAGACCGTCTTCGACCGCATCGCCGCGTTGGGCGGTCGGCCCGACATGTGGAAGACCGGCCATAGCCATATCAAGTCCAGAATGAAGCAGATTGGCAGCCTGTTGGGCGGCGAAACCACCGGGCATCTCTTCTTCGCCGACGATTATCCCGGCTATGACGATGGTCTTTACGCGGCCGTTCGGCTGATCCGGGCCATCGGGTCGCTGGGGCGCAGCGTCACGGCGCTGCATGACGCCATGCCCGCGACCGTCATCACCCCGGAATGGCGCTTCCCCGTCGCGGAATCCCGCAAGTTCGGCGTGATCGCGGAAATTCTCGACCGGTTGCAGGCGCAGGGTGCCGATATATGCACCATAGACGGCGTGCGCATGCGTACGGCGCAAGGCTGGTGGCTGCTCCGCGCGTCCAACACGGAAGCAGCGTTGGTAGCGCGCGCTGAATCGGCGAGTCAGACCGATCTTGATCGGCTGGTGGCGGACATGGACGGGCAGTTGGCCGAATCAGGCGTGGTCAGGCCGCAATCGCGCTGAATCACGCATTTTTGCTGCTATACTTTGGTATAATATGCTTTCGCCCTTCCGACATTTTCCCTTACGGAAATGGTAGGCCCAGATAACGATTGCAGAAAACGCAACCATGCTTGTCTGTTTCGCATTTGCGACAATCGTCGCTGCACCGCAAAAGGAACTCGCCTTTCAGGCATCCTCTCCTAAAACTTCAAGGCCGTCCTTCTGGGCGGCTTTTTTTTATCTTTTTTTCAGGACCCGCGAGCGGGCCAAGCCGTAGCGTTTCCTTTCCGTAAACGTCAGGTTCCTGATGCCCAATCGCATTCCGGTCGTGCTGAAACACTGGAAATTAACGACATCTTTGCTAAGCCCCTAGCTCATAAGCCGGCTTCGCGCGTTGCAGGGGCGCCGAACGGCAGCAGAATAGTCGCCACCTAGTAGAGGATTTCTCATGTCCCTTAGCCGCCATCTCAGCCGCGTCCTCCTCGTCACCGGGGTCATGGCCGCACCCTTTCCCGCCATGGCCGGCGGCTTCTATCTTCAGGAACAGTCTCCGATCGAAACCGGCCGGGCGATGTCGGGCGGCGCGGCGGCGGGCGACGATCCGTCGACCATCTATTTCAATCCGGCCGCGATGACCCAGCTGTCGGGAATCCAGACCTCGATCGGCGGATCGGCGCTGATGGCATCGGCGCACCAGACCAATCGCGGTTCGCGCCGGAGCATTCCGGGCGTCCCCGTCACCACGCCGATTGCCGGCAATGACGGTGGCAATCCGTTCGAAAGCGTCATCCCCATTCCCAGCTTCTACGCCAGCGCGCAGGTCAGCGACCGGCTCTGGGTGGGCCTGGGCGTCAACGCGCCCTTCGGCCTGAAGCTGGAATATGACGACGGTTTCTTCGGTCGCTATGACTCGCTCTACACCAATCTCAAAACCTATAATATCCAGCCATCGGCCGCCTATAAGCTGACCGACAATCTGTCGATCGGCGGCGGCGTGGACGTGCAATATGTCAAGGCCACGCTGACCAATGCGCTGCCGCAATTGTCGCCGCTCGTCACCACCGACGGCTTTGCCAGCCTGAAGGGCGACGATTGGTCGGTCGGCTGGAATGCCGGCATCTTCTACACCACCGGCGACACCAATTTCGGCGCCCATTATCGCTCCGGCATCAACCACAAGCTGGCCGGCACCCAGATCGTGTCCGGCCTGGTCGGCCCGATCGCGGCGGGCAATGGCGAATTTGCCGCCACCGCGCCGCTGGAGCTGCCCGACATCGTGACGGTTTCGATGATGCACAGGCTGACGCCGCAACTGCGCGCGATGATCACCGGCAAATGGTATAATTGGTCGAAGTTCAAGGGCATCGCCGTCACTTCGGCGACCGGCACGACCAACAAGGAACTGGATTACAAGGACAGCTATTCGGTCAGCGTGGGCGGCGAATATGATGTCAGCCCGGCCTTTACCGTGCGCGCCGGCACGATGTTCGATCGCTCGCCCACCAATCCGCAGCATCTGACCACGCGCGTGCCCGATGGCGACCGCGTCTGGCTGACCGGCGGCGCGACCTGGAACATGTCGGATAACTTCGCGCTGAACCTGAGCTACGCCCACACCTTCGTTGAAAAGGCGAACATCATCCGCCCGGACAGCTATTTCCCATCGCCCGCGACCGTCACCGCCACCACGCTGGCGCAAACCAGCGGTAACGCGGATCAGGTTGCGGCATCGGCCACGCTGCGCTTCTAACTGCCGATAAAAATCCCTATAGGGGCTTCGTAGCTTACGGAGCCCCTATTTCATGTCCGACCATAATCCCGGCCTGCGCCCCTGGCGCGACATAGCGCGGCGGCAGTCGCGCCAGATCATGGTCGGCAATGTTCCCGTCGGCGGCGATGCGCCGGTGACGGTGCAGACCATGACCAATACGCTGACCCATGACGTCAAGGCGACGATCGACCAGATCCGCCGCTGCGAGGAAGCAGGCGTCGACATCATCCGCGTCTCCTGCCCCGACGAAGAGTCCACCGCGGCCCTGAAACAGATCGTCCGCGCTGTCCGCGTGCCGATCGTCGCCGACATTCATTTCCATTATAAGCGCGCTTTGGAAGCCGCCGACGCCGGCGCCGCTTGCCTGCGCATCAATCCGGGCAATATCGGGTCGGAAAAGCGGGTGAAGGAAGTGGTCGATGCGGCCAAGGCCAATGGCTGTTCGATCCGCATCGGCGTCAATGCCGGCTCTCTTGAAAAGGATCTGCTCGAAAAATATGGCGAGCCTTGTCCCGAAGCGCTGGTCGAATCGGCGCTCGACCATATCAGGCTGCTCCAGGACCAGGATTTCCACGAATATAAGGTCGCGGTGAAGGCCAGCGACGTCTTCCTGGCCGTCGCTGCCTATATGCAGCTGGCCGACGCGGTCGACTGCCCGCTGCATCTTGGCATCACCGAGGCCGGTGGGCTGATCGGCGGCACGGTGAAGAGCGCGATCGGCATCGGCAACCTGCTCTGGGCCGGGATCGGCGACACGATCCGCGTCTCCCTTTCCGCCGAACCGGAAGAGGAAGTGCGCGTCGGTTACGAAATCCTGAAATCGCTCGGTATCCGCACGCGCGGCGTGAAGGTCATTTCCTGCCCCAGCTGCGCGCGGCAGGGCTTCGACGTCATCCGCACCGTACAGGCGCTGGAGGAAAGGCTCCAGCATATCAATACGCCGCTCTCGCTCTCGGTACTGGGCTGCGTCGTCAACGGCCCCGGCGAAGCGCGCGAAACGGACATCGGCCTGACCGGCGGCGGCAATGGCAAGCATATGGTCTATCTGTCGGGCGTCACCGACCATGTGATTCAGGACGCCGACATGGTCGATCATATCGTGAAGCTGGTGGAGGCCAAGGCGGCGGAGATCGAGGCGCAAAAGCTGGAGGCCGAAACCACCGACGCCGGCAAGGCGGACGGCAGCCAGGTCGAGGCAGCCGAATAAAGGCGCGGACGTACCCGATGTCGCAAGATCAGGGTCGTTTCGCCATTCCCTTTCTCGTCTGCTGCGTGGGCGTTGCGCTCTTTTCCGTGATGGACGCGGCTATGAAGGGGCTGGGGCTGGCGATCGGCCTCTACAACGCCCTGTTCTGGCGTGCGCTGACGGGCAGCTTGCTGGGCCTTGCCCTGATGCTGCTGACCCGCCAGCGCTGGCCCACCCTGGCGGTGCTGCGCATCCATCTTTTGCGCGGGACGGTCGTGGCCTTGATGGCGGCCTTGTTCTTCTGGGCGATTCTGCGCCTGCCATTGGCCGAGGCGATCGCCCTGTCCTTCATCGCGCCGCTCATTGCCCTCTATCTGGCCGCGCTGTTGCTTAATGAACAGGTCGGGCGCCGGGCCATCGGCGCTTCGCTGCTTGGACTGGTCGGGGTCGGCATCATCCTGTCGGGCAAGTTGCAGGGGCATTATGGGGCCGATGCATTGCTGGGCGTGATGGCGGTGCTGGGCTCGGCCGTCCTGTTTGCCTGGAACCTCATCATCCAGCGGCAACAGGCGCAGGTCGCATCCCCGATCGAGGTCGCCTTCTTCCAGCATCTCGTCATGCTGGCGGTCTTTGCGATCGGTGCGCCATGGCTCGCCATCCTGCCGCCGCTCCAGGCGGTCCCGCTCGTGCTGCTTGCCGCAACGCTGGCCTTCACGTCGCTCTCGGCGCTCGCCTGGGCCTATGCGCGGGCGCAGGCGCAGCGACTGATTCCAGTGGAATATACGGCCTTCATCTGGGCCTCGATCGTCGGCTGGCTGGCCTTTGGCGAGCATGTGACGCTTAGCACCGTGGCGGGCGCCTTGCTCATCGTGGTCGCCTGCCTTATCGCCGCGCGCTCCAAGCCGGCCGATCTGGCCGCAAAAGGCTCTCAATTGGAGGCAGGCGCAGCATGAGCATCCTCATTCGCGAGGCGGTGGCCGGTGATATCGACACCATCCACGCCTTCATCCTGGCGCTGGCCGACTATGAACGGCTCGCCCATGAGGTGAAGGGCGATCGCGCGACGCTGGAGCGCCACTTGTTCGGTCCGCGCCCCATGGCCGAAGTGCTGATCGCGCAGCATGATGGCAAGCCGATCGGCTTTGCGCTCTTCTTCCACAATTTTTCGACCTTCGAAGCACGGCCGGGCATCTATCTGGAGGATCTGTTCGTCCTGCCGGAGGCGCGGGGCCTTGGTGCCGGCAAGGCGCTGCTGGCGCGGCTCGCCCAATTGGCGATCGAACGCGATTGCGCCCGGCTCGAATGGTCGGTGCTCGATTGGAACGAACCCGCCATTGCCGTCTATCGCGCGATCGGCGCCAAGCCGATGGACGAATGGACGATACAGCGGCTGGACGGCGACGCGCTGGCGGGACTGGCTCAAAGCGCAGAATATTGAGAGTGCCGTTCCCCGGCGAAGGTCGGGGTCCAGATCGGGCGTTTGAACTGGACCCCGGCCTTCGCCGGGGAACATGTTTGATGATCCCGATATGCGCGGGACGAGCCGATGGGCCGCGCCCTTGACGCGGACTCGCCCGAAGAGGCATTGTGCCGAAACGGAACATTTGGGGGACATCAGAATATATGGCCGTCGGCCGCACCGTGAAACGCTCGCCGGAATGGCGTGAAATGCTGAAGCGCAGCCTCATTCGCAGCGGCGCGCTGATCGGCGCCATCACGCTCATGCTGGCGACCCTGTTCCTGGCACTGGCGTTGCTCAGCTATGCGCCCAGCGACCCGTCGATGAACACGGTCGCGGGTGACCATGTCGCCAACATCATGCAGGCGCCCGGTGCCTGGGCCGCCGATTTCCTGCTCTGGCTGCTGGGCGTGCCGGTTGCGCTGATCCTGCCGCTGATGGCCGTCACCGCCCGTCGCCTGTGGGGCGACCAGGATATGAGCGGGTGGAAGGCGCAGTTCGGCAAATGCCTGTTCGGCATCGTGCTGATCGGCATTGCGCTCGCCTTGTTTCAGGATTCGCCGCTGGTCGGCCTGCCCGCCGGATGGGGTGGGGTGATCGGGCTGGTCGTGGCCAAGGGCATTGCCAGCCTGACGGCGCATGCGCCCGCCGCCGCGCCGTGGATCAAGGGCGCCCTGGTCGTCGTCACGCTGATCGCCGGCCTGTTAGCCTGCTATCGCAGCCTGGCGCTGGAAAAGCCGATCATCGCGCTGCGCCGCCCTTCATTGCCCAAACTTAACCTGCCGCGCCCGACGCTCGGCTTTGGCGGCGCTGTCGCTGTGGCCGACGAAGATGGATATGAGGAAGACGAACCGGCCGAGCGAGTCATCGCCCCGCGCAAGCAGGTGTCGAGCGAGCCCAAGCCACCCATCACGATCCAGACGCCCAAGCCCGCGCCGGTGCAGCGCACCATGGCGCCGGTCAGCCAGGACGATCTGTTCGGCCACAGCTCGCTGCCATCGCCCGATCTGCTGAACCCGATTCCCGCCAATCAGGGTGGCAAGATCGACAAGGCCGCGCTGGAGCGCAACGCCCGCCTGCTCGAATCCGTGCTGGACGACTTCCACGTGAAGGGCAACATCACCGAAGTCCGCCCCGGTCCGGTCGTGACCATGTATGAGCTGGAGCCCGCGCCGGGCATCAAGGCCAGCCGCGTGATCGCGCTGGCGGACGACATCGCCCGCAATATGTCCGCGCTCTCCGCCCGCGTCGCGACGATTCCCGGCCGTACCGTCATCGGTATCGAACTGCCCAATGCGAATCGCGAAGGCGTGTCCTTCCGCGAACTCATCACCAGCGAGCAATTCGCGCAGGAAGCGACCCTGCCGATCATTCTGGGCAAGAATATCTCGGGCGAACCGATCATCGCGGACCTTGCGCCGATGCCGCATCTGCTGATCGCGGGTACGACCGGTTCGGGCAAGTCGGTGGGCCTGAACGCCATGATCCTGTCGCTGCTCTATCGCATGACGCCGGACCAGCTGCGCCTCATCATGATCGACCCCAAGATGCTGGAACTGTCGACCTATGACGACATACCGCATCTCCTCTCCCCGGTCGTCACCGAACCGGCCAAGGCGATTCGCGCGCTCAAATGGGCGGTGGAGCAGATGGAGGATCGCTATCGCATGATGGCGTCCATCTCCGTCCGCAACCTCGCCAATTATAACGAGAAGGTCCGGGCGGCCAAGGCGAAGGGCAAGCCATTGGGCCGGCGGGTTCAGACCGGCTACGACCCTGAATCCGGCAAGCCCATCTATGAAGAAGAGCAGCTGGATTTCCAGCCGTTGCCGCAGATCGTGGTGGTGGTGGACGAGCTGGCCGACCTCATGATGACGGCAGGCAAGGAAGTCGAATTCCTGATCCAGCGTTTGGCGCAAAAGGCGCGCGCCGCCGGCATCCACCTGATCCTCGCGACGCAGCGGCCGTCGGTCGACGTCATCACCGGCGTCATCAAGGCGAACCTGCCGACCCGCATCAGCTTCTTCGTCACCAGCAAGATCGACAGCCGCACTATCCTGGGTGAACAGGGCGCCGAGCAACTGCTGGGCAAGGGCGACATGCTCTACATGCACGGTGGCAAGGGCCTGACCCGCGTCCATGGTCCCTTCGTGTCGGACGACGAAGTCCGCATGGTCGCAGACCATTGGCGCGCGCAGGGCCAACCCGATTATATCCAGGCGGTCACCGAGGAGCCGGAAGAGGGCAGCTTCGCCCTGGACGGCGTGGATCTGGGCGACGACAGCCCGGACGCCCAGCTGTTCCGCAAGGCATGCCAGCTGGTATTCGAAAATCAGAAGGCTTCGACCAGCTGGCTGCAACGCCAGCTGCGCGTCGGCTACAACTCTGCGGCGCGGCTGATCGAGCGGATGGAGGAGGAAGGCCTTGTCGGTCCTCCCAACCATGTCGGCCGCCGAGAAGTGCTGCGCGACGAGAATGGGAATCCGATCTGACCCCGCCGGAATGGCGACGATTGCACTTCATGCAATCGCACTGCTTTCCTTCGCATTTGCCGTCATGAACCAGTTGGAACATAGAGAGCAGGCCTTTCAGGCATCCTCTCCTAAAAACTTTTACGGGCTGGTCTTCGGATCAGCCCTTTTTTTTGTCCGCAAATGGGTCTAGACACATCTCGCTGCTGCCGCGCCGATAACATAATTGGAGCGGTGCCGCCGGTCAGACCGGCAGGGCGAGGCGGGAGCATGGGGGATCGAGCCGGTTCCAAGTTCAAGACGGATGCTCTCCCCCATCACCCCTTGCCCAAAATGCGCCATTTCGGAACAGCAGGGTTCACGGAGGGTTCAAGCCCCGTCCCCTAGCCCAATCTTCCCAAACAATCGGAGTTGAACGCCATGAAGCGCATCGTTGCGCCCCTAGCGCTTGTCCTTGCCGCCACTGCGCCGCTGGTCGTCCCGACCGTGCCCGCCGCCGCGCAGCAGGACCAGTCCGACCTTGCCCAGGTCAACGCATATATCCGCGCCGTCACCACGCTGACCGCCGATTTTAGCCAGACCGACCGCAACGGCCAGACCCTGACCGGCAAGTTGACCCTTAAGCAGCCGGGCAAGATCCGCTTCCAATATCAAAAGGGCGTGCCGCTGCTGATCGTTAGCGATGGCAAGGCGCTGACCATGATCGATTATGAAGTGCGTCAGGTGCAGCGCTGGCCGATCGGCAATTCGCCGCTGGGTGCGCTGCTCGACCCGTCCAAGGATCTGTCCAAATATGGCAAGCTGGTGCCGACCGGCGATCCGACGGTGCTGAGCGTCGAAGCGCGCGATCCAAAGCGTCCCGAATATGGCACCATCACCATGATCTTCAAACGCAATGCATCCGCGCCGGCAGGGCTTCAGCTTTATGGTTGGGTCATGCTCGATTCGCAGAATAACCGCACGGCGGTGCGCTTTTCCAATCAGGTCTATGGAGCACCGGTTGCCGACTCTGCCTTTCGCTGGACCGATCCCAGGCCAAGGGGCCGCTCGTCCGGCAGTTGACCTGAGCGTCCGGCAAGACGGTCCGAGCGATCGGACGTAATCTTGCCGGCCCGTTCATCTCACGCTCATATCGGCAGCGCTAATCATGCATCAACGGCGCGAGACCAAACCGGGATTTCCCCCCTGTTACCCGGTTCCCCTCTCGTACCGCAAAGCGCTTCAAGGGCGCGATCGAGACCCCCGTTCCACGCCCCCGGAGCGGGGGTCTTACTTTGTCTGCCGCATCGGTCTTCCGCTTGCGCAACGACGCCAGCGACCCTAGTTGCCTAGCATGGCCGATACTCTTTCCATCTGCTCCTGGAACATCAACTCCGTCCGTGCACGCATCGACATCGTCGAGCAGCTGCTACGCGCTGAAGCACCCGACATATTGTGCCTTCAGGAAACAAAGGTGGTGAACGAGATTTTCCCCACCGACATGTTCAAACGGTTGGGCTACGTCCATCAGGTGCTGAATGGTCAGCGCATGCACCATGGCGTGGCGATCATGAGCAAGGTGCCGATTCATGAGGACGACCGGTTCGACTGGCAGGCCAATGGCGAGGCGCGCCATGTCGGCGTCCGGCTGGACAATGGCGTGCGGATCGAGAATGTCTATGTCCCCGCTGGCGGCGACGTTCCCGATCGGGATGTGAACCCCAAATTCGGCCAGAAGCTCGATTTCATCGAACGGATGATCCAATGGTCGTCCGGCCTTGGCGACAAGTCGGCCATCCTGACCGGCGATTTCAACGTCGCGCCGCTGGAATGCGACGTGTGGAGCCATAAGCAATTACTGAACGTGGTCAGCCACACGCCGGTCGAATGCGAGATTCTGGCCCGGTTGCAGGCATCGAACGACTGGGTCGATATCGGCCGCCATTTCCATCCGGCGCCGGCGCGCCTCTATACCTGGTGGAGCTATCGCGCGAAGGATTGGGCGGAATCGGATCGGGGTCGCCGCCTCGACCACATGTGGATGACGAAGGATGTCGCGGACAAGGCGGTCAGCCATCGCGTCGTCGAGCCGGCGCGCAGCTGGATCAAGCCGTCCGACCATATTCCCATCATCACCGAGTTCGCCTTCTGATGAGCGCCGCGAGCGGACGGGATGCCGCGCGGGCGATCGACGCCCTGCGTCGCGGCTGGGCGATCCGCCTGACTGCCGCCGATGGCGCGATCCGCCTGATGGCGATCGAGGGCGCGGATGCGGTGACGCTGGCGGATTTCGACCCGCAGGGACGCGCCGACATATTGATTTCCGCCGCCCGCGCCGAAACGCTCAAACTTGGCAATCAATTGGCGGCCGCCGATCCCGACCTGCCGGTGCTGGTGGAGCGCGCGCCGTGGATCGACGCCGACGTCGCCACCGCCATTTCAGATCCGGTGCTGGACCTGGCGTCCCCGCTCAAGGGGCCGTTCCGGGCTCGCATACTGCCTGCGCCGCAGGCGGCCAAGGCGGCGCTTCGTTTGGCCCGCCTCGCCGGCATCCTGCCTGCCTATTTCCTTTTGGAAGGCGACGGGCGGGTCGAGGCAGATGTCACCGCCGATGCGATCGCCGCCTATGACGACGCCACCAACCTTGCCATCGCCACCCGCGCGCGCCTGCCCGTTTCGGCCAGCGAAAGCGCGGAAATCATCGCCTTTCGCAGTCCGGACGAACCGCGCGAGCATGTCGCGCTGATCGTGGGCCAGCGGGATTCGTCGCCACCCGTCATCCGCCTGCACAGCGAATGCCTGACCGGCGACGTGCTGGGGAGCCTCAAATGCGATTGCGGCCCGCAATTGCATGAGGCGATGCACCGGATCGCCGACGCGCCCTGGGGCATCCTTCTCTACCTGCGGCAGGAAGGGCGCGGCATCGGCCTCGTCAACAAATTGCGCGCCTATGCGATGCAGGATCAGGGGTTCGACACGGTCGATGCCAATGTGCGCTTGGGCTTTGCCATCGACGCGCGCGATTTTTCGGTCGCAGCGCGCATGCTCGACCTGCTCGCCGTCGATCAGGTGCGCCTGCTCACCAATAATCCCAACAAAGTCGCCGGGCTGGAGGCGGCCGGCATCAAGGTGACGGAGCGCCTGCCGATCATCCTGGCCGCCAATCCGCATAATGAACGCTATCTGGCGACCAAGCGCGACCGCACCGGCCACCAGCTGTGAATATCATCCGGGTCGAAAGCGGCGCGGGCCGCCTGACCTTCGGTGACATCGTCATATTCTGCACCATCGGACGCAATGGCACTTGCACTGCGGCGGACAAGCGGGAAGGGGACGGCTGCACGCCGCTCGGCCTCTGGCCCATTCGTGGCGTTCTGCTGCGCCCCGGCAAGGTCGAGACCACCGGTATCTGCCTCCCCTGGCGCTGGGTGCGCAGCAATGATGGCTGGTCGGACGATGCAGCCGATCCGGCCTATAATCGCCCGGTCCGCCTGCCACGCGGCTTCTCTGCCGAAAGTATGATGCGGAGCGACGACGCCTATGACATCATCGTCGTGCTGGGTCACAATGACGCGCCGCCCGTTCCGGGACGGGGCAGCGCCATATTTTTCCATCTGTCGGAAGGACGACCCACCGCCGGCTGCGTGGCGGTGGAAAGAATGGATATGTTGCGTCTCCTGCCACGGTTGAATCCGGGTGACGTCATGGACGTCCAGGCGTAGGAAGCGATTAATGTCCGCTTAATCCCCGTCATGCGATGCCGATCCGGTCAGGAACAAGCGATGTGCATTCATGCCCGATTGTTGAAGGATGGTCGCGCGGACGTCGATCCCATGTCGTCGATTTTTCAGGGCAAGGCAGACGTGGTCGATATCGTCGTGAACGACCTGTCCCGTGGCGGTTGCCGCGTATCGGCCGATCTGGCCCTTGTAGCCGGGGAACGGATCACGATCGACTTGCCTGCAATCGGTCCACGCCCGGCACAGGTCATATTATTGGCGGAAGGCAGTATCGGCCTGATCTTCGACATCCTGTTGACCCTTGACCAGGTCGATATGTTGAGCGCCGCCCATCGACCGGCCCGACCGTCGGAGCAGGATGACCAGATCCTGTCGCCGCGCCGCCGTTTGGGTATCATCATTGTCGCTGCTATCTTCGCCTGGTGCCTGGCGATCATCCTTGGCTGGATGGTGATGCGACTGATCTGAACGACGATGTGTCAGGCCCGTTGCAGTGCTTCGCCCACTTCGCCGCCGGCGGCCTCCAGCAAGCGCCGCTCCAGCGTCTGCAAACGCCCCTTGCTCTCGATCTTCCCGCCCAACAGGTCGGTGACATAGAAAGTATCGACCGCCCGCTCGCCATAGGTGGCGACATGGGCGCTGTGCACCGTCACCTTCGACTGGAACAGCGCATTGGCGAGGCTGAACAACAACGCTGGCCGGTCGCGGGCATTGACCTCCACCACGGTGAAGCGGTTCGACGCCTTGTTGTCGATCAGCACATTCGGCTCGATGCGGAAGGCTTCTGCACGGGTGCGGGGCAGGGGCCGGGCTGATAGCTTGGTAATCATTCGATGGCGGTTCGACAGCGAATCCTCGATCGCGCCGCGAATCCGCTTCAACTGCTCGTCGCTGTGAAACGCGCCGCCCAGCGGGTCCTGCACCAGAAAATTGTCGATCGCCACGCCGTCCCGCGTCGTATGGATGCGGGCGTCGATGATGTTGCCCCCCGCCAGATGGATGGCGCCGGCGATGCGGTAGAACAGGCCGGGATGGTCGGTGGCATAGACGGTCACCAGCGTCGCGCCGCGCTGCGGATAATATTGCGCCGCGATCGACAGCTGCGCATCGCCCGCCGCCACGATATGCTGTGCATTGTGGAAGAGGATATCGTCCGGTTCGGCGATCCAGTAGGATTCGGGCAGCCGCTTGCTGAACGCTGCGAATGTCGCGTCGTCCATGTGCATCGCTTCGCGCAGGGCCGCCTGTTTGGCCGTCACCCGCTCGCCGCGGCCCTTCTGTTTGTGCCCCAGGCGCAGCACTTCCTCGGCCGACTCGTAAAGGTCGCCCAGCAATTGCCGCTTCCAGCTGTTCCAGACGCCCGGTCCAACGGCGCGGATATCCACTACGGTCAGGCATAGCAGAAGGCGCAGCCGTTCGGGACTTTGCACCACATCGACGAAATCGAGGATCGTCTTGTAGTCGGCCAGATCGCGCTTGAAGGCGGTGGCAGACATCAGCAGATGATATCGCACCAGCCAGGCGACCGTCTCCGTCTCGGCGGGAGTGAGGCCCAGCCGCGGGCAGAGATGTTCCGCCACTTCGGCGCCCAGCAGGCTATGATCGCCGCCGCGTCCCTTGGCGATATCGTGCAGCAGCACCGCGACATAGAGGGCGCGGCGCGACAGCAGCTTGCCCATGAGGTCGCTTGCAAGCGGATGGTCCTGTTCCAGCTCGCCCTTCTCGATCCGCGACAGCAGGCCGACGGCGCGGATGGTATGCTCATCGACCGTATAATGATGATACATGTCGAACTGCATCTGCGCGACGACGCGGCGGAAGTCCGGCACGAACCGACCGAAGACGGTCGATTCGTTCATCCAGCGCAGCACCGTCTCCGGGTCGCGGGGGCTGGTCAGCACATCCATGAAGGCGGCATTGGCGCGCGGATCCTTGCGGACCTTGGCGGAAATCAGGCCTGCATCGCGGCTCGCCGCGCGCATCGCGCTGGGATGGATCTGCAACCCATGCTTGTCCGCCACGGCGAAGATGTCCAGCAGCCGCACCGGGTCGGCCTGAAAGAAATCGTCGCTGGGCAGGGCGATCCGCCCGCGTTCCAGCACGAAACCGTCCAGCTTCTTGGGCCGGCGGAAGATCGACGGAATGTATCGACGGCCCTTTTCGGCCATCTGGTCGTCCAGATGCGCCAGGAACACGGCGGTGAGGTCGCCCACCGTCTTTGCGTTCAGGAAATAATAGCGCATGAAGCGCTCGACCCCCGACCGACCGGCACGTCCGGTGAAATGCATGCGCGTCGCGGTTTCCAGTTGCAGGTCGAAGGTCAGCCGGTCTTCGGCCCGCCCGGTAATGGTGTGCAGGTGGCACCGCACCGCCCACAGGAAATCCTCGGCCTTCTGGAACTGGCGCAATTCGGCTTCCGTCAGCAGGCCGACATCGACCAGATCGGCCACCGAGCGCACCCGGTTCACATATTTGCCGATCCAGAACAGCGTATGCAGGTCGCGCAGCCCGCCCTTGCCTTCCTTGACGTTC
This sequence comes from Sphingobium sp. GW821-FHT02B05, assembly GCF_059421905.1. Taxonomy (NCBI): domain Bacteria; kingdom Pseudomonadati; phylum Pseudomonadota; class Alphaproteobacteria; order Sphingomonadales; family Sphingobiaceae; genus Sphingobium; species Sphingobium sp. GW821-FHT02B05. The sequence goes on from NZ_JBWKVW010000007.1 coordinate 113,324, forward strand.
GGTTCGACGACATAGCGGCTGTCGCCCATGCGACGGTGCCGCTCGTCGCGCTCTTCCAGCTTCTCCGTCACGAAGGCGCGGGCATTGCCCTGCATCACTTCGGCGTCGAAGCGGACCGACGTTTCTTCGTACAGCGCCCGATCGCCCCACACATAGCGCGCCTCCAGCAGGGCGGTGCGCACCGTCAGGTCGCTTTTGGCCATGCGCATCGTTTCATCGACCGAGCGACTGGAGTGGCCGACCTTCAGGCCCAGATCCCACAGCGAATAGAGCATGGATTCGATGACCTGCTCGGTCCAGCCGGTCGGCTTCCAGGGGGTGATGAAGCCGATATCGACGTCGCTGTGCGGGGCCATCTCGCCCCGGCCATATCCGCCGACGGCGATCAGCGCGATCCGCTCGCCCGTGCTGCGATTGCCGGCCGGATAGAGATGATGCGTCGTCGCATCGTAGAGCAGGCGCAAAATCTGATCGATCAGGAAAGCGAAGGCCGTCACCGATTCCCGCCCGCGCGTCGGCTTGGCACTCAGCCGGCTGGCGACTTCGGCCCGGCCCTCGTCCAGCGCGACTTTCAATTCCTTTACGATGGCGCCGCGCAGGCGCATGGCGTCACCCTGATGCTCCTGCGCCAGGGCGTTGATCGTGTCTGAAATGGCGCGCCGGTCGATGATCGCACGCCGCGATCCCAGCGCTGGATACTGTATGCCCATGATCCTGCTCTAGTCTTGCCGCAGGTCAGCGGCCAGTTGTTTCAATCGATATATGTGATCGAGTGCCTCACGCGGGGACAGGGCGTCGGCATCGATCGCCGCGATCGCCGTCAGCAGCGGGTCGGGCGGCGCCGCCTCCTGCGTCGCCACCGCCGCAAACAAGGGCAGGTCGTCGAGGCCCGCTGCGATGCCGCCGGTCTTCGCCTTGCCCGCTTCCAGCCGCGCCAGCACATCCTTGGCGCGTTTCAGCACGGCTGGTGGCAACCCCGCCAGTCGTGCGACGGCCAGGCCATAGCTGCGATCGGCCGGCCCCTGGGCCAGCTCGTGCAGCAATATGAGGTCGCCCTTCCACTCCCGCGCGCGGACATGGTGCAGCGACAGCGACGAGAGCGTCTCTGCCAAGCGCGTAAGCTCATGATAATGGGTCGCGAACAGGCAGCGGCAGCGGTTGACCTCATGCACCGCCTCCACCACTGCCCAAGCGAGCGCGAGGCCATCATAGGTGGATGTGCCGCGCCCTACCTCGTCCAGGATGACGAAGCTGCGTGTCGTCGCCTGCGCCAGAATGGCGGCCGTCTCGACCATCTCGACCATGAAGGTCGATCGCCCTTTCGCTAGATTGTCCGATGCGCCAACCCGGCTGAACAGTCGATCCACCAGAGTGAGCGTCGCGGCCTGCGCGGGCACATAGCCGCCCGACTGCGCCAATATGACGATTAGCGCATTCTGGCGCAGGAAGGTCGACTTGCCGCCCATGTTCGGGCCGGTGACGAGCCATAGCCGGTCGGCTTCGTTCAGTCGGCAATCATTGGCGACGAAGGGCTGGCCTTCCTTGCGCAGCGAATCTTCCACCACCGGATGCCGCCCGCCGACAATGTCCAGGCACTGGCCCGCCCCATCCGCGTTGACGAAATGCGGTCGTTGCCATCCGCCCTCGGCCGCCCGCTCGGCGAGCGAGGCGGCAACGTCCAGCCGCGCCAGCGCATCGGCCGCGCGCGCGATGTCGGCCTTGCGGTCCAGCACGGCGCCGATCAGTTCTTCCAGATGCGCGGCCTCGGCCACCAGCGCATGGGCGCCCGCCTGCGCCACGCGCCCGGCTTCCTCATGCAGGTCGATCGAATTGAAGCGCACCACGCCTGCCAAAGTCTGGCGATGGGTGAAGCCGCTGTCGGGCGCCATCAGCAGGTCGGCGGCACGGGCCGGTACCTCGACATGGTATCCCAGCACGCCATTATGCCGGATCTTGAGCGCCGATATCCCGGTCTGCTCACGATATTTGGCCTCCAGCGCGGCGATGGCGCGGCGACCGTCGCTGCTCAGGCGCCGCAATTCGTCCAGCGCGGGATCATAGCCGTCGGCAATATAGCCACCGCTTGCCGTCTCGGTGGGTGGCGCAGGCACCAAAGCGCGAGCCAGCGCATCGACCAGCGCGCCATGCCCGTCCAGCGCGGGGAGCAACTGCACCAGATATTGCGGCGCGTCGGCCAGCCGACCCAACCGCTCGCGCAGCAATCGCGCCTCGCCCAGGCCGTCGCGCAATTGACCAAGGTCGCGGGGGCTGCCCCGCCCTACGGCCACGCGCCCCAGCGCCCGGCCGATATCGGGCAGCACCCGCAACGCACCGCGTAACTGGTCGCGCAACGTCGCATCGTCGTGGAACAGGGTAACGAGGCCCAGCCGCGCCTCGATAACCGCCAGGTCCATCAGCGGCGCCGACAGATCCTGCCCCAGCAGCCGGGCGCCCGCGCCCGTCACCGTCCGGTCGATCGCGCCCAGCAGGCTGCCCGCGCGCGTGCCATTGGTCGTCGATACGATCTCCAGGCTCTCGCGCGTTGCCGCGTCGATCGCGACATGGCCGCCGCTCGTCTTGCGCAGCGGCGGGGCCAAAAAGGGCAGCGTGCCTTTGCCCGCATGGTCGAGATAGGCGATCAGGCCGCCCATCGCCGCCAGTTCGGCCCGCCCGAACCGGCCGAACCCGTCCAGCGTCGCGACCCCGAACAGGCGTTTGAGTGCATCTTCGGCTCTGCTGCTGGAAAAGGCGGCTTTGTCGAACGGGTGCATGTCCGCCACCGCGAAGCCCGATCCCTCGGCCACCACCACTTCGCTTGGCCGCAGCCGCGCCAACTCGGCCGGCAGGTCGCCCATGGGACAGGTCATCGTCTCGAACCGGCCGGTCGAAATGTCCGCCGCCGCGATGCCGATCTCGCCCGCGCTTTCACCCCCGACCTGCGCCAGGGCTACCAGCATATTGTCGCGCCGGCTGTCGAGCAGCGTCTCTTCGGTCAGCGTGCCGGCGGTGACGTAACGGACGATCGCGCGCGCCACCAGCGTCTTGCCGCCGCGCGCTTTGGCCTGCGCCGGCGTCTCGGTCTGTTCCGCAATGGCGACCCGGTGTCCACCCTTGATCAGCCGCGCCAGATAGGTTTCGGCGCTATGGACCGGTACGCCGCACATCGGGATCGGCAGGCCGCCATGTTCGCCCCGGCTGGTCAATGCGATGTCCAGCGTCGCCGCCGCCATTTTCGCATCATCGAAAAACAGCTCGAAAAAGTCGCCCATGCGATAGAAGAGGAGGCAATCCTGCGCCTCGGCCTTGAGCGTCAAATATTGCGCCATCATCGGGGTGGGCGCTGCTGTATCGGTCGAAGAAGCCATGGGGCAGGGCGATAGCCCGAAGCCGCGAGCGAAACCAGAGTTTCGCAAAAGGGCAGGAAAATTGCGTTTCTCGCACTTGCCCACAAGATATTCTTGCCGCTAGGGCCGCCTTATTGTTCCAATATATGGGTGTGCGCGATGTCCGACAGATCGAATGTGGAATTTTCCGAGCGCGAAGCGCTGTTTTTCCACTCGACCGGTCGCCCCGGCAAGATCGAGATCATCGCGTCCAAGCCAATGGCGACGCAGCGCGACCTCAGCCTCGCTTACTCGCCGGGCGTCGCAGTGCCGGTGCGCGCCATCGCCGCCGACCCCGCGACCGCCTATGACTATACCGCCAAGGGCAATCTGGTTGCGGTCATCTCCAACGGTACGGCGATCCTGGGCCTCGGCAATCTCGGCGCACTGGCGTCCAAGCCGGTAATGGAGGGCAAGGCGGTCCTCTTCAAGCGCTTCGCCGACGTCGATTCCATCGACATCGAATTGAAGACCGAGGATGTCGATCGCTTCATCGACGCGGTCGAACTGATGGAGCCGACCTTCGGCGGCATCAACCTTGAGGATATCAAGGCGCCCGAATGTTTCATCATCGAACAGACGCTCAAAGAGCGGATGAACATCCCGGTCTTTCACGACGATCAGCATGGCACCGCCATCATCGCGGCCGCCGGCGTCATCAACGCGGCGCTGCTGACCGGTCGCGCCATGAAGGACATGAAGGTGGTGGTGAACGGCGCGGGCGCTGCGTCCATCAGCTGCACCGAGCTGATCAAGGCACTGGGCGTCCCCAATGACAGCGTCATCATGTGCGACAGCAAGGGCGTGATCTATCAGGGTCGTACCGAGGGCATGAACCAGTGGAAGTCGGCCCATGCGGTCAAGACCGACGCGCGCACGCTCACCGAAGCGGTCAAAGGCGCCGACGTGTTCCTGGGCCTTTCGGTCGCCGGCGCGATGAGCCAGGAGATGGTGAAATCCATGGCGCCCAACCCCATCATCTTCGCCATGGCCAATCCCGACCCGGAAATCCTGCCACCCGACGCCCATGCGGTCCGCCCCGATGTGATCGTCGCCACCGGCCGGTCGGACTTCCCCAATCAGGTCAATAATGTCCTTGGCTTTCCCTTCATCTTTCGTGGTGCGCTCGACGTGCGCGCGACCGGGATCAACGAAGCGATGAAGCTGGCCGCCGCCCATGCCATCGCCGAGCTGGCGCGCGAACAAGTGCCTGAAGAAGTGGCCAAGGCCTATGGCCGGTCGCACAGCTTCGGCCCCGATTATATCATCCCCGCGCCGTTCGACCCGCGCCTGATGGAAGTGGTCCCTGCCGCCGTCGCGCAGGCGGCGATGGAAACCGGGGTCGCACAAAAGCCGATCGAGGACATGGCCGCCTATCGCCAGTCGTTGAAAGCAAGGCTCAACCCGACCACCTCGGTCCTCACCAGCGCCTATGAGATCGCCAAGGCCAATCCCAAGCGCGTCGTCTTTGCCGAAGCGGAAGAGGAAGTGGTGCTGCGCGCCGCCATCCAGTTCCGCGAGCTGGGCTATGGCATCCCCGTCCTGGTCGGCCGCGACGATGTGATGGAAAAGCTGAAAGCGCTGGGCGTGCGCGATCCCGAAAGCTTCGAACTGCACAACAGCGTCAATTCGCCGCTGGTGCCCGACATGGTCGACCTGCTTTACGCCCGCCTCCAGCGCCGCGGTTACCTCCGCCGCGATTGCGAGCGGATGGTCAATCGCGACCGGCACATCTTCGGCACCTTGCTGGTCAAGATGGGCGTCGCCGATGCGATGATCACCGGCACGACCCGCCCCTATGGCCAGACGCTGCGTGAAGTGAAGCGGGTGATGGACTCCGCGCCCGGCCGCACGCCCTTTGGCATTCATGTCATGGTGACCAAGGACAAGACCGTGTTCCTGGCCGACACCACCGTCCATGAACGCCCGTCTGCCACCGAACTGGCCGATATCGCCGAAGGGACGGTTGCCGTCGCCCGCCGCATGGGCCACGATCCGCGTGTTGCCTTCCTCTCCTATTCCAACTTCGGCAACCCGCCCGGCGCCTTCCTGGACAATGTGCGCGATGCGGTGAAGCTGTTGGACGAACGGGCCGTGGATTTCGAATATGAAGGCGAAATGACCCCGGACGCGGCGCTCAACCCGACCGTCATGAAAAGCTACCCGTTCAGCCGCCTGTCGGGACCTGCCAATGTGTTGGTCATGCCCGGCCTGCAATCGGCCAATATCTCGGCCAAGCTGCTGCGCGAACTGGGCGGGACCACGACGATCGGCCCGTTGCTGGTCGGCATGGAAAAATCGGTGCAAATCGCTACGATGTCCTCCAACGCATCCGAACTGCTCACGCTTGCCGTGCTGGCAGCCGGGGGCGTCGCGCTCTGATCCCGCACCGGCCATCGGCTGAGATTTTCTCGTCGATGGCCCGCGCTTTATCATTTGCTTGTGCCGCGTTCTGCGCGAGAGGGGGGCGCATGAACCGTCTCGGGAGCAAGGCATGAGCGTGGCCAGTTTCGACAATGCGACTTTTCGCCGGGTGCTGGGTCATTACCCTACCGGCGTCTGCGTCATCACCGCGGTAGAGGCGGATGGCACCCCGGTTGGCATGGTCGTCGGCTCCTTCACCTCGGTCTCGCTGGACCCGCCGCTGGTCGCCTTCTTCCCGGCCAAAAGCTCAGGCAGCTGGCCGCGTTTGCAGGCCGTCGGCAAATTCTGCGTCAATGTGTTGGCCAGCGACCAATTGCCGCTCTGCCGCCAGATCGCGGGTCCGGGACCGGACAAATTTGCCGGCCTGTCCCACCGCGTGTCGGCCAATGGCTCTCCCATATTGGACGATGTCGTCGCCTGGATCGACTGCACGTTGGATGCCGTGCATGAAGCGGGCGACCATTATATCGTACTTGGCCGCGTGGTCGCGCTGGAAGTCGATCGTCCCGGCAGCCCCTTGCTCTTCTTTCAGGGCAATTACGGGGAATTCTCGCTGCTGGAATGAAGGATTTCGGCGCCAGGCGCCGTCTTCAGGGGATAGCAAGGGTCAGGGGCGCATATTTCGATAGAATTTCCTATCGGACATGCGGGAGACATATTACCCCTCCTTAACCCGCATCATCTAATGCTGATGTGCCGCCCCCGGACCGGACCTTTTGATGACCGCGCTGCTGATCACCGTCGATACCGAACTCTCTTCCTCGCTGCATCAGCGTGGGGTCAGTCTTGCCGACAATATCGACCGTTCGATCTGGGCGCGGACAAGGGCCGGCGCTTTCGGGATCGGCTGGCAGATGGACCTGCTCGATCGCCATGGCCTCAAGGGCGTCTTCTTTCTCGATCCCATGCCGGCGCTGGTCGATGGCGCCGGTTTTCTGGCCCCGATCGTCCACGCCATCGTCGCCCGCGGCCATGAGGTGCAGATGCACATCCACACCGAATGGCTGGCCTGGGCGAAGGATTCGCCCGTCGGTGGCCGACTGGGCCGCAATATCGGCGACTTTTCGCTGGACGATCAGGTCATTCTGCTCGGCCTTGCCAAACGGTTGCTGGAGCAGGCGGGAGCGCCCGCCATCACGGCTTTTCGTGCCGGCAATTTTGGCGCCAATGACGATACGCTGCGCGCGCTGACCCTTTTGGGGGTCGTGTGGGACAGTAGCGTAAATCCGGCCTATCTCGATCGCGAATGTGGTATTTCGGCCGACCGGGCACAGATAGGCGCAATCCGGGCGCAGGGTGTTGCCGAACTGCCGGTATCGGGCATAGAGGACAAGCCCGGCGGTTTTCGCCCGGCCCAGATTTGCGCCATGTCCGCTGCAGAAATGCGCGCGGGCCTGCGCCATGCGGTCCATAACGGCCATGATGCCTTCAACGTCGTCACCCATAGTTTCGAAATGCTCTCGCGCGATCGCCAGCGGCCCAATGGTGCCGTCATCGCCCGGTTTCAGGCGCTTTGCCGGGATGCTGCTCGCCTGCCCGGCGTTCGGGGTGCGGGCTTCAACGACCTGTCCGTCAAACTGGCCGACCGGCCGTCCCGCACGCTGACCCGTGCCGCGCCAAGCCGGTTGCGCACCGGCTTGCGCCTTGCGCAGCAGGCCTGGGCGACCTGGCGGTACGAACATCGGCTGGTGCCTGCGTGACTCTATTGCCCGGCGCGATCGTCCTGGGTCTGGAAAATGCTATCGGCCTTGCGGTCGTGCGCGATCTGGGCCGGCATGGCGTACCCGTGCATGGAATCGCGCGGGATGCCGACTCCATTGTCGTGGCGTCACGCTACTGCACCGACTGGACGCAACGCCCTGCCGGCCCGATCGCCGACTGGCTGCCCGACCTGATCGCCAGAACGGGCGCCTGCGCGGTACTGGCCATTTCCGAAACCGACCTGCTGCAACTTTCCGCCATGCCGGCGATGATCGGCGATTGTCACATCCTCGTCCCCCGGCCACAGCAACTCGGACGGGTGCTGGACAAGATGCAGACGATTGAGGCGGCGACGGCGGCGGGCCTGCGTGTGCCGCAGACCTGGCAGCCGCGCTCAGGCGAGGATTTCGCTGCTCGCGCGGCGCAGATGCGTTATCCGTTGGTGGCCAAATGGGCAAATCCGCCTGAAATCATGGGCTTGCTGGAACAGGCGGGGCTTGCATGGATCAAGACCGATTATATCCGTGACGCAGACCAGCTCCTCGCCTTGCTCGATCGCTATGCGCCGATCGGCCGCTGGCCGCTGATCCAGCAATATTGCCGGGGCATGGGGCTGGGCCAGATGCTCTATATGGCGCATGGGCAGGCGACGCTGCGCTTCCAGCATCGTCGCCTGCACGAATGGCCGCCCGAAGGTGGCGTTTCCACCCTCTGCCGCGCCGAACCTGCGGACGCGCATGGCCCGCAAATGGCGCTGTCGGAAAAGCTGCTCCGCGCGCTCGATTGGGAAGGGCAGGCGATGGTCGAATATCGTTACGACCCGGCCAGCGACCATTATTGGCTGATGGAGGTCAATGGCCGTTTCTGGGGTAGCCTGCCACTGGCGCTCCATTGCGGTGCGGACTTCGCTTGGGAGGCCTATCGTCGCAAGGTGTTGAGCCAGACCGATCCCGCGTCCGTGCCACGCGACGATCTGCGCGCGCGCTATATGGTGCCGGAAACCAAAAGGCTCGCCCGTATTCTATTCATGCCCCGCCGCATCGGCGACCCCTTCTTCCGCCGTCGTCCGATTGTCGATCTGGTCGCTTACGTGCTGGCCTTTTTCGATCCCCGCGCGCGCTATTATGTGTTCAGCCGCTCCGATCCTCGACCCTGGCTGCGCGATATGGTGCAGATGGTCAGGAAAGCCGTGCGCCGGGAAAAGCTCTGACCAATTGCGGGATCGCCCGGTCGATCCGCATCAGGCATGTCGCCATATAGCGATCGTCCAGTTGATAGGGATCATGCAGATGCGGCAGCATCGGCCGGGTCCAGCGGCCCAGCAGCATGTGCGGCAGATCTTTCAGGCGTGGATCGGCGGCCAGCCAATGCAACTGTCGCACCTCCATCGCCAGCAAAAGGTCGCCGTCCAGCGGTTCATAATCCTGCATATCGATTGCCCGATGCGCCGACAGGTCGTGGCCCAGCGCGTGCGCCGCCACGATGGCAGGCGGATGCGCGCCGCGCCCGGTCATGGTCGACAGTCCGAAAGAGGCGACATTCAGCCCGGCCTGCCTTGCGGCCACATCGGCAAAGGCGCTGCGGCAGATATTGCCCTGACACACGAACACCAGCCGGCGCACCTGCGCCACATCGGGCGCGCGGCTGGCCGATCGGCCCAGCAAAAGCTGCGGATAGGAGAGAGCGAGGCGGACAAGTCCCCGAAAGGTACCGAAGCGGGACTTGATCATCGCGCGGAACCTATTGCAAAAATGGCGGAGACGGAGGACTCATGAAGTCCAACTCTAAGATTTTGATTACAAAATCAATTCCCTAAGCCTGTTTCCAGCTTCCCACACCCTTTACTACGTACATCATTCGTCCATAGTTTTCCATCGACGTTCGCACACTTTGAAGCGGCAGATTCGGTTTGTCCAGAGTCAATTTGGATGGCGCATTTGCCGTTTGTAAAGTGTGATTGTTAGCCGGAAGTCACCTCAAGATTGTCTACATAGCTCGACGGTGGATATCATGCTGGACCTGACTTCATTGGATCAGCCAAATTGGGGATCTCGGTCGTCTCTATGCTCGCGTCGAGCGACCGGAGGCGACATGCGAAGTCAATATCCGCTAATTAAAGGAGCTCGTTCCGGAGCCCTCATTCGGCTAGTTCCCAAGGCTAGACGTAACCGGGTGCTAATGCTGCCCTTCAATTTCAGTCCGAAGGCCTTCCTTGGTAAGGTCGGCTAATGGATCCATTCATCATCGACGGTTTGAGTAGTCCCTAGGGT
>NZ_JBWKVW010000008.1:0-108273 GCF_059421905.1 Sphingobium sp. GW821-FHT02B05
GCCACCTCAGGTGTCAGGACAAGCGTCCGCTCAAGAACGGTGGTGCGCCAGATCGGAACGAGGGGGCCTGATGCGATGACCTTCGCGGCCGGTGGAACTCGACCTTTTAAGCGTCGTCATGTGCCGACCGAACCAGGTTAATCCCGCTATGGCAGACAATGCCGCCAGTGCCGCCAGTGCCCAGCGCGACTTGGTGGAGGGCTGCTCCATACTGGATTTGCCAACCGTAGCGACAACGGCTCCGGTTAGTTTTTCATCGGTCAATATGGATTGTTGCATCGTTTCGAAGGTTGCGAGGTCACACTCACCTTTTTCAGAATAGCGGGCTTGAGCAAATTGCATCATAACCTGACCAAAACCGATCGGCAGAACAGCAGGCGAAAGAGCAGCGCAAACTTTGCCGTTAGGATCATTTGACACTAACAGCCGTTCCGTTCCTGCCTGCCAATTCTGCCCTGTCTTCGACAGCGCGGCATATATGTCACCCGTGAGCCGTTTTGCGCCTGCCTTAGTATGATAGACGTTGAACAACAATATCCATTGGTCCGCTATCCTTTGTACTTCGGGATTGGCAACAAATCCCTCGCCAGGATAGGTATAGACAACCTTTTCCTGCCCAACCGCATCACGATTTCCAGACGACTGAATAGAAAATATTTCATTCGGACTTTGACTAGTATTTGAGTAATATATTGTCCACATATCAGCTCGTGGACTTTCCGCTATAACCGAAGGAACAGCAGCGCCATTCGTTTTTATAAAAATTTTTGGAAATAACCATCTTATTCCGTCTTCCGACACAGAAGACCATATTTGATTATCTTTATTAGTCTTGCACGGACTAACGCATACCGTGTAAAACATTGTATATTGGATCTTTTTCGTAATATTATTTATTATTCTTATGACTGATGGATCGTTAACATGATTGGCGGCCACCGGAAGTTCCGTTGGTTTTAAAACCGTCTTTGCTCTACTCCAGCTATTTCTGTCTTTTGAAGTCCTGTAATATATTTTGTCGAATGGGTAATCTGAATTGGTCTGCCAACCGCCATACCATGTCTGATACTCGCCATTTTTCGAGTCATAGGCAAGAGACGGTGAATAAATGTTGCGGCCACTGAAAGCTGTTTTATGCTGTATTGTCTCAGCCAAAATAGAAACTTCACTATTTGACAATAAAACTAGAAATATGCTGACCGACGAGAGATCATTGATAAGGCGAGCCATGATCTTTTTCCATTCATCTGCTTATTTTCGACACAGATTTTCAGCCATTGCCGACTTAGAAATCGGATCAAACCGGTTACGATCGACAACCGATCATATTATCGTATAGAGCGTTTCCAAGCGGATAGAATTATCTGCTGTTTAGATCAAAGAATAGAGCAAGAAAATCAATGCAGGTGGATCAGGGCCTGCTCTAACGCAGCAGGCGCTTGAGCTTACGAGCTAGCGATTTGCGCTGCGCCGGTGGCGATACCGACGCTTCAGGATTGGCAAACTCCTCGCCAAGATAACGGTTCGGTCGTGATTTTCCATCGCCGATCGAGACCAAGTTCCGCAGGTCGAGTTTTCCGATCGCCTCATCCGAAAAGGCCGGAGTATAATAGATGCAGTCATCGAAATAATAATGCGTTACCTGTGACCAACGGGTGAGCGTCGGGTCATTCTGACGGCTACCGCCGTGCAGCAAGTTCGCGCACCAGATCAGCGCTTGTCCCTTGCGGGGCAGGAATATTTCTTCCTGAGCGCGATGAACTTCGCACAGCGCTCGCCAAGCGGCCGCATAAGGATCCTGCGCCGAAGCCATTTCCCGGTCGCTGCCGCGGCGCCCAACCAACGCGTTGGTCATGGCAGGCCACCGATGCGAGCCGGGATAATAGAAGAGCGGCCCTGCATCCGGGCCGATATCCTCCATCGCGAGCCAGACACCGCACATAAAGCGTTCAGGCAAGCTGGAAAAATGGACGAAATCAGTATGCGCATCCTGTTGAGTGCCAACCGGGAAGTTGAGTGTTTGGAATGGGAAGGCCTTGCGTCCGTAAAGCTTACTCAGCAAATTCTGCACAATCTGGTTGGTAGCAATCGCGCGAACATCCTCGTCAAACCGCCAAGCATCCTGGATGCGACGCTCCCCAATAGTCTTGTCGCTATCCGATCGAGAAAAATCAATATCGTAGCGCGGACCAAGATGCGACTTGATCCGGTCTATCCGACTATTCAGGCCATGATCTGGAAAATCGAAAATCGCATAACCTTTTTCATGTAGGTCGTCTGCGATCCGTTCTTCTTCCGTAGTCAACCCCCATTCCGCCTTGATAGTAGGAAAGAGAGGAGATTCGATCAGAGGTAATCCCGGGAAGATATTGGTCAAGAGCATCGGTCCTTTTCAGCGGACAAATGGTGGCGGACAGCATTAACCCCTGCCCTTTGGGTAAGCCAGTCCAGAACGAAGCGCCAAGTTCGTGCCCAGCCACCACGACCCCGGCCTATCTGGTTCAAAATAGTAACAAAGTCATGTCGGATAGTGCCGCAATCGTCCAGTTCGCGATACAGGTTCCAGAACGGCTCCACCCCAATGGCGCCGGGCATCAGCCAAGCGCCATGATAACCAAAACTGTTCGATATATCCCCTGCCCGCTCGGCAGAGAAGAAGTCCGCCAATACGCGAGGCGCAAAGCGCATCCCCCTACTTTCCAGCCAGGCGCGGTTGAGTCGCCCAATAGCGACGTCTTCGGGGTGATCAGGCCGGAAGGCAGGATCGCGGCAGGCATCCATCAGCCGACGACTGCGCAGGGAAAAGCCGCCATTACCTACGTCATAGCCATCCGTGAATTGCGGCCAACTGGCACCAATATAGTCATAATCAAGAAAATCCGGGCGCCAACGCGCCGCGTCTAGAACATGTCCATCCCACTGAACAAGCATGCAATGAGATGTTTCGACATGATCGACCAGTTGTGTCAGGATAAAGTCGGAGTATAGTTTTGACGAGTTAATGCGTGCTATCGGTATCACATCAATTTCTGGATTATCAGGCATGAATGGACTGTCGGTAAAGAATTTACAGGCTGTGACGTCAATCTGCATCAAGCTGGTTTCAAGCGCTCGGATCGTGGCTGCGATATTGACGGAACTGACCGCGCACAGCGTTACTTGGGGCACAGCGATCCGGGAAGAAAGCGCAGATATCACCATCACAGCGCTACCGTAAATTGCTCGCTAGCGCGGCTGAGTTGCGGGTGATGATAGGGATCGCAAATTTCGTCGGTCTTCCAGATCCGCTTGAGCGCCGCCAATTCCCCGGCAAAACGCGCCGCGCCAACTGGATCCTGGTCCAGACCGCGCGACACCGATTCATGATGGACCAACGTGGCACGTGGTTCGTAAAACGACTGCCAGCCATGCCGATTGAGGCGCAAACACAGATCGACGTCATTGAACGCAACCGCAAAGTCCCGCTCGTTCAGGCCACCGACCGCCATGAACTTGGTACGCTCCACCACCAGACAGGCAGCCGTCACCGCGCTGGTGAACTGCGGCAGGTTGTGCCGATGGAAATAACCCTCCTCATCAGGCCGCAAGAAACGATGGGCGTGGCCTGCCGCATTGCCAACGCCGATCACGACGCCGGCGTGCTGGATGCGCCCATCGGGATAGAGCAATCGCGCACCGACAGCACCAACTTCAGGCCGCAGCGCTTGGGTAGCCAAGGTGGCGAGCCAGCGGGTGTCGATCATCTCGACGTCATTGTTGAGCAGGCAGAGCAATGTCCCCCGCGCCCGCTCCGCCGCCCGGTTGTTGATCGCCGAATAGTTGAAGGCGCCGCAATGACGCAAGACCTTGTGCTGTTCAGGGTCCAGTCCAGCCAAATAAGCGAGCGTTTCGGGATCGTCGCTGTCATTGTCCACCACGATGACCTCGACATCGGGATAGTCGGCCGCAGCAACGCCTTCGAGACAGGTACGCAGCAAATCGACCCGATTACGGGTCGGCACGATGATGGAGACGGGAGGTAGATTGCACGCTAACTCGAGTGGCATGGCAGGAAAACGCAGTGTCGGGCGCTGTCGCCGGTGATGGAGCATTTCGCGAAGATGGATCGGCGCACTCGTATCTGCGGCAATACCTATGACCAGTTGCTCGACCCAGTCGATTGTATCAGCTACGGCCTCAAGTTCCGCGCGCGTTGCATGGACTGCGCAGGCACCAGACAGATAATCGCTGTGCTGAAACAGTTCATCATTCCAGTCCGGCTTGAAATAGGGAGCGGAGCGTCGGCGTCCAATTAGGATATCATCGTCGGCATAGATTATCCGCGCCGCATTGTCGGCCATGGCCCGACGATAGGCCGCCGCCGTCCCGGGCGCGATCCTGTCGCCGGATCGAATTGGCAACAACCAGGGATCGCAGGCCCATTCGATCTGGGCAATCGCGGCCGCAACATTAGGCGTTTCCATGGAACCAACGACAACGGCTGTTAGACCTTCAGCCGCCAGGCTTTGGCACGTTGCGTCAAATTCCGTAAGATCGGCGTTGCTGCTCACATCGACAAGCGCAACGATCGAACGACTGGCGTCAAACGGACTATGATCTTGCCTTCCATACTCCTGACGCGTAGCCCAAAGCATATAGGCACGCGGCGATTGCCCAAGCAGGGCCGCAAACTGTCCCCGGGCGCGAACCCGCCTACGCTTTATCCACCACTTCGTCGCTACCATATAGGCGCGCGGATCAGACCAGAAAGCGTCGAAATGAACCGACATAACCAGCCAGGCATCGCCAACCTGCTTCCAACAATGATCTATAGATTTCCGGCGCATTGCGCTTGGCAAATAGCGGTTCTATTCGGGATAACAACGGAAATCCGCGTCTGACAAATGCAATTAGCATATATGGTATCAATAGGATACCATATATGCTATCGGATTGTCTTGCACTATCGGTTAGCGATACAGCTATCTCCATGCCTACCATCGCTTTCATCAGTCCCAAGAGGGGCATCGGAAAGAACACCGCCGCCCTCCTTCTGGCGTCGCAACTCGCTCGCGGCGCCAAGGTTTCGGTAATTGATGCCGATCCCAACCATCCCATCGCCGCATGGGGCAAGGACGCGCAGTTGCCAGCTAATCTGTCGATCGTGGCCGATTTAGACGAAGACAATATCCTGGACCGCATCGAGGAAGCGGCGGTGCAAACGCCCTTCGTCATCGTCGATCTGGAAGGAACGGCAGCCAAGATCGTGCTTCTGGCAGTCAGCCAAGCCGACCTGGTGGTGATCCCGATGCAGGGGTCGCAACTGGACGCCGAACAGGCAAGCCGGGCGATACGGGTGCTGACGCAGCATGAGAAGATGACCGGCAGGGCCGTGCCCTATGGCGTGCTGCTGTCGCGGACTAGCCCCATCATCCGTACCCGCACCATGGGGCATATCCAGGACGGATTGGTCAATGCGGGCGTACCGATGTTCAAGGTCCAGTTGCACAAGCGGGAGGCCTTTCGTGCAATCTTTTCCTTTCGCCAGGCGCTGGAGGAACTGGACCCGAAAGATGTGTCCAATCTGGACAAAGCGATCGCCAATGCCGAACAATTCGCCGTCGAGGTGATCGAGCAGTTGCGCGCCAACCAGAAAAGCGCCGTCAGGGCGGATGACGTGACGTCATGAGCAGGTCCAATCCCTCGGTGATCTGGACGATTTCGGATCGAACCATGCGGCCAACCCGGGCCCCCCGACGCGATCGAGAAAATCGCGCAAAGCAGCGGTTTTCCAAGCCGCGGGGCGGGCTTTGCCGCACCAAGTGAGACTGATGAAGCGCCACCACCCTCCCGAGCCCCGCCGCCGGTCCGGCAACCCCGACGCCATGTGACGGGACGCAACCGCCAGATCAACATCAAGGCGACCGAGGAAACGATTACTGAGCTATATCGGATCGCAGACGCTATGAACCTGCCGTTGGGTGCGGTGCTGGAACAGGCACTGGCGCCTTTGGAGCGGCAAAGCGTACAATAGGATATTCGATAGCTATCCTGTCATGTTCAAGCTTCTGTTGCATATGGGAAGATCATATGGTGTAGGCCCCGTTACAACCAGTCCGGGGGGATCATGATGTTTCGCGGCAAGTCTGTTCGTAAAGCCATTTTTCCTGTCGCCGGTCTTGGGACGCGATTCCTGCCCGCGACGAAGGCGGTGCCCAAGGAATTGCTGCCGGTGGTCGACCGTCCGCTGATCCAATATGCGGTGGATGAAGCGCGCGAGGCGGGGATCGAACAGTTCATCTTCGTCACCGGGCGCGGAAAGGGTGCGATCGAGGATTATTTCGATATCGCCTATGAGGCCGAAGCGACGCAGCGCGAACGGGGCAAGGACCTGTCGGCACTGGAAGGCACGCGGCTCGACCCCGGCAATGCGGTGTTCCTGCGGCAGCAGGAGCCGCTGGGTCTGGGCCATGCCATCTGGGTCGCGCGCGACATCATCGGCGACGAACCCTTCGCCATCCTCCTGCCCGACGAATTCATGAAGGGCACGCCGGGCCAGGGCTGCATGAAGCAGATGGTCGACGCCTATGAAAAGGTGGGCGGCAATCTGGTCTGCGCGCTGCAAATCCCGATGGACCAGACGCCCAGCTATGGCGTGATCGATCCGGGTGCGCGCGACGGCGCGCTGACGGAGGTGAAGGGGCTGGTCGAAAAGCCGGCGCTGGGCACGGCGCCGTCCAACCTGATCGTGCCAGGGCGCTATATATTGCAACCCGAAGTCATGAAGATCCTGGAAACGCAGGAAAAGGGCGCGAGCGGAGAGATCCAGCTGACCGACGCGATGGCCTCGTTGATTGGCAAGCAGCCCTTCCATGGCGTAACCTTCGATGGGCGCCGCTTCGATTGCGGGTCCAAAGCGGGCTATGTCGAGGCCAATTTGGCGCTGGCGCTGGAACGGGCCGACATTGGCGAGCATATTCGCGCCTTCGCCACTGAAGAACTGGCTCGTTGAAAGCGCATATCCCGATATAGTAGCCTGATTTCAGCTTTTAATTGTCGTCTGTCCGACGCAGCATATCGATCATGAAACGCCAGACATTGGCTGCGTCGCTTTGGTGTCCCGCGCTTGTCTCTTCGCTACCGACATGACGGATGATCTCGGATCCAGCCTCTTTCATGATTTGATTGGGTTCATGCAAAGCATCGATCACCAGTCGAACCTGCGCCCGATAGTTCGTCCATCGAGGTGCCCCGGATGATGCATTATCTGCATCTTCCCCTTGAAACAGACATAAGGCGCGAGCGGCTTTTTCGATCGGATCCATAGGGGGATGGTCTGGCAAAGCCGAAAAGTCGTCAAGTCCGATTCAAACTGATACCTATCAGATATTCAATAGCTATCGATCTTCGTCCATTTTCTATCGGCGATTATGAACGGCTCAAATTCGAACCGCTCAAGCCGCTTTCATCCGCTGGAGAGTACTGCGTCAGGTAGCGGCACTTCTTGCTTTGCGGTCCGAGTCGAATCAGTTGTGCAATCGAAGTGATGATGGCCTAAGGCCAAATCCGCACTGGCGGGATCGATCACGCCGATCGCTTTGTCGCTGCCTGGCAGGACAAAGCATGTCAGTTGAAGGCGCTGAAGCGGCATGGCGACACTAATGCGGTCTGGCGCGCAAAGCAGGATGTGCATGCCATGGCCACGGCGCTGCGTCGCGACCGAGCTCGGATCGCTGTTTCGTAATCGCACCAAGTGCCCCGGCCTGGCGTGCCAGAAGGGCGCGTCCATTCCCAAGGCCTCCACCAATGGCTCGACCGCTCCCGTAACCTAGGGATCGGGCTTTCGTGTCCGATCTCATCACCGATATGTCACCTTAATCCGCCGTCCCCAGTGCTGCTTCATTTCGGCCTTCCGCAATGGACCGCCCAGTCCTCCATCAGCTTACGCCGCTTTTCTAAAAGATTGCCGCGACGATAAGCTGCTTCTGTTTTGTCCTTGACCGCGTGAGCCAGCGCCGCCTCTGCGACATCGCCCTGATGGTCGGTTTCCTCGCTTACCCAATCTCTGAAGGCGGACCGAAACCCATGCGCCGTGTAGGGCTGCTTCATCTCCCTTAGCAGCTTCGTTAGAGCCATGTCCGACATAGGCTTGTCGCCACGCATGCCTGGGAAAATGATTGGGCAATGTCGAACCCTCAATTCTGCGCAGCGCTCGATGATACGGATAGCACGCATGCAGAGCGGGATGACATGCTCTCGATTAGCCTTCATACGATCCTTGGCGATCGTCCATAGCTTCTGGTCGAAGTCGATTTCTTTCCACAGCGCCCCTCGCACCTCGCCAGAGCGCGCGGCTGTAAGAATTGCGTATTCCAGCGCCAGACGGCTGTACGATTCTCTGGCCCGAAGCTGCACAAGGAACGCTGGCACCTGCGCGTAAGGCATGGCGGCGAAATGGCCGTCCTTCTTGGGCTGGCGTGGCAGTCCTTTGCTGATGGCCCGCATAGGGGCCTCAGTCTCGCGATAGCCGGAGGCATAGGCCCAGTCCAACACGGTCCCGATCCTCTGACGCACCCGCCGCGCAGTCTCAGGCTTTGCTAGCCAGATTTCCGATAGTACATTGCGGATCATAGGCCCGGTGATCTCGCTTACCTTCACGTCGCCAATCTGGGGGAAGGCGTAGCTGGTTAGGGTCTGAAGCCATTGGCTCTCATGCTTTTCGTTCCGCCAGCTTTTGCGATGAGCAGCAAGAACGTTAGCTGTCGCTTCCTTGAAAGTTGGTATGCCCTGCGCCTTCTTGCGCTCGAACAGAGGATCGAGGCCGGGCTCCATCCAAGTACGAATTTCACGCGCCCTATCGCGGGCCTGCGCAGGCGTCACCTTCGATGCGCTGCCTAGGCCGAAGTCACGCCTATTGTCGTTCTTCGGCACCCGGCAGACCTAACTTTTCGTGCCGCCAGGCTGCACGATGAGAAAGAGCCCGTCGCCGTCGCCTATTCGGCAGGTCGGGATGCGGCTTTGACGCCAGTTGCTGAAAGCTTTCCCATACCCACATTCTCCCACATTTTTTCCCATAAATCCAATCGGATGCCGTTGGAGAACTAAGGAAGAATGTGGACGCGAATCATCCCGAAAAGCCGCAGAAAGCCTAGGCTTTCTCGCCAAATTTAGGATGGTCCAGGATAGAGAATTGGCGGAGACGGAGGGATTCGAACCCTCGGTGGCCCCTTAAGGCCACGACGGTTTAGCAAACCGCTGGTTTCAGCCACTCACCCACGTCTCCGCACGAAATTTGTCCACCTTCACAGGGGGACAATGGCTGGGGAGGGGCTATAGCGGCGGCTTTGCGGCATGGCAACGGGCTGGATCACGAATTTTCTTCTCCGTCGCATTTTTCGTTCCGGCGCGGAATCGACTCGGGTCGCCGTTCGTTCATTGTCGTTTCAGCTTGCTGGTCGCAATGCCTGTACTTAGGCCTGTGTAGGCTATGACGCGCGCTTTTCGGGGAGTATCGGGCATGATCGGCATCAACGGGCAGATGGGCGCCCGCATCGCACGAGCCGGCGCGCTGGTCGCTGCGCTGGCAGCCATGCTGCTCACGCCGCTCGCGGCCTCGGCACAGGTGCGCACGATCGATCCCAACAGCGCGATCGATTCCGATCTCGCCCCGCCACCGCCGGCCAACGGCAATCCTACCGATCCGGGTGTCGATTCCAGCGTGCGTCAGGACGCCGGCCCCGGCACGACGCCCTATGAGCCGAACCTGGATGCCGGCGCGCCTGCCGGCGGGAACACTGCAACCGGTGCGCCTGTTACGCCCAACTCCCCGCCGGCCGCGATCGCGCCGGGCGATTCCTATCAGCAGGACGATCTGATCGGCGCGGCCGAGGGGGTATTCGGCAAGGGTGCCGAGGGGCTGGCCGGGCTCATCGAAAAGGTGCTGAAGGATCAGGGCCGTCCCAACGCCTATATCGCCGGGCGAGAGGCGTCTGGCGCGTTCGTCGTGGGCCTGCGCTACGGTTCGGGTACGCTCAACCACAAGGTGGAGGGCAAGCGCGAAGTCTATTGGACCGGCCCGTCGATCGGCTTCGACGTTGGCGGCAACGCGGCCAATACCTTCGTCCTTGTCTATAATCTCTACGATACGCAGGATCTCTACCACCGCTTCCCGGCGGCGGAGGGCACTGCCTATCTGGTCGGTGGTTTCACCGCTTCCTATCTGCGTTGGGGCAATGTGGTGCTGATCCCGATCCGCCTTGGCGTCGGCTATCGTCTTGGCGTCAACGCCGGCTATATGAAATTCTCCGAAAAGCGGAACTGGTTGCCGTTCTAATGGATGTGCATCCCCGCCTCCTGAGCTTCCCGGCGACGTGCGCTGGTCGCCGCGGGGAGGGGCTTTGGCGAGGCATAACGTTTCACAAACCCAAGGCCAGTTGCTCTCCCTGTTCCGTCTCTTCATCCCCTTCCAGATTATGCACGCCCAGCCCCAATAGCCGCGCGCCCATGCGGAGCGGCAGTTGCGCCAACAGCAATTCCCGCCCGGCCTGCGCCAGCAATTCGGGCGACCGCACCGGCGTTGAAAAGCTGCGCGAGCGCGTGATGATACGAAAATCGGCGAACTTCACCTTCAACACCACCGTTCGCCCCCAAGCCTCGGCCTTCTCGATCCGGGTCCAGAGCGACGTTGCGATTCGGTCTATTTCGGCGACCAGTGCCGCTTCCTCGATCAGATCATCGAAGAACGTATCCTCCACGCTCACCGACTTGCGCCCCTCCCGTTCGCGCACCGGCCGGTCGTCCTGCCCCCGTGCCGCGTGATAATAATAGTCGGCCGAACTGCCGAAATGCTTTAGCAGGAACGCCAGATCCCGGTCGCGCAGATCCGCTCCGGTTGCGATCCCCAGCTCCTGCATGCGCTTGGCCGTCACCGGCCCCACACCATGGATGCGCCGCACCGGCATCGCCGCGATGAAGGCCGGCCCCTCGTTCGGGCGTACCACGCACACGCCGTCGGGCTTGTTCTGGTCCGACGCCAACTTGGCAATCAGCTTGTTGTAGGACACGCCGGCCGACGCGGTCAGCCCCGTCTCCTCGCGGATCATCCGCCGTATGTCTTGGGCTACTTCGGTGGCCGACGCGATGCCCGGCTTGTTCACCGTCACGTCCAGATAGGCCTCGTCGAGCGACAAGGGCTGGATGATGTCGGTGAAGCGACTGAAAATCTCGCGCACCTGCCCCGATACCGCGCGATAGACATCGAATCGCGGCGGGACGAAGATCAGGTCGGGACAGAGGCGCCGCGCCCTTGCACCCGGCATGGCGGACCGCACGCCGAACTTGCGCGCTTCATAGCTGCATGTAGCGACCACCCCCCGCGGCCCGCCCCCGCCCACCGCGATCGGCAGGCCCCGCAGCGAGGAGTCGTCGCGTTGCTCCACCGACGCATAAAAGGCGTCCATGTCGATATGGATGATCTTGCGCAGCGGCGGCAGCGAGGCGTCCATGCGGGTCCCTATGCCATAGCCGGGAACGAAAAGGAAACAGATCAGTCCTGCAACCGCAGATTGTCCAGCAATATCTCCAGATGTGCCCGGCTGATCCGGCTCCACACATTATAGGTGCAGCCCTGACCTTCGACCCGCATGTAGGCGAGCGATTCCAGGCCCTTGCCCAACATATTATCCGCCGGATAGGGCTGCGCGCCGACCAGCCCATAGCCCGCAAATCCGGGGCCGGGCAGGGCGGGAAGATCGCGCCTGTGGGGCCATTGCCTGGTCAGGCGGAGCCGTTGCGCCGCCTCTGCCCCACCATCCATGGCGATGATCCCCGGCCCGGCGAAACCATAGGCGCTGCGCAGCCCCGGCAGATCGAACGCCACTGCCCATCCGCCGCTAAACTGCGCCGGTCGCGCCTTGCCTTTCACCCCACCGTCCGACAGCAAAGCCAGCGGCGCGCATTGGGCCCGATTCTCGGCCATGTCCCATTGCGTCCGTGCCACATCCTCGCCGATCATGGGGGCGGCCGCAGCGGCAACCAGCATCAGCGCGACGAACATGGGGGGCTCCTATGGCTTGTCCTTGAGGCCCAGCAACGCGGCAAAAGGACTGGCCTGCTCCTCGCTCAGCACGCCGGCCTCCTTCAAATACCGGTCTGCGTCCGGTGCGCGGGGGAAGGGCGTCATGGCCAGGGCCATCGTTTCGGCCACCGCCTCCCCCATGTCGATCACATGGCCATCATAGCCGATCGTGTCGCAATCCTCCGCGTCCAGCTCCAGTTCGTCGGCCTCCTGCGCGTCCTCCTTTTCGACTACGAAGCGCAGGACGAAATCGCTGTCGATCGTTTCGGGCACCGGCACGCCGGTCGCCACGCAGGGCTGGGCCAATGCCGCGCGCACCCGGCCGCGTGCGGTGATGGCGTCATCTTCGATTGCCAGGCCATAGACCGCCTCCAGCCGATCGAGCGCCGCCAGTCCAAACCGTTTGGCCAGAGCATCCCGCTCGTCCTGCTTGGCTGCGATCTGAAGTTCGGCGGCCAGACGGCCAATCGCGTCGGCCTTGTGGGTTCGGGAAAATTCCGGTGTCGTTGGCATGTTCATCCTAAATCTCCCGTCAGCAGCGCGTCGTGCGACAGGCAACCCAGCCGCGTCCAGCGCGTCCGCAACGCACCTTCGACATGCGCCAGTGCCGCGTTGCTCACCTCGGCGCCGCGATAGAGGTTGCGCCGCAACGCTTCCGCCAGGTCGGCATCATCCGTCAACGCCGCGCGATAGGCGCTGATCCGTCCGCCCAGCGCGCTCATCATACGGCCGACATGTTTGCCGACCACGACATCGCCCACGCCCTCCTGCCGCAACTGCCCGTCCATATCGTCGACGAACAATTCGGTGAGCCACACGCTCTCCTGCGCGCCATTCTGCTGCTCCAGCCGGATCAGCACCTGCGCCAGGATCGCGACGATCATGTCGAACCGTCCGTCCAGCGTGTCGGGCACCGCGCCTTCCACATACCAGTGCGGCTGGCGACCTTCCTGGATCACGGCATGATAGAGCGGTCGCAACCCCTCCCTGGGATTGGTACGCCGCAGCAGGCGCTGAAGGAAGGGGGGAGAGGCGGGCATGGGGTCACAGCTTTTCTAGTACGGATCGGACGATCATGCACCGTCCGATATTTGCGCCCCTTGCCGGGGCTTGCGCATTTCCATATTGATCGCTGCGTCGCCCAATGCAATGGCGGCATCAGGTTTCTTGAAGGTTCGCGGGCCTGCTCCCGCAGGAGAAGTTCATGCGTCAGTTCAGCCGTCATTCGCCAAGCGGGCGCATCCTGCTCGCCTTGGGCCTCAGTGCGCTGGTGCTGGGTGCATCGGGCTGCACCCGCCTCCGTACGCATCAGGGCTATTCGGTCGACAAGCTGTTGGTCGATTCGGTTCAGCCGGGCATCGACAACCGCGCTTCGGTGGAAGGGACGCTGGGCCGTCCCAGCTTCGTGTCGCAGTTCGGTGAGCAGGACTGGTATTATGTGTCGCGCGATATGCGCGCGCTGGCCTTCTCCAATCCCAAGCCGGTGGAGCAGACGGTTCTGCGCGTCCGATTCGATCCGGCAGGTAATGTGACGGCGATCGATCGCATGGGGCTGGAACAGGTCGCCCATATCTCGCCCATGGGTGACAAGACCCCGACGCTGGGCCGCAACCGCAGCCTGTTCGACGAGATTTTCGGGAATATCGGTGCGGTCGGTGCCGGTGGCATGGGCGGCGGCGGTGCCGGCCCGAACGGTGGCGGTCCCAACGGCAGCTAAGACGGCCTAAAAAAGGCGGAGCCTCCGGAGGCTCCGCTTTTTTTCTGCCTGCGAAATGTCAGTTCCAACCGCCGCCCAGTGCCAGGAACAGGGCAATCTGGTCCTGCACCAACTGCGTGCGGGCCGACGCGGCGCTGACCTCTGCACTGGCAAGGCTGCGCTGCGCATCCAGCAGCGACAGAAAATCGCCCCGGCCAAAGCGGAACAGTTTGCCGGCCTGATTAGCGGAGACCGCCGCGCTGTCGCGCGCTCGGCCCAGCGCCGCCGCCTGTTCGGCATCGCGGCGATAGGTTTCCAGCGCCGTCTCGGTCTGGCGCAGCGCCTCAAGCACGCTACCGTCGAATCCGGCCAGATCGCTCTGCACCTGCGCCTGCGCCTGCGCGATTTGCGCTCGCACCACCGGCCGGTTGGGGAAACTCCAACTGATAAGTGGCCCCAGGCTGAAGCCGAAGGCCGATCCCGATCCGAAATCCTTGAGCGGGCCGGACAGGCCGACCGATCCGCCGATGCTCACCTGCGGGTAAAGATCGGCGGTCGCCACGCCAAGCCGGGCCGTATCCCCGGCTATCGCCCGTTCGGCCTGCCTGATGTCGGGCCGGCGCCGGATCAACGCTGCGCCATCGCCCACCGGCAGAGGGGCATTCAACGTCGGTAGCGCCGCGCAACCTTCTACATCTCGCGGATAATCGGCAGGCGGTCGCCCCAATAGCGTCGCCAGCAGATAGAGGCCATTTTGCCGCTGCGCCTCGAACGCGGGCAGGGCCGCCGCGCTGCTGTCCACCGCTGCCTGTGCCCGGCTGACGTCGAACGCGGTGCCGCGTCCGCCCTTGGCCAGACGCTGCGTGGCGTTGGCGGTATCGCGCTGCAACGCCACCACCTTGCGGTTTACGGCCAAGCTGTAATTCGCGGCGCACACCTGTGCATAGGCCCTGGCGGTCGCCGCCGCCACGCTGACCCGGACATAGTCGCGCGCGGCCACACTCGCCTCGACATCGGCATTGCTCGCCTCGATCGCCCGCTTGATCCGGCCATTCAGGTCCAGCGGATAGGAAGCCGACAGGCCCAGATCATAGGCGACCGTGCCCGGTAAATGCTGGGTCACGCCCGAAGGGCGCGACAAAGTCTCGCCACCACTGATGTCCGTGGTGATGGCGCGCCCGGCCTCCGCTTCGCGCAGTACCGCCTGCGCCCTGGCCAGGTTGGCATCGGCCTGGCGCAGGTCGGCATTAGCCGCCAGCGCCTGCTCGATCAGGCTGTCCAGCTGCGGATCGGCATAGAGCTTCCACCAATGATCGGGCAGATCGGCCTGACTATATTGCCCGCCCTGCGCGGAATGAAAGGCGCCGGTCGCGCCCGGTGCCGTCGCGACGGACTTGTCGGGCAGATGGTAATCCGGCCCGGCCGTCGCGCAGGCCGCCAGCGCCAGCGCCAGCAGCGGCGCGCAGGACAGATTACGCATGGCGGCAATCTCCCGGCTTCCCGTTCTTGTCCTTCTGTGCCGGCTGTACCGTCACCGTCGCGGTCCGGCCGGAAATCAGCCGCAGGCCGGCCGGCACCTTCTCGATCTTCACCCGCACCGGGATGCGCTGGGCCAGCCGCACCCAGCTGAAGGTCGGTTCGACCGCGGGCAGCAAATTGCCGCTGTTGCTGCGGCTATCGTCATTGATGCCGAATGCGATGCTTTCCACCCGGCCATGCACATCCTGCGCTTCGCCCATCAACCGCACCGTCACCGGCGCGCCGATGCAGATCAGCCCCAGCTTGGTTTCCTCGAAATAGCCTTCGACGCGCACCGAATCGCTGTCGATCAGGGCCAGCGCCTGGCTGCCAGCGCCGACATAGTCGCCCGGATGCAGGTCCAGATTGGTGACGACGCCATTGACCGACGCCACCACTTTCGTGCGCTTCAGGTTGAGGGCGGCGGCGTCGCGGCTGCTCAGCGCTTCGGTCAGCGCGGCCTGCGCCGTTTCGACCTTGGCCAGATTCTGCTCATGCGTTTCCGCCGCGACCAGATCGCCCAGCGCCAAGTCGCGCCGCGCCTCGCGCCGGGCCTGCGCCAAAGTCGCCTGCGCGCTGGCAATGCGGGCGCTGGCTTCCTCCAACGCCATGGAATAGCGTGGCGTGTCGATCACGAACAACAGGTCGCCCGCCTTCACCGTCTGGTTGTCATGCACGGCCACGGACGTCACCAGCCCGCTGATATCTGGCGTCACCCGCACCACATCGGAACGGACCCGCCCATCGCGGGTCCAGGGACTGCGTTCATAATGATTCCACATCCAGACCGCGACCAGAGCCGCGGCTATGACGAGGATGATGGTGGCGGCGCTGCGGATCAGCGTCGTAGTCAGGCGGTTCATAGTCGGATTCCAAAGGTGGGGACGAGCAGGGCGAGGCCGCCCAGCAACAGGATGAAGAGGCTAAGGTCCACCGCCGCGCGGTAGGCGAGGAAGCGGTAGAGGCCAAAGGCGCCGATCAACCGGGTGAGGCCCCAGCTCAGGATCAGGGCGATCAGCCCGAGCAGAAGCAATGTGGGCATATAGACGCCGCCCAATGCGATTTCGCCGGTCATGCCGCGATCCTCCGGTAGGCGTCCGCGTCGGGAAAGAGGTTGCGGCGCAGGCTGACCAGCCCCAGCACACCGTCCCGGCGAATGGGCAGGCGCGGATTGGCGGACAGGTCCGCGATCGCGCTGTCGATATTGTCCAGCAATGTCGAGTCGGCCGGCGCAGGTGCATCCGGGTCAAGTCCACGATAATGGCGACTGACTCCGCCCAGAACGGCGGCGAGCGGGGCGCCTTCCTGCGCGGGCAGGTCGAGCCTGAGCTGCCGCAGTTCGCCGATCGCGACGCCGGTGCGGAGGTCGCGCAGGGCATCATAAAGCGGCTGCCCGCTGTCGGCACGGGTCGCCGCCAATCGCGGTGCAAGCAGGGCGATACGGTCCAGCATCCGGTTGATCCATCCCCGCACGTCGGGCGGGCTCATCAGTGTCGCGCGATTGGCGATATCGGTCCAGCCGGCACGCAGCGTCCGACGGATCGCGCGTTCCACGCCGGCCGACTGCAACAGCCCCGCCATCAGGATCGCAAACCAGATGCCCACGATCTGCGCCACCGCCCCGTTGGCATAGCTGGCAAACGCACTGATATAGCGGTCTGACAGCAATACCGGACTGCCCAGCCCCAACAGGGTTGGCAGCGCGATACCCATCCAGCGGGGTGACGCCATCATGGCGCCCAGCAGCAATAGCGGCGGGGAATAGGCCAACGCCAGTTCCGCGAAGCCATCCAGGCGCGGCATGATCGCATAACCATAAACTGCCCCCAACGCCGACGCGGCGACCGTGCCGATCATGAACCCCTTGAGCGGCGCGAGAGGATTATCGACCGCCGCGAACAGCGCCAGGAACACGCCGGCCAGCATGACTGCGCTGCCGCCATCCTTCCATCCGCTCAATATCCAGATGGTACAGCCCACTATGATCGTCGCGAAGGCACTGAACGCGCCGCGCGCCGCGCTGGCATAGTCGCGGTGCAGTTCGCGGTTGCGCCGGCCCTCCAGCAATTCGGCGACTCGTGGCGTCACGGCGGCACGGCTGTGAGTCGCCATCTGGTCATACAGGTCGCGGCAGTCGCGATGTACCGCGATCAATGTGGCAAGCCTGGCATAGAGGCTGAGGCGCATCATGTCGGACCATGACATATCGGGCGTCGCGGCCGGCTCCATCGCTACGCAGCGATCGATCAGCCGCCGGGCATTGTCCGCCCTCACCAGATTATCGCTCACCGGCGTGTCCAGCCACAGGCGCACATCGGCGATCAGCGTTTCCACCTGCGCCGGCACCATGTCGTCATTGGCGGCCTTCAGTTGCGCCAGCCGGTCCTCCGCCGCCGCGCCCAGCGGCAACAGCATGGACAATTGATCCTGCAAGGCCCGGACCGTCCGCACGCGCGGCGCCAGGCGACTGATGTCGAAGGGGAGATGGATCGACATCTGGTGCAGTTCGGTGACGTCCTGCGCCAGCCGTCGACGCTCGGCGTCCAGTCCTGCGACCGGCTCGGTCGCAATCGCGTCGTGGGTCCAGCGTTCGGCGTCGCGCAGCATCCCCTCCACCCGCGTCAGCAACACGCCGGTAATCGACCCCGGCAGGATGACGCCATGGATCAGGCTGCCGCAGGCAATGCCGATCAAAATCTCCTGCACGCGCAGGGAAGCGACAGTGAAGATGGTCTGCGGCGTATCGACGTCCGGAAAAACGATCAGGCAGGCGGTATAGCCCGCCAGCACGAACATATAGCCCCGCGGCGTCCGGTCGAGCAGCGACACGAACACGCACAGACCCAGCCAGGACGCCATGGCCAGCACCAGCAATTCCGGCGCATTGACCAGCGGCGGTACGATCGCCACGGCGAACGTCGCTCCGACCAGCGTGCCTATGGCGCGGAACACGGCCTTGGAAATCACTGCCCCGGCCATGGGCTGTGCGACGATATAGCTGGTCAGGAACGCCCAATAGGGTCGCTCCAGTCCAATGCTATAGGCCACGAACAGCGCCAGCATCGCAGCGGCAAGGCATTTGAGGGAAAAGAGCGCTGCGGGCACGCCATATCGCTCGCCGATCATGCAGCGCTCCGCTTCTCCGCGATCCGCACGCTCAACAGGTCGAGCAGCCAGACCGCCAGTTCGATCGCGTCTTCGGGGACGTCTTTCAGCAATTCGATGCGAAGCCCGTCCAGCTTGCCTTCGATCCGTCCGACCAGATCCTGTCCCGTCGGGGTCAGGCTGATGATGTTGGACCTCTTGTCATCGGGATGCGGGGTCCGCTGGACCAGCCCGCCAGCCTGCACCTGGTCCAGCGTGCGCACCAGCGAAGGCTGGGCGATGTCCAGCGACTCGGCCAGTTCGCTCTGCCTTACCTCGCCGCCCAGTCGATCGATATGGATCAGGCACCAGGCGGTACTGTTGGACACGCCGAATTCCGCCAAGGCGCTGTCGGCCAGCTGCCGCCAGCCGCGGGCGACGGGCGCCATTTTGTGCGCCAGTGCGCGCTTGGGTTCCGATAAAGGCATGTTAGTTAGATAGCTAACTAACGGAATTTGTCAACGGGATGTTGCTGTCCAACTCGCTGTTTCATCAGCGCGAATTTTTGCTGTCTTCTCGGGTCATTCGCTGGGGCAAACAAACAGCGAGGCCCGAATCACCAGGATACGGGCCTCGCCATAGCGACAAATATTTGCGATCCGGCCGATGCCGGACGCCGGGATCAGGCCCGGCGCGTACCGTTGAAGGCCGACGCGCCGAACGCACCCAGCTGCATCGTGCCGGTGATGGTATCGCCAGCCACCGCTGCCTCGCATTCCAGCGTCATCGGCATCGGCATGGTCATTTCCATCTTCCAGGTCAGCGTGCCGCCGTCGATCTTGCCATCGACCACGTCCAGCGATCCCATCATCCCGGCGAAGGTGCCGTTGAAGCGGTCGCCGCTGCTGACGACGGTGAACACGCCCTTCTGGTCGCCCATCGGCGTCTTGGCCACGCAATCATAAGCGCCATCCACTGCTGCCATATCCTGTCTCCTTACGTTTACGTCGGCGTCAATCAGCCAATGTGCCCATTTCCACCGGCAGCCCTACCGCGTCAAGCTGTGGCTTCACCAGCTTGACGTCGCCCACCACGACCCAGATCAGACGATCGGGGTTGATCGCCTCGCGCGCAGCCTTGTCCAGATCGGCAGCGGTCATGGCGCGATAGGTTTTGGGCAGCGTCTCGTAATAATCGTCGGACCGACCGATCAGCGCATTGCGCATCATCGCGCCAAGCAGGTCCGACGACGTCTCGAAACTGCCGGGCAGCGACAATATCTGGCTGTTGATCGTCTGGTTGCGTTCCGCTTCCGTCGTGCCCTTGCTGGTCAGAAACTCGGTCATATCCTTTCGGATCGCCTGGATCGATTCGCCGGTCTTGTCGGTCTGCACCGGGGCATAGACCAGCAGGGGGATGGTTTCCTTCACCCCCGACAGCGCCGTGCCCACGCCATAGGCCCAGCCTTTCGTTTCACGCAGGTCCATCCACAACCGCGAGGATGTCGCACCGCCCAGCACTTCGTTGGCGGTCTGCAACGTCACCGGATTGTCGGTGCCGGACTTGTTGGTCAGGGCGCCGGCCAGGATCAGCGATTGCGGGCTTTGCGGCTTGTCGATCAGAACGATCTTGGCCGGGCGCATCATCCGGTCCATGCGGAACGTCTTGACGCCCTTGGCCACCTTGGGCGCCTTCCAGTCGCCGAACCGCTTTTCCAGCAGCGGCAGCAACTCGGCCAGCGTTGTGTCGCCCGCTACGAAGATGGTCGCATTGTCGGGCCGCAACCATGTGTCGTGAAACGCCATAAGGTCCGCCCGCGTCACTGCCTTGACGCCGGTTTCGGTGCCGGACCCGGTGAAGGGGATGCCATAAGGGTGCGCCTGCCCATAGAGCATGGGCGGCAGCATGCGTTGGGCGATCGACATCGGCGACGTCTTTTCCGCCTGGATACCGGTCAGCACCTGTCCACGCAGCCGCTCCACTTCGGCCGGCGCGAAAGCCGGATTGCGGATCACATCGGCCAGCAGGCCCAGCGACGCATCCAGATTGGGCTTGAGCGCGAACAGGCCGACATTGGTGCGGTCCATGCTGTTGGCCGCGCTGATCGACGCGCCCAGCCGTTCCTGCTCCTCGGCGATCTGCACCGACGACCGGGTCGTGGTGCCTTCGTCCAGCAGCGCGGCGGTCAGGCCCGCCGTGCCCAGCTTCGCCTTGTCGTCGGCAGCATTACCCGCGTCGAAGGCGACCGACACCCGTACCGTCGGCACGGTCGAGCGATGCGCCAGCGCGACCTTGATGCCGTTTTTGAGCGTCGCATGCTCGATGTCGGGGAAGTCCAGATCCTTGACCGGCTCGATCGGCGGCTCGGCGATCTTGGTCGGGGCGGGCGGCGTCGCGGCTTTGGGCGCGGCGGCGTCGGGATCGCGGAAGAAGGCCGGCTTGTGCCCAGCGCCACCGATATTCCCGTTCTCGGCCGTCGCATTGCCTGCCAGCGCATTGTCGGCGGCGCTGCGCTCGCCCGGCGCCACGGTCAGGCGCAGCACCGGCCGGCCCAGCCATTTGCGCGCCGCCGCGGTCACGCTCTGCGGCGTGGCCGACGCATAAACGGCCAGATCCTTCTTATATTTGGCCGGATCGTTGGAATAGACCGCCCCTTCGGCCAGCGTCACCGCCTTGCCGCTGAAGCCGCCGACCTTCTCCAGCCCCGAAATGGTGCCGGCCGCCTGCGTCGTCGCCGCGCGCAGAACTTCATCGGCGCTCGGCCCCTTGGCGAGATAGTCGGCCAGCAGCGCGTCCAGCCGCTTGCCCACGGCCACCGGGTCGGCGCCCGGCTTCACGTCCACCGTGATTTCGGCGATGCTCAGTTTCTCGAACGGCTGGATGCTGGCCTTGACCGCCACGGCGACCTTCTCGTCGCGCACCAGCACATTGTCGAGCCGCGACGACCCTAGGCCGCCGAACACGGTCATGGCCAGATCCAGCTGCCGCAATTCGTCCGAATTGACGCCCGGCACGATCCAGTTGCGATAAAGGCGGGTCGCGGCGACATTGTCGTGCATGACCTTCTCGACATCCTTGTCGAGGGTCGGGACGGTCGCATCCACATCCTTGGGCGCGGGACCGGCGGCGATGTTGCCGAACCACTTCTCGACCTTCGCCTTGGCAGTGGCGACGTCGATGTCGCCCGCCAGCACCAGCACGGCATTGTTCGGCCCATAATGCGTCTTGAACCAGCTTTGTACGTCGGCCAGGCTTGCCGCATTCAGGTCCGCCATCGACCCGATCGTGGAGTGACGATAGGGGTGGCCCGCCGGCAGCATCGCGTCCAGCTGTGCATATTCGACCAGCCCGTACGGCTCATTTTCGCCCATGCGCTTTTCATTCTGCACCACGCCGCGCTGCGTATCCAGCTTGGTCTGGGTAACCGCGCCGAGCAGATGCCCCATGCGATCGGACTCAAGGAACAAGGCCCGGTCCAGCGCGCCGGTCGGCACCGTCTCGAAATAATTGGTGCGGTCGAACCAGGTCGTCCCGTTCCAGTCGGTCGCGCCGATATCCTCCAGCCGGCCGAAGAAGGGGCCATCGGCATTTTCCGAGCCGTAGAACATCAGATGTTCGAACAGGTGGGCAAAGCCCGTCTTGCCCGCCGGCTCGAAGCGCGACCCCACATGATACCAGACCGACACAGCGACCACCGGCGCCTTGCGATCCGTATGCACGATGACGCGCAGCCCGTTCTTCAGCGTGAATTCCTCATAGGGAATATCGACCTGCGACACGAGGCTGGCGACCGGCGCAGGTGCGGCGGCCGTTGCGGGTCTGGCGGCATGGGCCATAGGCGCCAGGACCGGGGAAAGCGCCAGGGCCGACAGGCCCAGCATCAGGGACAGGCGGCGCGACATCGGGGAAAGGGCCATGAGAACCTCATGAAAACGGGAAATTTGCGCATACCGACAGGCTGTCGGCGCGATGGATGGCGCAGCATAGCGGGCCGTTTTAGCATCGCAACACGCTTATTGCTGGACAGGGGCAGGGGGCGGAGGCAAATCGTGCCACATCCCGCAATCAGTGGACCTTATTTCCGATGAAAACCCCCATGGCTCTGGCAGCGATGACCGCGCTGCTCCTTCCCGCAGCCCTTGCCGCGCAGCAGGCGTCTGAACCGGTCTTCACCGCCGCCGCGATGCGCGCGCATGTCGAATTTCTCGCCGACGACCTGCTGCAAGGTCGCGACACGGGCAGCGAAGGGCATGAAATCGCCGCCCGCTATGTCGCCAGCCAGTTTGACGGCCTCGGCCTCAAGCCCGCCGGCGACGCCAATGCAAATGGGGGCAGCTGGCTCCAGCGCATCACTTTCCAGAAGACCGAGTTCGGCAAGACGCCCGCCACCCTGACCGTCAGCGGCCCTGCTGGGGCGAAGAGCTTCACCCATGCCGGTGACGTCATCGTCGGCATCAATGCCGACCAGCCGCATCTGGACGTCACGGCACCGCTCGTCTTCGTCGGCTTCGGCCTTGAAAATGCGCGGCTTGGCCTGAACGATTATGCCGGCCTCGACGTGAAGGGGAAGATCGTCGTTACCCTGCGCGGTTATCCCAAGGGGCTGCCGAGCGAGGAGGGCGCCCACCTCTCCGCCACCAAGGGCAAGATCGCCGAATCCCATGGCGCCATCGGCATGATCGCGCTCAACACGCTCCAGTCGGCCAAGGCTCGCCCCTGGGCGCGCATGGTGCAATTTGCCGACGAGCCGGATTTCACATGGGTATCGCCCCAAGGCGTTCCCTTCAACGCCGCGCCGGGCCTGCGCGCGTCCGCCATGCTGAACGATCCGGCGGCGCAGGCGGTGTTTGCCGGCGCCCCCACGACCATCGCCGCGATCCGCAAGACCGCGGACAAGGCAGGCGGCAAGCCTAAAGGCTTTGCGCTCAAGACCAGCGTGACGATCAAAGCCGATACGGTCAGCCAGCGCGTCACCAGCCCCAATGTCGTCGCCATCCTGCCCGGCAGCGACCCCAAGCTGAAGGACGAATATGTCGTCCTGTCCGCCCATCTCGACCATATCGGCATCAGCCCCGCCAAAGCCGGCGATGCCGCCGACAAGGACCGGATCAACAATGGCGCGCTGGACAATGGCGCCGGCATCGCAACCATGCTGGAGGTTGCCCGTGCCATGGCGCAATCGCCGGATAAGCCGCGCCGCTCGATCATTTTCCTGGCCTCCACCGCAGAGGAAAAGGGGCTGCTCGGCGCCGACTATTTCGCCCGCCACCCCACCGTCCCGGTCAAGCAGATCGTCGGCAATGTCGATCTCGACATGCCGTTGCTGCTCTATCCCTTCACTGACGTCATCGCCTTTGGCGCCGACCATTCGACCCTTGGCCCCATCGTGGCCAAGGCGGTCGACCCGATGGGCGTGAAACTCGCGCCCGATCCGATGCCGCAGGAGACGATCTTCGTGCGCTCCGACCATTATATGTTCGTGAAGCAGGGCGTGCCCGCCGTCTTCCTCGCCACCGGCTATGCCAATGGCGGCGAAAAGGCGTGGGGGGATTTCCTGGGCGGCGCCTATCATCATCCCGGCGACGATATGATGCAGAAGATCGACTGGAACGCCGGCGCCCGCTTTGCCGAGGCCAATTATCGCATCACCCGCGCGATGGCCGATGGCGACGCGCCGCCGCGCTGGTTTGCAAAGGACTTCTTCGGCGACATCTTCGCGCCGCAGGCGGAGAAGGCGACCAGATAAGGAAATTATAGACCGCCCCTTGTGTGGTTTTTGAGCAACACTACATCGCCAGCATCTAGTCTGAGTGGGATGTCATGAACCTCGAAAAATTCACCGACCGCGCCAAGGGCTTTCTCCAATCGGCGCAAACCGTGGCGATCCGCATGAGCCATCAGCGGATCGGCCCGGAACATCTGCTGAAGGCCCTGCTGGAAGACCAGCAGGGTATGGCGTCCGGCCTGATCAAGGCGGCGGGCGGATCGGCCGAAGTTGCGCTGCGCGACACCGATGCCGCGCTGGCCAAGGTGCCGGCCGTTTCCGGCAGCGGCGCGCAACAGACGCCGGGCCTCGACAATGATGCCGTGCGCGTGCTCGACAGTGCCGAGCAGGTCGCGACCAAGGCGGGCGACAGTTTCGTCACCGTCGAACGTTTGCTGCTCGCCCTGGCGCTCGCCACCACCACGACGGCGGGCAAGGCGCTGGCGGCGGCCGGCGTGAAGCCCGAAGCGCTCAACGCTGCGATCAACGCCTTGCGCGGCGGTCGCACCGCCGACACGGCCGGCGCGGAGGATCGCTATGACGCGCTCAAGAAATTCGCCCGCGACCTTACCGAAGCGGCGCGCGCGGGCAAGCTCGACCCGGTCATCGGCCGCGACGAGGAAATTCGCCGCACCATCCAGATTCTCGCTCGCCGGACCAAGAATAACCCGGTCCTGATCGGCGACCCCGGCGTCGGCAAGACCGCGATCGCCGAAGGCATGGCGCTGCGCATCGCCAATGGCGATGTGCCCGACACGCTCAAGGATCGCACGCTGATGGCGCTCGACATGGGCTCGCTGATCGCGGGCGCCAAATATCGCGGCGAGTTCGAGGAACGCTTGAAGGGCGTCCTCGACGAAGTGAAGGGCGCCGACGGTCAGGTCATTCTCTTCATCGACGAAATGCACACGCTGATCGGCGCGGGTAAGAGCGAAGGCGCGATGGACGCCGGCAATCTGCTGAAACCCGCCCTCGCGCGCGGCGAACTCCATTGCATCGGCGCGACGACGCTCGACGAATATCGCAAATATGTGGAGAAAGATCCCGCGCTCCAGCGCCGCTTCCAGCCCGTCTTCGTCGGCGAGCCGACGGTGGAGGACACCATCTCCATCCTGCGCGGCCTGAAGGAGAAGTATGAACTCCATCATGGCGTGCGCATCACCGACGGCGCGCTAGTCAGCGCAGCAACGCTCTCCAACCGCTACATCACCGACCGTTTCCTGCCCGACAAGGCGATCGACCTGATGGACGAGGCCGCCAGCCGCCTGCGCATGGAGGTGGAAAGCAAGCCCGAAGAGATCGAGAATCTCGACCGTCGCATCATCCAGCTCAAGATCGAGCGGGAGGCGCTGAAGAAGGAGACCGACAAGGCATCTGCCGATCGCCTCGACGCCTTGCAGGAAGACCTTGCCAATCTGGAGGAACAGTCGGCCGCGCTCACCACCCGTTGGCAGTCGGAAAAGGACAAGATCGCCGGCGAAGCCAAGGTGAAGGAGCAGCTCGACGCCGCCCGGCTGGAACTGGAGCAGGCGCAGCGCGCCGGCGACCTCGCGAAGATGAGCGAACTGTCCTACGGCACCATCCCCGCGCTCGAAAAGCGCCTGGCCGAAGCGGCGACCGCGTCGGAAGGTGCGATGTTGCGTGAGGAAGTGACGGCGGAGGACATCGCCGGCGTCGTCGCCCGCTGGACCGGCATCCCGGTCGAACGGATGATGACCGGAGAGCGCGAGAAACTGCTGGCGATGGAAGCGACGCTCGGCAAGCGTGTCATCGGGCAGGCGGATGCGGTCAAGGCCGTGTCCACCGCCGTGCGTCGTTCACGCGCGGGCTTGCAAGATCCCAACCGCCCGCTCGGCTCCTTCCTTTTCCTCGGCCCCACGGGCGTCGGCAAGACCGAACTGACCAAGGCGCTCGCCGGCTTCCTGTTCGATGACGATTCAGCGATGGTGCGCATCGACATGAGCGAATTCATGGAGAAGCACTCGGTCGCGCGCCTGATCGGTGCGCCGCCGGGCTATGTCGGCTATGAGGAAGGCGGCGTCCTGACCGAAGCGGTGCGTCGCCGCCCCTATCAGGTCGTCCTGTTCGATGAGGTCGAAAAGGCGCATGGCGACGTGTTCAACATCCTGCTTCAGGTGCTGGACGACGGCCGCCTGACCGACGGGCAGGGGCGCACGGTGGACTTCACCAACACGATCATCGTGCTGACATCGAACCTGGGCAGCCAGTATCTGACCGGCCTGACCGACGACGAACCGGTAGAGAAGGTCGAGGATCAGGTGATGGATATCGTGCGGGGTCACTTCCGCCCGGAATTCCTGAACCGTCTGGACGAAGTGATCCTGTTCCACCGTCTGGGCGCCGCGCATATGGCCCCGATCGTGGATATTCAGGTCGCCCGCATCGGCAAGCTGCTGAAAGACCGCAAGATCGTCCTCGATCTGACCGAAGGCGCGCGCGCCTGGCTCGGCCGGGTCGGCTATGACCCGGTCTATGGCGCGCGCCCGCTGAAACGCGCCGTACAGCGCTACCTGCAAGACCCGCTCGCCGACCTCATCCTGCGCGGCGACGTGCCTGACGGGTCGACGGTGAAGGTCGAGGATGGAGACGGCGCGCTGGCGCTGACCGTAGCCTGATAGAAAAAAGGCTCGCTGAGACGATCAGCGAGCCTTTTTCATCGATCGCTATGCGCGCAGGCTTTCAACCGCTGGGATTCATGCCTGCCCGGCTGCGCGTGATCATGTCATCCGCATCGCGATTCTGCTGTTCGCTGATGGCTCGCCATTCGGCGTTGGTCTTGCAAACGCGCTCCTTGCGCACCAGCGAACCCGTCACATCCAGACGGCGGCACCGAATCGCGCCCGGATCATTCCTGTCCAGCTTGGCAGCCGGCTGCGGCGTTTGCGCGGGAAGGTAGGCCGGGGCGGACAGGATCGAAAGGCCGATCATGATCTGGCCAATACGCAATTTCATTCAAACACTCCTAACGGATCAAAGCCATCTTTGCGGACCTTCAGCGTTCCGTTCCCCAGGAGAGCGGTCTGATCGGCAGGCTATTGCGCAATTGTGATATAAATATCGTGTCCGGGCAATGGCCAATAACTGTCGCAATTCAAGTTTCCGGCCGGTGCGCACTTTGGTCTGCAAACGCGAAATAGCGCCGAAGAAGCTCTTGCTCTCGTTCGGTAAGATACGGATTCCAAACGTCGAAGATCAACACGGCACGCATTGCGTCGCTATTGTTCCAGGCTTCATGCTCGATCGTATCGTCAAATGCGAAGGCCCGGCCTTCCTCCCATGCACGAGTCTCGCCGCCGACGCGGAACCCGCAGTCGGGCGGAACGATCAACGGCAGATGGACGATCGCGCGCATGTTGGTCACCCCGCTATGGGGCGGAATATGCGCCTTGGGCTTGAGCAGCGAGAAGAAGGCCGACGGCGCCCGGCCGTTAATGTCGCTGCGCGGCAGTGTTTCCAATGCCGCAGCGGTTTCGGGGCACAGATCGCAAACCGGATCGTTGCGCACGCCATATTCCCACAGAAAACAAGCCCCCCAGTCGAGCGACTGGTCCAGCGCGCTCCAAACATTGTCCGGAGTCCCGGCATCCAGCCGCACATAGGGACGCAACAGATCCTGCCCCTGCTTCAGCAGGTTGCGCAATTCGCTGCGGATGACATCGGTCTTTGCCTCCAGCTCCGCCATCCAGGGAAAATGTCCTCGGTCGAAAAATTCGTCCGCCGGCAGAAACGGATAATGCATGCCTGAACATTCATTGCGGTATATGCGACGGCGCCCCAGCAGATGATCGATGCTGGCCTGAAAACGCCGAACGTCCGGTGATGGCGCGCCAGCGAAATCGGCCTCGAACTGACCGTCCACCGCATCAGCGAAATCCGCCATGCGCGTGCGCACGAACCGGCGTGCTTCGTCAAGCCGCTCGCGCAATGCTGCGGGCTGGTCCTTCAGTCCATCGGCCAGAGCCAGAACCTGGCTCCAATTCTTCGTAGCCTGCGCCAACTGGCCATTGCGCTCCAGCCATTCTGCCGTGCGCAACTGCGCCATGAAATGCACCCGGTCCAGCTCCAGCACATGGTCGAGTGCGAGCTTTTCCCCCAGCTCGTCGCCCGTGCGCCGGCGCGCCGTGGCCAGGTTCATCCATAAGGCCGGCTGTTTGGGATCGGCCTGCGCCGCGCGCGCGAAGAAGTCGGCGGCATCATCCGACCGGTCCAGCGCCAGCGCCAGCATCCCGCGGCTGTTCAACAATTGCGGGCTGTTGGGCGCGATGGCCAGGGCGCGATCCATCAACGCAGCTTCCTGCGTTCGATCCCCCCTCGCACGAGCCTCATCCGCAGCACGTAGCAAGCCTTCTATACTGTCCATATCTATCCCCCGACCCGAAGGTGCCGAAACGCCGGAACGCGCGCAATAGTCAAATTGCGGCCTATGCTTGCCGCCCGACAGGCAATCATGCGAAGGACCATCGCCATGACTGGTTTCGATCCCGCGCTCCGCCAGCTACTGGCCGATCCGTCTTGGCTGCCGCATCGCTATGACGAACGACAGGATGCTTTCCACCTGTTGCAAGTCGATCGCGCCGGCCGGGCGGGCGTTCCATTCCTGACGGATGAGCATTTACAGGATCGCGTGCCGCGCGTCCTTGATCGGTCGCAGGCGGTCGCGGCTGCATCTGTTGCCGCGCCTGTGCATTTCATCTTCCATTCGGCCTATTGCTGCTCGACCCTGCTGGCGCGGCTGCTCGACATGCCGGGCGTCGCATCGACGCTCAAGGAGCCGGTCCTGCTCAACGACATGGTGGGATGGCGGCATCGCGGTGGGGAAGGGCGCCGTATCGCGATGGTGCTGGATCAGGGCCTGGGGCTGCTGGCGCGGCCTTTCGTTGCGGGGGAGGCAGTGATCATAAAGCCGTCCAATGTCGTGAACGCGCTCATCCCGGCGATGATGGCGATGCGCCCCTTTGCGCGGGCACTGCTGCTTCATGCGCCGCTGGAACAATATCTTTCTTCGATCGCTCGCAAGGGGATGTGGAGCCGCCTGTGGGTACGCGAACTCCTGGTGAAACAGTTGCGTGACGGGATGGTAGAATTGGGCCTGGATGAGACTGCGCTTCTCCAACTCACCGATCTTCAGGTTGCCGCTGTTGGCTGGTTGGCGCAGCAACAGCAATTTGCGAACCTGCTGCGGACATTGGGACCAACGCGGGCGCGATCCTTAAACAGCGAACATCTGATGGCGGATATTCCTGGGTATCTGGACGCACTGGTCCGCCATTTCGGCCTTGACGCAGGGCCTGATGCGATCGCGACGGCACTGGCTGGTCCTGCGCTAGGGGCCGACAGCAAGACCGGCAAGGCTTTCACCGTCGGTCAGCGTGCGCGGCATAAACGGGAATCGCTCGACCTGCACGGCGACGAGATCACGATGGTGTTGCGCTGGGCGTCCGAAATCGCCGCGCGCTTCGCCATCCCCATGACGCTGGACCATCCGGTCGCCGCTTGAACGGTAATCGAAATTAAGGTCCGGGTTGCGCTTGCTTCCGCCGGCACGTGCCAGTCACTGGTTCGATCAGCAGCTATGATCTCCCTTGTTCGACCATAAAAAAAAGGCGGACCAGATGGTCCGCCTCTCTCTTTTCCTAGCGTGTCGCGATGACGATCAGAACTTCATCTTCGCGCTGACGGCGAAGCGGCGGCCCAGCGCGTCGTAGGTCGACGGGTAGGTGTTGCCGCTGTTGTAGCTGGTCGAACCTGCCGAGCCACCGACGATCGGAGGCTTCTTGTCGAACATGTTCATGACGGTGAAGGTCAGGGTCACGTTATCCGACACGGAGGCACGGGCCGTCAGGTCGAAATAGTCGTAAGCCTTGATCTTGCGGAACTGCGGATCGATGGTGCAGCCGTCCGGATCGGCACCGGCCGGATCCGTGCAACCTGCGTCGATACCGGCACCGATATCATCAGCCAACTGCTGCGGCTCGAACCGCACGTTGTCGATGTGGCGCCACAGCAGCGAGAGATCGACATCGCCGAAGGTCAGCGTGGTGCGCTGGCTCCACTGGAACTTCGGCTGGATCGATGCGCAGTTGACCGAATAATAGCCAACGCATTCACGATTCAGCGAAGTCGGCGTCGCCTGGAACTTCGAGCTGTTGGTCCAGTTGCCGTTCAGGCCCAGGGACAGCGTCGCGAAGTTGAACTCATGCTTGTAGTTCAGCGACACGTCGATGCCGTCGGTCTTCAGAGTGCCCAGGTTCGACAGCGGCAGGAACAGGCCGGTGGCCGTACCGTTCAGGCTGCCGTCTTCGCTACGACCGATCGACGTACAGGCAGCGCTGGTGGCGCTGGATGCCGTGATGTTGTCGAAGCAAGCCGCAATCGCATCGCCCGGCGTCGGGGTCGTGATCGCGTTCTTCACCTTGATGTTGTAATAATCGACCGTGGCGCTGAAGCCGCGCAGGAAGGTCGGGGTGATGGTCGCACCGACGCCCCAGCTGTCCGACGTTTCCGGCTTGACGTCCAGGTTGCCGCCGCTGGTGGCATTGGCCTGAGCCGCCGAAGGCTGATCGATGAAGCCGATCTGGGCTGCGGTCGCACCCTGGGCGATACAGACAGCGGTCAGGTTGGCGTTGCCAACCGGAGCCGAGCCGGCGCAGGGGTCGGTCGCCAGGTTGGTCAGACCGGTGTTGAGCGGCGAGAACAGTTCCGAGATGTTCGGTGCGCGAACGGCACGCGAATAGTTACCACGGAACTTGATGTCGTCGACGGGAGCCCAGCTACCTTCAAATTTGTAGGTCCAGGTGTCGAAGCTCGGGCTGGTCGGTGCATCGACCGAGTAGCTCGAATACCGCACGCCGGCGCCAACCGTCAGCAGCTTGGCGAACGGACGGTCTTCGATCAGCGGAGCGATCAATTCGCCGAATGCTTCGTACACGTCGAAGCCACCCGATACGTTGGGCTGCGCACCGCCGGCACCGCCCAGATCGTTCGCCTGCGACAGCAGGTCGGATTCGATCGACGCGGTATATTTGCGATATTCGCCACCGACGGCGAAGCCGATCGGGTTCGATGCCATCGGCGAGGTGACGCCGAAGTCGCCGCTCACGGTCGCATGCGCCTGGGCCAGCGTGGTCTTGGTCGTGATGACGCTGCTGGCGGTCAGGTAATCGACCATGTCCTGCGTGATCGAACCTTCCGGACCGAAGACGTTTACGGGGACGCAGCCGTTGGTGTCGGTCAGGCAGGTCGTGGTGTTGGTCGCGAGCAGAGCCTGACGGAAACGCGAGTTGAGCGTGTAGCCCTTCTGCGTCTGGATATTTTCCGATTCACCGTAGGAACCACCGACGTCCCAGCTGAGGTGCGAACCGATGTCACCCTGGAAGCCCAGCGCGTAATCGAAGAAGGTGGTCTTGAATTCCGAAACGCGCGGACCGGCTTCCACTGCACGACGCGACAGCGAGGTCGTGAAGGTGCGATAGTTCGGATCGGTCGTGCTGGTCGCGGTGGCCGCAGCGGAACACTGGGCGGTGGTCAGGCCGTTCGCGTTACAGAACTGATTGCGGATGCCGGAGGTCAGGTACGGATTGCTGTAGGGGATGACCACCGACAGGGCGAAGGCGCCCGAAGGAGCGATGATCGTGTTGACCTGGTTCTTCGAGAAGATGCCGCGGGTATAGGCCTTGACCGAGTCGCTGATCTCGTAATTGGCCTGCCCGAACATGTTGAAACGCTTGAACGGCGTCTGGAAGATGTTGAACGGGTTGAAGTTGTAGGTCTGGTAGGTGGGAACCAGCGAATTGCCGTCCGCACTGACCTGACGCGTGCCGACGCCCGGCACCGAGAAGCGCGAGGGAACCGAGGTACCCGAACCCTGGCACGAAACGCACTCGGCCAGATAGGATTCCAGATAGGTGTCGGAGAAGGAGCGCGCGCCCTGATAGACGGGGTCGACTTCCTGATAACCGATGCTGAACACGGCGTTACCGCGGCCGTCGTCGAAATTGGCGCCCATGGTGACGTCTGCACGGAAGGCGTTGCCGTCACCCTGCTCGGTCAGCTGGTTCGACACATTGGCTTCGAAGCCGGCGAAATCCTTCTTCAGGATGAAGTTGGCCACGCCGGCGATCGCGTCTGCGCCGTAGGTGGTCGAAGCGCCACCGGTCAGCACATCGACGCGCTCGACCAGAGCAAGCGGGATGTTGTTAAGATCGAAAACGCCGCCCAGGCCGTAGGGGACCATGCGACGACCGTCCACCAGGACGAGGTTGCGGTTGCTGCCCAGGCCACGCAGGTTGAGGGTCGATGCGCCGCCGTTACCGTTGTTCACTGCCGAACCGATGCTGGGAACGACGCCCGGAATTTCACGCAGCAGCTGTTCCGCGTTATTGCTCTGGCGCAGGTCGATTTCGTCCGACGTTGTCGCCAGAACCGGCGTCGACTGCACCAGGTTCGGGTTACGGATCAGCGATCCGGTAACGATGATGGTATCACCGGCATCGGCTTCCGCCGTCTGCGGCGCGTCCTGCGCGAATGCAGCTGTCGCGATCAGCGACGCGCTCAGGATCGCCGGAGCGGCGCTGGCACGCAGAAGTGCCCTCTTCGAAAATGTTTTCACGGTCCAGTCCCTTGCTCTGGAGTTTGGCAGATGATCTGCCACATCAGTGCCCGTACGGAGGGATAAGGTGCCCGACAGCGATCCCCCCATATGGATCGCAGGAAACTGCGCGGGCTACAGGGCGCTGTAAAGCGGGGGAAAAGGGGGAAAGCCGCTTTTGGAGGCGGCTGTATCATAAATGCAACAAGCACTAGGAGCGCCTGTTTTACGGTCGTATTGCAAGATAATTACATGAAGCTACGGCAAGGTGAAGCAATCATGCACCGTTCTGCGTAAAGATCGACCAATTGTGGCGGCCGGACCTGCCAAAATTGCGCAGAGCTGTCATATTGACGTCATGTCAGGCGGGTGCATGCTACGCGCATCAGACGGTTCGGGAAGGGAAGAGCGGATATGAACGGCAATCACAGATGGTTATGGGTGCTCTCCCTTGGCTTGTTGGCGGGGCCGGCGCAGGCTGCGCCAAAACAGCAACAGCCCCGTCCGGAAATTTTCACCAGCTTGCTCCAATGCCGCGCGATCGCGGATAATGGCGCGCGTCTGGCCTGCTTCGATCGGCAGGTCGGCGCCATGGACGCAGCGGCGCAGCGTGACGAAGTCGTGGTGCTCGATAAAAGCGAGCTCAATAAGACACGCAAGACCCTCTTCGGCTTCTCCTTCCCCAAATTACCGTTTCTGGGCGGCGGAGACGATGATGGCGACGACAAGCCGCAGGAAGAGGGCGTCAGCCGGATCGACGCTGTCATCGCCTCGGCGCGCAGCCTTGGCTATGGGAAATGGCAGATCGGGCTGGAAGACGGCGCGCAGTGGATGACCACTGAGGCCGTCACCGGGCGCGATCCCAAAGTAGGACAGAAGGTCGAGTTGAAGCGCGCCGCCATGGGCAGTTTCATCGGCAAGATTGAGGGTGGCCGTGCCGTTCGGATGAAACGGGTGAGCTGACGGCCATAGGCCTTTTTACAACCCGTTCGGCATCGGCCCTGCGATCAGCAAGGGGTCGATCCGGGCATCGTTCCATTTCATGCCCCAATGCAGATGCGGCCCGGTCGCGCGCCCGGTGGCGCCGATCGCGCCGA
Organism: Sphingobium sp. GW821-FHT02B05; assembly: GCF_059421905.1. NCBI lineage: Bacteria > Pseudomonadati > Pseudomonadota > Alphaproteobacteria > Sphingomonadales > Sphingobiaceae > Sphingobium > Sphingobium sp. GW821-FHT02B05. The sequence goes on from NZ_JBWKVW010000008.1 coordinate 33,823, forward strand.
TCCGCTGTCCCTGGGTCACATGGTCCCCCGGCTTCACGTCGATCCGCGAAAGATGCAGGAAAGCGCTGTTGAGGCCATGGCCATGGTCGATCATCAGCAAATGCCCCTCCAGCGTGAAGGGCTTGTCCGCCGCCAATATCACCACCCCGTCGGCTGGCGCCACAACCGGCAGGCCGGTCGCACCCGCCACATCCACGCCGCCATGATAGGCGCCGGCCGCGCCCTGATAGATGCGCTGCGATCCGAACAGGCCGGATATCCGCCCGACCCGTGGCCAGATGAAGCGCTGCCGCCAGCCTTGCGCATCGGTCACGACATCGCGCGCGGCGGCGATCGCTTCCAGTTCCGGCTTGCGCAGCGCCAGAAAGGCTTCCGTGCTTTTGGTCGGTCGCATCGGCGCATCGATCCGCTCGATTCGCCAGGCGCGTGGGGCGACGCTCACCTGCCGCTCGATCGTACGCGCATCGGGCAATCGGGCGACCAGCCGCGCGATCGGCCCTGCATCCCGGTCGAAAGCGATCAGGAATCGGCCATCACCATCCACCGGCACCAGTTGATCGTCCAGTTTCAGCGCTACCGTCCCGGCCGGCGCGATGCCGGTCATGGCTCCGCCCTGCGTCGCCGTCCCGCTCAGCTGGAAGTCCGCGCGCCCCGCTACCGGACGTGGGCCGGGTTGCGCCACTGCCGTCCCGGCACATGCCAGCAGCACCGCAATGCCGATCCGCCTCATCGCGCCCCGCGCGCCTTGAGTTCAGCCTGCACGGACGCATCGGCGCTGGCATAGGGCTCCTGCCGGACGATGCTCCAATAGCGCAGGTCCTGCAACGCGATCCGCTCGCCGGTGACGGCGCACAGGACATGGTCGCCTGCCTGCAACACGCGGAAGCTGTAGGGCATATAATGGAGCCGGGCGATCCGGTCGCGGTTGGACATCAACATGGTTCAGGCCTCTTTACGCAGCATCAGGAAAAGAGATCCTGCTGCGGCTGGTCATCGGCTTCGCGCGTCTTGCGGACGGGCCGGGATGGGCAGGATAGGACAGGCGCAGCCCTCGGCTCAAGCGCGGCATCGCCGATCGCGGCGTTCACCGTACCGTCCTTGAAATGCAACGTCACTACGCCGGCCGCCTGCGCCGCCGTGACCGACTGGACCAACCGGCCCTGCGCCATCACGCGGGCATAGCCCTTCTGCAACGGCCGGTCGGGATCGAGCGAGGCAAAATGGCGCGACACCCGGTCGAAGGCAACGGCCCGTTCCGACAAGGCGCGCTGCAAATAGTCGGGCCGCAGTTGCAACCGGTCCAGCCGCTCCCCTGCGCGCACCACATATTGCTGCAACAAAGCCGGCCGCAGCGCGCCGCCTGCCTGCCCCAGATGTGCCCGCGCGTCGGCCAGCCGATGGCGCAGCCCACTCACCAGCCCGTCCGACAATTGATCCAGCGTCTGCCGCTGGGGCGCCAGCAACATGTCCGGCGACGGCATCAGCCGCACCTGCATCTCCAGCCGTTCGCGCGCCTGACCGGCCCCACGCCGCACGGCCCGCCCGGCGCGCAGGCCCATTTCGGCAAGCCCCGCCAGCAATTCCGCCCGCACCGGCACCGCCATTTCCGCCGCGGCGGTCGGCGTCGGCGCGCGCCGGTCGGCGGCATAATCGCACAAGGTCGTGTCCGTCTCATGCCCCACGGCGGAGATGATAGGGATGGTGCAGTCGGCCACCGCGCGCACCACGATCTCCTCGTTGAAGCTCCACAGATCCTCGATCGACCCGCCGCCGCGCGCCACGATCACCAGGTCCGGCCGGGGCACCGGCCCGCTGCCGTCCATCGCACTGAACCCGCGCACCGCCCGCGCCACCTGCTCGGCCGCGCCCTGTCCCTGCACCAGCACCGGCCACAACAGCACATTGGTCGGGCAGCGATCGGCCAGTCGATGCAATATGTCGCGGATCACCGCGCCGGTGGGCGACGTCACGACGCCGATCGTGCGCGGCAGGAAGGGCAGGGGCTTCTTGCGCTCGACCGCAAACAGCCCTTCGCCCGCCAGCTTGGCTTTCAGCTTCTCCAGCAGCGCCATCAGCGCGCCTTCGCCGGCCAGCTCCATCTTCTCGATGACGATCTGATATTTGGACCGGCCAGGATAGGTGGTCAGCTTGCCGGTCGCGATCACCTCCACCCCGTCCTGCGGGGAAAAGGCCAGCCGCTGCGCGCCGCCCTTCCACATTACCCCGTCCAGCACGGCATTCTCATCCTTCAGCGCCAGATAGAGATGCCCCGACGCCGCCCGCTTGAACCCCGAAATCTCGCCGCGCAGCCGCACAAGGCCGAACCGGTCCTCGACCGTGCGCTTGAGCAGGCCGGACAATTCGCTGACCGACAGCGGCGGCGCGTTGTCCCCCGCGCGTTCCTCCGCTAACAGGCGGCCCGAACTGTCATAGGCATCATATTCCGGGGACATGGGCGACATGAACATCCTTCTGCTTGGCGGCGGTGGCCGCGAACATGCGCTGGCATGGAAACTGGCGCAATCGCCCCGGCTCGATACGCTCTTCGCCGCGCCGGGCAATCCGGGCATAGCCGAGCATGCCACATTGGTCGACCTCGACGCGACGGATCATCGCGCCGTGCTCGATTTCTGTACCCGTCATTCGATCGGCCTGGTGGTGATCGGGCCGGAAGCGCCGCTGGTCGATGGCCTGGCCGACAATCTGCGCACCATGGGCGTGCCGGTCTTCGGTCCCAACAAGAAAGCGGCGCAGCTGGAAGGGTCGAAGGGCTTCACCAAGGATCTGTGCCAGCGCGCGAACATCCCCACCGCCGCCTATATTCGCGTCGCCAGCAAGGACGGCGCCCTTGCCGCGCTTGACGATTTCGCGCTGCCGGTGGTCATCAAGGCGGACGGACTTGCCGCGGGCAAGGGCGTCATCATCGCCGAAACGCGCACCCAAGCGGTCGAGGCGCTGGACACCATGTTCTCCGGCGCATTCGGCGCGGCGGGCGAGGAAGTCGTGCTGGAAGACTATATGACCGGCGAGGAAGCCAGCTTCTTCGCGCTGACCGACGGCAGCGCGATCCTGCCCTTCGGATCGGCGCAGGACCATAAACGTGTGGGTGATGGCGACACTGGCCCCAATACCGGCGGCATGGGCGCCTACAGCCCGGCGCGCGTCCTGACGCCCGAACTGGAAGCCCAGGTGATCGAAACGATCATCCGGCCCACCGTCGATGCCATGGCGGCCGAGGGCATGCCCTATAGCGGCGTGCTCTATGCCGGCCTGATGCTGACAGGCGAAGGACCCAAGCTGATCGAATATAATGCCCGGTTCGGCGATCCGGAATGTCAGGTGCTGATGACTCGCTTCGATGGCGACCTGGTCGATCTGCTGCTCGCCGTGGCGCAGGGGAAGCTGGCCGAACAGGGGCCGGTCCAACTGGCCGATCGCACCGCGCTCACCATCGTCATGGCCGCCAACAACTATCCCGGCACGCCCGAAAAGGGCGGGACGATCGCCGGTATCGACGCCGCGCAACGGGCAGGCGCGAAGGTCTTCCATGCCGGCACGGCGGACAAGGACGGCGTGCTGGTCGCCAATGGCGGGCGCGTGCTGAACGTCACCGCCACCGGCGACACGGTCGGCGCCGCCCAGGCTGCCGCTTATGCAGCGGTGGATGCCATCGACTTCCCGACCGGCTTCTATCGCCGCGATATCGGCTGGCGTGAGGTCGCGCGCGAAGCGGAAAAAGGCTGAACCCTTGCGGCGCGAGGGAAAGCGTCCTTAAATAGCGTATAGTATTGTTGCAGGGAAGAGACGCGCGATGCAGGAATTCTTCATGGACTATGGACTGTGGCTGCTGGTCGGCCTGCTGGTCATTATCGCGCTGGTCTTCCTTCTGTCGGGCAGGCGCAAGGCCGAACAACCGATCGAGCCCGTTTCTGTAGAGCCGACACCGCCGCCTGCGCCGGTGCCCTTCGTCGATCCGATCGTTGCCGCCCCGGTCGCGGCGGCGCCTGTGGTTGCCGAACCGATCGTGGTCGAACCGGTCGCCCCCGCCGCGCCGGTGAATGAAGCGGTGCCCGAACCGGAGGCTGAACCCGTCGTTGCGCCTCAACCGGCCCCGATCGAACCAGCTCTGCCCGTTACGCCTGAACCCATCCCTGCCTCACCGTCGGTCGCAGCCGTCGAAGCGGCGGAGGACGATCTCCTTCGCCTCAAGGGGGTCGGTCCCAAGCTCAAGGCGCTGCTGATCGACCTTGGCGTGACGCGCTATGCACAGATTGCAAGCTGGACGGACACGGACATCGCGACGATCGACGCGAAGCTCGGCACTTTCAAGGGCCGCCCCGTCCGCGATCAATGGGTCGACCAGGCCAAATATCTGGCCGCCGGCGACATTGCCGGGTTCGAGGCGAAATACGGAAAAATCTAGGCTGGCTGCGGTTCCGGTTCCAGCAGCGGCTCCATCTTGCGTGCGCGGATGGTCGGTACGCTGCCAATCCAGCGCCGCAATTGCTGATGATTGGCCGATAGCCGTCCCAGCGCAAACAGGATCGGCACGGACATTGCCAGCGTGACGGCGGCACTGACGCCGGTCGCCATTATCAACCCCATGACCATCGGGTGCCACAAATAGAAGAACAGGCTGTCCCGGCCGATATGGTTGATCGGGGCGAAAGACAGGCGCAGCACAGCAAAATGGGGCAATAGCGCGATCAGGCCAAGGCACATCAGCAGGCGTGCGGGTACGAAGGCCAGGATATCGGGGGCATATTCCAGTTCCGACCACCATCCCATGCCCAGCGCCGCAGCCAGCAGCGCAACGCTCACATAGCGGGTCGGCAACCCTCGTTCGGCCATCAGCATCCCGAAGAAGAAATAGACCGGATAACGCAGATACCGGCTGTCGGGCGACACCAGGCTGGTCCCGATCGCGCCATGTTGCGGGCCGAATCCATACATGATCGACAGGCTGAACGGCACGCCGATCGCCAGCAGCCAGATCGGTCGCAGTGGCACTGCGCGCGCGACCAGGATCAGGAAGAAAAGTACCGGTATGTACCAAAGGTGGAAAGGTGGACGCAGCAGCAGATCGATCGGCGTCCGCCAGGATAGCGGCCAGCCGCTGATGGCCAGATAGGCGATCATTGCCACCAGCCAGGGCAGCAGCATGCGCTCGCCATAACGCCCGAAAAATCGCCCCCCGCTTCGCTGCGCAATCGACCGATATTGAGCAGATAGCCCGATATGCCGATCATCAACGGCATGCGGAATCCAGATCCGATCCACAGCGCCAGATTCTGCGCATGGGCCAGTTCCATGGCATGGCCCACCATCACAAGCAGGATCAAGACCCCCTTCAAGAGGTCGATCGACGGATTCTTGCTCACTGATAAACCCCCGGCCCCTCGGGTTTTTTGCACTCTTCCCCTTTAGGAAGCTTTAAAAAATCTTGGTTAAGCGCCTAAGAAATTATGTGCGCACAGACATCAGCCGAGGGATTGCAGGATTGAGCCGTATCGATGCGTCGCCTTTGGCCAAATTGCTGATGGCCTTGCTTGTCTTCGCGGTCATCATCGTGGGGTGGCGCCTTTACGGCCGCTATCGCGAATCCCACGCGACCCTGCCCGAAGCGGGCGTGGCGAAGGGCGATTGCGCGCTTTGGTTCGTGGGCAGCTCATCCATCCATCGCTGGATCAGCCTGGACAAGGACATGGCTCCATGGGCGACGGAAAATCGTGGCATCAACGGTGCTATGCTGACCGACATTCTGCCTCGCTTCGCCAATATCAAGGCTGGCGAGGGGCGCCCGCGCGCGCTCATTCTCTATGTCGGCGAAAATGACATCGCCAGCGGTGTCCCAGTGCGAACCGTCATGCGGCAACTGGCCCAATTGTTCGACCTGCGCGACCGTTTGCTGCCCAACGTTCCGGTGCTGCTGCTGTCGGCCAAGCCCAGCCCCGGTCGCGCCGCTTTCCTGGGCGAGCAGCGCTTGTTCAACGCAGCGGCGCAGAATTTCCTGCCCCATATGCGCAGCGCCTATTATGGCGACATCACCACGCCGCTCCTCGCCAATGGCAAGCTGGGCGACAATTATCAGCCCGACGGCGTCCATATGAACGGGCATGGCTACACGATCTGGGCCGATGTGGTGCGCCAGCGCCTGCGCGACATCCTGTCGCCCGACGTGATGCGCCATTGCGCACCCTGACGGTCAGTCCACGGCGCCGCGTAGCAGGATGACGTGCAAGAAGCGCGGCCCATGGGCGCCGCGCACATAGGTGCCCTCGATGTCCGTGGTCCCTGACACGCCGGTGATCCAATAATGGGCGCGGGGTTGCGTGCCGGCCAGCGGGGCATCCTCCAGATGCGCGGCAATGTCCTTCACCGCCAGCAGCACGATATGATGCAGCGCCAGGAAATTGGGCAGCATCGGTGCGTGCGGTGCCGTCTCGAACACCAATGACCCGGTTTCGGCGATCCCTTTGCGCGCGATCGCCAGCGCGGCAACTTCATCCGGCGCGGCCGTCTGATGCAGGGTGAAGCCGCTCCAGTCGCATGCGCTCAGGCGCGGATCGGGCGGCAGGCACAGGGTAGGCGGTTCCCCCTGCGCCGCCAGATAGCGCGCGACCGCCGCCGGCAGATCGGCGATCTTGTCGATCGCATCATGGCTGGCGCTCACGCTGGGCAGCGCCAGCCGGGCCAGAAATTCCGCCGCCAGCGCGCCCATGTTGACCATCGGCCGCTCCGGTGCGATCAGCAGCGCGTCGGCTGTCGCCTTGTCCGGCGCAGCGCCCTTCAACCTGGCGAGAATGGCGTCGCGCGCGCTCATTTGCGGCGCTCCTTCTTATATTGGTTCATGAAGGTCTGCGGCGCGGGTTTGGGCATGTCGCGATAGCGGGTCCATCCGCCCGCCAGCGGCAGACGGCCGATCCAGCCCTTGGTCCCCAGCATCTGCATCGCCCGCACCGCCATGCCGGTGCCGAACCGATAGAGAGCAGGGCGCCGCGCGACCCACGCCCAGATGCCCAGCCCCCAGCGCATGGAGGTCGGCTCCAGCCCCTCGCGCCAGCTCTTCTCGCGCCATCCGCGCAGCAAGGTGGGCAGGGGAATGCGTACCGGGCACACTTCCTGGCATTTGCCGTTCAATGTGCAGGCGCTCGCCAGGTCGCGGCTCTGTTTCAGCCCGTCGAACACAGGCGTCAACACCGCGCCCATCGGTCCCGGATAGGTGCCGCCATAGGCATGGCCGCCAATCTGCCGGAACACCACGCAATGATTCATGCACGCGCCACAGCGGATGCAGCGCAGCATCTCGGCCAGCCCCTCTTCGCGCATCTTCGTGCGGCCATTGTCGACCAGCACGATATGCATCTCCTCTGGCCCATCGCGATCTCCCGGCCGCTTCGGCCCGGTATAGAAGGTCGTATATTGGGTCAGCGCCGCCCCGGTGGCCGACCGTGCCAGCATCCGCAGCATATGGATGGCGTGCGGCATGCTCGGCACGATCTTCTCGATCCCCGCCGTCACGATATGGACGCGCGGCGGCACCAGCGACAATTCGGCATTGCCTTCATTGGTGACCGTGCAGACCGCGCCCGTATCCGCGATCAGGAAATTCGCGCCCGATATGCCGACGTCGGCGCCCAGCATCTGCGTGCGCAATTCCCGCCGCGCACTTTCCGCCATGGCGGCGATCGTCTCTTCCTCATGCGGGCTGCGATGCCTGGCCTTGAACAGCGCCGACACCTGCTCGCGCGTCTTGTGCATGGCAGGCCAGATGATGTGCGAGGGCCGCTCGTCCGCCAACTGGATGATATGTTCGGCCAGGTCCGTCTCGACCCGCCCGATCCCCGCCTCGGCCAGCGCATGGGGCAGGCCGATTTCTTCGCCCAGCATCGACTTGGACCGCGCGACGCTTTTTGCGCCCGCCGCCTTGCAGATGTCGATGACGATCCGGCAGGCCTCATCCGCCGTGCTGGCCCAATGGACCTTGGCGCCCGCGGCAATGGCCTTGGCCTCGAACTGCTCCAGATAGGCGCCCAGATGCGCGACGACATGGTCCTTGATCGCCGCCGCCCGGTCGCGCGCCGCCTCGAAATCGGGGAAAGCGTCCACCGCCATGGCGCGCTTGGCTTCGGCCGTACCGGCGGTCCGCTCCACCGCGACCTTCAATGTCCGGTCGGCCAAGGCGGCGTCCGCGCGCTCTGCAAAGCCGCTCATGCCTCTTCCCCGATCGCCGGGCCGTCGCCCATGCCGGCGATCAGCTCGATCGCGTGGAATGCGCGCACCTTGCTCCCCTGCCGGTTCAGCTTCCCCGCCATGTTCATCAGGCAGCCCAGATCGCCCGCCAGCAACAGGTCCGCGCCCGTCGCGTCGATGGCATCGGTCTTCTCACCGACGATCGCATTGGAAATGGCCGGATATTTGACGCAAAAGGTGCCGCCAAAGCCGCAACATGTTTCCTCGCCCTGCAACGGCGCGAAGGACAGCCCGTCGATCTTTCTCAGCAGCCGGCGTGGCTGCGCCTTGATGCCGAGTTCGCGCAGTCCCGAACAACTGTCATGATAGGTCGCCTTCGCATCGACCCGCACGCCCTCCGGCTGCCACCCGCACACCTCGTCCAGATAGGCCATGACCTCGAACGTCTTGCCCGCCACCGCCTGCGCGCGCGGCAACCATTCTGCATCATGTTCGAAAATCTCCGGATAATGGCACCGGATCGTCCCTGCGCACGATCCCGACGGCACCACCACTGCTTCATAGGTCTCCAGCGCCACGATGGTTTGCTTCGCCAGTGCCACCGCATGGTCGCGGTCGCCGCTGTTGAGCGCGGGCTGGCCGCAGCAGGTCTGCCCTTCCGGCACCACCACCTCGCACCCGGCCGCCTCCAGCGCGCGAATGGCGGCAAAGCCGATGCGCGGCCGCATCAGGTCGACAAGACAGGTGACGAAAAGGGCGACTTTACGGGTCATAATCCATGGCGTTTCGCGAAATCGAGGAACAGGTCCGGCCAGGGTGCCGGCGCGGCGGGCGGGGCGACCAGGCCAAAGCCATGCCCGCCATTTTCAAACAGATGGCATTCGACCGCGATGCCCCGCGCCCGCAGCGACGCCAGCATCGCCAGGCTGTTGTCCACCGGCACGGCGGGATCGTCGATCGCATGGACCAGAAAGACCGGCGGCGTCTGCGCGCTGACATTCTGGTCCAGCGAATAGTCGCGCATGCGTTCGGGAGAGGGCGTTTCGCCCAGCAACTGGGTGCGCGACCCGGCATGGACGAACGGCCCCTCCATCTGGATCACCGGATAGATATAGGCGGCGACGGCGGCCCTGATCGGCTCTCGATCCGTCGCATCGACCGGCTTGTAACTTTCCGACGGCGCGCGGCTGGTGAGCCATGCGGCCAGATGCCCGCCCGCCGAAAAGCCCATCACGCCCACTTTGTTCGCATCATACCGTTCGCGTGGCGCCAGTGCCCGCACCAGCCGCAATGCGCGCTGTGCATCCTGCAACGGTGCCTCCGCCCCGGCTGCCCATCCGTCGCCGGGCAGGCGATAGAGCAGCGAGAAACAGGCATAGCCCGCCGCCGCCAGCCGCCGCGCCACATTATAGCCCTCATGGCCGATCGCGACCCGGCTGTAACCGCCGCCGGGGATCAGCAATATCGCCGCGCCATTGGGCTTTGCAGGCCGCAGCAGCGTCAAGGTCGGCGTCACCACATGGGCAAAGACGCCATCGTCCGTGCCGCTATCGGGCCGGCGCAGCGTCTCTACCTCCTGCACCATGACATGCGCGCCACCTGGCGCCTGACCGGGCCAGATTGGGAAGCGCTCGAATCCCTGGGGCAGAGGGAAGGGGCCGACCTTGACCGTCTGGCCCAGCGCCGGCGTCGCCATGGCGGCACTCGCCATGGTCCCGGCGATCAGCATACGGCGGTCAATCATGCTCATCGCCAGTCATCCCTTCGCCCTTTTGCCCGTTGCCTATCGTTCTTACTGCAAATTCACATACATGCCGCCATCGACCAGCAACGCAGCACCCGTAACATAGGCCGCCATGTCGGACGCCAGAAACACGATCGGCCCGGCCAGATCCTCCGGCTGGCCCAGGCGACCGAGCGGCGTGCGCGCTTCCATATATTCGCGCTTCTCCACATCGGCCAGATCATCCTTGTTGATCTCGGTCAGGATGGTGCCGGGCAGCACGCTGTTGCAGCGGATGCCATGCTTGCCCAGCGCGATCGCGGTCGATTGCATCAGCGAATGTACGCCCGCCTTGGTCGGGGTATAATGGGTCTGATATTCCCCGCCGACGAGCGCCGAAATGGACGAAACAGCCACGATCGCCCCGCCATGGCCTTGGCGGACCATCTGCTGCGCGGCTGCCTGCACCATGAAATAGGCGCCATGCAGGTTCACCTTGAAGGTTCGTTCCACCACATCGACCGGCATGTCGAGGAAAGCGTGGAAGGGGCAGATACCCGCATTGCTCACCATCACATCGACCTTGCCGAACGCTTCGACCGCCTTGGCCACGAAATCCTGCGCGGTCTGCGGGTCGGCGACGTCGCCCTTCACCGCGATCGCCCGCCGGCCCAGCGCTTCGATCTCCGCGACGCAGCTCTGGGCCGGGCCGTCGCTATGGGCATAGTTGATCGCTACATCGGCGCCATGTTGCGCCGCACCGATGGCGGCGGCGCGGCCGATGCCGGTGGATGCGCCGGTGACGAGGACGGTCTTGCCTTCAAGCAGCTTCATGGGATCGCTCTTCCTTGATGATTAGCGCCGCACCGGGCGGCGGGGGGATTTTACGTCGGGGGTCCAGCCCAGGTCCGCGCTGATCTTCTGGGCGGTATCGCGAACGGCGGTGCTCAAATCCTGCATCCGTTCGTCGTCCATATATTGCGCCGCGCTCGACAGGCTGATCGCGGCCACGATCGCGCCGGACGCATCGCGGATGGGCGCGGCGACACAGCGAATCTGGTCCTCATTCTCCTCCAGATCGAAGGATCTGCCTTCGCCGACATAGCTGCGCATCCGGTCCAGCCACACGCCATAATCGGCCGCATGGGTGCCGGCTTCATATTCGGCGTCGAACATCCGGCGCCATACCGGTTCCGGATCGTCCAGCATCAACGCCTTGCCAAGGCCGGTGGAGGTCAACGGATGGCGGTCGCCGATCCGGCTGGAGATTTCCACGCGGCGGCGACCGGGGATCTTGTCGAGATAGAGCGCCTGTTCGCCATCCAGCCGCCCCAGATGCACCACATCCTCGCTCGCGGCGGCCAGTATTTCCAGATGCGGCCGGGCGATCTGCACTACGTCGGCCTGGCTCTGTGCCAGAAAACCCAGCTGCAACAGTTTCGGCCCCAGCTGATAGCCCTCGCGCGGCAGGAAGGTCAGGAAACCCCGCTCCACCATCGCATTGGCCAGCCGATGCGTGGTCGACCGGGTCAGGCCCATCCGCTCGGACAGCTCTGCCAGCTTGATCGGCCCGTCGATCACCTGGTCGAGCAGGTCCAGCCCACGGTGCAGCGTCTGCGACCCGCCCGCTTTTGCGGAAGCCTTTTCCTCTCGCGCCAAATTTTCCGGCCCATCCGATTCTGGGTTTGACGTTTTCTGTCTCATCTAATAACACTCTATCCCACAAAATGAGAAAAACAAGAGTGAAGAGAGGCCGACCTGAGTCTTCCGGTCCAGCCAAACTGACACTCTGGTCCCGCTATCTGCGCGACCTATCATATTGTGAAAGTTTTTGCCTGTCGTTCCCACATGTTGGATGCGGGCTGGGTTGAGGGAGTTTTCGCGTGCCGATCGTGACGTTGCCGAAGATCAAGCATGTCCGCGCTTTTACCGTGCGCGGCGGTGGTGCCGACTATCATGACCAGGGCGAAGGCCACTGGATCGACGATCATATCGCGACGCCCATGTCGAAATATCCCGAATATCGCCAGTCGCGGCAAAGCTTCGGCATCAACGTGCTGGGCACGCTGGTCGTGGAGATCGAGGCGGAGGACGGCACGGTCGGCTTCGCGGTGACGACCGGCGGCGAACCGGCCGCCTATATCGTGGAAAAGCATCTTGCCCGCTTCCTCGAAGGCCGCGCGCCGACGGATTATGAGAAAATCTGGGACCAGATGTATTTCTCGACCCAATATTATGGGCGCAAGGGGCTGGTCATAAACGCGATTTCCGGCGTCGATCTGGCGCTCTGGGACTTGCTGGGCAAATTACGGCAGGAACCGGTCTATCATCTGCTGGGCGGCGCGGTGCGCGACGAACTGCAATTCTACGCCACCGGCGCACGTCCGGACAAGGCCAGGGAATTCGGCTTCATCGGCGGCAAGATGGCGCTGCACCATGGCCCGGCCGAAGGTGTCGAGGGCCTCAAGAAGAACATCGCCGAACTGGCCGACATGCGCTCGAAGGTCGGTGACGATTTCTGGCTGATGTGGGATTGCTGGATGGCGCTCGACGTCGACTATGCCACCCGACTCGCCATCGCCGCGCATGACATTGGCCTCAAATGGATCGAGGAGGCGATCAGTCCGGACGATTATTGGGGCTATCAACAGCTCAAGCGCAACGTGCCCAAGGGCATGCTCGTCACTACCGGCGAGCATGAAGCCACCCGCTGGGGCTTCCGCATGCTGCTGGAAATGGACTGCTGCGACATCATCCAGCCCGACGTCGGCTGGTGCGGCGGCGTCACCGAACTCCTGAAGATCAGCGCGCTGGCCGACGCCCATGGCAAGATGGTCGTGCCGCATGGCTCGTCCGTTTACAGCTATCATTTCGTCATCACCCGCCACAATTCGCCCTTCGCCGAATTCCTGATGATGCATCCGGGTCCAACGGAGGTGGTGCCGATGTTCCATCCGCAATTGCTGGGCGAGCCGGTGCCGGAAAATGGCCGGATGAAGGTGACCGCGCTCGACAAGCCGGGCTTCGGCGTGGACCTCAACCCCGACATCACGATGCACCGCCCCTATACCCATTGATCTGACAGAGAGACTGACCCCCATGAAATTCGTTCGTTTCGGCCAGCGTGGCCAGGAAAAGCCCGGCGTCATCGACAGCGACGGCAACATCCGTGACCTGTCGGGCGTCGTGTCCGACCTGACCATCCAAAGCCTCGCCACGGCCAAGGTCGCTGACATCGCCTCGCTCCCCGTCGTGGAAGGCGAACCGCGCTACGGCGTGCCGGTCAAGGGCATCGGCAAGATCGTCGCCATCGGCCTCAATTATGAGGATCATGCGATCGAATCGAACTTGCCCATCCCGACAGAACCGATGATGTTCATGAAGGCGCTGTCCTCGCTGAACGGCCCGAACGACGAAGTCGTGCTGCCGAAAAACAGCACGCATGGCGACTGGGAAGTCGAACTGGGCGTTATCATCGGGCAAACCTGCCGCTTCGTCAGTGAAGAGGACGCCCTGTCGAAGGTCGCGGGCTATACCCTCGTCAACGACGTGTCCGAACGTTTCAACCAGAAGCAGCGCGGCACCCAATGGAGCAAGGGCAAGGGGCATGACACCTTCTGCCCGGTCGGTCCCTGGCTGGTGACGCCCGATGAAGTCGGCGATCCGCACAATCTTAACATGTATCTGAATGTCAATGGCGAACGGATGCAGACCGGCAACACGAAGACGATGATCTTTAACGTCGCCCAGCTTATCTCTTATGTCAGCGAATATATCACCCTCTATCCGGGCGACCTGATGATCACCGGCACGCCGCCGGGCGTGGGGGAAGGCAAGAAGCCCAGCGCCATCTACCTCAAGGCCGGTGACGTCATGGAACTGGGCATCGAAAAGCTGGGCGTCCAGACGCAGAATGTCTCGGAATGGCGTCATCTTGGCGACGTGGTGTTGGGATGAGCGTCTATGCCGGCCGTTTCGCGGGCCGTAACGCGATCATCACCGGCGGCGCGTCGGGCCTTGGCAAGCAGGTCGCCGCGCGCATCGTCGCCGAAGGCGGTCGGGTGGCGCTGTGGGATCTCAATCCCGATGCGCTCGCCGCCACCAGGGATGAAGTCGGCGCGGCCCATGTCGTCGCGCTAGACGTGTCGGACTATGCAGCCGTCGCCGCCGCCGCGAAGAAAACGGCCGCAGCCCTTGGCAAGGTCGATATCCTGATCTGCTCCGCGGGCATCACCGGTGCCACCGCGACGGTGTGGGACTATCCGGTGGACAGCTTCCAGCGGGTGATCGACATCAACCTCAACGGCCTCTTCTACTGCAACCGCGAAGTTGCGCCCTTCCTGCTCGAAAACGGCTATGGCCGGATCGTCAACCTGGCTTCCGTCGCGGGCAAGGAAGGCAATCCCAACGCCAGCGCCTATTCGGCGAGCAAGGCTGGCGTGATCGGCTTCACCAAAAGCCTTGGCAAGGAACTGGCCGGCAAGGGCGTGATCGCCAACGCGCTGACCCCCGCGACCTTCGAAAGCCCGATCCTGGCGCAACTTCCGCAGAGCCAGGTCGATTATATGCGCTCGAAAATCCCGATGGGCCGCCTTGGCCTCATTGAGGAATCGGCCGCCATGGTCTGCTTCATGGCCAGCGAGGAATGCAGCTTCACCACCGCCTCCACCTTCGACACGTCGGGCGGACGCACCACCTTCTGATCAAAGTTGCGCGGCGCGACCGGCCAGCAAGAGCCGGAGCGCCGCATTTTTCCCGGAGAGCGATGTCCTTGACGCCCACCCATGATCGCCGCGCGCTGCTGACCGGATTGCTCGGTTCGGCCTGCGCCATGGGCATGGGGGCATCGCTCCGGCCAATAATATGAAGTCGCGCCCTCAGCGCCTTTCACCGGAGAGGTCCATGATCCCCTTTGTCGATGCCCATATCCATCTGTGGGATCTGAACCACATCCGCTACGACTGGCTCAGCCCGCCATTCTCGGACGATGGCCCCAATGGCAGCGTCGAATCCATCGCCCATGATTATGGCGTCGCGCAGTATCGCGCCGACCTGGCCCGCTGGAATGTAGTGGGTGCCGTCCATGTCGATGCCGGCGCGGCCGCCGACAGCGCGCTGCGCGAAACCCAGTGGCTCGATGGCCTCGCCGCCATTGACGGCCTGCCCACCGGCCTCGTCGCCTTCGCCGCGCTCAATGACCCCGACATCGACACGCTGCTGGAGGCGCAGGCAGCGCACCCGCGCGTCAAGGGCGTCCGCCATATCGTCAACTGGCATCCTGACCCCAAGCGCACCTATGGCCCCGTCGACCTGACTGTCGATCCGCAATGGCAGGCGGGCTATGCCCTGCTCGCCAGACACGGCCTCTCCTTCGATCTGCAATGCTATCCGGGGCAGATGCCGGTGCTGGCAAAGCTGATCGCGCGCCACCCCGATATCCCCGTCATCATCAACCATATGGGCATGCCGGTCCTGACCGACCCCGATGGGCTGGCGGACTGGCGCACCGGCATGAAGGCGCTTGCCGCGCTGCCCCATGTCGCGGTGAAATTGTCGGGCATGGGATTCATCCGCCGCGACTGGAATCTTGACACCATCGGCGGCCTCGTCCGCGAAACCATAGACCTGTTCGGCGTGAACCGCTGCGCCTTCGCCAGCGACACCCCTACCGACAAGCTGTTCGGCCCGATTGACCGCCACATGGAGGCCTATCACGCGATCGTCGCCGACTTCCGCGAAATCGACCGCCGCGCTCTCTTCGCCGGCAACGCCAATCGCCTCTATCGTCTGGGACTTGACCTATGATCGGGAATCCTCTGCTCGGCGTCCTCTTCCACTGGCTGGGCGGCTTCGCCTCGGCCAGCTTCTACGTCCCCTTTCGCGGCGTCAAACGCTGGAACTGGGAAATTTACTGGCTCACGGGCGGCCTCTTCTCCTGGGTGGTCGCGCCCTGGTTCTTCGCCTCGGTCCAGACCAGCGACCTGATGGGCGTGATGGCCCAGGTGCCGTCCTCCATCGCCGGCTGGTGCGTCTTCTTCGGCATCCTCTGGGGCTTTGGCGGGCTCACCTATGGCCTCACCATGCGCTATCTCGGCCTGTCGCTGGGCATGGCGGTGGTGCTGGGCCTGTGCACCGTCTTCGGGACGCTGATCCCGCCTATCTTCGACGGCACCTTCATGACGGAGATTGCCGGAACCCTGCACGGCCAGATCGTGCTTGTCGGCCTCGCCGTCACAGTGCTGGGCATCGTCGTCGTGGCCCGCGCGGGCGCCCGCAAGGATGAGGCGCTCAGCACGGAGCAGAAGGCCGCCGCCGTCGCCGAATTCGATTTCAGGAAGGGCATCGCCGTCGCCATCTTCTCCGGCATCATGTCCAGCTGCTTCGCCTTCGGTCTGGCGGCGGGCGAGCCGGTCAAGGCGCTGTCGGCCGCCGCCGGCACCGGCCCGCTCTGGACCGGGCTGCCCACGCTCTGCCTCGTCATGTTCGGCGGCCTCATCACCAATGCGCTCTGGTGCGGCTGGCTGATCGTGAAGAACAAGTCGGCCGGCCAGTGGTTCGGCGCCCCCGACGCATCGGGTCAGCGCCCCGCCTTGCTCCCCAATGTCCTGCTCTGCGCGCTTGCCGGCACCGCCTGGTATTTCCAGTTCTTCTTCTACACGATGGGCGAAAGCCAGATGGGCCGCTTCGGTTTTTCCAGCTGGACGCTCCACATGGCCTCGATCATCATCTTCGGCACGCTCTGGGGCTTCGCCTTCCGCGAGTGGAAGGATGCCGCGCCAGCCGTCCGCCGCATGGTGTGGAGCGGGGTTGGCCTGTTGATCCTGGCCACCATCATCATCGGCTATGGCAACCGGCTCGCCTGATGCTGGGGGCTGATCTGGTCTGGCCGTTGCACGATGCGGCGACGGGCGGCTTCACGCTGGCGGATGAAGCGACGGTCCCCGAACAGGCTGTCGTCACCGCAGTCGATCGGCCCGTCCTGCTGGGCTACGCGCCGGAAACGCCCAATGGTCGCGCCATGTTGGTCCTGGGCGGTGGCGGCTACACGGCGCTGATGGCGGGGCGGGAGGGGGTGCAGGTCGCCCGCTGGCTGACCGCGCTCGGCTATCATGCCTTCGTCCTCATTCACCGCTTCCCCCATGCCGGCACCGACCCATCCGCGCCGCTGGACGATGCGCTGGCGGCGATGGCCATGATCCGCGCCAGCCCCCTCGCGCCCGAAGGACTGGGCGTGGTCGGCCTGTCCTCCGGCGGCCATCTCGCCGCCTGCCTGATCGCGGATTATCCTTTGGCCTGGGGTCGTGTCCGGCCACAGCGGCCTGACATACTCATCATCGGCTATGCCCCCGTCTCCACCAATGCAAAGGGGCGCACGATCATCGCGGACAAGCCGCCCTTGCCGCCGCTGGAGAAACAGGCGCTCTACGACGCGCTTCAGCCCGATGCGCAGCTTCTGCCCGATCCGCCGCCCAGCTTCATCGTCTATGCCGGCAACGATCCGGTCGTGCCGGTCGCCAATGCCCATCGCCTGCATGACGCGCTGAAGGCCGCGGGCGCCAGCCTTGAATTCCATATCTTCGCCGACGCCCCGCATGGCTTCGCGCTCGATACGCCGGACCTGCCGGTATCGCTCTGGCCCCGCCTGTGCGAAGCCTGGCTGCGGCAGGTGCGGTTCCTTTAAGCGAACAACATCTCCGGAAACTCAATGCCGCGCCGGCACCGCGTCCGACTGGCGGCGGATCAGCTGATAATCCAGCTTCACCTTGCCGATGATCCCGTCCGCCCCCTCATCCTGGCTGCGGAACCGCATCGCCAGCAGGCCGATCGCCTCCCGGCTCATGTCGCGGATCGGCTGGCGGATGGTGGTCAGCGCCGGCCAGATCGCGCTGGCCAGCGGCGTATCGTCGAACCCGCAAATGCTGATCTCGGCCGGGACATTGATCTTGCGCTGATGCGCCACGGTGATCGCGGCGGCCGCCATATCATCGTTGCAGGCGAAGATGGCGGTTGGTCGGTCATCCAGTGCGATCAACCGTTCCGCGGCATCCAGTCCCGACCGATAGCTGAAATCCCCCGGCACGATCAGCGCCTCGTCCAGGTCCAGCGCATGATGCACCAGCGCGTCCTTATATCCCTGCAACCGTCGCGCGCTGGACCGGTGGCGCGGATTGCCCTCGATAAAGCCGATCCTTTTATGTCCCAGCTCGATCAGATGGCGGGTCAGGTCATAGGCGGCATGGCGGTCGTCTGTGCTGACGCTCAGCATGTCGGGCACATCCTGATCGGTGGCGATGGCGACGATGGCGATGTCGCGCGCACGCAGACCATCGACCAGCTCGGCCCAGTCGCATAGCGGCGGCGGCAGGATCACGCCCGCCACATGGGCCTGGGCCACCTGCTCGACGATTTCGGAAGCGAAGGCGCCCGGCGCGCATTGCTCGACCACCAGATGCAGGTGCCGCTGCGGCGCCTCGCTCATCGCGCCGAGCAGCAATTCGCCCAGATAGGCCGATGTGGTCGAATGGCTGTGGAGCAGGGCGACGCGGCGGTCCGCGCTACCGGCCAGCGCTCGCGCCGACGCATTGGGGACATAGCCCAGCGCCTCGACCGCCAGGTCCACCGCCCGTTTCGCCTTGGCGCTGACCAGTGCCTTGCCGTTGACCGCGCGTGATGCGGTCATGACGGACACGCCCGCATGGGCGGCAACTTCCTTGATCGTGGGTGGCTTTTTCTTCGGCTCGCTCTTGTGCATCGGCCATGCCTAGCCGCTTTTACGGCGGGTTAAAATCATGGGATGGGGCTGGATCGTGTATGATCTGTCCTATTTGTCATTGGCCATGATAGATGATCGGAAATTGGATAGTGCAATTGAAATATAATTTCCTATTTTACTTCTAATATTTCAATTTTTGCGGGAAATGTGCGAAGTTAAGCTTTTCTCACATCCTTTGCTGGCCGCTCTCCCGATAAGAAAAAGGCCCGCCGGTCATGCGGACCGGCGGGCCTTCGCTATGTCTCGATCGAACGATCAATATTGGATGGTGACGGTCACCGCGCGGCGATTCTGTGCCCAGCTGGCTTCGTCAGACCCCAGCGCCGCCGGTCGTTCCTTGCCATAGCTGACGGTGGTCAGCCGGCCCGGATCTATCCCCAGCGAGGCGAGGTAATTCTTCGCTGCGTTCGCGCGGCGCTCGCCCAGTGCGATATTGTAATCGCGGGTGCCGCGTTCGTCGGCATGGCCCTCGATCGTGACGCGCACAGACGGATTCTGGCGCAGCCACGCCGCCTGGCTCTGCAAGGTCGCCTGATCTTCCGCATCGACATCATATTGGTCCAGGCCAAAGAAGATGCGGTCGGCCGATACCGAGGCCAGGAAATCTTCCTGGCTGCCCTTGACCGGGCCACCCGTGCCGACCGGGCCGGTGGGGGCCGTCGTGCCGCCGGTACCGCCGGGGGCGGGGGGCAGTTCGGCCGGCGGCTTCTTCGAACAGGCGGCCAAGGCGATGATGGCGGTGGCCATCACCAGCGTCCGGGACAATTTCATCGGGTTCTCCTTTTAATCCTCATGCCCACCCGCGAACATAGAGCGCATGCTTCGTGAAGGTCGTTACGCTGTCAAGACGATTAGGTTCCGCTTAGGGGTAGCAGCCTGAACCCAGCCTTACGGCAACAACGGTCCCCAAGCCGGATCTGATCCGCTGAGCGGCGTCGGGATCCGGCGTTCGTTCACCCCGGTCAGGTCGACCTGCCACACCTGGCTGCTGCCCTGCTTGCCCGGCGTCGTGCGGAAAAATTGCAGCACGCGGCCATTGGGCGACCAGGTCGGCTGCTCATCCTGCCAGCCATTGGTCAGGATGCGTTCATTGTCGCCGCTCGGCGTCATCACCGCGACCTTGAAGTCGCCCGACAGCTTGGTGAACGCGATCAGGTCGCCGCGCGGCGACCATTCGGGCGTCGCATAGCGGCCGCCGCCATGGCTGATCCGGCGCTGATTGGAACCGTCCGCGTTCATGACGTAGATTTGCTGCCCGCCCGACCGGTCGCTTTCGAACACGATCTGGCTGCCGTCCGGCGAATAGCTGCCGCCCACATCGATGCCGGGCGAATTGGTCAATCGCACCGGGGTGCCGCCGTTGGCCGACACGCGGTAGATATCGGTATTGCCCGCCACCGCCATCGAGAAGAGGATGTTGCGACCATCTGGCGACCAGCGTGGCGCGAAGGTCGCGTTGCTGCTTTCCGTCACCAGCTTCTGCTGCCCGGCGCCGATGTCGTAGATATAGAGGCGCACCCGGCTGCCCAGATAGCTGACATAGAGGATCGACTTGTAATCGGGCGAGAAACGCGGCGTCAGCGCCATCGACTGGCCATTGGTGATGAAGCGATGGTTCGCCCCGTCGCTGTCCATGATGGCGAGGCGCTTGACGCGGTTCCCCTTCGGCCCGCTCTCCGCGATGTAGGCGATGCGGCTGTCGAAGAAGGGGCTCTCGCCCGACAGGCGGGCATAGATGGCATCGGCGCACTTATGCGCGGCCCGGCGCCAGTCCCGCGGCGCAACGACATAGCCTTGCCGCGTCAACTCCTGCTTGAGCGCCACGTCGTAGAGATAGCAACCCACGGTAATGTCCGCCTCGCCACCGGTCGTGCGCACGAACCCTTGAACCAGCGCCTGATAGGCACCCCATTTGTCATAGACCGGGTTCGTCACTTCAGGGAAAGCGAGCGCGGGCAACCCGTCCGGACCCGACGGATCGAACAGGCCCGATCCTTTCAGGTCGGACGCGATCACTTCGGCGATCTTGCGGCCCAGCTCGCTGGCCGTACCGGCGGGCGTGGCGACATCCTGCTGCGCGGGGAGCGATGGTACGGCGACTTTGACGTTGCTGTCGATCTCACCGGTCACATCGACCGACAGCTGGGCCATGGCCGGCGCAGACAGGATGGCCGATAGCGCGACGGTGGCCATCGCCAGGCGGCGTAGAATATTGGTCTTCATCGGTTCAGCCTCGCGTCAAAGCGGAGTGGCCGGAGCCATTTCCATTGGTCGTAAAATTCGGGCGGCATGTTGCGGAAGGGGGACGCCAGCTTGACCGCCTGGATCGCCCGTTCCGCATGCAGTTTCGCTTGCGGCCGGTTGCTGGCGGTCACGCCCTGCTGGTCGATCACTTCTGGCGTGCCGATCACCGCGCCGCTCTTGTCCAGCCGCACTTCCAGCAGCGTGACCAGCTGGTCGGCGTCCGCACCCGAAGGCGGGCGCCAGTGCGGCTTCAGCTGACGTCGCAGTTCCGCGTCCAGCGCCGACTTCTGCGCCGGCCCCATGGCGGCGGCGGGTGGCGGCGCGGCCTTGCGCGGCGTATCGTCTTTGGTGTCGATGCCTTTCAGGAAATCCTTGCCCAGCAGAGACCCCCTGGGCTTGTCCGCCTTGCCGGCGCCCGACGCCTTGGCCGGCGCGTCGCTCTTGCCCTTGGCGTCGCTCTTGGCCTTGGACGGCGTGGCGGCTGCCGCTTTCGATTTTTCAGGCGCAGGCTTCGCCTTGGCGGCAGGCTTTTCCGGGGCCGGCTTTGCCTTGGGCGCAGGTTTCTCCGGCGCAGGCTTCGGCTTCGCCGGCGTTTTCGCCACCTCCTTCTTGGCCGGCGCGGGCTTGGGCTGCGGCTTCGGCACTGCCTTCGCCACCGGCTTGGGCGGCGTCGGCTTGGGCAAGGGTTTCGGTTCCGGCTTGGGTTCCGGCGGCGCAGGTGTCGGCTCAGGCGAAGGGGCGGGTTCAGGCGCCGGCTTGGCCTCCTCGGTCGGTCCCTCCTCCGGCGCCACGCTGGGCGGCGGAGGCTGGGTCGAAATCTGCGGCGCGGTCGATTGCAGCGCGACCTCGTCCACCAGGCTGATGTCCATCGGCGGGGACTTGAGCTTCAACGGGTTGGGGGTGGACAGGAAACCGGCAGACAGCAGCCCGAACAGCAGGACATGTCCCGCCGTCGCGACGCCAAGGCCGATCTTTTCCGTACGCTCCATATCGCTGACCTATGGTCCCTATTCTGAACTACCGCTGTCTGAACCGGCATCGGTGCTGACCAGCGATACCTTGTTCAGTCCGGCGCGGTTCAGTTCACCCATCACCCGCATCACCCGGCCATAGTCCAGCGCGGTATCGGCGCGCAGGAAGATTTGCGGCGGTTCGGGCTGGCCCGCATGGGCCGATGCGATCTCCGCCAGGCGATCGGGCAGGTCGGCGTCGCCGATCTGGTCGTCATTGATGAACAGGCCGCCGTCGCGGTCGATCGACACGATCGTCGGCTTGGCGTCTGCGTCCAGCCCCTTGGCCTGCGTTTCGGGCAGGTTCACCGGCACGCCCGTCACCAGCAGCGGCGCGGTCACCATGAAGATGATCAGCAGCACCAGCATGACGTCGACCAGCGGCGTCACGTTGATGTCGGCCATCGGCGCACGCCCGCGTCCGCGCCGGGCGGAGGGAGGACCGGACATCGCCATTACCGCGCTCCCTTGTTTGCAGCGATGCCCAAGGTCATCGCTTCTCTGATTGCAGCGATGCCCAAGTTCATCGCTGTGCCTCCAGCTCACGGCTCAGCGTCGCATAGAAGCTGTCGGCGAAGCGGGTCAGCCCTGCTTCCAGCCGGTTGATGCCATGGCTGAACCGGTTGTAGGCGATCAGCGCCGGGATGGCCGCGAACAGGCCGATGGCGGTCGCGAACAGCGCTTCGGCAATGCCCGGCGCCACGACCGCGAGCGAACTATTCTGCTCGGCCGCGATGCTGGTGAAGGCGCGCATGATGCCCCAGACCGTGCCGAACAGGCCGATGAACGGAGCAGCCGACGCGACCGTCGCCAGGATGTTCAGCCGATCCGACAGCCGGTCCACTTCCGACGCGATCGTGCTCGACATGGATGTCGCCAGCCGGTCGCGCGTACCGTCGCGGTCGATCACCTTCTGCGCGGTCGACCGCCGCCATTCGGTGACACCGGCCGCCATCACCTTGGCGGCCGGAAATTCCGTCTTGCCGCGCGATTCATAAAAGCGGTCGATATCCTCCGCCTTCCAGAAATCAGCCTCGAACTTGCGGCTTTCCTTGCTCGCCTTGCGCAGGCTGAAGCTGAAGCTGATGATGATCGCCCAGGTCCAGATGCTGGCCAGCAACAGGCCCAGCATCACGCCTTTCACGACGATGTCGGCCTGAAGGAACAGGGCCAGCGGGGAAATGGTCGCGGCGTCGGTAATGGCGCCGGCAGGCAGGTTGAGCGTCATGGGTGAAGGTCTTCCCCTTGCAACAGGCGAGTGAAAATGTCGGTCCAGGCCTTGGGCTGCCGCTGCGGACGGCCCTGCGACGTCAGCCAGGCGACGGAAATGCTGGCGTTCGTCAATTCTTCCGCGCCGCACCTGACTGACTGATGAATGACGCAACTGGCGGCGCGCACCGCCGTCACATGGCTCACCACCATCAGGTCGTCATCCAAACGGGCGGGGCGGCGATATTTGATCTGAAGGTCGGTGACGGCATAGACGCCTGCACCCCCTTCATGGTTGGCACGCTGGTCGATGCCCGCGACGCGCAGCATGTCGGACCGGGCGCGCTCCATGTAGCGTAGATAATTGGCATGATAGACGAGGCCGGACAGGTCGGTATCCTCGAAATAGACGCGCACGGGAAAATGATGCACGGCGGCAATGAAGCGTCCGGTGGCCGGCGCAGGCATCATTTCGGAAACAGACATGCCGGGCTTTTAACCATGGCCGCCGCGCAGCGCAAAGCCGGAAATAGCGGCCTCACGCAATCGGTCTGCCATGACGACGCATTCCATCGCCCGCTGCAATGTGCGGTGGCCCCGATGCCGCAGTGCAGTTAGAGAGAGGCATGGCCATAATGGAGAGACAGGCATGACGGATATTCGGACGGTAGGCGTGATCGGCGCGGGTCAGATGGGCGCTGGCATCGCGCAGGTCGCGGCGCAGGCAGGCTATGACGTCATACTGTCGGACGTCGATCTGCCCCGCGCGCAAAAGGGGTTGGCCGGCATCGCCAAGCTGCTTGCCCGCGCCGTGGAAAAGGAAAAGATCGGCCAGACCGACGCCGACGCCGCGCTCGCCCGCATCACCCCGGCTGGCGACATCGCGCCGCTCGCCGATGCCCAACTGGTGATCGAGGCGGCGACCGAGCGGGAAGAGGTAAAGCGCGCCATTTTCGCCAATGTCGGCAAGATCCTCGCTCCCAACGCCATCCTTGCTACCAACACCTCCTCCATCCCCATCACCCGTTTGGCGCAGGCTGCGCCCGATGCGGGCCGCTTTGTCGGCGTTCATTTCTTCAATCCCGTGCCGGTGATGGTGCTGGTGGAGGTCATTCGCGGCCTCGCCACCACGCCGGAAACGGTTGCGGCGGTGGAGGGCTTCGCCGCCAAGATCGGCAAGACCACGGTTCACGCCTTCGACGCGCCGGGCTTCGTGGTGAACCGCATCCTGCTACCGATGTTGAACGAAGCCGTCTTCGTGTTGGGGGAGGGCGTCGGCAGCGTCGTCGATATCGACCAGGGCTGCAAACTGGGCCTCAATCACCCGATGGGACCGTTGACCCTGCTCGATTTTGTCGGTCTCGATACCGCGCTCGAAATCCTCAACGTTTTCCTCACCACCACCGGCGACCCCAAATATCGCCCCGCGCCGTTACTGGTCAAATATGTCGAGGCCGGCTGGTACGGTCGCAAGACCGGCAAGGGTTTCTACGACTATTCGGGGGCGGAACCCGTGCCGACCCGTTAACCCGGTTACTCCGTTCGTTTCGCGCGAAGTCGAGAAACGAGAAGCGTAGTCCTACCTGCTTCTCGACGGGCTCGAAGCGAACGGACCAGGCGTTACCCCGCGCTCAACCCATGTTTCTTCATGCAATGGCGCAATTGGTCATAGGTCAGCCCCAGCCCCTTGGCCGTCGCCCGCTGATTGTAGCGGAACCGGTCCAGCGCGGCGCGGATGATGGCTGCCTCATGCCCATCCACTGCCGCGCGCAGGTCGGTTACATCCTCGAAGGTGACGGATGGCATGCCGGGGGCCGCTGAAGCAGAGGCATCGCTCGCCGGCGCAGCACTAGCCCTTGGCATCATCGGCTTGGGTTTCCAGGGTGACGCAAAGGGATCGAAGGTGATGCGGCTGATCGGCCGCCCCGGCTCGTCCCAGCGATAGACGGCCCGTTCCACCACGTTGCGTAATTCGCGCACATTGCCGGGCCAGCCATAGCCTTCCAGTTCCGCCGCGCAGGCCGCGGTGAAGCCCGGCCATTGCGGCCAGTCCCGCTCGGCTGCCATGCGCCGCCCGAAATGATCCGCCAGGACGGTAATGTCTCCCTCCCGCGCGCGCAGCGGGGGCAGGGTGATGACCTCGAAACTCAACCGGTCGAGCAGATCGGGTCGAAACCGCCCGTCCTGGGCTGCGGCGGGCAAATCCTCATTGGTTGCCGCCACGATGCGCACATCGACCGTCAACGGCCGCGATGCGCCGATCCGCGTCACTTCGCCATATTCGATCACGCGCAGCAGCCGTTCCTGCGCCGCCATCGACAAGGTGCCCAGTTCGTCCAGGAACAAGGTCCCGCCATCGGCATCCTCGAACCGCCCCGGTCGCGCCTTGGTCGCGCCGGTGAAGGCGCCCTGCTCATGGCCGAACAGTTCGGCCTCGATCAGCGTTTCGGGCAGCGCGGCGCAATTCATCGTGATCAGCGGCTCGCCCCAGCGCGGCGACAGATGGTGCAGCCGCTCGGCGATCAGTTCCTTGCCGGTGCCGCGTTCGCCGATCACAAGCACCGGCCGATTGAGTTCGGCCGCGCGGCCCGCCTGCTCGACCGCGTCGAGAAAGGCGAAGCTCTGACCGACAAACTGCGTATTTTTCTCCATGCGCCAACTTATGGTGAAATTTCCCACTCCTTGGCAAGTGGCCTATTGCACCCTTCACGCCAACAATCGTCGAAAGCCGCGGAAATCGGCCATTTTCTGGAATTGGCACGACGTCTGCAAAGCGGAGGACAATCCGCAATCAATCGCGGAACCTATGAAGGCCAAGTTTCAGGGAGTATGACCATGACCAACCAGAGCAACAGCGTTCGCGAAATCGGCCAGCTGATGTCGGTCGCCATCGCCGCCGTCCTGTTCGGATCGACCATGATCCTTTCGGCGGTCGGCCCGGCCCGCGCCAGCGAAGTCACGGTTCTCGCGACGCAGCAGACCCCCGCGACCCTGCGCTATCTCGCGTAGGGCCGCACATCCGGCCGGGGCGGGACTTGCCCCCTCTCGCCCGCCCCGGCACTTGAACCAAGATACGACCAGGAGTGACGTTAAAATGGGTATTTTCTCCCGCACCCGCGACATCATCGCTGCCAATGTGACCGACCTTCTCGACAAGGCGGAAGACCCCGCGAAGATGATCCGCATGATCATCCTCGAAATGGAGGAAACGCTGGTCGAGGTGCGCGCGTCCGCCGCCCGCACCATCGCCGATCAAAAGGAAATGCGTCGCCACATCGCCAAGCTGAACGGCTTGCAGGACAGCTGGACCGAAAAGGCGCAGCTTGCCCTGTCGAAGGATCGCGAAGACCTGGCCAAGGCCGCTCTGGTCGAGCGTCAGAAGGCGGCCGACATGGCCGATCATCTGGGTCATGAGATCGAGACGCTGGACGAAGCGCTGCGCGCCTCGGAAGAGGATATCGCCAAGTTGCAGGGCAAGCTGCGCGAAGCCCGCGCTCGCCAGAACAGCCTGGTCACCCGCATGCAGAGCGCCGAAAACCGCCTGCGCGTTCGCGAAGCCTATGCCGGCGAAAAGGTCAACGACGCCTTTGCCCGCTTCGACATGCTGGAACGCCGTGTGGACATGGCCGAAGGCCGCGCCGACGCGATGAGCCTGGGCGCGCAGCCCAAGACGCTGGAAGAAGAGATTGCGGAATTGAAGTCGGCCGACAAGGTCGATGCCGATCTCGCCGCGCTCAAGGCCAGCATGAACAGGGAAGGCTGATC
The DNA here is from genome assembly GCF_059421905.1 of Sphingobium sp. GW821-FHT02B05. Lineage (NCBI taxonomy): Bacteria > Pseudomonadati > Pseudomonadota > Alphaproteobacteria > Sphingomonadales > Sphingobiaceae > Sphingobium > Sphingobium sp. GW821-FHT02B05. The sequence goes on from NZ_JBWKVW010000008.1 coordinate 60,740, forward strand.
CGATGGAAGAGGTTTTCCTGCCCGTCATCGTCTGCGGCATGCTGTTCATCGGCATGCCCTGGCTGATCTTCCACTATGTCACCAAATGGAAGCAGGCGCCCAAGATCACCGACGAGGATGAGAAGCTGCTGGACGAACTCCACCTTCTCGCCCGTCGCCTCGAAGAACGGCTCCAGACGGTCGAACGGATCGTCGCCGCCGACAACCCCGATTTCCGCCCGCAGCGCCCGGCCCAGGAGCCGGACGACTATAGCTTCGACCGGAGGAACTGACATGACCGCCCGCCGCACCAAATTCTACCTCGACAAGGCCAATGGCAAATGGATGGGCGTATGCTCCGGCATCGCCGACTATAGCGGGATCGACGTGACCTGGGTTCGCGTCGGGGCCGTGCTCGTCACCCTGATGGGCGCCTTCCCCTGGACTCTGATCGCCTATGTCGTCGTCGCCTATTTCGCCGAGAACAAGCCGAGCGGCCTTTATGCCGATCGCGATGATGAGAAATTCTGGCAAGGCGTGCGCACCAACCCGACCCGCTCGACCCGCGACGTCCGGTCCAAGTTTCGCGACATCGATCGCCGTCTGGCCGACATCGAAATCTATTATACCAGCCGCAATACCCGTCTCGCCAACGAGATCGACAGCCTGCGCTGAGCAGTTGATCGAACGGGATCTGAAAGGGAGCAGACGAGATGAATTTCGCCGGACCCAGCTTCATCGTCGCGATCGTCGCCCTGTCCATGGGCGCGTGGGTGATCACCACCTGGATGCGGGCGAAATATGGCTATCCGTTGACGGATGACAATGGAAACACCGTTCATCGAACGGAACCCGACGCCGGTCGAAAAATAGACCTTTTATCAAGCGAAAACGAAAAGCTGGTTGGCCGCATCAGCCGTCTCGAAGAGCGCATCGCGGTGCTGGAGAGGATCGCCACCGATCCCGCCGCCCGCACCGCACGCGACATCGACGCACTGCGCTGACCGATCAGGCAAGGGGAGTAATCATGATGTTTCCATTTGAAGCCTTTGCGCCGGTCGCGGCAGGATTGGGCATGCTGGCCATTGCCGGCTGGATCTTCACCACCTGGCTGCGCATCAAGCATGGCTATCCGCTGGAAAATAGCTGGGGCAAGGCGGTCTATCCGCAGAAGAATGCGGAAATGGTCGAGCGCATCAAGCTGCTCAGCCAGGAAAATGCCCAGCTTCGTGCGGAAATCGGGTCGATGAAGGATCGCCTGATCGTGGTCGAACGCATCGTCACCGACGGCAGCCACCAGCTCAATCGCGAGATCGAGCAACTGCGCGGCCCCGCCAACTGATCGCACGATATCATCAAGGGACAAGACAGATGATCGACAATCCGTTTTCCATGGTCGTCCTTATCGTGGCGATCATTGCAATCTCGCGGGTTTTGCAGGCCAAATATGGCGTCGTGCGCCACGGCAAGGGCGAAACGCTGATCCAGCGCGGCCCCGATCCGGAAACGGAACGGCTGCGCGCGGAAGTGAAGGCGCTCAAGGACCGCGTGGCCGTGCTGGAGCGGTTGGCGACGGATGGCTCCACCGCACTGGAGCGCGAATTTGAAAAACTCCGGGACCGCGACTGATCGTCGGTTGACCGGGCAGGGAGGCTTATATGCAAGACCCCTATCTCTACATCACCCTGGCGGCGGCCAGCCTGGCCGGCCTCTCCATCCTCACCGCGGCTGGCCTGCGCGGCTGGAACGGCTGGCTGGAGTTGAAGCGCGCAGAACTGATCCGCTACGGCCAGAGCGAAGACAGCGCTCCCCCCACCGCCGCCGCCCGGATCGAGGTCGCCGACCTCAAGGAACGCATCCGCAAGCTGGAAGCGATCGCGGCGGGCGTGGATCTTTAAGCAGCAACCCATCGCTTGGGCTCAGCAAAGCCCTCCACCGGGCGGAGCTTTTATACCGCTACGTTGCCCGGCCTTACGCCGGGAAACGTTCACATGATTTTGCTTTATGGCGTCCGTCTATTGTTTCCCGCACAATCTCAGCAAAATAGGGCGCGATGACGGCTCATCGCGCCCTTCATCTTGCCAAGCAATGCCGGTTCAGCCGCGCAGGCTACCGCCCAGCTTCTGGGCAGCCTTGACCACCGCAGCGCTGATCGTTTCCAGCTCTTCCTGGGAAAAGCTCTTCTTGCCCGGCTGCAACGTCACCTCTATGGCGAGCGACTTATAGCCCTCTTCCACGCCCGGCCCGACGAAAACGTCGAACAGGCGCACGTCGACGATGCTCTTCTTGTCCGCGCCCTTCACGCCACGCACCAGCGCATCGGCCTCGACCGTGTCCGGCACGACGAAGGCAAAGTCGCGTTTCACCGCCTGAAGGGCAGGGGGTGCGTAGGGCGCGCGCATGAAGCCGCTCTTGCGCTTGCCCGGAATGGCGTCGAGGAAAATTTCGCCCGCGACCACCGTGCCGGTCAGCCCGAACTGCTTGGCAAGGCTGGGATGCAGCACGCCATATTCGGCGAGCACCGCCTTTGGCCCCAGCCGCAGCGTGCCGGACTGACCCGGATGATAGGCGGCCGACGCTTCCCCGAAATTCTGGAGATTGCCCACCGGCGCCCCGGCGGCGGCCAGCAGCGCGATAACCTCACCCTTGGCATCGAACGCATCGAAGGCCTGCGCCTTGCCAGCCTGCCAGCCACGCGGGCCCTTCTCACCAGCCAGCACGAAGCCAACGGTCGCCCGCTCGCCCTGCTTGAAGTAGCGACGGCCCAGTTCGAACAGGCGAACGCTCGTTGCGCTGCGATCGACATTGCGCTTCGTCGCCGACAGCAGGCCGGGCAGCAGCGAAGGTCGCATGACCTTCAGATCTTCGGAAATCGGGTTGGCCAGCGTCCAGTCGCCCCCGCCCACCGCAGCGGCTTCCTTTTCGGAAATGAACGACCAGTTGATCGCCTCGGCCAGCCCACGCGCGGCAGCGGTACGGCGCACCCGGCGCTCGACCAGCTGTTCCGGCGTGGCGGTCGGACGGGCGACGCCCGGCACGCGCGGGAGCGGGGTGGAGGGCACATGGTCCAGGCCGACGATGCGCACCACTTCCTCGACGATATCGGGCCAGCCATCGACGTCCCGGCGCCATGTCGGCACCGTGATGGCCCAGTTGGCCGGTACGCTGACGGGCATGCCGTCCTGATATTCGACGCCGCCACCGGTGGCGACGACCGCAAAGCCCAGGCTTTCAAGGATGCGCTGTTGCTCGTCAGCCGGCACATCCACGCCCGCCAGCGCCAGGCACTGGTCGGGCTCGTAGTGCACGATCCTGGGCGTGGCGGGCGCGACACCGGCGCGGGTCGCCTCGCTTGCCACGCCACCGCACAGCTTGACCACCAGATCGGTCGCGATCGACAGGCCATCGTCCAGAAACGCCGGGTCCACCCCGCGCTCGAACCGCCCGCGCGCATCGCTGGTCAGGGTCAGCTTCTGCCCCGTCATCGCGATCCGCTCCGGCGTGAAATAGGCGCATTCGATCAGCACGTCGCTCGTGCCGTCCTGCGCGCCCGAATGTTCGCCGCCCATGATGCCGCCAATGTCATGCACGGCCTCATCGTCGGCGATGACCGTCATCGTCTCATCGACGGTATAGGTCTTGCCATTGAGCGCCAGTACCTGCTCTCCGGCCTTCCCCTTGCGGGCGACCAGGCCGCCCTTCAGGCTCGCCATGTCATAGACATGCAGTGGTCGACCAAGGTCGATCATGATGTAATTGGTGATGTCGACCAAAGTGCTGATCGGCTTCTGCCCTATTGCATTCAACCGCCTGGCCATCCATTCGGGCGAAGCGCCATTGGTCACGCCGCGCACGGTGCGCGCGAAGAAGGCGGGGCAGCCGTCCATATCGTCGGTGCGCACGTCCGGTCCTGGACCCACGCCCTCGATCGCCGGCACGATGATGGCATTGAGCGTACCGAGGCCCGCCGCCGCCAGATCGCGCGCAATGCCGCGCACGCCCATGCAATCCTGCCGGTTGGGCGTGATGGAAACGTCGATGACCGGATCGTTCAGTCCCGCCCAGTCGGCATAGACCTGACCCACCGGCGCGTCGGCGGCCAGTTCGATGATGCCGTCATGATCGTCGCCCAATTCCAGCTCGCGGGTGGAACACATCATGCCGTTGGATTCGACGCCGCGAATGGCTGTCTTCTTCAGCACCATGCCGTTGACCGGCACCACCGCGCCCTCGACCCCGAACACGCCGATCAGGCCGGCACGCGCATTGGGCGCCCCGCACACGACCTGCAAAGGCGTGCCATCGCCATGGTCGACGCTCAGCACCTGCAACTTGTCCGCCTGCGGATGCTTGTCGGCGGTCAGCACCTTGGCGATCTTGAACGCGCCCAGCTTGTCCGCCGGATTCTCCACGCCCTCGACCTCTAGACCGATGGCGTTCAGCGTCTTCAGGATGGTGGGCAGGTCGGCGTCGGTCTTCAGATGCGTCTTGAGCCAGCTTAGGGTGAACTTCATGCGCCGACTCCTCCGCTCAGCGTGGGCACATCCAGCGCCGAAAATCCATAATGTTTCAGCCAGCGCAGGTCGCCGTCGAAGAAGGCGCGCAGGTCGTTCATGCCATATTTGAGCATGGCGAGACGGTCGACGCCGGTGCCGAAGGCAAAGCCCTGCCACTCGTCCGGATCAAGGCCGCATGCTTCGATCACGCGGCGATTGACCATGCCGCTGCCCAGCACTTCCAGCCAGCCGCCGCCCGGCGCATCGCCGTCGCCGCCGATCACGCGCTGGCCGTTGGTCAGCGTGTAGCCCACGTCCACCTCGACCGACGGTTCGGTGAAGGGGAAATAGCTCGGGCGCAGGCGCAGCACGATATCCTCGCGCTCGAAAAAGGCCTTGAGGAAGGTTTCCAGCGTCCATTTCAAATGGCCCAGCGTGATGCCCTTGTCGATCACCAACCCTTCGATCTGGTGGAACATCGGCGTATGGGTCGCATCGCTGTCGCTGCGATAGACGCGGCCCGGCGCGATGATGCGGATCGGCGGCTCTTGCGTCATCATCGTGCGAATCTGCACCGGAGAAGTGTGCGTGCGCAGCAGCATCCGCTTCTGCCCTTCCTCATCCGGGAAGTAGAAAGTGTCGTGCATCGCGCGCGCGGGGTGCGTTTCCGGGATATTGAGCGCGGTGAAATTATGCCAGTCGTCCTCGATCTCCGGACCGGTGGCGACCGAAAAGCCGAGGTCGGCAAAGATTTCGGCCAGTTCGTCCATCACCTGACTGACGGCATGGACACTGCCCTGCGGTCCGATATCGGCGGGCAGGGTCATGTCGACCTTTTCCGACGCCAGCTTCGCGTCGAGCGCGGCCTGCTCCAGCGCGGCCTTCTTCTCCGCCAGCGCGGCGGTCACGCTCTCGCGCAGATCCTGGATCGGCGGACCTTTCTCCATCCGCTCTTCGGGCGACATGGGGCCAAGCGTCTTCAAGAGGCCGGTCACGACCCCGCTCTTGCCCAGCGCCCCCACCCGCAGCGCCTCCAGCGCGTCGAGCGTGTCGGCGGCGGCGATGTCGGCGATCAGGCCGGCTTTCAATGCGCTAATTTCGGTCATTCTTCTTCCAGAGCCTGTGTGGCGGAGATACGCCCGCGGCCTTAGCGACGGCGGGCGCTCAAGGAAAGGGTTAGGCGCGTGCGCTTAGCAACGCCCCGCCAAAGCCGATGAACATCAACCCGGTGCCGCGATTGAACGCACGCTGCCGCCGGGCCGGGGCTAGCCAGCGAGCCAGCTTCACGCCGCCCAGCGCATAAAGGCACTGCCAGCCAAATTCGATCACCACGAAACTGACGACAAGAATGGCCAACTGCATGCCGAAGGGGCGGCCAGTATCGATGAATTGCGGGAAGAGCGCCGCAGCGAAGATAATGAGCTTAGGGTTGGAAAGCCCCGTCAGCAGCCCGGTGCCATAGAGCGCACGTAATGAGCGTGCCCGTGTTGGGCTGACCGCGTCGATATCATCCACCGGCGCGCGCCAGGCCTTGATGCCCAGCCAGACCAGATAGGCGACGCCGGCATAACGCAGCACATCGAACAGGCGCGGAGAGGCTTTCAACAAGGCGCCAAGGCCCAGCGCGGATGCGATTAGGCACAACAGGATCGCGCTCATCAGGCCCGCCATCGTGGCCAACGCCTTGCGCGGGCCGTGGGCGATGCTCTGCGTCATCACATGCAGCATGTTTGGCCCCGGCGTGGCCGAAATCAGGAAAACCGCCGTAACGTACAGCCACCAGAGATGCAGCGACATGGGATGCGCCTTTTGATCTGGCTTCCTTCCTCCGTTCGCTTCGAGCGAAGTCGAGAAGCGTGTGCTCGACCGTTTCTCGACTGCGCTCGAAACGAACGGGCATTGGAAAAACAAAAAGGGCGCCGAAGCATCTGCCCCGGCGCCCTTTTTAAGACGATCTTGCGATCAGTCCGCTCAGGCTGCGGGCAGCGCAGCCTTCGCCTGGGCGATGATGGCGCTAAACGCCTCGCCTTCGTGCATCGCGATGTCGGCCAGGACCTTCCGGTCCAGTTCGACGCCCGCCAGCTTCAGACCGTGCATGAACTGCGAATAGGTCAGGCCTTCGGCGCGAACGCCGGCGTTGATGCGCTGGATCCACAGACCACGGAACGAACGCTTCTTAACCTTGCGGTCGCGATAGGCGTACTGGCCGGCCTTTTCGACAGCCTGGCGAGCGATACGGATCGTATTCTTGCGACGGCCATAATAGCCCTTCGCCTGATCCAAAATCCGCTTATGCTTCGCCTTGGTGGTAACACCACGTTTTACGCGTGCCATGTGCCTCTACTCCTTACTTCAGGCCGTAGGGCGCCCACAGGCGCACATGGGCAACATCGGAATCCGACAGGACGGACGTGCCGCGGTTCTGACGGATATACTTGGCGTTATGGCTGATCAGGCGGTGACGCTTGCCAGCGACGCCATGCTTCACCTTGCCGGTGGCGGTGAACTTGAAGCGCTTCTTCACACCGCTCTTGGTCTTCATCTTGGGCATTTTCGTCTCCTTTGTTGGCGCGACGATTACAGACAGCCCCGGCAGCCCTAGTTAGCCGGGCGGTCTCACTGAATACTCGCGAACGGCGCGCATAGGGGCCTGTGCTGCAAAAGGCAAGCGATTCGCCGCCTTTTTCAGCGCCGCGCTTCAATGACTGTGATGGTGCCCATGATCATGTCCGGCCGCATGCAGCGCCTCCAGCACATCTTCCAGTCGTGCCGGATCGCCCAGCGCCAGCACATGGCCCTCGCTGTCCGCCGTCAGCGGCTCGCCATTCCAGTCGCACATCAGGCCGCCCGCACCCTCGACCACGGGCACCAGCGCCGCGAAATCATAGCTTTGCAGCCCCGATTCGATGACGATGTCCAGAAAGCCGGACGCCAGCAGGCCATAATTATAGCAATCCCCGCCATAGACCGGCCCCTGTCGCGGCGATCCGCCCGACACGGCGGCAACCAGCGCCATATAGTGCGGCACGTCCCCTTCGGCGAAGAGGTGCGGGCTGGTGGTCGCGATCCCCGCGCCCTCCAGCGCCTTGCAAGCCCGCGTGCGCACGGGCTTGCCGTTGAAGGTGGTCGGCTGCCCGCTCATGCCCGCCCAGCGTTCCTGCGCGATCGGCTGGTCGATGATGCCGATGGTCGGCCACCCGCCCTGCGTCAGCGCAATCAGCGTGCCGAATATCGGTCGCCCGGCGATGAAGCTGCGCGTCCCGTCGATCGGATCAAGAATCCACACCCGCTCCGCATCCTCGCGCACCGATCCATATTCCTCGCCGATGATGCCGTCGTCCGGGCGTTCCTTCTCCAGGATCGCGCGGATCGCGGCTTCGGCGGCACGGTCGGCCTCCGTCACAGGCGACTTGTCCGCCTTGATCTCCATATCGTAGCGGGCGCGGAAAAAGGGGCGGATGGCCGCGCCGGCGGCGTCGGCAAGGCGGTTGGCAAGGGCCAGGTCGTCGCGGGTGGTCATGCCTCTCGCCTAGCGGTTGCGCCGCGCTTAGGCTAGACTGAACGGCGCAATAGACAAAGGAGAGCAGCATGCCCGGCTCACCCATCATCCCCTGCCTGCGCTACGCCGACGCCCCCGCCGCGATCGACTTTCTGAGCGCCGCCTTCGGCTTTGCCCGCCACGCCGTCCATCCCGATGAGGCCGACCCCACGATCATCCACCATGCCCAGCTGATCCTGGGCGACGGCATGGTGATGCTGGGCAGTGTCAAGGATATGGAGGGCGAATCGCTCTACACCTGGTCCACCGCTCGCGATCTAGGCGGCATCACGGCCTGCGTCTATATCGTCGTGGCCGATCCTGACGCCCATTGCCTCCATGCCCGCAACGAAGGCGCAGTGGTGGTGAGCGAACCGCATGACAATCCCGGCTATCCGGGACGCGGCTACACCGCGCTCGATCCCGAAGGCAATGTGTGGAGTTTCGGCAGCTACGATCCCTGGACCGATTAAGCCTTCCGCAACCCCGCCGTTCTAGCGTGCGAACGGAAAGGGGTACGTCCATGGCCATGGTCGGCTGGATATTGAGCTTTATTGCGCTGTTCGCAGGGCTGGCCCTGCGTCAGGACATGCCGATCGGCGGCTCGGTGATGCTGTCCAACATGCTGATCGGGCTGGCCGTGCTGGCTTGCCCCATGGTCTGGCAGGGCAAGCCGCTGGGCATATCGCGCGGCCAGCGCATAGTCGTCGCGTTGATCCTCTTTTGTGCTACGCCGCTGGTCTTCTTCCCAGCGGCGTGACGCCCTCGTCAGTCGAACAGGCTCGACACCGAACTTTCGTCCGCAATGCGCTTGATCGCCTCGCCCAGCAGCGGGGCGATGGGTAGGTGGCGGACGCGCTGGGCGTTAATGACCGCGTCTGTGCCCTGGATCGAATCCGTGATGACCAGTTCCAGCAGCTCCGATGCTTCGACGCGCGCGACCGCGCCGCCCGACAGCACGCCATGGCTGACATAGGCGACGACCTCTTCGGCGCCCTGCGCCTTGAGCGCGGCAGCGGCGTTGCAAAGTGTACCGGCCGAATCGACGATGTCGTCGATCAGGATGCAGAAACGGCCCTTCACGTCGCCGATGATGTTCATCACTTCCGATTCGCCGGCACGCTCGCGGCGCTTGTCGACGATGGCCAGTGGGGCGTTGTCCAGCCGCTTGGCCAGCGCGCGGGCACGCACCACGCCGCCGACGTCGGGCGACACGACCATGATATTCTTGTCGCCGAAGCGCGCCTGGATATCGGCCGACATCACCGGCGCACCGAACAGATTGTCGGTCGGAATGTCGAAGAAGCCCTGAATCTGACCTGCATGCAGGTCGACGGACAAGACGCGGTCGGCGCCGGCGGTGGTGATCAGATTGGCGACCAGCTTGGCGCTGATGGGCGTGCGCGGGCCGGGCTTCCGGTCCTGCCGGGCATAGCCGAAATAGGGGACGACGGCGGTGATTCGCTTGGCCGATGCGCGCTTCAGCGCATCGATCATGATCAGCAATTCCATCAGATTGTCGTTGGTGGGATACGCCGTCGATTGAATGACGAACACGTCTTCGCCGCGGACATTTTCATGAATTTCCACGAAAACTTCCTCATCCGCGAAACGGCGGACGCTGGCGTCGGTCAGGGGGATTTCGATATAGTCGGCGATGGCGGCCGCAAGCGGCTTGTTCGAGTTGCCGGTCATGAGTTTCATGGCGAAAATCCCCAGGCTAATTGGCGTGACGAATTGATGACGATGCGCGAAACGCGGCCCCTTTAGCGGCGCATGGCGCATGTGGAAAGGCGCTTTTGCGCCCGTCACCAAAATGCACTAGGGGCCAAGCCATGACCGACAAACTCGTGATCGCGCTTGCACAGATGACACAGTCCATGGGCGACCCCAGGGCCAATGCCGACGCCATGCTGGAATGGCGCGCACGGGCCGGGCATGCGGACCTGGTCGTCTATCCCGAACTTCAGCTGATCGGCTATCCGCCCGAAGATCTGGTCTTGAAGCCCGCTTTGCTCGACCAGGCCAATTATCATCTGGACCGGCTGGCGCAGGAAACCGCCGATGGGGGGCCGGCGATGCTGGTCGGCACCGTCGTCGCGTCGCAAGGCGTGCTGTTCAACGTCGTGGCCTTGCTGGAAAATGGCGCCGTCACCGCGATCCGGCAAAAGCGCGAACTGCCCAATTACGGCACTTTCGATGAAAAGCGGCTTTTTGCACCCGGTCCACTTCCTGCCCCGATCGACTTTCATGGCGTAAAGATCGGCGTCCCCATTTGCGAGGATATCTGGTTCCCCTTCGTCACCGCTCATCTGCGGGCCGAGGGCGCGGAAATCCTCATCAGCCCCAATGGCAGCCCGTTCGAAGTCGACAAGGACGATCGCCGCCTCAACGGGGTTGCGGGCACCCGCGTGCGCGAAACCGGCCTGCCGCTCGTCTATCTGAACCGCGTTGGCGGACAGGACGAGCTGGTGTTCGACGGCGCCTCTTTCGTCATGAACGGCGACCTCAGCGTCGCGCAGCAGCTTCCCGATTGGGAAGAAGCGCTGGTCCTGACGACATGGGAGAAATGGGACGGCCAGTGGGTCTGCCTGCCCGGCGAACGCCACCAGCTCGATCCGCGTCCGGCCGACATCTACAATGCCATGGTGCTCGGCCTGCGCGACTATGTGAACCGCAACCGCTTCCCCGGCGTGGTACTGGGCCTGTCGGGCGGCATAGATTCCGCGCTCTCCGCCGCCGTCGCGGTCGATGCGCTGGGCGCCGACCGCGTCTGGTGCGTCATGATGCCCTCGCGCTTCACCAGCCAGGAAAGCCTGGACGACGCCGTCGAATGCGCCCGCCTGCTCGGCGTCCGCTACGACACGATTCCCATCGAGCCGGCCGTTGCCGCCTTCGACGCGATGCTGGCCCCCGTTTTCGAAGGGCGCAGCCGCGACCTTACCGAAGAAAATATCCAGTCGCGCATCCGTGGCGTCACGCTGATGGGCCTCTCCAACAAATATGGCCATATGTTGCTCACCACCGGCAACAAGAGCGAGATGTCGGTCGGCTATGCGACCATCTATGGCGACATGGCGGGCGGCTATTCGGTGCTCAAGGACGCCTACAAGACGACGGTGTTCGACCTCTGCCACTGGCGCAACGCCAATGTCCCGTCACTGGGCGAAGGCTTCGGCCCGTCCGGCCCGGTGATGCCTGAACGTGTCATCACCAAGCCGCCCAGCGCCGAACTGCGCGACAACCAGCGCGACGACGACAGCCTGCCGCCCTATGAAATACTGGACCCGATCCTCTACGGCCTGGTCGAGGAGGAATTGTCGGTCGACAAGCTGGTCGAGCGCGGTTTCGAGAAGGAGACGGTCGCCCGCATCGAGCGGCTGCTCTACATCGCCGAATATAAGCGCCGCCAGGCCCCCCCGGGCGTGAAACTGGGCATCCGCAATTTCGGCCGCGATCGCCGCTATCCGATCACCAACGGCTTCCGCAGCATCTAACCAACCCCAACGGGTTTAGGATCAGATAATGACCGTCATCACCCGCTTCGCCCCGTCGCCCACCGGCCACCTCCATGTCGGCAATATCCGCGCCGCGCTCCATAACTGGCTATGGGCGCGCAAGTCCGGCGGTCGATTCCTGCTCCGTCTGGACGATACCGATCTCGAACGCTCCCGCCCCGAATATGCGGACTCGATCAAGGCCGACCTCAACTGGCTCGGTCTCCATTGGGACGGCGAAGAGAAACAGTCCGACCGCTTCGCCCTCTACGAAGCGCAGTTCGAGGCGCTCAGAGCGTCCGGCCATGTCTATCCCGCTTATGAAACCGCCCAGGAACTGGACCTGCGCCGCAAGATCCTGCTGGGTCGCGGCCTGCCACCGGTCTATGACCGGGCCGCCCTGTCGCTGACCCCGGACCAGATCGCCGCCTATGAAGCCGAAGGCCGCACTCCGCATTGGCGCTTCAAGCTAGATCATGAACGGCCGATCGTCTGGACCGACCTGATCCGCGGCGACCAGCGTTTCGATCCCAAATTGCTGTCCGACCCGGTTATCCGCCGCGCCGATGGCTCATGGCTCTACATGCTGCCTTCCGTCATCGACGATATCGCCATGGGCGTAACCCACGTCCTGCGCGGCGAAGACCATGTCTCCAACACTGCGACCCAGATCCAGATGTTCACGGCCTTGGGCGCACAACTCCCGGCCTTCGCGCATGAAGCCCTGCTGACCGGCAGCGAGGGCAAATTGTCCAAACGCCTCGGTTCGCTGGGCGTCGCCCATTTCCGCGAGATCGGCCTGGAAGCCATGAGCATCGCTTCCCTGCTCGCCCGCCTCGGCAGTTCGCAGCCCATCGAACCTTTCGCCGATATACAGCCGCTGATCGACAGTTTCGACTTCGCCCATTTCGGCCGCGCGCCCGCACGCTTCGACGAAGCCGAACTGGCGACCCTCAACCAGAAGATCGTCCACCTGCTCCCCTATGAAGCGGTGGCCGATCGCCTGCCCGATGGCATGGACGCGGTGGCATGGACAGCGATCCGCCCCAATCTGGAAACGCTCGCAGGCGCAGGGGACTGGTGGCGAATCGTCACCGGCCCGATCACCGCTCCAGAAGTGGGGGAGGAGGATCGCGATTTCCTGACTAGCGCGCACCGCATCCTGTCCGGCATGCCCTTTGACGCAGACATATGGCGCACGCTGACGAACGCGCTGAAGGACGAGACGGGCCGCAAGGGCAAGACCCTGTTCCTGCCCTTGCGCCGGGCCCTGACGGGACTGGACCACGGTCCCGACATGGGTCAGTTGTTGCCGCTGATCGGCAGGGAAGAGGCTTTACGGCGGCTCCAGTCCTGAACGGACTGCCGACCAAAAAATCATACAAGCCTGCCGAAACCGGTGCCTTTTCAGGCCCGCAGCGCGTCCAGCGCCTTGCCCACCGCCGCAATCCCTTCCGGCGATGCGGCAAAGCCCATATGGGTGCAATCCACCTCGATCGCCTTGTCGCGCTCGCCGGCCCGTCCGCGCGAACATTCGGGCAGGATCACGCCATCCCGCCGCGACCACAAGGCCACGGTCGGCACCGGTGGCTTGACTTCACGGGTGCAGGGAAAGGGCGGGCGATCAACCGGAGAGCCAGATACCAGCTGATAGAGGCGCCAGGCGTGGTTGGCGCGCGGATCGCCGGAAAAGGGCGTGCCCATCGTCACCACGCCACCAACCTTATCGGCGGCGAATTTGGCATATTCGCGCGCATACAGCCCGCCCAGGCTCCAGCCGACCAATGTCACCGGTGCACCGGCCTGCTTGCGGCCAATTCCCCTGCGGATCGCGTCCACGCGCCGGTCGATCTTGTCCAGGCTATCGGGCTTCGGCCCGAAATTGCGGCCCATGCCCCAGTCATGCGCATCATAGCCAGCTGCGTTCAATATATCGCGCAACCAGCCCATACGCTGTTCCGACGCCATCAATCCGGGGATCAACAATATCGACCGCCCATCGCCCTTCATCTGGCCGGCGAGTATCGCCGCCTGCGCCCGCGTCCGCTTCAGGTCGAACGGCACGCTCAGATTGCCCAGCAACTGCTGCACAGGCGGAAGCTGCGCCGCGCGCGGTCCGGGCGCGAGGCGATCTTTCCAGAAACTGCTGACAGCTTGAGCGTAAGGCGGCACGACGATGATGATCCCTGAACCCCGCCGCAGGTTGCACGACGGGAAACGATGACATTATCGTGACAACGCGGGATGCGTCTATCGGTTTCGCCCCATGCGCTCAACGGTTCGTCGTTTGTGACAGGGCCTCACGGGGCGAGCGGCGACGTCTGACTTACCGCTGCGCCTTCCGTCCCGCGCAATTCACGCGGCTCCAGGATCGCCGCCGTCTCGATCAGGTCCAGGGCGCGCCGCGCTTCCAGATAGCGGCGGGTATATTGCATCCATCGGTCCGCCGCGGCCCGGCCCGGCATGCGTTCCACTTCGGCCAGCGCGGCACTGACCCGGCCGCCGTCGATATAGCGCAGCGCCCGGTCCATCGCCACCTGCGGCCGCGGGGAGGGGGACGATGCCTTGCGGATGGTGATGAGTTCGCGTGCCTCATGCTCCAGCGCGTCCCACCATCCGGCATCGGCCGGGGGCGTCGTCAGCTGGACCGACACGTCCATCAACCCACCGCGCAGGTCGGCCAGCGTGATCGGCTCGCGCGCGGCGTTGATGATCGCCGCGACGGCGCGGGGCTGGGCCTGGCCAAAGCGCAACCGCAACTGCCCCTCGATATAGCCGAGCGGCGTCCCGTTATCGAGCGCACGGCGCGCGGCAAAGGCGACCAGCAGCCCTTCGGCTCGCGCGGCATTGCCCGACGCGGCCTGTGCTTCGACGGTGATGCGGTTCAACCGCTCCTCCAACTGGAGGACGCGCCCATCCAGTATCTGCGCGGCGTCTGCGGTCAGGGGGCGGGCGGCCACGGCAGGGTTGCCTGCCCCGATCAGGCCCTGCACCGGCACAGGCGTGGTCGGCTTTGGTTGCGGATCGCCCCAGCGGCGCTGGATCTGCGGCCAGGCCCAGACGGTCAGCGCGACGCCCAGCGCAAAGGCCAGCAGGGTCAGGATAATCAGTGGCAACAGGCTGCGCCGGCGCGCGGGCGGCGGTCCGGCGCCGATCGTGCCGACCCCATCCTCGTCGTTCATGCGGACCCTTTCGTCTGTCATTGCCCCGTCATTCGCACAATCGAAGGGCAAGGGCCAGCATCTCGTCATCAAGGGGCAGGGCAGGGGCCTGCCCACTGGCCCAGCCATTGCCGCATGCAGCCAATGTCGTCGGGCTGATCGCCACGATATGCAGGCTTTTCCGCCCTTCCCGCCCGATCTGTTCGGCCAGCCGCGCGGCAGCACGCGGCGAATGGACGAGCAGGATCGAACCCGGCACCGCATCGGCGATCAGCGCCGGATCGGGCGGCAGGGCGGTCATGCCGTAAACCGCGATCCGTATCAGTTCCAGCGCGCCCGCCTCCATCGGTGCGACCGTCGTGCCGGCCAGATGCAGCACCCGGCCATGCCCGTCGGCGGCGATGCGCGCCGCAATCGCGCTGCCGTCGCTATCGCCGGCAATGATGGTGGGAAATCCGGCCTCTACCAATGCCTGCGCCGTGGCCGCGCCCACCGCATAGACGGGAAGGCCGCGATAATGCAGCAGCGCCGGGCCGGCAAAGGCCACGCCGTTGGCGCTGGTCAGCAGCAGCGCGTCGAAATCTTCCGGTACCGGCGGCGCCCACTCGATCGGCTGGGGCGCGAACAGCGGGTGCACCCGCGCATCCATGCCCAGCGCCGCCGCCTTGGACGCCGTCCTGCCCGCCGCCGGTTCGGGGCGCAGGATCAGGACGCGCGTCACCCCTCGAACAGCGCGCGCAGCGCCGGGCTGGCCCGATCCAGCAACACCCGCCCGATCGATTCGGCTGCGGCCTCGTCCCCACGCAGCAGTCGCGCTTCTTCCCGCACCGTTTCCTGCCCGTCCGGGCTGATGATCTCGGCGATCAGGTACAGGCCATCCGCCTCCACCCGCGCCAGCGCTGCAATCGGCGAATGGCAGGTGCCGCCCAACCCTTTCAGCACGCCGCGCTCTGCCATCACCGCGTCGAACGTGTCGCCATCGTTGATCGCCACGAGCGCCGCGACAACGGCCTCATTGGCGGCCAAAGTCTCGATCCCCACGGCACCTTGCGACGGCGCAGGCAGCATCAGGTCGATCGGAATCGTCACGCCGACGTCGCTCTGGCCCAGCCGATCGAGCCCCGCCGCCGCCAGCAGCGTGGCATGCACCTCGCCCGTCGCCAGCTTGGCCAGCCGCGTCGCGACATTGCCGCGAAACAGGGTGATGGTCGCATCGGGCCGCAGCCGCTTCACCTGCGCGGCGCGGCGCGGCGAACTCGTTCCCACCAGCGGATTGGCGGGCAGCGCGTCGAAACTCGCAACCCCGACCAGCCGGTCGCGCACATCGGCGCGCGGCAGCATGGCGGCGATACGGAAGGCATCCGGGCGCAGCGTCTCCACATCCTTCATGCTATGCACCGCAAAGTCGATCTCGCCCGTCACCAGCGCGCGGTCCAGTTCCTTGGTCCACAGCGCCTTGCCGCCGATATCGGCCAGCGCACGGTCCTGTATCCGGTCGCCGCTGGTCTGGACGGTGACGATCTGCACGGCATCGTCGGCCCAGCCATGGACGGCGCACAGGGCGCGGGCAGTCATATGGGCCTGGGCCAATGCCAGGGGGGACCCTCTGGTGCCGAGGCGCAACGGTCGACCATGATCTCTTTGGGCGGTGAAAAGCATATGCGGCTTGCTCTAATGGCCGTGGGCATTAGATGGAAGCGACAATGACCATCATCCTTGGCCTGGAATCGAGCTGCGACGAAACCGCGGCGGCGCTTGTGACGGCCGATGGCCGAATCTTGGCGCATCGCCTCGCCACGCAGGAGGAGGCGCACCGCCCCTATGGCGGCGTCGTCCCCGAAATCGCCGCCCGCGCCCATGTGGAGGCCCTCAGCCCGTTGATCGAGGCCGCATTGGCGGACGCAAAGATGACTTTGGCGGATGTGGACGTGATCGCCGCCACCGCTGGCCCTGGCCTGATCGGCGGCGTCATGGTCGGCCTTGTCACCGGCAAGGCGCTGGCCCATGCGGCGGGCAAGCCATTGGTCGCCGTCAATCATCTGGAGGGCCATGCCCTCTCGCCGCGCCTCGCGGATCCGACGCTGCAATTTCCCTATCTGCTGCTTCTGGTATCGGGCGGCCATTGCCAGTTGCTCCATGTGAAGGGGCCGGGCGACTATGCGCGGCTGGCCACCACGATCGACGATGCGGCAGGCGAAGCCTTCGACAAGACGGCCAAGCTGCTCGGTCTCGGCTATCCCGGCGGCCCGCAAGTGGAAAAAGCAGCGGCGCAGGGCAATCCCAAGGCCGTACCGTTGCCGCGCCCGCTGGTCGGCACCGCCGAACCGCATTTCTCCTTCGCGGGCCTTAAAAGTGCGGTGATGCGCGCGGTCCAGTCCGGCCAATATGCGACGCAAGACATCGCTGCCTCCTTCCAGCAGGCGGTGATCGACTGCCTGGTCGACCGGACCCGCCGCGCGCTGGAGGCAAGCGAAGGCGTCTCTGCACTCGTCGTGGCAGGCGGCGTGGCCGCCAACCAGCCGATCCGCGCTGCGCTCGAAACGCTGGCGGCTGCGCATGACCTGCCCTTCGTCGCGCCGCCGTTATGGCTGTGTACCGACAATGCGGCGATGATCGCCTGGGCAGGGGCTGAGCGCTTTGCGGTGGGGCTGGTCGACGATCTGACCGTTCCCGCCCGGCCGCGCTGGCCGCTCGACCCGGCGGCGGAAAAGGCGCGTGGAGCAGGAGTGAAGGCATGAAGGCTGGGGTCATAGGGGCAGGTGCCTGGGGCACGGCGCTGGCGCAATTGCTGGCCAGCGACGGCCAACCGGTCGCCCTTTGGGCGCTGGAGCCGGACGTGGTGGATGCGATTAACCGCACCCATGAAAACCCGCTCTATCTCGCCAATATCCCGCTCTCGCCCTCGATTGCGGCGACGGGCAGCATGGCCGATCTGTCGGATTGCGACCTGCTGCTCGTCGTCAGCCCGGCCCAGCATCTGCGCAGCGTCGTGGCGCAGGCGCCGGCCGGCGTGCCGCTCCTTCTGTGTTCCAAGGGGATAGAGGCCGGCACCAGCCTGCTCATGTCGCAGGTCGCGCAAGAAGCGCAGCCGACCTCGCCCATCGCCGTCCTCTCCGGCCCGACCTTCGCCCATGAAGTCGCCAGGGGTCTGCCGACCGCCATAACCCTGGCCTGCGAAGACCGCGACCTGGGTCAGCGCCTCGCCGCCCGGATCGCCCGCCCGGCCTTTCGCCCCTATCTGTCGGACGATGTCATCGGCGCGGAGATCGGCGGCGCGGTCAAGAATGTGCTCGCCATCGCCTGCGGCGTTGCGGACGGGGCGGGCCTGGGCCTCAACGCCCGCGCTGCGCTGATCAGCCGGGGCTTTGCCGAAATGACCCGCTTCGGCCTCGCGCGCGGCGCCCGTGCGGAAACGCTGGGCGGGCTATCGGGTCTGGGCGACCTTGTCCTCACTTGCTCCTCCACCAATTCGCGCAACTTTTCGCTGGGCAAGGGGCTGGGCGAGGGGGGCAGCGCCGCCGACCTCCTGTCCAATCGCCGCACCGTGGCAGAAGGGGCGCATACCGCCCCCGTCCTGCGCGATGCCGCCCGCGCCGCCGGCGTCGAAATGCCGGTGGTGGAGGCCGTGTGCGCCTTGCTGACCGAGGCCGCGCCGCTGGCGCAGGTCATCGACGCGCTGCTCGCCCGGCCGCTGCGCCCCGAATAACCCGTCGCGCTGCCACGGCATTGCGCCTACAACGAACAGATATAGCAACAAAGCATGACACAAGGGGTTCACAGTTCGTTGGCGACAGAGGCGTCCCCATCCAAGGATCAGGATGATATCGCCGCTCTGGCCAAGGGCGGGCGGACCAATATCTTCGGTTTCCTGCTGCGCCTGGCCGCACGCCTGCCCTTCCTGTTCATCGCCGGTCGATGGTATGGCGCCGAAGCGCTGGGCCGCTTCGCTTATGCCGTTCTGGTGGTGGAGTTCGTCGCCCAGATCGCGACGCTGGGCCTGAAACGCGGCCTGGCAGGCGCATTGTCGCAAACGGAGCGGCCGCATAATCATGTCGTGACAGACGCCATGGTCGTGACCCTGCTCGCGGCGTTGCTAGGTTCTGCGATCCTCATCGGCTTCCCGCAGGCGATGTTCCCCAACAGCAACATCAACGGGTTGGACCGTCTGCTGGCGCTGGTGGTGATCGGCGTGGCGGGATCGGACGTGGCGCTCGCTGCCTGTGCCTATCGTTTTGATGTTGGTGCGACCGTCCGGGCGCGCTCGATCATCGAACCCTGGGCAATCAGCATCGGTGCCTTCGCCTTCGCCTTCTATTCGAAGCGTGACGGCCTCATCCTCTCCTATGCCGTATCGATGATCGCGGCTTTCATCGCGTCGATCATTCCGATGGTCCGCCATTATGGCCTGCCCACCGGCTGGCGTCCCGATCCGGGCCGGCTCTGGCGCCTTGCCCGCCGCAACCTGCCGCTCGCGGCGGCCGACGGCGTCGAATGGGGATCGCGCCGGCTCGACATGGCGATATTGGGCTTGTTCGTCAGCCCGGCGGTGATCGGCATCTATTATGTCGCGCAGCAGGTCGCATCGCTGCCGCAGAAATTGAAGACCAGCTTCGACCCGATTCTCGGCCCGGTCATCACCCGCAACCTTGCTGAGAATAATCTGGCCGCGATTGCCAAGCAGGTCAGCCAGGTCGGCTTCTGGATCATCGCCGCGCAGGCGGGCATCGCGCTGGCGCTCGGCATCCCCGGTGAAGCGGTGATGGGTCTGGTCGGGCCGCATTTCGTGGGTGGCACCGGCGCGCTCGCCTTCCTGCTGCTGGCCGAAGTGGTCGCGGCCACCGCCGTCGTCAGCGAATCGGCGCTGGTCTATATCGCCCGGCACCGCAACCTCATGATCTCGCTGGTCATGATCGGCTTGCAGGCGGTCTTCAGCTTCGCGCTCATCCTGATCGGCCGCGACATGCGACTGGACGTCATGTGGATCGCCGCCGCGCCCGCGCTGGCGCTGTGTCTGGCGCTTGGCGTGGGGGCCTTCGTCAAGGCGCGGCTGCTCTCCCGCCTGCTCGACGCGCCGATCAATGCCTGGCGCTGGCCGTTGCTGAGCGCGGCGGGTGTGGCCTGCATCGTCGGCGCGGGCTTCGTCGCCCTGCCGGCCCGGTTCGAATGGGTCGAACTGGCGATCGGCGTCTGGGCGATATTGGGCGCCTATGGCCTCGTCATCTGGCGCTGGGGCTTCGGTTCCGACGACCGCGCCCTGTTCCGCAGGAACAAGCCGGTATAGAAAAAGGCCCGCCTCGCACCGGAGAGGCGGGCCTTTTCGTTCAGGTCAGGCGAATAATGTATCGCGGATCACGCCCAGATCCTCCTCCGGGCGCGCACCCCAATGGGAGATGACTTCGGCAGCGGCGGCGGCGCCCAGCGCCAGCGCATCCTCTACGCTGCGTCCGTCGATATGCGCGGCCAGGAAGCCGGCGGCGAACAGGTCGCCCGCGCCGGTCGTATCGATGATCTGCGCGACCGGGGCCGCCGGCGCTTCATGGCGCACGCCATCGACGATGGCGACCGCACCCTTTTCGCTGCGGGTCGATACCAGCACCGGCACCTTGTCCGCGAAACGGGCCAGCGCGGCATCGAAATCGTCGACCTGCGCCAACGACTGGATCTCGCCCTCGTTCGAAAAGAGGATGTCGATCAGCCCCTGTTCGATCAGGTCGATGAAATCGGCACGATGGCGGTCGATCACGAAATTGTCGGACAGGGTGAAGGCGACCTTGCGGCCGGCGTCACGGGCCGCCTCGATCGCGGCGCGCATCGCTGCGCGCGGCTGGGCCGGATCCCACAAATAGCCTTCCAGATAGAGGATGCCGGCCGAACGGATCATGTCCAGGTCCAGCGCCGCTTCGGGCAGGAATTGCGACGCCCCCAGGAAGGTGTTCATGGTCCGCTGCGCATCGGGCGTCACCAGGATCAGGCAGCGCGCGGTCGGCACGTCGCCCTGTACCGCAGGCGTGTCGAACCGGATGCCCAGCGCGTGGACGTCGTGCGCAAACACCGCGCCCAGCTGGTCGTCATTGACCTGGCCGATAAAACCGCACTTCTTGCCCAGCGCGGCCAGCCCTGCCAGCGTGTTGGCGGCCGATCCGCCGCTGATTTCCTTGGCCTGGCCCATGTCGGCATAAAGCGTCTCTGCCATGTCGGCGTCGATCAGCTGCATGCCGCCCTTGGTCAGCGCATGCTGCGCCAGAAAGGCGTCGTCGCTGCGGGCGATCACGTCGACGATGGCGTTGCCGATCGCGACGACATCAAGCGTGGGGGCAGTGGCGGTCACGCAATATCCTTGTCATTTGGAGGAAATAAAATTTCACGGCCTTTACCGGTCGCACCGGCCGCATGCAACGGTGCTGATTGACCTGGGGGCCGGGCGGTAGGATAGCTGGGCGATGGTCCTGATCGCTGCCCTGCGCGCCTTTCCCTCCATCTTTCACGGTGCGGCGTTGCGCCTGCTGGTCAAGACGATCATCCTGACCCTGCTTATCTTCGCCGGACTGGCGAGCGCCTTCTGGTTCGGCTTCCATGCGCTGCGGCTGCATTTCGGCTGGGGCGGGGACGGCAGCTGGGGCAATTGGGGCGAGGCGACGGCCACCGCCCTGCTGATGATCGCGTCCGGCTGGCTGCTGTTTCGCGCCACCGCGATGGCGGTGATGGGCCTGTTCGCCGACGACATTATCGAGGCGGTGGAGCGGGACGATTATCCCCATGTCACCGCGCGCCCGGTCGGCTGGGCGCGCAGCCTGCGCTTTGCCTGCCGATCGGTCGGGCGGACGATCGGCTGGAACCTGCTCGCGCTGCCGGCCTATATAGTGCTGCTGGTGACGGGGGTGGGCACGATCGGGCTGTTCCTGGCGCTCAATGCCTATCTGCTCGGCCGCGACATGGCCGACATGGTGGAGCCGCGTCATCCCACCCTCCCGCCGCTCAGTCGCGGCAGCCGGTGGCTCATGGGCCTCGTTTCGGCGCTTCTGTTCATGGTGCCGGTCGCCAACCTGCTTGCGCCGATCTTCAGCGCAGCTATGGCGGTCCACATGTTGCTGGGCCGAAAGACGAAGACATCATGAAGACCCTCCGTTCGAGCATGGCGTCCCTGCTGGCCCTGCCGCTGGCGGCCTGCGGCGCCGGGACTGTCGTGCCCCCGGCCCGGCCGATCGCCCCGCCCGCAGGGCCGCCGGCCAGTGCCTTCATGAAGCAGGGGCCGCTGATGGGCACCGACGCGCGTCGGCTGACCCAGATGTTCGGCCAGCCCCGGCTGGACATTCGTGAGACGACGGTGCGCAAATTGCAGTTCGCCAATGGTCGCTGCATCCTGGACGCCTATCTCTACGCGCCCGCGCGCGGCAAGGAGCCGGTCGTCACCCATGTCGATGCGCGCAGCCCCACCGGCACAGACGTCGATCCGGCTGCCTGCGCCACGGCTTTGCAGGCAAGATAGGCACCGCCCGAAGTTCACACCGTTACAGGGCTTTTTGCCCCGAAGCGCTCGCAAAGCGCTCGCGAGGCTCTCCCGAAGCGTCACCGACGCCGCCCCTAGGCGATCCTTCCCATGGGGCGGAATGTGCCTGCCGGATTGCGGCGGGGTCATGGGGCATGGCCGGTCCATCGCAGAGTGTAGATCAGAGCAAATCCTATATTGGAAGGGTTTTGCTTCATATCGACGGCATCAGCCCGGCGAAGGCTGGGCGCTCAGGCGATCTTGCGCGTCATGGCCTGTCGATGACCGTCTTCGCTGGCATGACGCCCAATGCTGCTATTGCGCCAGCTTCCCGATCGCCCAGGCCGCCGCTTCCGCCACGACCGGGTCTTCGTCCGCCAACAGCACTTCCAGCCGCCCGATCAACCGGGGGTCACCGCTATTGCCCGCCGCGATCGCAGCGTTGCGCACCATGCGGTTGCGGCCGATGCGCTTGATCGGCGATCCGGAGAAAATCTCCCGAAAGGTCGCGTCGTCGAGGTCGAGCAGGTCGCCGATCGCCGGCGCGGCCAGTTCGGCGCGGCCGACAAATGCCTTGTTCGCGGCCGCATGGTCGGCGAACTTGTTCCACGGACAGACCGACAGGCAATCGTCGCAGCCATAGACGCGATTGCCGATGCCTGCGCGCAACGCCTCCGGGATCGGCCCCTTATGCTCGATGGTGAGGTAGGATATGCAGCGGCGCGCATCGACCACATAGGGGGAGGGGAAGGCGTCGGTGGGGCAGGCGTTGATGCAGGCGCGGCAACTGCCGCAATGATCGCGTTCGCCGTCATCGGGTTCCAGCGCCATTTCGGTATAGATGGCGCCCAGGAACAGCCAGCTGCCATGGTCGCGGCTGACCAGATTGCTGTGCTTGCCCTGCCAGCCCAGGCCCGCGCCCTGCGCCAGCGGCTTTTCCATGACGGGCGCTGTATCCACGAACACCTTCAATGCGCCGGCCTGCTGCTCCACCAGCCAGCGGGCGAGGCCCTTGAGCGCCTTCTTGACGACGTCGTGATAATCCTTGCCCTGCGCATAGACGGAAAAGCGCGCCCGGTCGGGCACATCCGCCAGCGCCAGCGGATCGCGCCCCGGCGCATAGCTCATTCCCAGCATGATGACGCTGCGCACCTCTGGCCAGAGGCCCTTGGGCGACCCGCGCTGTTCGGCCCGATCCTCCATCCACAGCATGTCGCCATGATGGCCCGCGTCCAGCCATTGGCGCAGCCGCTCCCCGGTTTTGGGCGCGGCGTCGGCGGGCGCGATGCGGCAGGCGGCAAAGCCCAGCCGCGCCGCTTCCGCCTTCAGGCGCTGTTCCAAGGGTTCGGCCAAGGTTTTAATAGGCACGGGCACGGGTCCAGACTATCAGGGCGGGATGATCGGCGACATAACGGCCTCATCCTCCGCCTCCATCCCGGCCTATGCCGTAGAGGGGCATGGGCTTGTCAAGACTTTCGGTAGCTTCCGCGCGGTGGATGGCATCGACATCGCCGTGCCGGCGGGCAGCATCTATGGCGTGCTCGGTCCCAATGGCGCGGGCAAGACGACGCTGCTGCGCACGCTGCTGGGCATCATCGACCCGGATGAAGGGCATCGCACCCTGCTGGGCGAGGCGCAGCCGCTGCGCATGGCGCGCGCAGTCGGCTATCTGCCCGAGGAGCGCGGCCTTTATCCCTCGATGAAGGCTTATGAAGCGGTCGCCTTCATGGGCGCGCTGCGCGGCTTGCCGCTGGCCGAAGGCCGCAAGCGCGCGAAGGCCATGCTGGACGCGCATGGCATGGGCGCGGCGATCGACAAGCCGATCCGGCAATTGTCGAAGGGCATGGCCCAGACCGTGCAATTGTTCGGCACCATCGTCCATGGTCCCCGTCTGATCGTGCTGGACGAGCCTTTTTCCGGCCTCGACGCGATCAATCAGGAGAAATTGGAAGCGCTGATCCGCAGCCAGGCCCGCGATGGCGTCACCATCCTCTTTTCCACCCATGTCATCGCCCATGCCGACCGGCTGTGCGAGCGGATCGCCATCGTCGCGGGCGGGCGCATCCGGTTCGAAGGGACGCCGGGCGATGCGCGCGACCGGCTGCGATCGCAGGTGCGGCTGCGCACGCGGGCGAGCGATGGCGCCTGGCGCCGCGCCTTGCCTGCCGACACGATGGCGCAGGAGGGGACATGGCATTTCGCGCTGCCTGACGAAGGGATCGAACCCTTGTTGCGCGCGCTGATCGACGGGCAGGCGGGAATCGAGAGCCTGTCGATCGAACGGCCGGGCCTGCATGACGCCTTCGTCGCGATCGCTGGGGAAGCGGCGGCGCGGCAGATGCAGGGTGACGTCACGCAGGAGGCGCAGCCATGATGCAATTGTGGCGCGCCGCCTTCGTCATCGCGCGACGGGATTTCACCGCGGTCGTGTTGTCGCGGACCTTCATCCTGTTCCTGCTCGGCCCGATGCTGCCGATCCTGATCGGTTTCGCCTTTGGCGGCCTGGGCGACAAGATCAGCAGCACAGACCTGCGCCCGATCGTGGGCATTGCCATGTCGGCGGCGGATATGTCTGCGCTGGAACGCGCGCATGATCGGCTGGCGCAGCGTATGGGCGACCAGTCCTTGCCCCGCCTGCGCACGGTGGCGTCCGCACTTGCGCCGCGCATCCAGCTCGCCCGGCCGGACTCGGAGGTCGTGGCGATCCTGTCCGGCACGCTGCGTCAGCCGATGCTGACCGGCAAGGCGGAGGATCTGGACAAGTTGCAGGGCGATATCAGCCTGTTGTCCACCGCCGCGCTGGCCGAACGGACGCTGACTTTCGTGACCGTCGAGCGGCAGGAAGTGACCACCAGCCTGGGCGCGCAGGCGCAGGCGCGGTTGCTGATCGGCCGGGTTGCGCAGGTGGTGATGTTTTTCCTGACCATCCTGCTCGCGGGCATGATCCTGTCCAATCTCGTCGAGGAAAAGACCAACAAGATCATCGAGATACTCGCCGCTGCCGTGCCGATTGATGCGATTTTCCTGGGCAAGCTGATGGCGATGCTGGCGATGAGTTTCGTGGGTATCGCTTTCTGGGGCGGGACGGCCTTCGCGATTTTTCTGGCGCTGCATGGCGGCGGCGGGCCGTTGCCGGCGCCGGCGGTGGGCTGGCCGCTCTTCCTGCTGCTGGCGGTACTCTATTTCGCCATGGCCTATACGCTGCTCGGTTCGCTGTTCCTGGGCATCGGGGCGCAGGCCGCTACGGTGCGGGAGGTGCAGACGCTCAACATGCCGATCACCATGGCGCAGATGCTGATCTTCTTCTTCGCCAGCTATGCTGTCGACCATATGGGGTCGCCGGCGGAGGTCGCCGCCTGCATCTTCCCGTTCAGTTCGCCCTTCGCCATGATCGCGCGAGCGGCGCAGGACGGTGCCGTCTGGCCGCATCTGGTGGCGCTCCTCTGGCAGGCGAGTTTCGTGGCGCTCATCATCCGGGTGGGCGTGCTGCTGTTCCGCCGCCATGTGATGCAATCGGGCGGCCGCTGGTGGAAGCGGCTGTTCAGGCCCGCGACAGGCTGAACCGGCTATGCCGCCTGTCATGGATAGGCGGCATTTTCTGGGTGGCGTCACGACTGGCGCCGTGGCGATCGCTCTTTGGCAGTGCATGCCGGATCGGGCGGAGGCGGCCTATCCCTTTGCGCTGAGTGACGCAGAATGGAAGAAGCGGCTCAGCCCATGGGCCTATAAGGTGCTGCGTCAGCAGGCGACCGAATTTCCCGGATCCAGCCCGTTGAACGGCGAACATCGCGCCGGGACGTTCGGCTGCGCCGGCTGCGGACAGAAACTCTTCAGTTCCAGGACCAAATTTGACAGCGGCACCGGCTGGCCGAGCTTCTGGGCGGCACTGCCCGGCGGCGTGGGTACCAGCCGCGACCTCGGCCTCGGCGAAATCCGCACGGAGGTGCATTGCGCGCGCTGCGGCGGGCATCTGGGCCATGTCTTCGACGATGGGCCGCGTCCGACCGGCAAGCGTTATTGCATGAATGGCGTGGCGATGCGCTTCATTCCGGCCTGATCCGCCAGATGCGCAGTGGCGCTTTGGCTGGCATGGGTTCCAGCCAGGCGGGCGTTTTTCCCTGCGCCAGTCGTGCCGCCAATCCGGCGGCATTTTCCTTTCCATATAGCCGATATTCGGTCAGGCCGTCGCACGCGACGATATAGCGCGCGCTCGTCCGGCCGATCACGGCGCGGGCCTTGTCGGGGGCATCGACGAACCCCTCGATCACGGCGGTGATGCCGGCCGCGTTGCGGTGATGCGCGGTGCCGATGACGCTGTGGCGCGTCTGGATCAATATGTCGGGGCCAAGGTCCAGCGGGGCGAACAGGGTATTTGCGCGGATCGCCCTGAGCGGGGCCAGCACGGAGGCTGACCGGCAATTGGCGCTGGCCGCCTTGGCGGGTTCCGGCCTCGCGGCGATGGCTACCCATGCGGCGCACAGGCCTGCGGGCGTCAGCAGCACCAGCGCGACCGATCCCGGCACCCGCACCAGCGCCCTATGGGATGCCTGCGCCCTGCGAAACAGATGCAGCGCCAGCCATGCGATGCCGGGCAGGGCGAAGAGATGGGCGACGGACAAGGCCCGCATCACCATCAAGGATACCGCCATCGCGCCGAGCAGCAGCAAAAGCAGCGTCAGCCAGCGCATCCGCGCTTCGCCATGGGCGTGCCGCGCGGCCATCAGGCTGGCGCAAAGCCCGAGCAGCGGCGGCAGCAGGATCACGCCCTGCATCGACAGGCTCTGTTCCCAGATCGGCCGGCCTTCCATGACTTGCAGATACCAGAGCCGATAGGCGACCGGGCCTAATGCAGCGAAAGGATCGCCCGACAGGCACGGCCCTCCGGTGACGAGGAACGTTGCGATCGCCGCACCTGCGCCGATCGCGGCGATCAGGAAGCGGGATCGGGCAGTTGCGGTGCTGACCAACTGAACTGCGAGCGCGGTCGCCAGCGCCAGCGCGACCAGCGGCCAGAGATAGACGAAGGACAGCGCATCGCACTGGCGCGCCAGCAACGCCTGCGGCCCGCGCAACAAAGCGAGCAGCGGCAAGGCAGCGCCGCCCAGCATCAGCGCAAAGCCGATGAAGCGCGACACCTGATCGCGCGCATGCCAGTGGCGCAGGGCGAAGGTGCCGGCAAACAGCGCGCCATAGGGCAGCGCTTCGCTCGAAATCTGGAGCCAGAGGGCGAGCGCAAGGCCCGCGACGATCCCCCCGCGCAGGGGCCGGGTATCGATCGCGCCGCACAGCGCCAGCGCCGCCAGCATGATCTGCCAGCCATGATGGTCGATCCGCAGCGGGGTGAACTGCACCAATATGCTGGGCGCCGTCAGCAACAGTGCGACGCTTAGCAGTGCGATCCCGCTGCCGGCCACGCGGCGCGCGGCCATGAACAGGGCGGCTGTCAGGCCGCCCAGCAGCAATAGCGGCACGGTCGCGCAGGCGACCAGTTCCGCACCGGCCGCGCCGATCACGGGGGTGAGCAGCAGCATCAATGCCGCAATCGGCATGTCGACGATTCGCGACCAGTGCATCGGGCCGCCGACCGGCGGATTCACGCGATGCTGGCTGACGTCCCAAAAGGCCTGCCCGCCGATCCAGTCGCACACCTGTGCCAGCCGCATCGCATCATCGGGATCGCGAAAGCTCAGCGTCGGCAGGTCGCCCCGGAACAGCCAGAGCATCGCCAGGCTGCACGCCAGCCATAGCAGCAGCGCCCATAAGCTGGCGCGCGGGGGGTCAGGCGCGCGCGAAAATGCCATATTTGCGGATCGCATAGACGGACAGGAAACTGGCTGGCACCGACAACAGCTTGGCGATCGCAGGCGCGATGCCGATAGCGCTCAGCGCGCCGACCAGCGTCATGGTGATGCCCATGCCGACAGCCGCGCTCAGGACGAAGCCGATGCGCTGCGCATGGGTCGGGCCGCGCGCCAGGTCGAAGACGAAGCGGGTGGATATGACCCAATGGACGATCAGGCCGATCAGATAGCCGCCCAGCGCCGCCATCATCGGCGCGGCACCGCCATGGTCCAGCATCAGGAAGGTGGCAATGTCGCTGCCCAGCGCGCAGATGCTCGCCAGCAGATAGCGGGCGAACATCAGCCGTGCCAGCAGCGCGCCGATCGGCGCCGCCATGGGCGTCAGGCTGCCTTCAGGCGCGATGGGACTGCGCGAACGCTGGACAGGGCGGCCTGCGCGTCGGCATCGGCACCCTCATTTTGACCTTCATCGCCGGCCTCATGATATTCGGCATCCTCATTGACCTGCCACACGTCATGGACGCGCGCGCCCGCGACGATGTTGCGCACGGTCAGCATCGCCGTCATCATCGCATGATCCTGATTATTGTAACGGTGCATGCCATTGCGGCCGACCAGATGCAGCGTGGGATAACGCGATTCCAGTTCGCTGCGCATCGCCAGCACATTGGCGGCATAGTCGTCGTCATAGACCGGATAGGCCTTTTCCTGCCGCACCACCGCGCCGCCCACGACATCATGCGGGCTGCACAGGCCAAGCTGCGCCATTTCGCGGGTGGCGAGCGCGATCAGATCGGCGTCGGGCGCGGACCAGAGGCCGTCGCCCTCGAAACAGAAATATTCCAGGCCCACGCAGGCGAGCGAAGGATCGGGCACCATTTCGGGCGACCAGCTGCGGAAATTCTGGATGCGGCCGACCTGCACCTTGCTGTCGTGGATATAGATCCAGTTGTCGGGGAAGATATCCTCCCCCTTCACCATCAGCGCCACGGTCAGGAAGTCGCGATATTTCAGGTCCATCGCCTGCGGCAGCGTGTCGGGCAGGGGGTGGATACGCCCGGCCAGCTCGCGCATCGGCGCGGAGCTGATGACATGGGCTGCGTCGATCGTGACATCGCCGTCCGGCCCGGTCGCGATCAGGCGCCACCGCTCGTTCGCCTTATCCTCTTCCAGCCGCTTGAAGCCATGCGCCATCAGCACCCGGTTGCCGCCCTCGACCACCTTGTCGCGCGCGGCCTCCCACATCATGCCGGGGCCAAGGCGGGGGTAGCGGAATGTTTCCAGCAGCGTCTTGGTCGCCATGCCGTCATTGGGCTTCTTGTTGAGGCCAAGCGAACGCTTCAGCCCATCGACCACCGCGCCCCAGAGCGACAGGCCCTTGATCCGCTGCGCTGCCCAATCGGCCGACATCTCGTTGCAGGGCATGCCCCAGACCTTTTCCGTATAGGTCTTGAAGAAGATGGAGAAAAGCTTGTGGCCAAAGGCATTGACGGTCCAGTCCTGGAAGGACCGGACGTTGCGGTTCGGGAACAGCCGCGCCTTGGCGAAGCTCGCCATGCACAGCGTCGAGCGCCAGATGCCCAGGTTCCACAGCGCTTCGAACGCGCGGAGCGGATAGCTGTAGAATTTGCCCTCATAATAGATGCGGCTCATCCGCGGGCGCTGGATGAAGTCGTCGGGCAAAATCTCGTTCCACAGGTCCACCACCTGTTGCGACTTGGAGAAGAAGCGGTGCCCGCCAATGTCGAATCGGAATCCGTCCAGTTCCACCGTGCGGCTGATGCCGCCGACATAGACCGGGTCTTTCTCGATCACCGTCACGCTAAGTCCCTGCTTCGTCAGCAGATAGGCGGCGGTCAGGCCCGCCGGGCCAGCGCCGATGATGGCAACATCGACACGGTGATCGGTACGCAGCATGGCAGGCAGTTCCCCGAGAGATATTTCGTGTCCCTCGGACTGAAGGAAATCCTCTAAGGAGTGGTTAATGACCGGTAAGCATGGCTGGCCGCACATGGCAAAGGGCCGCTCCACGGTTGTGGAACGGCCCTTCGTCTGTCCCCTGGTGGAGACAATGATGTGCGATTTAGCTCCGGCGCTGGGCCAGGGTGCTCAGATCAGCGCGCGCACCGTCGATCGCGCTGCCAAAGCAGTCGCGATAGCCGTCGGTGACAGGCAGGATCGACCCGTTCACATAACCGCATACCTGCTTGGATGCGCGGACGAGGCGGGAATCGGCACGGCGCATGCCGTTGGTGCTGGCAAGGTTGAGGTCGGCGAGCGACACGGCCATGCTGCGGGTTTCCGTGCCGGCATGGCCGTCCACGATCACATCCATGTCGTTGCTGCCGGCGCTTGCCACACCAGGCAGCGCAAGGGCCATCGTGGCGGCCATCGCCACCAGCATCTTCTTGGTCATCCTATTCTCCTGTCGAACATATTTTTATCGTTCGCCCCACGTCTGACGTGGAAGTAGGGTCGCCCGTGTAGATAAGCGCGCCCGGTCGCGTTGAAAAGAGGCCAGTTGACAAAAATTGGCGGTTTTCTGCGATTTTGCGGGTGCGAAGACTCTGTCTTCGCACCCGCAAAAAATCAGTGGCGGAAGTGGCGCATGCCGGTGAAGACCATGGCGAGGCCGGCTTCGTCCGCCGCCGCGATCACTTCGTCGTCGCGGATCGAACCGCCCGGCTGGATCACCGCCGTCGCACCCGCTTCCACCGCCGCCAGCAGGCCGTCGGCGAAGGGGAAGAAGGCGTCGGATGCGACCGCCGATCCAATGGTGCGCGGGGCCGCCCAGCCGGCCTTTTCCGCTGCGTCCTTCGCCTTCCACGCGGCGATGCGCGCGGATTCCAGGCGGTTCATCTGGCCTGCGCCGACGCCTGCCGTGCTGCCATCCTTGGCATAGACGATGGCGTTGGACTTCACATGCTTGGCGACGGTCCAGGCGAACAGGCAGTCCTTGAGTTCCTGGCTTGTCGGCGCGCGCTTGGTGACGACTTTCAGCGCATCCTGCGTCACCTGGCCATTGTCGCGGCTCTGGACCAGCAGCCCGCCCGCGATGCTCTTGATCTGGAGGCCGGGGCGCGCCGGATCGGGCAGCTCGCCGGTCAGCAGCAGGCGGAGATTCTTCTTCTTGGCAAAGATCGCCCTGGCTTCGTCATCCGCGCCTGGCGCGGCGACGACTTCGGTGAAAATGCCGCTGATCGCTTCGGCGGTCGGGCCGTCGAGCGGGCGGTTGACGGCGATGATGCCGCCAAAGGCCGACACGCTGTCGCAGGCGAGCGCGGCTTCATAGGCTTCGATCAGCGTCTCGCCGGTGGCCACGCCACAGGGATTGGCGTGCTTCACGATCACCACGGTCGGCGGGCCGTCGCGAAATTCGCTGACCAGCTCCAGCGCGGCGTCGGCGTCGTTATAGTTGTTGTAGGACAGCTCCTTGCCCTGAATCTGCTCGGCCTGCGCAATGCCCTTGTCGGAAGGACCGACGGGCAGATAGAGCGCAGCCGACTGGTGCGGATTTTCGCCATAGCGCAGCGTCGAACCAAGCTTGCTCGCGACCGCCAGCGTTTCGGGGAAGGCGACGCCCTGGTCGGCAAAGGCGAACCAGCTGGCGATCATCGAATCATAGGCGGCGGTGGCGGCATAGGCCTTGGCCGCGAGCATCCGGCGGAAGTCGTAGCTGGTCGCGCCGCCCTTTTCCGCCATCTCCGCGATCAGGCGGGCATAGTCGGCCGGATCGGTGACGATCGCGACGCTATCATGATTCTTGGCGGCGGAGCGGACCATGGACGGGCCGCCAATGTCGATATTCTCGATGATCTCGTCGCGGTCCGCGCCCTTGGCGACCGTCGCGGCGAAGGGATAGAGGTTGACGACCACCAGGTCGATCGCGCCGATCGCATGTTCGTCCATCGACGCCACATGCTCCGGGTTGCCCCGCACGGCCAGCAGGCCGCCATGTACCTTGGGATGCAGCGTCTTGACGCGACCGTCCATCATTTCGGGGAAGCCGGTAAGGTCGGAAATATCCTTCACCTCCAGGCCGGCTTCGCGCAGCGCCCTGGCCGTACCACCGGTCGACACTAGTTCGACGCCATGACGCCCAAGCGCCTGCCCCAGTTCGATGAGGCCGGCCTTGTCGGACACGGACAGAAGGGCGCGCTTGATGGAAACGTCGGTCATAAGGGCTGGGGCTTTCCTGTGGCAAAATACGGTACGGCTTTGCGCCGGTCCCTTAGTGCCAGATGGTGGAAAAATACAGCCCTCAGGCGCCCTGGTCTGCCGCAGTTGACGGGATCCGGGATAGAAATCGAAAAAGGAAGGCTTTTCTGCATCGGTGGGGCCGATTGCGCTCAATTCATCCGCTTGAAGATCCAGCCGATGCTCGATCCGCCGGGCAGCGCTTCTGCGGTAACGACCAGTTGGCGGGTTGGATGGGGACGACCGTCGCCATCGACCCACAGGCTGTCTTCGACGCTCAGTGCGCCGGCGCCCGCGCGAAATTGCCAGAGCGGGCCGAGGTCGATGCGCAGCAGCGCGCCCATATTATCGGCGGTCAGGGTTGGTTCGACACCCGGCGCAAGATGGAAGCGCAGCTGCACCGGCTGTTTCGACGGCTTGCGGCGGCGCTCCGCCGGGGTCAGCATATCCTCGCCACGAATTTCCTTGCCGTCGCCGCTCATCAGCAGCAGGCGGCGGTGGACATAGCCCATGCGCCGGACATAGCCGTCATGGGACAGGTCCAGCCGGCTGCCATTGTCCAGCTCCTGCCGATTGAGCTCGACCTCGGTCACGCCCTTGCCCAGCGTACCGTCGGGCAGCAGGGCGGTCGAATTGCTGTCATTGAGGACCAGCGTGCTGTGCGCCGCCGTAGTGCGCAGGCCCTGCGCCAGATCGCGGGGAATCCATGCGCCTTCCAGTGCCGCGCCGCCGCAATTGACGATCAGGCGCAGCGGCCCGTCGCTGATTTCGATCGCACCGGTGGAGGCGCAGCCCGCTTCGGCGAGGCGGGCGACCGGCGGCGGGGCGGCGTCGATCTGCACGATGGTGGCGCCTGCGGCGATCCGCTGATAGCCCCAGTCGCGTGCCTGACGCAGCGGCCGGGCGCGCACGCGGCTGGCGCTTGTCACGGCGGCCACCGCATCCGGCGCGACCGCGCCTGCACCCTGCCAGCTGCCAAGACCGCCATCGCCATGGGTCAGCCCCAGCAGGGCAGGCACCGCCCGCGCCAGCGCTTCGCCCAGGCAAGCGGGCGCCGGTTCGCGCCGTACATCATAGACGGCCTGCACCATGGACAGCAGCATCACCGCTTCCAGCTGCGCCAGCGGGGATCGCGACACGATGCCGCCATCGGCATGGAAGCCGCTTTCGATCGCGCGCTTCAGGCCCGCTTCGCCGAACAGCTTGCGCGGCCCTCCGCCGGGGATCAGCAGCGACGCCGCGACAATGCCGGACCAGGCGATCAGGCGCGGCAGGCCCATCGGCGCCTTGTCGGCGCTGCGGTCGAGATGGCGGGCGGTCCGCGCGATGCAGTTCAGCACCAGCGAGCGATAGACAAGGTCGCTGGATGACAGGATCAACGGCGCATGCGCGGTCCAGAAAAGCAGGCGCCAGCCCGCATTGTCCGCGCGCCAGGCCGGTTCGCTGGGCGTTTCATGATGGGTCGCCAGCCATTTGCGCATGACTGTCTCGGCGATCGGCGCTCCCTGTTCGCGCGATGCGGCGCTGGACAGGTCACGCAGCCAGCGGAAGCTGTGCAGATAGTCGGCAAAGGCCGGACCGACCGTCAACCGGGCGAAGTCCAGCTTCTCGACCGGCAGCTTCTGCCCCCGGAACAGGAAATAGCCCGCGCGCATCGCCGCGCCCGCGCGCCCGTCGCCGGCAATCGCGTCGTCCGGCACGGCCAGCAGCTTGAGCGGATATTTGCCCTTCAGCTTGCGGCCGTGGATCGGCGTCTTCCAGCTGAGCAGATAAAATTGATTGGCGATCTTCTGCGCCAGCGACAGCCCCTTGTCATCCGCGACGCGGATGAGCCGCTTGCCCTGCTCTATGCTGTCGTCGGCCGCCTGCGGGGCGGTGTCGGGCGCGGAGCGGGGAGAGATGCGCCGGGCTTCGCTCACCCGCCCCGCAGCTTCCGGATATTGTCGGCATAGGCTTGTTCGCCGCCGCGGAAGGTGGCAGTGCCGGCAACCAGCACGTCCGCGCCGGCCGCGATCGCCTTGGGCGCTGTCGTGAAATCGATGCCGCCATCGACCTGCAAGTGGATGGCGCGCCCGCTCTTTTCGATCATCTGCCGGCAAGCCTCTATCTTGCGCAGCTGGTTTTCGATGAAGCTCTGCCCGCCGAAACCGGGGTTTACGCTCATCACCAGGATCAGGTCGATATCGTCCATCAGATAGTCGAGCATCTTGGCCGGCGTGCCGGGGTTCAGCACCACGCCCGCCTTCACGCCCAGCGACTTGATATGCTGCACGGTGCGGTGGATGTGCGGCCCGGCTTCGGGATGGACGGTGATGATGTCGGCGCCCGCCGAAGCGAAGGCGTCCAGATACAGGTCCACCGGAGAGATCATCAGATGGACGTCGAACGTCTTTTGCGTGTGCGGGCGCAGCGCCTTCACCACGGCCGGGCCGATGGTGATGTTGGGCACGAAATGCCCGTCCATGACGTCGATATGCACCCAGTCGCAGCCGGCGGCGTCGATGGCGCGGACCTCTTCACCCAGGCGGGCGAAGTCGGCGGACAGGATGGAGGGCGAAATGAGAATAGGGCGGGTCATCAACCGTTCGCCTTAATCACCGCCGGGGCGCAGGGCAACGGACATTTTCGGCCGAGTCGCGATTGTGCGCGCGCGATCCCGCAACAGCTTCAAAGCATGACGAAAATCGTGGGGTCCAGCCGTTGGGAAGCGACCGCTCCCTTGGGCAGCAATTGCTTGACGCCATGCAGGCCGATGACCTCGTCCGCCTCGTTCAGTACCGGCGCGGCGATCAGGCGCATCGCACATGCCCCCATGCCGTCGGCCTGATGGATATCGACGTCCAGCGTGAAGCCCCGTTTATGGCGGATGGCATAGGCGCGCAGCCGCTCCATCGCCTCACGCGAGTCCGGCGCATAAAGGGAGGCGGACAAGGGGCGGGATACGTCGCTGTCCCGTTCCAGCCCGAATATATCATAGACCCCGGCCGTCCAGCGCAGGCTGTTGTCGCTAAGGTCGCAATGCCACAGGCCCAGCCCCCGTTCGGCCAGCGCCGCGTCGTTGCGGGCGATGCTGGAATCGAGCAGGACAGGGGCAAGATGCGCGCGCAGGTCGTAGAGCGGCCAGCTATGATGCAGGGGAAGTGGCTCGATCGGACGCATGGCGCACCTTAAAAACTGGAACCTTTCCATAGGCTGATCTTGGTTAAGGCTTAGTTTGCCTGTCTGGCAAGCCGCGCGATGAAAAATCCGTCGGTGCCGCCCTGTGCCGTCAAGGTGTCGGGCAGGGTACGCAGCCAGCCTTGCTCGCTCGGCGCCATGCCGTCGGGCAGTTCGGCCGGGTCGATCGACAACAGGACGAAGCCGGGATGGGCGGCCAGGAAGCGCTCGATCTGCGCCTCGCCCTCGGCCCGCTCCAGCGAGCAGGTGGCGTAGATGATGCGCCCGCCCGGCTTCAGCCAGCCGGCGGTGCGGGCGAGCAATTCGCCCTGCAACTCGGCCAGTTCCGCAATCTGACGCGGGCCGATGCGGTGCAGCACGTCGGGATGGCGGCGATAGATGCCGGTCGCGGTGCAAGGCGCGTCGAGCAGGATCGCATCGACAGGTTCCTCCGGTTGCCACTGGCGCAGGTCGGCCGCCGCCACATCGGCGGACAGGCCCGTGCGCGCCAGATTTTCGGTCAGCCGCTCCAGCCGTTTCTTCGACTGGTCGATCGCGGTCACGCGCCAGCCGGCGGCGGCCAGTTGCATCGTCTTGCCGCCCGGCGCGGCGCACAGGTCCAGCACCGTGCGATCCTCGCCCGGTCCCAGCAGCCGCGCCGCGCAGGATGCGGCGACATCCTGCACCCACCATGCGCCCTCGGCAAAGCCGGCGAGGTCGGGAATATGCGTGGCTTCGGGCAGACGGACATGGCCAAGCGCGAAGGATGTGCCGCCCAATTGCGCTGTCCATGTCGCTGTCTCGCCGACGTCGCGCAGGCTGACATCGACCGGCGGTCGCACGCCATAGGCATGGGCAGCGGTCTGCGGCATCGCCTCGCCCCATTGGCCGGCCCAGCGCTCCGCGACCTGCGCCGGCAAGGTGGGGGGTACGGGCAGGCGTGGCTCGCCGCGCGTCACCGTGCCGAACACGCCATGGACCAGCTTGCGCGGGCCGCCATCGACCAGTGGCAGGGCGGTGGCGATCGCAGCATGGGGCGGGGTGTCGAGCGCCAATGTCTGCGCCAGCGCGATCCGCAGGACCATCCGCGCCTTGGCATCGTCAGGCAGTATCTGTTTCGTCGCGCCGTCGATCAGCGCGTCGAGATCGGGCAGATGGCGCAGCACTTCGGCGGCGATGGCATGGACCAGCGCGCGATCGGCCGGCGGCAATCCCTGCGCCGCGCCATGCAGCGCCAGTTCCAGCGGATCGCCCCGCCGCAACACCGCATCCAGCAGCTTGAGCGCCGCGCGGCGGGCGGGCAGGCCGGGAACATCGTCGGGGCGAGGGGCTTTGGGGCGGCTACGATCTTGGGGGCGGGGCATCAGCGGCCCCTACGCGCTTTCGCCATCAAAGAAAATGGGAGACGCCAAGGCCGATCCCGAAGAATAGCGCGACCCAGAAGAGGATGCCGATCCACAGCGCCAGCCAGTCCGACCGGCGGGGGCGCGCGGACACGCCCTTTGGCACGGTTCGAAGCGAAGTAGGGATACGTGTGCGTCCCAACGTCAGGATCGCGATCAGCCGCCGCCCGACGCCATGAAAGAAACGGGCGGTATGGCGGGAGAAGATATGATCGACGGTCAGCTCTATGGCAAAGCCGCCCACCTGTCGAAACAGGAAGCCAGCCGCTTCGCCGACAATCTCGTCGACCATCAGCGCCCGTTCGGGTCGAGCGCGCTGCGGCGCCGTGGTTGGTCCTTGGGCGGTGCGGCATGGGGCGAAAGGGCCGAAGCGCGCGGCGCTGCCGTCGGCGCGGTAGCACGAAGCGCAGGCGCACCCATGTCTGCGGCAATATCCTGCAGGGCGGCGATGCGCTTTTCGGTCGCGGGGTGGGTGGAGAACAGTTCGCTCACATGGGTCGGCACGATATAGAGCTGCGCCGCGGCCGGATTGCGCTCCGCCACCGGATTGGGGATGCGCCCGGCCTGTCCCGCGATCTTGGCGAGGGCGGAAGCAAGCGCATGGGGATTGCCGCTGATTTCCGCCCCGGCGCGGTCGGCGCCATATTCGCGGGTGCGGCTGATCGCCATCTGCACGATCATCGCGGCAAAGGGGGCGACGATCACCGCCAGCAGGCTGGCGATGATGTTGCCATGCCCGTCCCGGTCGTTGCCGCGAAAGAAGAGGCCGAAATTGGCCAGCATCGAAATGGCGCCTGCAATGGTCGCCACCATCGTCATGATCAGGGTATCGCGATTCTTCACATGACCCAGTTCATGCGCCATCACGCCGGCGATCTCGTCGCGGCTCAGCATCGCCAACAGGCCTGTGGTCGCGGCGACGGCGGCATTGTCGGGGTTGCGGCCGGTGGCAAAGGCATTGGGCGCATCCTGGTCGATGATATAGACGCGCGGCATCGGCAGCCCGGCCCGCTGCGCCAGGTCGCGCACCAGATTGTAGAAATCGGGTGCGCTCTGGGCATCGACTTCCCGCGCGTCGTGCATGCGCAGCACGATCTTGTCGGCGTTCCAGAAGGTGAAGAGGTTCATGCCCGCCGCTGCCAGCAAGGCTATGATCGCCCCGCCGCTGCCGCCCAGCGTATAGCCCAGCGCCATGAACAGCGCCGTCAGCGCTGCCAGCAACATGGTCGTCTTCATTCCGCTCACTTGCACTCCGCTCCGTTGCGGCCCAGATAGCGGGCCTCAGCCATGAATATGGGGTGGATCGGCCCCGACCGCAATTGAAAGGCCGCACTTATGGGAACCTTCAACGGCAAGCGTCCGGCGCATGTGAAGCCGCCCGCCCATCTTTCGAAAAACCCGCCTGTGCCGCAGGGCGATGCGCCCGATGCGCCCTCGCGCCATCAGGAAGAGCTCAGCCCGGTGCGCTACGGCGATTGGGAGCGCAAGGGCATCGCGATCGATTTCTGACCCTTAAACCTTTGACCTCATTCACCTGACTCCGCTCGCCGCCGATTATGCACGGCTGCCGATGGCCCGTGCCGCCGCTGCGGGGAGCCAAGTCCCCGCACTCTGGCCTTTTCCGCCGCAAAGCCTGAAGGCTGGGAGCCAAGAGGAGATTTTGGGGCGTGGGCGTACAGTTGGTTTCTGACGGAAATGGGAAGACGGTTTCGGGTTATGCGCCGGAAGATGCGGCGCTGCTCTGCGCGGTCGGGCGGCTGGTCTGCGCCTGGACGATGCTGGAACAGAGCCTGGAGGCGAAGATAGGGCTGTTGCGGGAGGGCATGGGCGACGTCCGCGTGGTGGGCGCCCGCACCCGGCCCAGCATGGCCAAGCTGATGACCGAATTGCGCACGATGGTAGCGATGCGCGACCGGCGCAACGCCAGCGCATTGACCGAAATTTCCGCGATCGAGCGCGACATACAGCGGATCGATCGGTTCCGTGCGCTGATCATCCAAGGTTTCCATCACCCCGAAGACGGCGGCTTCACCTGCCGCGATGGACGCAACAATATCCAGCATGTCGCGTTTGAGCATCTGGACGGCGAAATAGCGGCGTTGGAAAGCGTCGCAAACCGTCTGCTCGCTGTCTGAAATCGACATAGCGGTCGTGGCGCTCCGGCGTCATGGTGCCTATCGTGCGATTTCAGACTTATTTGATCACGCTTCTTGCCTGATTTCATAATAGTTTAATGTTTGCGCGGTGCTTGACCTTTTCCGTACGGACGGCAATCCAATGCCGGGTCGCGTCCGCGTGAAGGGAATCCAATTTGAACAAGCCGATTCGCAAAGCCGTTTTTCCCGTTGCCGGTCTGGGAACGCGCTTCCTGCCCGCGACCAAGGCGGTGCCCAAGGAATTGTTGCCGGTGGTCGATCGCCCACTGATCCAATATGCGGTTGATGAAGCGCGCGAGGCGGGGATCGAGCAGATGATCTTCGTCACCGGACGCGGCAAGGGGGCGATCGAGGATTATTTCGACATCGCCTATGAGGCGGAGGCGACCCAGCGTGAGCGGGGCAAGGATCTGTCTGCGCTGGATGGTACGCGGCTTGAACCGGGCCACGCGGTATTCATACGCCAGCAGGAGCCGCTGGGCCTGGGCCATGCCATCTGGTGCGCGCGCGACATCATCGGCGACGAACCCTTCGCCATCCTGTTGCCCGACGAATTCATGAAGGGCGCGCGTGGCAATGGTTGCCTCAAGCAGATGGTCGATGCCTATGAAAAGGTCGGCGGCAATCTGGTCTGCGCGCTGGAAATCCCGATGGAGGATACGCCCAATTATGGCGTCATCGATCCGGGCGCATGCGACGGCGCGTTGACGCAGGTGAAGGGGCTGGTCGAAAAGCCGGCACAGGGGACCGCGCCGTCGAACCTGATCGTTCCGGGCCGCTACATTCTCCAGCCGGAGGTTATGAAGATCCTGGAAACGCAGGAAAAGGGTGCAGGCGGCGAGATTCAGCTGACCGATGCCATGGCGGCCATGATCGGTAGCCAGCCTTTCCACGGCGTCACGTTCGAAGGCCGCCGTTTCGACTGCGGGTCCAAAGCCGGCTATATCGAGGCGAACCTGTCCCTGGCGCTGGAACGGCCCGACCTGGGCGAGCATATCCGCGCCTTCGCGATGCAGGAGCTTGCTCGCTGACAGCGGAGCGGCCGATCAAAAACCCGGCACGAGTCCGGCGATCAGCAGCGCAAGGCCCGACAGGGCTATAAAGCCGCCGATCGCCAGCTGGGCGGGATGAACGATCTGCCGGACCGGCACGGCGATGGCTTTTTCGATTTTGCTCATGATCTCGATATGGGCGCGCAGTGACTGTTTGTCTTGCGCATCCTTCCGTTCACATTGATCGGCGATATCCATCAAAAAAGGCGGCATCCTCCGGGACGCCGCCTTTTTTGATGGATTGGTATGCGACAGGCTCAGAACGGCACTTCGTCATCCAGGTCATTGTCGAAATTGGGGCTGCCGGCACGACTCGCACCGCCTGCGCCCCCCTGCGATCGACCGCCGCCAAAGCCGCCGCCCTGGTTGCCGCCACCTGAGCCACCGCCGAAATCATCATAGTCGCCGCCACCAAAGCCAGCCGATCCGCCCTGCCAGTCGCTAACGCCCTGCTGCGACCGACCGCCGCCGCCATAACCGCCGCCCTGACCGCCACCGCCGCTCGGTGCGCTGTCCAACATGGTCAGGACAGCGCCCGGGCCCGACAAGGACACTTCGGTCGTGTAGCGGTCGTTACCCGACTGGTCCTGCCATTTGCGGGTGCGCAACTGGCCCTCGACATAGATTTTGGAACCCTTGCGCAGGAAACGTTCGGCAACCCCGACCAGTCCTTCGCCGTTGATGACGACGCTGTGCCATTCGGTGCGCTCCTTGCGTTCCCCGGTCATGCGATCCTTCCAGCTTTCGGACGTCGCGATGCGCAGATTGCAAATCTTGCCGCCATTCTGAAAGCTCTTGACCTCCGGATCGGCGCCCAGATTGCCGACCAGAATGACCTTGTTCACACTTCCACTCACTGTCTTATATTCCTTTCATCTAGCGTTCTCAACGCCTTAAGGTGCGTTTCGAGCACCAGAATTGGTCGTCTTTCTATCCCGCAGCCTGGATAACCGGAAGGGTATGGGACTGGCGATCTTGAGTTCCTCGCAATTCTATCCTGAAACCGGGAACCCGTCATTAGAGAACATAAATTTGTGCCTGTCGCCTGCGGTCAGCATGTGCAGACGGACAGAGATCAATATCGAACACGCGTGCGCGGAGGCGCGTCACATGCCTGAAATATGGTGCCGATCCGTTATGTCAAATGCTCCGTGCTCCTCCCGGCTGGCCATAGCCGCGTAAGCCTTGGGGAGGCACGGTGAACCCAGGGTCAGGACTCAATGATGTGATTGACACGATATGATCTAGCTTTTCTGACGAAACTCCTGACCCTGGCGAAAGCAGTCGCGGGCAGGCGGCCAGTCTGCTGTTGTCAATCCATACGCTTGTTGCGAGCCGTTCGCATACTCGCTAACAGGCGATAAGCCTATGAGTATTACTGCATCCGCCCTTACCAGATTGATGATCGACGAACGCGCGTCCCTCGTGCGAAAGGTCGAGCGCATTGTCGGCAACAGGGCTGATGCGGAGGAGGTCACTCAGGCGTTGTGGCTCAAGGTGCAACGTGTGGACGACCATCCGCCGATCCTGCGCAAGCGCGCCTTCCTGTATCGGCTGGCCAGCAACCTGGCGATCGACATGCGGCGCAGCGCGGTACGGCGTTCCGAGGTTAACGAGGAGATCCACGCGCTTCTTGCCGAAACGGACGAATCCCCTGGGGCGGATCGGATCGTCGATTCCCTGCTGACGCTCGGCAGGGTCAAGGCTGCCGCCCAGCAGCTTCCAGAGCCGACGCGAAGCATCTTCAGACTCAACCGGTTTGAAGGCTTGAGCCAGAAGGCGATCGCCGACCAGATGAACCTCAGCACGACCAGCATAGAGAACCACATCCGGCGTGCCCTCGACATATTGGCGCGCGCGCGCGACGGCGGCGAACCCGTCAACCCGGAACGAAGATAAATAATCCGGCTCGAACTTGGGTGCGACAGGCTCCCAAACGTCAAACAGATAATGGACGCATCGTTGCTAGGAGAGAATGGACTGATGGAGCCTGTGTCCGCCAATGACGCGAACGATCCGGGCGGGGAGGCGCGGCGATGGATCGCGCGGCTCGCGTCAGGCGCGGCGACGGCGGAAGACCTCGACCAGTTCCGATCCTGGCTCGCTCAGAATCCGCATAATGATGCCGCGTTTCGTAGGGAGCGGCGAACGTGGCAGGATCTGGCGGTCCTCAAAAATGCCTTCGGTCCCGATGAGGGCGAAGTTACGCCGCGCACTTCGCAACTGCGGTTCGGACAGGTTCACATCGCGTTCGCGGCAGCGGCCTGCATGGCGTTGATGCTGTCAGCGCCATCCATCCTGTCATGGATGGAAGCGGACTATAGCAGCCCCGGCAACCGGGGCATGGCGATCGCACTGGCCGACGGATCGCGCGCGTTTCTGGACGCGGGCAGCGCGCTTGCGGTGGATTTTGATGACGACAAGCGCAATGTCGTGCTCCTGAAAGGCCGAGCGTGGTTTCAGGTTCGCCATGGCGATGCCCGTCCCTTTCGCGTGCGTGCCGGCGATGGCGTGACCCAAGACGTCGGAACGGCCTTCGTCGTTGAGAAGAAGGGCGACGACATACAGGTGGGCGTCACCGAAGGCGCCGTGCAGGTGGCCGGGCAGACAGGCAAGCCGATCGCCATGGCCGCCGGCGGGCAGGCCCGATATTCGGCGGGCGGCGGTGCCATTGCGATGGCATCCCTTGATCCCTCGATGATCGGCGGATGGCGCAATGGCGAATTGCTGCTGCGAAGCACACCCGTCGAAACCGCCATCGCGGAGATCGCACGATACCGCTCGGCGCCCGTGCTTGTCTGGGGCGACCTTTCGTCATCGCCTGCCGTCAGCGGGAGCTTCAGGACCGATCAGCCCGAA
Organism: Sphingobium sp. GW821-FHT02B05; assembly: GCF_059421905.1. Taxonomy (NCBI): domain Bacteria; kingdom Pseudomonadati; phylum Pseudomonadota; class Alphaproteobacteria; order Sphingomonadales; family Sphingobiaceae; genus Sphingobium; species Sphingobium sp. GW821-FHT02B05. The sequence goes on from NZ_JBWKVW010000008.1 coordinate 103,521, forward strand.
GACGCGCTTGAAACGCTGATCGTGATGCGCGGCCTGGAGACGATGCGCCTGCCCGGCGGCATAGTGGTGATCCGTCCACCTTCGGAAAAATAATTCACGTCCCGGCTTGGGTGCGCCGGTCCGTCACTCGTCAACCTCATGACCGCTGCGAATGACACGCAGCATCATAATTTGATTGCGATCATGGGGGGTGTCAGTTTCTATGCATGTTTGTTTCAGGTCGGCCTTTTACGCCTTGCTCTTCAGCGGGGCGGCCACGATCGCGATCGTTCCCGATGCTGCGTCGGCGCAGACGGCCGGCCAGCGCAGCTTCGATATCCCAGCCCAACCGCTGGAGGCCGCGCTGCTCACCTATATGCGTCAGTCCGGTGTTCAGGTCGGCTACGAAGCGGCCGATATCGCTGGCCGGAAGTCCAGCCCCGTTTCCGGTTCGATGTCGGCGGGCGAAGCGCTTTCGAGCCTCCTCAACGGCACGGACCTCACCTACCGGTCGACCGGCGGCACGGCCGTCCGCCTCCAGCGCATGCCGCGGACGGGCGGCGGCGCGACCCAACTCGGGCCGGTACGTGTGCAGGGCGAGGGTGGTGCGGGTTCGGCGCGAACGCCGATCGAGACAGCCACCGGCCCCGTGCCGGGATATCGCGCGACGCTGAGCGCCACCGCGACCCGCACCGACAGCGCGATCCGCGACGTGCCGCAGGCGATCCAGGTCGTCCCCCGCGCCGTGATAGAGGATCAGGCCGCCGTCCGCCTGACCGACGTCGTCCAGAACGTCTCCAGCGTCCAGTTGAACGGCACGGCGGGCAATCGCGCCGAAACCTACAATATTCGCGGTTTCGTCGCATCCCGTTATGCGATCAACGGCTTCCCGCTCACCAACGCGGCCGAGCGCCCCGAAGCCTTTCTCGACCTCGCCAATGTCGAGCGGGTCGAGGTGCTGAAGGGGCCAGCTTCGGTCATGGTCGGCCTGACCGATCCGGGCGGCGTCATCAATATCGTCACGCGCGCGCCGACCCGGACATTCTCGCTCGACGCATCGTTCCAGGGCGGCAGCTTCGATTTCTATCGCGGCGAAGTCTCGGTCAGTGGTCCGCTTAATGCGTCCGGCACGCTCAGCGCGCGCGCGACCGGTGCGATCCAGACCGACGGTGGTTTCCGCGACGAAGCCCGCGCCAGCGAGCGCGTGTTCGGGGCGGCGGCGATCCGCTGGGAGCCCGACGCGCTGACGCGGGTCGATCTGACGGCGGACTATCTGGATTCCAAACAACCGTTCGATCGCGGCCTGTATTCGGACGCGGACGGCAACTACCCGCGTGTCGCGAGCCGCTACCTCGCCGAGCGGTGGTCGACCAACGCATCGGAAAAGCTCGTGCTGGGCCTTGCCGCCCAGCGCCAGTTGACGCCCTGGCTCATGCTGCGCTTTACCGGCCGCTACACCGATGCGACCTCGTTCGACAGCAACGGCGTCGACCTCCAGGGGCTGGAAGCGGATAACCGGACCCTCCGGCGGCGCGTCACGACGCGCACCGAGGCCCCCGAAGATCTGACGATGCGGTTCGAGGCTCTGGCCGACGCCTTCACCGGCGGCATCGAACATCGCATCATGGCGGGCGTCGAGCATAACCGCGGTGACTTCCTGTTCCGGTCGGCCCGCGCGAACATCGGCTCCATCGACATCTATGCGCCGGTCTATGGCGCGACACCGATACCGGTCACCCGCGCCAACGCACGTTACGATCGGGAATCGCGCAACTGGGGCTTTTACCTTCAGGACCAGATCAGCCTGGGCGAGAAATGGAAGGCGCTGCTCGGGCTACGCTATGACCGGGCCAAAAGCTACACTGACGATCTGTTCAACGAAGAGGTCACGCGCACGGATGACGATGCACTAACCTGGCGCGCCGGGCTCGTCTATCAGCCGACAACCGCGATATCGCTCTATGCGAGCTATACGCGCAGCTTCATTCCCCAGCAGGGTCAGCTCGTCGATCGTTCGCCGCTCGATCCCGAGAAGGGCGAGCAATATGAGGCTGGCGCCAAGCTTGAGATCATACCCGACCAGCTGTCGCTGACTGGCGCGGTCTTCCAGATCACCAAGCAGAATGTCGCGACCGAAGATCCTACCGATTCCGACTTCTCGATCCTGACCGGCGAGCAGCGCGTGCGCGGCGTGGAGTTCGACCTCACGGGCGAGATCCTGCCGGGCTGGAGCGTCATCGCCAGTGCGAGCTATCTCGATACCGAGATCACCCGCGACAATGTGTTCACGGTCGGCAACCGGCTGACCGGTGTGCCGGAACTAAGCGGCCGCCTGTGGACCAGCTACAGCGTAGGTCAGGGCGCACTGAAAGGACTGTCAGTGGCAGGCGGCATGCGCGTCGCCGGCAAGCGCCAGATCGACCTCGACAACAGCTACACCATCGCCGGCTACACGACATTCGACGCCTCGATCCGCTACGCCATCGACGAGCATTGGGAGGTTTCGGTCAATGCCCAGAACCTGACCGACCGCTTCTACGTCGAAGGCGTGCAGAGCGAGAGCAACCTTTATGTCGGCACGCCGCGCCGGATCATCGGCACCGTGCGGACCCGCTTCTGAGGATGACAGCATGGGCATTCACATGAAGCCCGAGACAGCAATGCGCCGCGAGGCTCCCTCGGCTCCGGCCGAGGGAGCATTTGCGCGTGGCGAGGGCTATCGCCCCAAGCGCAATTCTCTGGCCGCTGTGGCGCTGACGTTACTGGTGCAGGCGACGCCGTTCGCGATTGCACTTTGGGTCTGGCAGCCAGCGCTGGTCCAGATCGCGCCCGCCCAATCACTCGCAGTGTTCGATGTCCCGATGCCGCAAACGCCGGCTGAGGAGGCGCCGCCGGCCCCTGCGGAGCCACTTTCGGACGAGCGCGTAGAGACGCCGGCTCCACCGGTACAGGCTGTCCCCATTCAGCCGACGATCGCCATCCCCACACGGGCATCTCCATCGCCGGCGGCGATACCTATCGCACCGTCGCCCCCGCCAGCGACGACGGCGCAGCAGGCATCCCCGCCGCGCCCCGCACCAAGCGCGCCATCGGAACAGCCGGCGGATTGGCAGTCGCGCGTGCTGGGTCGCCTGAACGCGGTCAAGGCCTATCCATCGTCTGCGCGTGCGCGCCGGCAGCAGGGCGTCGTCCTGATCCGCTTCACGCTCAGCCGGCGTGGCGAAGTGCTGGGCGTCGCGCTGACACAGAGTTCCGGCTTCGCGCTCCTTGACCGGGAAGCGCTGGCCCTGCCGAAGCGCGCATCGCCGTTGCCTTCGCCACCCGACGATGTGAAAGGCGAGCGGATCGAACTGGTCGTACCCGTCGAGTTCCATTTCTGATGGCGGCGCCGCGAGCGGCCAAAGCCGCAGCGCCGCGTCGGTCAGCCTGGTGGGTCGTCCATCACTGGGCCGGCCTCAAGCTGGGTGTGTTGCTCAGTTTCGTGCTCCTGACCGGTACGATCGCGACCGTCGCCAATGAGATTGACTGGCTCGTCAATCCCGCGATGCGTGCCGCGCCGCAGGCCGGCCCGGTGGCGAGTTGGGGCGCCTTGTATCGCGCGGCGGCAGGCATTCCGGGCTTTACGATCGAAGAGGTTGCCGCCCCCATGGCACCGGGCTTTGCCGTGCGGGTCAAAGGCAAGGACGCTCAAGGCCGATCGCGCTTCGTGCATATCAATCCGTTGAACGCGCGGGTGCAGGGTATCGGTTCGTCTATGACGGTGCAGGACCTTGTCCGCGATCTCCATCGCGCGCTGATGCTGCCGACCAAGGTCGGCATCATCATTGTGACCCTGCTCTCCTTTCCACTTCTGCTGACGCTGGCGACCGCCCCCAAGATCTACAAGAGATGGTGGAAGGGGTTTCTGCGCTTGCCCCGGCCGATGCGCGACAAGGCGAAGGACGCCCGTCGCTACGCCGGGGATCTCCACCGGCTGGCGGGCCTATGGAGCTTCTGGTTCATCGCGTTGATCGGTGTGACTGGCCTTTGGTATCTGGGCGAACGGCTTGGCGTGACGCCCGATGACGTCGAGCCGCCGTCGGTGCCGGTCGTCAAGTCGTCTGTTGGCCCGCCCGATGTCGACGCGATCGTCGCGACAGCGGCCAGGCATTGGCCGGCGTTCAAACCACAGGAAATTGCATTCGACGACGGTGTCGTCACGCTAGCCGGTCAGGCCGGTGCGATCCTCGTGCGCCATCGCGCCAATCAGATGTGGTTCGAAGCGTCGACCGGGCACCCCCTGGGCCGGCACGACGCCACCATGATGACCGCCAATCAGCGTATTGCAGAGGCGGTCGATCCGCTGCACTTCGGGAATTGGGGTGGCCTGCCTACAAAAATCCTGTGGTTTGTCTTTGGGCTGCTGCTCAGCGGCCTGTCGATCACAGGAACAGTGATCTGTGCGCTACGGCTTGGATCACCAGGGAAACGCATCGTCCCGCTGTTCACGCAAATGGGATTCGGGGCTCTGGCTGGCGGTCTTCTCATCATATTGGCGATGGCCAGGCTTACGATCGCATTTGGCAACTGAACAGGGCTTTGGCCAACATGGGAAGGTCGTCATTGGGGACCTTGAGGCGCCTGTCGACCAATATAAACCATTGCGATCCGGTGCTGGTAATGTTCGCTCGCGCCCAGAGCTCCCGTTGGCAAATGCGTACTTCGCCGAACCGTAAGCGCCCACCTAATGCTTGTGGGCAAGCTATGCTTCACGCTTACGGCTCGATCTGATAGG
>NZ_JBWKVW010000009.1:0-100438 GCF_059421905.1 Sphingobium sp. GW821-FHT02B05
CTACTCAATACAAGCATGAAGATCATTTTACACCAACATGACTCGAAGGCGCTGGTCATCAACCGCGATGCCATCCGTCTCGTCGAATCCCTGACCGATGCCGACAAAGAGCGCGACGAAACCGGCCAAATTCTGCCCGGCCCGTCCAAGAAAAAGACCGCTGTTTGGTTTAGATTGGGCGACAGCGAATTGGCCGTCGTCGCGATCGTGGCGGAAAGTTCGACCTACGTCCGGGCCAAGATGGAGGGCGATATCGTCGATTTGGTAGGCGCTCATGGCAAGCGTTTCGCACTGGATCGCGCGGCCATCGTTGACTGCATCGAAGTCGATGGCGGCACCGTGGTCAACACGTCGATCCGCAACGCCAACGGCCCGATCCGCCTAACCGTCAACGACTGCGCGCAGACCATCTATGATTTGGTCGAACCCGATCGCGAACCAGATTTTGAACAAGAAATTGAAGAAGAGGATGAACCCGCAGAATGAACCAGTACACAAACCCCGACCTGACCCAGCGCAAAATCGTGGAAGCCAGCCTTTTGCAGATCGACACGCTGATCGAAGCTATCGACGCACTGGCCGCTGACACAAAGGCTGACCGCGACGCAGATGCGATCGACAACAAGACCAGCCAGATTATCGATATGCAGCTTACCAATTTCGATGGCTGTCGGATCAACCTTACCGGCGAACGCGACCGGCTGGCCGTTATCATCGCGACGTGGGACGCTGCGGCCTGATCGACTTGCATCCTCCTTGCGCGATTGTTTCAATGACGGTCGGCAAGGAGGACAGCTATGGATTTTCGGCAGATGGTCGTTGATGCGGGTGTCAAGGAACTGCGGCACCAGCTTGGTGACGATGAGGTAGACCAGAACGGCACCTACGTTCAGGTGGAAAGCGGCTTCAAAATGGCCCGTGTCGCTGAGCATATTTTACGCACCGCCCTTGGCTCAGGCGATGAATATATCGTCCAACAAATTGCGAAGCTGCTTGCCGGGACAGGACAGGATTGGGAGCCGCACCGGGGCATGGCGGTAGATGTCCTGACGACCGTCTGGGGTGCGGTGACTGAACTTTGGACCCGCTTCCCTAGCGCCCGACCGATCGACCGGGCCAGCATAAATATGGGATGACGATCAAACCGAAAAATTGGGCCAAATCTGCCCTTAAAGCTATCGGGCGGGCCGCTGGGTTTGTCCTGCCGCTCATGAACCGGCGCAACATTTCGATCGGCCTTGGGATCGCCACGCTGTTCGGTGTGGTCGCGCCGCAGACCGCGACGGATGTGCGTAACGTGATCTTTGCGCCGGTCGGCGTTGAGCAGAGTGCGGGCGACCTGCTCTGATGTTTGATCATCCGAAATCATTGGTAGATGCCGGGGCAGGAGCCGGGACGGTTCTCACCACGCTGGCCTATTATGCGGACCATCTCGCGCCGATCCTAGCTTGCATATCGACCTTCATGGCTATTGGCTGGTTTGCGATCCGCTACTATCATTTCGTGCGATATGGGCGAGATATCCCGCGCGAATAAATATCGCTATCATCGGTATGAGCTAAATGCGTTTTGATCGTCCGCCCATTCAATTAACCGAGGCGTCACAACTATTGGACGCTGTTCTACAATAGGTACGAGCACTTTAAGGCGATCTATAAGGTCATCAGGGAAATGCACCTCGGTAGAGAAATTTGATCGAAGCTCCGCCACGGCACGCTCAGCAATGGATAGGACACTTTCAGCGATATTTTCGCTTTTGGAGCGTTCAAACCAATCATCTTGCGTGTCGACAATCGCACTTAACTTTTGATGAAATCCATTCCATCCTTCGAGGTCGGAAACTGGATTCCCGAAACGGGCTGTGCCCGCTTTTCGGGCCTCTTCTTTGGCATGGCTTACTGCGATCCGAATAGCATCGGATAAGGGGCTACATATGTCGAAGATGAAGACACTTTCAACTTCATGCTTCAATTCAGTAAAATCGATATTCTGGCCAAGTTCGTTGTGCTGGCCTTCGAGTTCGGCAATAAGGTCAAAGCGCTTTTGCCATCTATCCGAGCCGCCCCATCGGCCACGCATAACAGCGTTCATAACCGTTTCGCGCGTATAGACAGAGACGACATTCTTCAACCGATCTATCAAATCGGCGGCTTCTTTCTGCTTATCTTCCCAAAGTTCGGCTTCAAATCCTAGACCTTTGAACCGCTTGAACCGTGCCAAATTTGAATAGAAAAAGCTGAAAAACGCCATTGCGAAAAGTGCCGAAGCTGAAGCAATTTGTGCGATCAATAGAAAATAGAATGTAAATCCGAGGCAGGCCAGTCCGACCAATCCAAACAAAACACGTTCCCAACGTGTGTGCATGTAATGCCAGAGTTTCGACATTAAAGTCGCCATATCATTGCTAACGATCCTCGTGAGGTGAGTTTCTCAAAACTCATGGATCGTCTATATCAAAAACTAGCATTCGATACTTCCGAAAATAGTTACGGTTTAAGCAATTTGGCCGCTGCGCTTGCTGCTGCCGTTGATGAGCGCGTTATCAATGCTACTCCTACCACCATCACAGCCCCAATGGCGTATCGCCAAACACCAATATTCATTTTCGCGATATCGATTTTCTCTTTGTCTCGTGCTATGAAGTCCTGTCTTATCTTAGACCGTTCCTCAGCGCTTTCAGCTTTGTCCAAAGCCTTTAAAAGAAACTCTGTATCGCTATCGTGGCTGTCGTAAAACCGCGATTGGCTTTCCTTCATGCCGTCAAAGACTGCTTTCAACGGCTTGTCGCTAAATCCTGTTGAGCCCTGAGCAACAGGTCCTAAAAACTCTGCTTCCAAGTCTGCTGCCAAGTCGCCCGACCGAAGAGGGACATTTTCTTTTTTTTCTTTGTTTGCCACATTGCCCCGCCTGATTGAGCGCATACGGTCAGTTTCATAGTGGAGAATGCAGAAGCACTACAAGAAACGCAAGACTGTAGACGTTTAAGGCATGCGCAGCAGCGCAAGCACCGCGTCAGCCTCACTCACAAATTCCAGCGCCGCCTGCTCCATTTCGATCCGGCTGAAATCAGCCGTGTCATTGGCGATCATTGCCAGATCACGCTGTTGCCCCAGATTGGCGGCTATGAACCAGCGCAGGCGATCCCACGGTCCATCAAAGTCAGGCTGGTCGAGATGGTCGCTTTCCATACAGGTGGTCTGCCACCAGCCTTCCCGGCGACAATACTGGGGCGGGCGTGGGTACAGGGTTGAGCAGGCGTCTGGATAGTCAGGGGTGGTCCAGACAGCGCCGGGGCCGTCGAGCATGTCGTGTAGATCGTGGGTGTCCATGATCATACTTATGCAGATGCGCGGAACCGGGGCGGGGGACGGTGGTTATCCAGATATCGGACTTAGCTTCACGCCCCCCGCTTGACAGTCCGATACCCATTCGGACCCCGCCAGTGCTCCCCCGACGCTGGTGGGGTCTTTCGATTAAGGCCGCAGGCGTCTGGCGCTTCCCATGCCAAAGTTTCGGCGGATCAGTTCGTCCAAGATAGCTTGTTCTTCCCCGGTCGGATTGTCGGGGTCCAGTATCGCAGTCTGCGCTGCCGCCAGTTCGTCGTCTGTCATAGCGGCGGCCAGTGCTACATATCGCAGGTGATCTTGCATCCAGACTATATATCAAGCCGACATCGAAACGAAAATAATTGAGGTTATGATTTCACGGAGTACGTAAATTTCGCAAGGGTACCGTTGCAGCTTTGTCCACGTTCATCCCCTTCGCGATCCGTATGCTGAACGCAGCGAGGGAAATCCCATTCTCGCGGGCGACCACTAGCGCGCATCGTCCATCCGGCGTTTTCAGTTCGCGTATTTTCCTCACCATCAATCGGCCGAACCATCGCGGCGCGAAATGGGTCCGGTGATCACGGTAAAGCTTTGCCACGATTCTCAGGCGCAGGTGCTTGTCCTAGCCGTGTCCTAAACGTGTCCTAGAACAAATGGGCTAGGGCACGCTAGGTCACGGACCCATCACAAATTGCTGTAATTTAGGGAAAAAATGGTGACCCCGGCTGGATTCGAACCAGCGACCGTTCGCTTAGAAGGCGAATGCTCTATCCAACTGAGCTACGGGGCCGTGCGCGTGTCGCGATAGCGGGCGGGAAGGCCGGTTGCAATCGCCTGACTGCACCGGCCCTCACTTCGTCAGGCTCCCCCCGGCGCGAACTGCGTCGGTACGGCTGGGCGGTCGGACGGGGACGAGGCAGGCGGCGCAGGGTCGACCGTGACCGGCTGGTCGCTGCGCACCAGGGCGACGGCTTCCGCCCGACTTTCGACCGCCGGCGGCGATCCCCTCAGCGGCATGCCAGCGGTTTCGCGGACGGTCCACATCGTCAAAATGCCGATTGCGGCCGCGCCCATCAGATAATAGGCCGGGATCAGCGGGTCGCCGGTCTGGCTCACCAGCCAGGCGGTGACGAGCGGGGTCGTGCCGCCGAATAGCGAGACAGACACGTTGAACGCGATGGACAGCCCGCTGTAGCGTACTGGCGTGTAGAACAGCGCCGGCAGGGTCGAGGGCATCGAACTGGTAAAGCAGACCAGCGTCACGCCCAGCAGCATCAGCCCGGCAAAGATCAGCCAGTCGTTGCCCGTCCCGATCAGCCACATGCACGGTACCGACAGGGCGATCAGCGCCGTGCAGGCGCCGATGATCATCGGCCGGCGGCCAAGCCGGTCGCTGATCGCGCCGCCCAGGACATTGAGCGGCATCATCACCAGCATCACCAGGATGATGAGCAGCAGCCCCTTGCTCTCCGCATAGCCCATGGTGACGCTCAGATAATTGGGCATGTAGGTCAAAAGCATATAGTCGGTGACGTTGAAGACCAGCACCAGCCCCATGCACTTAACCAGCTGGCGCCAATGGGTGCGCAGCAGGGCGATGAGCGGCAGGCGCTGCTGCTCGCGCTTGTCGGCTTCTTCTGTATAGGCGCGAAATGCCGGCGTTTCCTCCAGCTTCAGCCGCATGTAGAGGCCGAGCAGCCCCAGCGGTCCTGCGATGAGGAAAGGGATGCGCCACCCCCATGCCAGCATATCGGCATCGCTCAGCGCCATTTGCAGCGCCGTGACCGTGCCCGCGCCCATAATATATCCGCCCAGCGTGCCGAACTCCAGCCAGCTGCCCATGAAGCCGCGCTTCTGGTCGGTCGAATATTCCGCGATGAAGGTCGCCGCCCCGCCATATTCGCCGCCGGTGGAAAAGCCCTGGATCAAACGGGCGACCAACAGCAATATGGGCGCGCCCATGCCGATCCGTTCATAGGAAGGGATGAGGCCGATGGCGAAGGTACCGATCGCCATCATGATCATGGTGAAGGCCAGCACCTTATGCCGGCCATAACGGTCGCCGAGCGGCCCGAACACCAGCCCGCCCAGCGGGCGGACGAGGAAGGCGGCGGTAAAGGTCGCGAACGTCGCGATCAATTGCGCGGTGGGATCGCCAGCGGGAAAGAAGACGCGGCCCAATGTGACGGCCAGATAGCCGTAAACGCCGAAATCGAACCATTCCATGGCATTGCCAAGCGCCGCTGCGCCCACGGCCCGGTTCAACTGGGACTTGTCGACGATGGTGATGTCGTCGATCTTCAGGTCGCGACGTCGTTTGAACCAGCCAAGATGCGCACGATGCGCGTTGGAAGTGGACATATATGTCTCCGGTTCCGCCAACGGAGACACGAAGGACGCGCCACGCACAATAGGCGGATAAGGGGTCGAACAAGCGACCGTGAAAGGTGCGACGCCAGTGCGGCATCAAGCGAAGAGAGGGCGACATAGGCAATCTATGCACAAAAGTGGGCAGTTAAGGGACGGGCCGTGGCTTCAGGGGGGTGAGCTGACCCAAGATGCTGCGTTGCGATGTCGCAATGCAGCAAAAAAGCGGAATTGATGAGTTAGGTTGGGTTCGAACCTGCATGCGCTTGCAATCGTTCGGCTGAGCGATAAGCATCATGGCTATGAGCGATGGGGCGGTTCACAAGATCGATGCGGATGCGCTGGGAAGCCGGCCGCTACGTTATTACGACTTCTTCATGGCGGCGTTCGTCGCGATATTGCTGCTGTCGAACCTGATCGGCGCAGCAAAATTATCGACCCTGGGCGGCGTCACCTTTGGCGCGGGCATCCTCTTCTTTCCGCTCGGCTACGTCATCGGCGACGTCCTGACCGAAATATATGGCTATTCGCGCGCGCGTCGCTGCGTCTGGGCGGGCTTTGGCGCGATGCTGTTTATGGCGCTGATGAGCTGGGTGGTCGTCGCCCTGCCGCCGGCGGCGGGATGGCCCGACCAGAAGGCCTATGAGGCTGTGTTCGGCAGCACATGGCGCATCGTCTTCGCCTCGCTGTGCGCCTTTTGGGCGGGGGAACTCGCCAACAGCTTCGTGATGGCCAAGATGAAGCTGCTAACGCAGGGGCGGCATTTGTGGATGCGTACCATCGGATCGACCGTCGTAGGGCAGGGGGTGGATAGTCTCCTCTTCTACCCGCTCGCCTTCCTCGGCAACTGGACGCACATGCAGGTGCTTACCGTCATGGTCACCAACTGGGCGATGAAGGTCTTCTGGGAATTTATGCTGACGCCCGTCACCTATCTGGTCGTCAATTTCCTCAAGCGCCAGGAAGGGCTGGACGTTTACGACGCGGGCACGAATTTCACCCCTTTCCGCACCCGGCTGTGAAAAACCTTACGTCGGCCCGATGCGGTAAATCCTCTATTTACCGATCTCTATCAATAAAGGCGCATGAGCCGCCACCTGCACGACGAATTCGTCCGACCTCTCGACCGTAAAGCATTTCCGATGATGAGGGAGGCCGATCTTGTCGGCCCCTGCACGAACATGGCGGCCGAACTGGGCCGTGCGCAGCGCCGGTTCGAGGCGACCTTCCATCATGCGCCGGTCGGCATCGCCCATGTGGGACTGGACGGCCATTTCCTGCTGGTCAATCCGCGCTTTTGCGAAATCAGCGGCTATGATGCCGATACGCTGATCCGCACCGGCTTCCAGCAGATTACCCATCCGGACGATCTCAACGCGGACGAAGCATTGCTGGCCCGCCTCAATGCCGGGGAGTTGCCGCGTTACTCGATGGAGAAGCGCTACATCCGGTCCGATGGAGCCGTCATCTGGATCAACCTGACCGTGGCAATGGTGCGCGACGATGATGATCGCCCCGAATTTTACGTCGCCGTGATCGAAGATCTGTCAGACCTGCGTCAGGCCAGTTTCGAAGCGATGCATGATCCGCTGACCAGCCTGTGCAACCGGCGCGGCTTTGGCTGCCGTGCCAAATATGTGCTGACCCATGCCGCGCAGACGGCGCGCCCCGCCAGCCTGCTGTTTCTGGACCTTGACGGGTTCAAGCAACTGAATGACAGCCATGGCCATGCCGCTGGCGATGCCTGCCTGGCCGATATCGGCGCTATTCTGCGCGCTCATACCCAGGCCGGCGATGTGGTCGCCCGCCTGGGCGGCGACGAATTTCTGGTGCTGCTGGCAAGCCGACAGGATTGCGATGTCGCCGCCATTGCAGAGAATGTGCGGATGGCGCTGGCCGCTTATGGCATGGGGATCAGCGGCAGTCTGGGCCTCGTCACTACCTACCGGCCCGACCCGGCCGAACTGGACCGGCTTATTGCCTGCGCCGACGATGCCATGCGTGACGCCAAGCGTGCCGGCAAGAATCAGGTCCGCGTGGCAGCCTTCACCTGACCGCTTCGTCAGGATAGGTGGCGCGCACGAAATACAGCCCGTCCGGCGGCGCATTGAGGCCAAGGGCCGCCCGATCCTTCACCTCCAGTGCGGCGCGCAGATCCTGCGCGCGCCATCGCCCCATGCCGACCATCGCCAGGCATCCGACCATCGACCGCACCTGATGATGCAGGAAGGATCGCGCCGCCGCATGGATGGCGATGCGGTCGCCGTCGCGTTCCACATCCAGCCGGTCCAGCGTCTTGACGGGGCTTAGCGCCTGGCAATGAGCCGAACGGAAGGTGGTGAAGTCGTGCAGCCCGACCAGGAACTGCGCGGCCTCGTGCATCGCCTGCGCATCCAGCGGCTGGATCACACGCCACATCAAACCGCGATCGACCGTCAGCGGCGCGCGGCGATTGACGATGCGATAGACATAGGATCTGCCGATGCAGGAAAAGCGTGCATGCCAATCGTCCGGCATGGGCTCGCACGCCAGGATCGCGACCGGATCGGGTCGCAGCCGCGCATTGACAGCCTCCATCAGCCGGAAGGGCGCGATATCCTTGTCGATGTCCGCATGGGCCCGCATCGCCAGCCCATGGACGCCCGCATCGGTCCGACCGGCCGCATGGATGATCGCCCGTTCGCCCGTGACCGCGAAGATCGCCTCCTCAAGTCGCTGCTGCACGCTTGGTCCATGTGCCTGCCGCTGCCAACCCATGAAGGGCCGGCCATCAAATTCGACGGTGAAGGCGAAACGGGTCATATTGGACCTCCGTTCGTGTCGAGCCCTTCGATTGCCTGCCAAGGCAGGCGCTCAGGACAGGCCAACGTCGAGAAACGGTTCTCGACAGGCTCGAACCGAACGGCATGTGGGCTATCCATCCACCCGGCTCCCGGCCGGCATCTCAAAACCGCGCAGCAATTCGCCCGGCGTCATCGCGCCCTTGCCCGCCCGCTGGATCAGGGTCGGGCGGATCGCGTCATGGCCGCAACCGATCAGCAGGCTGTCGTCCAGCAATTCGCCGACAGCCCCCTGTTGATGCTCGACATGTGCGGCCAGGATACGGAATCGCTCGCCGCGATATTCGAAAAAGGCGCCGGGGAACGGGTTGAAGGCGCGCACCTGCCGTTCGACCTGATGCGCGTCCTGGGCAAAGTCGATCCGCGATTCGGCCTTGTCGATCTTGGCGGCATAGGTGACGCCCTCTTGAGGCTGCGCCATGGGCGGATGCAGCGCGATATCGTCCAGAACCTCGATCATCAACGCAGCGCCGGCCTCGGCCAGTTCGGCGGTCAGCGCGCCGGCTGTCTTGTCCTCGATCGGCGTCACATGCTTGGCGCGCATCGGGCCCGTGTCCAGGCCCGCCTCCATGTCCATGATCGTCACGCCGGTCACATTGTCGCCCGACAGGATCGCCCTCTGGATCGGCGCCGCTCCGCGCCATCGCGGCAGCAAGGATGCGTGGATGTTCATGCAGCCATGGCGCGGCGCGTCCAGCACGGCGCGCGGCAGGATCAGCCCATAGGCGGCTACCACCGCCACATCGGCTTCCAGTGCGGCAAAGTTTGCCTGTACCGCAGCGTCCTTGAGCGACAGCGGCGTGCGCACCTCTATGCCCAGTGCCTCGGCGCGGCTATGAACCGGGGAGGGGCGCAAAGCCTTGCCGCGACCGGCGGGGCGGGGCGGCTGGCTGTAGATCGCAACGACGTCGTGACCTGCCCTGACCAGCGCGTCGAGCGGGGGAACGGCGAAATCGGGTGTGCCCATATAGATGATACGCATGGTGGGGCCTCAAAGCTCTTGTCGGGATGACATGCAACCCCTTATCTCATCATATGGCCTCACCAGAAATAGAAGCGCTCACGCAAGCCCTGTCCCGTCTGCCCGGCCTTGGCCCCCGTTCGGCGCGGCGCGCGGTGCTGCATCTGCTGAAACGGCGCGAGGGCGCCATGGAACCCTTGCTGCGCGCGCTGGAGGCGGTGAACGAACGGCTCGTGACCTGCCATCTTTGCGGCAATGTCGATACGGTCGATCCTTGCGGCATCTGCACCGACCACCGCCGCGATCCGCGCGCGCTGTGCGTGGTGGAAGATGTGTCGGACCTGTGGGCGCTGGACAAGTCGCGCCTTTTCCCCGGTCGCTTCCATGTGCTGGGCGGGCGCCTGTCGGCGTTGGAAGGGGTTCGGCCGGAGGACCTGACCATCGACGCGCTCATCGCGCGGCTGGAGCCGGGCGGCATCGATGAGGTGGTGCTGGCCATGAACGCCACGCTGGAGGGGCAGACCACCGCTCATTATCTCGTCGAGCGGTTGGAGCGTTTTCCGATCCGGCTGACCCAGTTGGCCCATGGTGTGCCTGTGGGTGGTGAACTGGACTATCTGGATGAAGGCACGCTGGCGCAGGCACTGCGCGCGCGGCGGCCGGTAGGGTAGGGCTGGCAAGCCGCGGTGGTTTTGGGGTCTCAGGCGAAGGTCGGGTGCCATTTCATCTCGATCGCCGTGATCGCGTCACCGTATAAGCTTCTGCGTCCTTGAACATCCTGTCCTACCGTTCTTGCCGGCGCTATGGTGGTAGGCCGTCGGCTGCTTCAGAATTATAGTTTAATTTCCTACTCTTGATCGTATATTTCAGGATATGCGGGAAATGTGCGAAGTTAAGCGCGCGACGCCCTGGTGAAGGCCATGGGATGAAAAGCTGGTAGCGCCTGCCCCGCCGGGCGCTTGATATTTGCCCCTGTTCCATCTATGTTCGGCCCATGGCCATCCGTCCCATCCTCGAAGCGCCCGATCCGCGGCTGCGCACCATCTCGACCCCTGTCGAGGCTATTGACGACGATCTACAGACGCTGATCGACGACATGTTCGACACCATGTACGACGCGCCGGGCATCGGCCTGGCCGCGATCCAGGTCGGCGTGCCGAAGCGGGTGCTGGTGATGGACCTTCAGGAACCCGAATCGGACGAAGAAGACGCCAAGCCGGTCAAGAACCCGATGGTCTTCATCAATCCCGAAATTCTTACAGGTTCGGACGAATTGTCGGTCTATCAGGAAGGTTGCCTGTCGGTCCCGGATCAATATGCCGAGGTCGAACGTCCCGCCACCGTCCGCGCCAGCTGGATGGACCGCGACGGCCGCATCCATGAAGAGCAGCTGGAAGGGCTGCTTGCCACTTGTCTCCAGCATGAGATGGATCATCTGGAGGGCGTTCTGTTCATCGATCATCTTTCGCGACTGAAACGCGACATGCTGCTCAAGAAACTGAACAAGGCGCGCAGGGCGGCCTGATCGGCACATGCCGTTGGACAGGAAAGGCGCCCCGCTGCTGCTTCCGGGGCGTTTTCCATTATGATCGGGGTCGCATGATGGCAATCAATCTATGATCATATCCAGGCCCTGGGCCTTCATCTGATCCAGATGCGCCATCATCTGACGGACCTGCTCGGGCGGATGCCCACGCCAACCCACGACTTCAGCCACGATCCGCAACGGCTCGCGGGATCGATAGGACAGGGTCGGATTGCCGGGAAGCTTTTTGTCCGTCACATTGGGATCGTCCAGAATCTCCCCGACCGGCTCGACGACGTAAATGCGTTGCGCGCCATCACCGCCGGCCAGTTCGGCGCCCCATATCGCCGCGTCCAGCGTCGCGCTCAGATAGGCCCAGGACAAGGGCCTGCCCGACCCGAAGTTGGATGCGTGGCCCACGGCGATCATGTCGCCCGGTTTCAAGTCTGCGCGCGTGCCGTGAAAATATTGGCGGACGAACATGGTGGGACAGGCGGACATGATGACGGCTCCTTGCCAATGTCCCTTGCATAGAAAAAAGCCTCCCCGAATGGAAATCCGGAGAGGCTGTGCATCATGTGTCAGCGGTTGCGCGTGTCAGCCGACCCCTTCGGTGTCCAGTGCGTAGCCGGCCGAGCGCACGGTGCGGATGATGTCCTGATATTGGCCGTCGCCGTTGATCGCCTTGCGCAGGCGGCGGATATGGACGTCCACGGTGCGCAGTTCGATATCGCTGTCCTGGCCCCAGACGCTGTCGAGCAGCCGCTCGCGCGAAAAGACCCAGCCGGGGTGCTCAAGAAAATGCTTAAGCAGGCGGAACTCGGTCGGACCCAGCGGGATCACCTGACCGCTGCGGCGGACCTTGTGCCCCACCGTGTCCATCTCGACATCGGCGAAGGTCAGCGTTTCGCCAGCCAGCGCCGGGCGTACGCGGCGCAGCACCGCGCCGACCCGCGCCACCAGCTCGCGGGGGCTGAACGGCTTGGTCACATAATCGTCCGCGCCGGTTTCCAGTCCGCGTACCCGATCCTCTTCCTCACCGCGCGCGGTCAGCATGATGATCGGGATATTGGCGGTGCCGTTCATGCGGCGCAGCCGGCGGCATACTTCGATGCCGGACAGGCTTTCGACCATCCAGTCGAGCAGCACGATGTCAGGCACATTTTCCTGCGCCATCAGCAGTGCTTCCTCGCCGTCCACCGTATGCGCGACGTCGAAATCTTCCCGCTTGAAATGCCAGATCAGCAGTTCGGCAAGGGCCGCGTCGTCTTCGACCAGCAGCATTTTGGCGCGTGCCATGGATCAATCCTCCGGTTGCAGGTCGGCGCCGCGTTCGCGCTCAGGCAGGGTCTGGCCGGTAGCGGCATAATAGACCATTTCCGCGACATTGGTCGCATGGTCGCCGATCCGTTCGATATTCTTCGCGACGAACAGCAGATGCGCGCATTCGCTGATCGTCTTGGGATTTTCGACCATGAAGGTCACCAGCGTGCGGAACACGCTGTTATAGAAATCGTCCACCACCGCATCACGCTCGATCACCGCCAGCGCCAGATCGGGGTCGCGCGCGGCAAAGGCATTGAGCGCATCATGCACCATTTCGCCCGCGACCTGCCCCATCGACGGCAGCAGCGAAATCGGCTCTAGCGTGCGGGTATTGGTCGCGATCAGCGGCACGCGCTTGGCGATATTCTTGGCATAATCGCCAATGCGCTCCACGACGCTCACGATCTTCAATGCCGCGATCACGTCGCGCAGGTCGTTGGCCATTGGCGCACGCAGGGCGATCACCTGGATCACCAGCTTTTCGACTTCCGCCTCGATCGCGTCGATACGCTTGTCGTCGGCGACCACTTCGGCGGCCAATTTCTTGTCCTGCCGCTGGAGCGCCAGCATCGCGTTTTCGATCGCCGCTTCCGCGCGACCGCCCATTTCGGCGATCAATCCGCGCAGCCGGTCGATTTCCTCGTCAAATGCCTTGATCGTATGTTCAGCCATGTCTGTCTCTCCCGCGATCAGCCGTACCGACCGGTGATATAGTCCTTGGTCCGCTCCTGGCGGGGATTGGTGAAGATATCCGATGTCACGCCATATTCGACCAGATCGCCCAGATGGAAGAAGGCGGTCCGCTGCGACACGCGGGCGGCCTGCTGCATGTTGTGCGTCACGATCACGATCGCGTAGCGGCCGCGCAGTTCATGGATCAGTTCCTCGATCTTGGCGGTCGCGATGGGATCGAGCGCCGAACAGGGCTCATCCATCAGGATGACTTCGGGTTCGACCGCGATGGCGCGGCCGATGCACAGCCGCTGCTGCTGGCCACCCGACAGGGCCGTGCCGCTGTCGTGCAGGCGATCCTTGACTTCATCCCACAAGCCGGCGCGACGCAGCGACTTTTCGACGATCACGTCCATGTCCGCTTTGCCCGCGGCCAGGCCATGAATGCGCGGCCCATAAGCGATATTCTCGTAGATCGACTTGGGGAAGGGATTGGGCTTCTGGAACACCATGCCCACCCGCGCGCGCAGCTGCACCACGTCCATCGACGGGGCGTAGATATTCTCGCCGTCCAGCGTGATTTCGCCCTCGACCCGCGCCGATGCGACCGTGTCGTTCATGCGATTGAGCGTTCGCAGGAAGGTCGACTTGCCGCAGCCCGACGGGCCGATGAAGGCGGTGACATGGTCCATGCCGACGTCGATCGACACGCCCTTGATCGCCTGCTTCTCGCCATAGAAAACCTTGACGTCGCGGGCCGACATCTTGGGATTGTCGATGGTCAGGTTGGTTTGTTCTTCTGTCATGGGTGTAGTTACCACCGTGTTTCAAACTTGTTGCGCAGGTAGATGGCGAGGCCGTTCATCGCGAGCAGGAAAACCAGCAGCACGATGATGGCGGCGGATGTCTTTTCGACGAAGCCCTTGGAGACTTCGTCCGACCACAGGAAGATCTGCACCGGCAGCACGGTCGCGGGGTCTGTGATGCCGCCGGGCGGCGTCGCGATGAAGGCGCGCATGCCGATCATCAGCAGCGGCGCGGTTTCGCCCAGCGCACGGGCCATGCCGATGATCGTGCCGGTCAGGATGCCGGGCAAAGCGAGCGGCAGCACATGCTGGAACACCACCTGTACCGGACTGGCCCCGATGCCGAGCGCCGCGTCGCGGATGCTGGGCGGCACCGACTTGATCGCGTTGCGCCCGGCGATGACGATGACCGGCATCGTCATCAGCGCCAGCGTCATGCCGCCGACCAGCGCTGCCGATCGCGGCAGATGCGCCAGATTGAGGAAGATGGACAAGCCCAGCAAGCCGAAGATGATGGAGGGCACCGCCGCCAGATTGTTGATCGACACCTCGATAATGTCGGTCCACCAATTTTTGCGGGCATATTCCTCCAGATAGAGCGCGGTCGCCACGCCCACGGGGAAGCTGAGGATCAGCGTCACGAGCATCGTCAGCAGCGATCCCTTGAACGCGCCCCAGATGCCCACCTGGGTCGGATCGGTACCGTCACTGGCAGTCAGGAAGCTGAAGTTGAAGCCGGTCGACAGGACGCCCTGCTGTTTCAGTCGTGCGACCTGCGCCTCCATTTCGGGCGATCCCTTGCTCTTGGCGGCCAGGTCCAGGCCGGTGGAGGCAGGAACGCTGATCGTCGCGGTACGGCTCAGGATCGTCGGGTCAGCCTTGATCGCATCGCGGATGCTGATCCAGGCAGTCGGCGACAGCAGGTCGTCCGCCTTCTCGCCCAGCGCCTTCTTGGCGACGGTGCCGGTCACCATCGGCAGGTTGGCGTTGGCCAGTGCCTCGTCGGTGATCGCCTGGGGATCGAGCAGCAGCGGCGAGGCCGGGAAATCGACCTTCAGTGCGATCTCGGTCCGGGTGAAGCCGCGCAGGCCATTGCCCATCATGGTGACGAGCAGGAAGGCGAGGAAGGCTGCGGACAGGATGACGGCGAACAGGCCGGCGAATTTGAAGCGGCGTTCGGCGGCATAGCGCCCCGCAATCCTCTTGCGCATGGCCTCCGACTTCCAGTCGGTGGGGTTGCGTGTGCTCATTAGTCGTAAGCCTCGCGATATTTCTTCACGACCCGCAGGGCCACGATGTTGAGCAGCAGGGTGACGACGAAGAGCACCAACCCCAGCGCGAAGGCGGCGAGAGTCTTGGCGCTGTCGAATTCCTGGTCGCCGGTCAGCAACTGGACGATCTGGGTCGTCACCGTGGTCACGCTGGCAAAGGGATTGGCGGTGAGGTTGGCCGCAAGCCCGGCGGCCATCACCACGATCATCGTCTCGCCGATGGCGCGGCTGACGGCTAGCAGCACGCCGCCCACGACGCCGGGGAGGGCGGCCGGGATCAGCACGCGGGTGATCGTCTCGCTGGTGGTGGCGCCCATCGCCAGGCTGCCGTCGCGCATGGACTGCGGCACGGCGGCGATGCTGTCATCGGCCATGGAGGAAACGAACGGGATGATCATCACGCCCATGACGAGGCCAGCGGCCAGCGCGCTTTCAGACGACGCGCCATGAATGCCGATCATGACGGCAAAGTCGCGCAGGGCAGGGGCGATGGTGAGCGCGGCGAAATAGCCATAGACGACGGTAGGCACGCCGGCGAGCATCTCCAGCGTCGGCTTCATCCATTTGCGCACCGTCGGGCTGGCATATTGCGTCAGGTAGATGGCGCTCATCAGGCCCAGCGGGATCGCCACGATCATGGCGATGATCGCACCGATGAAGATGGTCCCCCAAAAGAGCGGCACCGCGCCAAAGGCGTCGTCATTGCCATATCCCATGGCGGCCGATTGCGGCGACCATTTGGTGCCGAACAGGAAGTCGATGGGGTTGACCATCGAGAAGAAGCGGAAGCTTTCCCACAGCAGCGAGGCGACGATGCCCAGCGTGGTGACGATGGCGATCAGGGAGGCGATCAGCAGCGACGCCATGACCAGCCGCTCGACCCGCGTGCGCGCCCGGAAGTCGGGACGGACGCGCGTGAAGGCGAAGGCGCCGCCGGCAAAGGCCAGCACCAACGCCAGAACGGCGCCGGCGATGCCATATTTGTCGAGCGCTTGCGCATAGGGTTGGACCAGGCCCTGCGACAGGGGATTGAACGCCCCCGCCTGGCTACCGCTGGCGATCGCCCGTGCTTCGCCGAGGATGGCGGAGCGGGAGAAGGCGTCGGTGGGCAGGCTCTGTGCCGCCGGGTCCGCCAGTACGCTCTGCGTGACGAGGCCGGGCGCGACATTGGCCCAGATCGCCAGGAAGAGGGCGGCAGGGACAAGCGTCCACAGCGCGACATACCAGCCATGATAGCCGGGCAACGAATGAACGGCGTCTCGCCGCCCGGTTGCGCGCGCCGCCGTTTGCAGCCGCAGCGCGCGGGCGCGGGCGCTGACCCAGGCGATCGCGCCCAGGCCCGCCAGCAGCAGGAGGATTGCAGGACCGGTCATGTCGCCCTTACTTCAGCTGCGAACCGTCAAGGACGGTCAGCGCCTTGACCGTCTCGGCGCTCTTCTTGCGCACATCTTCGGGCGCCGCGACCATGCCGCGCTTCGTCAGCACGCCATCGGGGTTCCAGTTTGCGGCGAAGGTGTTGAGGAAGTTCTGAAGGCCGGGGATGGCCGTCATATGCGCTTTCTTCACATAGATGTAGAGCGGGCGGGCGCCAGGATACTGGCCGGTCGATACGGTTTCATAGGTCGCTTCGACGCCGTTGATCGGCACATCCTTCAGCGTGTCCTTGTTTTCTTCAAGGAAGCTGTAGCCGAACACGCCGACCGCATTGGGGTTCGCGCCCAGCTTCTGAACGATCAGATTGTCGTTTTCGCCGGAGTCGACATATTTGCCATCTTCGCGAACGCGGGTGCACGTCGCCTTATATTCGTCTTCGCTCTTTTCCTTGAGCGCCTTCATCGCCTCATCGCTCTGGCAACCCTTTTCCAGGATCAGTTCGGCGAGCGAGTCGCGCGTGCCGCTGGTGGACGGCGGACCGAAGACGGAAATGGCGATGGCGGGCAGGCTGGGGTCCACATCCTTCCAGGTCTGGGCCTTGTTAGGCCCCTTGCCATAAGGATTGGCTGCCAGCGCCTCATAGACGATCTTGGGGGTCAATTTCAGGCCCGGACCCTGCTTCGATTCGGCGAAGGCAAGGCCGTCGACGCCGACCTGAATCTCGATGATGTCCTTCACGCCATTGGCGGCGCACTGGTCGAACTCGGCCTTTTTCATCCGGCGCGATGCGTCGGCGATGTCGGGATGCTGGGCGCCAACGCCGGCGCAGAACAGCTTCATGCCGCCGCCGGTGCCAGTCGATTCGATGATCGGCGACTTCATGCCGGCATTGCCCTGCACGAACAGTTCGGCCACCGCCGTGGCGAAGGGATAGACCGTGGAAGAGCCGACCGCGCGAATCTGATCGCGCGTGGCGCCGGCACCGCCGCCTGACTGGTCGCCGCAAGCGGCAAGGCTGAGAACGCTGACGGTCGTTGCGGCGAGCAGTGCGAATTTCTTCACGGAAACCTCCATAATCAAGGCCGCGATTCGCTGTTCGCTGCCCCCTTGTGGAGCGCCCTAGCCGCGGACAATCGCGCCTTTGTGACAGTCAGGTTTCTTTTTTATGACATGGTGCCAGAAAGCGCAGATGGCCGTCTCTTTTCATCATTTTTTGCGGGTGCTTCCTCGACCGGTGGGGGTAGCAGCACGGTGATCGTCGTGCCCTTGCCCAGCGTGCTGGCAATGTCGAATCGCCCGCGATGCCGTTCGACGATGTGTTTGACGATGGCCAGGCCCAGGCCCGTACCGCCCATGGCCCGGCTGCGCCCGGAATCAACCCGGTAAAAACGCTCGGTCAGGCGGGGCAGATGATCGGGGCCGATGCCTTCGCCTTCGTCCGCGACGCTCAGTCGGGTCATGTTGCTTGGCCCTTCATTCAGGGTCACCCGGATCGGTGTGCCGGGACGGCCATATTTGACCGAGTTGCCGATCAGATTGTGCAGCAATTGGGACAATTGCGCCCGGTCGCCCTGCACACTAGGCAGTTGCGGCGCAATATCCATTTCCACTTCGCGCCCGCGATCGCCATGGCTGGATCGGAAGACGCCAACGACCTCGGCCGCCAATTCCGCCATATCCACTAATGAATCGGGCGCGCGATATTTTTCTGCCTCGATCCGGCTGAGCGAAATGAGATCATCGATCAGTCGCTGCATCCGCCGCGCTTCGCCATCCATGATCTTGAGGAAGCGTTGGCGCGTTTCGACGTCCTTACCCATTTCCGGGTCGGCCAACGTCTCGATAAAGCCCAATATGCCGGCGAGCGGCGTGCGCAGCTCATGGCTGGCATTGGCGACGAAATCGACGCGCATCCGCTCGGCCGCATGGGTGCCACTGTGATCGACCAGATGGACCAGCCGGCGCATGTCGGCCACCTGCCCGATCGGTGCGACGCGCATCTGCCATCGCTGGTCGCGGCTGCCCAGGCCCACCAGCTCGATCATGACCGGCTCAGCCATCGGCGCGCTGCTCGCCAGCCGTTCCGCGGCAGCGGGGTGGCGGATGGCGATGCGGGCATCCTCCCCCTCGATATGATTACCCAGCAATCGCTGGGCCGCACGATTGGCTTGCACGATCCGGCCGCGCTCCACCAGCATCAGTGGATCGGAAATCCCTTCGAGCAAGCTGGCGAAATCGCGATGGCCGATCAGGTCGGGCGCATCCAGCGCGGCACGTTCCGGTGCAGCGCGCGCGACAATCCCCTCGGCGCAGATGAGCAATACGATGATTCCCGCCAATATCGGCAGGGCTATGGTAATGGGCGAAGCACCCAGCAACAGCGCGCCTCCGGTGCCAAGCAACAGCATGGCGAGGGAGGCGGTAATCTGGGATATTGTCAGTCGATTCATGGTTACCGCGCTGGATTTGTCGCGCAATTGCTGCGATGGCTATAGCATTAGTCTGCAATCTTTACGCTTTGACAAGCGGGACGAACGGATCTTGACGCAATGAGCGACCCGAAGCCCGAACAGGATGAAACGCACGCGCCTGATGCAGCGGTTGCGTCCGATGCGCAATCCTTGCCGGAACCGTTGGCCGTGTCGACACGCCGTCAATTGCTGATGGGGGGGGCTGTGGCCGCGTCCGCCATCGTATCGATCCGCCCGGCCTTGGCGAATACCGCCGCTTCGGTACTCAACTGCACCATCCCGGTGCCCGATCAGAGTCGCGCGGGTAATTTTGTCGCGCCCAATGGCCAGCTGGTGCCGGCCGGCACCCCAGGCGCCTATCCGGGAACAGGCCGCAGCTTTACAGGTGAGCAGGTGAAGCAGGCGTTGCGTGGTGGGCGACTTCCCGGCACCGGCTACGAACAGAACCAGGCCTATCTTAATTATATTCGCCGGCTTCAGCGGGGGACGAGCGGCTTTACCTGCTACGCCTCGCTGCAGATGCCGCGCTGATCCGTTGCCCGATCGCCTCGAACTGAGCTGAACGAATACGGTTTGCCCGCGTTGACGACGTCGAACCTGCAACGGTTCGATCTTAGTCGAGGGCATATCGATGTTTCAGTCCCGCCGTCCTCCGGCGCGTAATTTTTCGGTGGCGGTTTATCTGTATCAGCCCGGTGATGGCGGTTTGGACCGCGTTGCCATCCTGCTGGCCAATCATTTGCTGCATAGGGGCATTCCAGTCGAATTGTGGTTGGCCCGCATGGATGGCGCCTGTGCGCATCTGATCGACCCGGCGCTGACCGTCCGGCATGTGCCCACCATGGGCGGGACGCGCCGTTTGTCGATGATCGCGCAATTCCCGGCTTTGACCGCCATGGTTCGGCGGCATCGCCCCGACATCCTCTATTCTGCCGGTAACCAGAGCAACATGCTGGTTGCACTCGCTGCTCTGGGCACCAGCACCCATGCCGTCAGCCGCATTTCCAATCCGATCGTGCGTCCCGGTCAGCAAGGGCCCGGTGCCTGGATGCGCCTGAAGCGCTTCCGCGCCATCGCGCGACTGAGTGATCTGACCATCGTGATGGGTGAGCATGATCGCGCGTTGCTGGCCGGCAGCGGTGATGCGCGGCTGCTGCCTCGCCCCACCATCACCCATGCGATGGAAGAGGTCCGCGCGAGCCGCCCCCCGCGCCAGGCCGGCGATCCCTGGCGGCTGCTGATGGTCGGGCGGCTGACCGGGCAGAAGGACCAAGCGATGGCGCTGAATGCTCTGGCGCAATTGCGCCACCATGACTGGCGCCTTACCATTGCGGGTCAGGGTCCGTTGCGTGCCGATCTGGAGCGTCAATGCACCGCACTGGGCATCGCGGATCGAGTCGAATTCACCGGCTTCGTGTGCGATCCCGATCGTCTTGCAGCACTGATGGGGCAAACGGACCTGCTGCTCCAGCCATCCCGCTGGGAGGGGTTGTGCGCCACGCTGATCGAGGCGATGGCCTGCGGTGCGGATGTCGTGGCAACCGACAGCACGCCCAACATCCGCCCGCTGCTCGCTGCCGGTGGCCAGCATCCGGTGACGCCAGTGGGCGATGTCGGTGCCTTTGCGCGCGCCATACAACGTAGCATGACCCGGCCGGCACCGGCCACGATGCGGGCCAGCGCGATCCGCGATCATGGCGTCGATCTTGCGCTCGACCGCTATTTGCGCGCCTTCGAAGGGCTGGCTGGCAGCCATGTTCGCCGACCGATCCCGTCACCAGCCCTTTCTTGATGCATTAGGGGCCTGATGCGTTAGGCTCTTGGCTACGTCTTTCGCGCTACAGCGAGTTGGACAGTGGTTCGAGGGGCCGGATTTGGACGTGACGACAGCCTATCGCCGGGATGCAGCGGATGCGGTGGCGACCTGCATCCTCGACGATCTGACCCTTTTATATCATCACCGCTCCGGCCAGACCCACATGGTCATCAGCCCCGTGCCCGAGATCATGGAGTGCATGGATGATGGCGCGCCGGTAACGGCGCAGGCGATGCATGACCGTCTGGCGCGCGATTTCGACTTGGGTCCGCAGGAAGACGCGATAGCGGAAATCGCAGCGCATCTGGATGCGCTGGTCGCACTTGGACTGGTGCGCCTGGCATGAGGCATCATATCACCCTGCGCATCGGCCCGGCGACCTTCCGTATCGGTTCCGCATGGCGACAGCCGGTCGCACAACTGGCGCGCCTCTACGCCGCCTATCCCGATGTGCAGGGTGCGATCGCCGACTTCACCGTCCGTCTCCAACCGACCAGTCTGCTGCGTCGCTTTGTGCGCCCGTCCGTCTTCATCACTGGCGACCATGGCCTGGCCGATGCTGCGCCCATGAGTCTGGCCCATGGCCTGCTGGCGGCCGAAATGGGGATGAACTTGCAAATGGCGCTGGGCTGGCGACGGCATCTTCTGCTCCACGCCTCCAGTGTGGAGAAGGACGGGCGCGTGCTGGTCATGACCGGTGAATCCGGGTCGGGCAAATCGACCCTGTCGGCGCTGCTGGGTGAACGGGGCTGGCGCTTCATGGGCGATGAGTTCGCGCTGCTCGATTGCGATACCGGCGCGATCCTGCCCTTTCCGCGTCTCGTCAGCCTGAAGAATCGCGCGATCGACGTCGTGACGGGCGCGGTGGGAGAAGCGCGGATGGGGCCGCTGCTTACCGCCACGGCCAAGGGCGATATCCGCCATATGGTGCCGCGCGCCGACGCCGTTGCGCGCATGGATGAAGGTGGGATGCCGGCCTTGCTGCTCTTCCCGCGCTTCGGCCATGCCGCGGGTGTGCGGACTTTGGGGCAGGGCGAGATATTCATGCGCCTGACCCAAGCCTCCACCAATTATGTCGCGATGGGCGAATCCGCCTTCGCAGGCCTCACCCGTTTCGTGCGGCAGGTGCCAGCACGGGCGATCGACTTTGCGTCGAGCGAAGAGGCCTTCGCCATGGTCGATCGACTTTGGGAGGAGCTGGCATGAGCGCGACCTTGCTGGTTCAGATGCTGCGCGATCCCGTGCAGGTCGGGCGGCTGGACGCGGACGGGTGGAACCGTCTGCTTGCGGCAGCCCGCGCCGAGCGGCTGATCGGGACGCTCGCGCATCGGCTGGATGGGATGGACGTGCCGGCCCCGGTACGGTCGATTCTGGAGGATGCGAAGCGCGACACGGCACGGGAATCGCAGCAGGCGCTATGGGAAGCGGACCGCGCAGCACACGCCATGCGCGGGCTGAACGTCAGGTCGGTGCTGCTGAAGGGTACGGCCTATGTCGCGGCGGATATTCGCGCCGGACAAGGGCGCTTCATCGGCGATCTCGACATATTGGTGCAGCGCGACGCGATGCCGGCAGTGGAGCGGGCGCTGATTGCGGCGGGGTGGGAATGGGTCAAGGAAGACCCCTATGACGACGCCTATTACCGGCAGTGGATGCACGAGCTGCCACCGATGATCCATGTCGAGCGGGATCGGATGATCGACGTGCATCACACCGTCCTGCCCCTGACCGCGCGCCAGACGCCCGATGCCGCCGCGATGATCGCCGACGCCATACCGATAGCCAATGGATTATATATCCTGTCGGCCGAGGACCGGATCGTTCATTCCGTTGCCCATATGCTGGCCGACGGCGACATGCAGGGTGGCTTGCGCAATTTGTGGGATATCCATTGCCTGCTGCCCGACGCCGATCCAGCCGCTTTGGACGCGCGGGCCACACGCCACGGCCTGGCCGCCCATGTGCGGCAGGCGCGGCGCCTGGCGGGCGCGCTCTATGGTGACGGCGCGCAGCTGACGTCGTGGGACCGGTTGGTTAGGGCGCGGCTGCTGGCGCGGGACGGCTGGGGCCAGGAAAGCCGCAAGCTGCTGGTTTTCGCCTTCTATGTCCGATCGCATTGGTTGCGGATGCCACCAGCGATGCTGGTGCGCCACTTGTGGACCAAATGGCGCAAGGGGCATCGCCCCCAATGATGACAGCCGTGCGTCGGCGCAATGACGAGCGCTGACTTGCAACTTTAACCGCGCTGCCATCGCGCGGACATGGGCATGACCCACAGGCGCGCTAAGGCCCCCATCAGGGGTCTGTATCATGTTCAAGCCAGCGCGCGCCTTATTGTTTGCGAGCCTGACGGCCTTGCTGGCCGCCAGCTCGCCCAGCGTCAGTTCGCCCAATGAGGGCTATATAGGCGATCTGCCTATGTCTCCGCCGTCATCGATGGTGAGGGACCTGCCGCTCTCTATTCTGACCTATAATGTCATGGGTCTGCCCTGGCCGGTCGCCTTCGGCCGGGACGAGGCGCTTGGACGGATTGCGGACCGGCTGGCGGGGCTTCGGGCGCAGCGGCGCCAACCCCATATCGTTCTGATCCAGGAAGGGTTCGTCGCCGACCCGATCGCGTTCGCCCGCCGCGCGGGCTATGCCCATGTCGCGGGCGGGCCGGATATGGACATGCGCAGCACCATCGTCGCGTCCGCCGCCGATCTTGGCTATCTGCGCGCCGCGCGCTGGGACCGTGGAGAGACGCTGGGCAAGCGGTTGAACAGTGGCCTCATCATCCTGTCCGACTATCCGATCGTGGCCGTGCATCGCATGGCCTATCCCGCCTTCGCCTGTGCCGGTTTCGATTGTCTGGCCAACAAGGGCGCGATGATTGCCCATCTGCGCGTGCCGGGCATCGACCGACCGGTCGCGGTGGTGAATACGCACCTCAACGCGCGCAAGGCAGCCGGGGTGTCGATCGCCCGTTCGCTTCGGGCCTTCGATCGGCAGGCGGGGCTCCTTGCCGGCTTCGTGGCACATCATGTGCCGCGTGATCGAAATCTGCTGCTGGGCGGTGACCTCAATATCGGCGGCGACAGGCAACGCATCCGTGCGTTCTTCGCTCATTGGCGACGCACCGGTCTGGATTTCGTGGCGGCCTCATTAGGGGGCAGCCGTCAGGCCAAGGTCCAGGCGTTGCTGACCGATCCGGCCGATCGGCACGATCTGAACGAAGCGGTTCTGCGATCCAAGGATTGGATCTTTGCCCGCAACGCCGATGGCGCACCGATGAAGGTGGCGGCGGCACAGATAGCCTTTGGCGGCCCGGCCGACCGGCGCCTGTCTGACCATGTCGGCTATGCGATCGGCTATGACCTGCGCCGGCCGCGGCCTTTGCGTTTTGCCGACGCGGGGGCACGCTGATGCGTCGCATCCTGCCCCTTCTTCTCGCCGCCAACATGGTGTCCGGTCCGGCCATGGCGGAACCCTTCTGGCCCGACAATAGCGGCTTTGCCCTGCGTCCCCGCGTCAATTTCTCGATCCGGCCTGCGCCTTCGCTGCCCGTCGCGCAGCGGCCCGCCCGTATCTACGCAATCGAACTGATGCCGTTGCCGGCTCAGCAGGCCGATCTGCATCTGACTCTACAACGCCGGCGCCAGCGCGTCGCCGCGCTCATGGCCCCGCGCGCCGATTATCAACCGCGCAGCAGCGTCCGGCTGGTCGATGTGCGGATGGACCTGCCGCACATCGACGATCGCCTGTCGGCAACCGTGGGTTGGCAGGCCGCAAAGTTCAGTAACAAGGCGGCCAATGCGACATCGCCCTACAGCCGCGACGACCTGCGCGTGCGCGACGACTTCGTGCCGTCCGCGTACCTGGCCTTCGCCGCAACGCCGCGCCTGAAGCTGACCGCAGATTATCGCGAAACGGTGCAGGGCTTTGCCGATATTGGTACGATCGGCGCCATGGGGTTGGACCAGCCATCCTATCGCGCGCTGCGTAACGCGCTGCGACCTGAACGGGACAGCCGCACCCGCATTGGCCTGCACTGGACGCCCGCAGCGGCGCTGCGGCTGGATGTCGCCGCCTATCAGGGGCTGGTGCGGGACAGGTTGGCCTTCGTGGAACGGGGCTATCTCCCGCATAATCTTGGTTCTGCACGACTTTACGGCCTGGCGCTGGAAGCACGGCATAGCCTGTCGCCGGGGCTGGGGGTCATGGTGCGCTATGATCGGGCGCGGATCGACCCGGATCAAGGCGGAGCGCTGACGGAAGAGCGGCTGGCGGTCCAGGGTGAATGGCGCCGTGGCGCGTGGCGCTGCGCCATGCGGGCCGCGCGCACCAGCGGGTCTGCCTGGGGGCAAGGTGCGGGCCGGCTGAGGGTGGAAGGGGGGATAGACTATCAGCCCGCCGATCCCCGCGCGCCGCGTATTGGCCTGCAACTCACCGATCCTGATCGGCTGATGAGCGGCAGGCTGGCGGACGAGCCTCTATCCGCACCCATACGTGCTGTCGATCAGGCGCGCGCCTTGATGCTCAGCGCGGCGCTTCGCTGGTAAACAAGATCGTCCTATTTCTGTAGCATTGCCTGCCTATCGGCGGGACTTCTCTGATGGGAGCGGGCGATGCGGCACGGAATGAAGGCGGTGGTTCTGGCCGCATTGGCGATCGCCGGTGTGGCGCACGCGCAGGATGCCGAGGCGCCGTCCCCAATGCCGTCGCCGGTTATCCTGCGCCTGCCCGCGCCTGAAGCGCATCAGGGCGTCGCGTCGGACGGCGTCCATGTCTATGCGATCGATAACGATCGGATCGGTAAATATGTCATCGCCACGGGCCGGCGCATTGCGCAATGGCAGGGCGAACGGCGCCTCTTTCCGCATATGAACAGTTGCACCGTGGCTGGCCGCGAACTGGTCTGCGCTGCCTCCAATTATCCCGCCGTGCCGCAGACCAGCGCGATCGAGATTTTCGATACGAGGACGCTCCGCCATTTGCGCACCATCAGCCTGGGTTTCGGCCCCGGTTCGCTGACCGTCCTGGATCGTCATGCCGGCAAATGGTGGGCGGTCTATGCCAATTATGCGGGCAAGGGCGGGGAGCCGAACCGCGACTATCGCTACACCCTGCTCGTGCGGATGGACGAGCTGTTTCGGCAGGAGGCGGCCTGGACCTTCCCCCAGCAGGTGCTGGCCCGCTTCGCGCCGTTCAGCTGTTCGGGCGCCAGCTGGAGCAGGGATGGCCGGCTTTATGTGACTGGCCATGACCGGCCCGAAATGTACGAACTGGCGCTGCCGACCGCCGGATCTGTGATGGAATGGAAACGCACTATCGGCATAGCATCGCCGGGGCAGGCGATCGACTGGGACCCGGAAGTGCCAGGCCGCATCTGGTCGGTCGATCGCAAACAGACGACGCTGGTCGCCAGCGATATCGCTGGCTAGGCCAGCATCGCCGCGATCGCCAGCCCCGCCATGTCGGCGACGGCGGCCAGCCGTTCGGTCGAATGGCCTGCGCGCGCATCGGCGGACAGGCCGGACATCACCGCCGCCACATAGTCCGCCACGACGTCCGCCTTGTCGGGGTGGGTGTGGGCGATGAAGGCGCGCAGATGTTCGACACTGGTTTCCTTGAAACCGCGCGCGCGGCAGGCCGCGTCGGGGTCTGTACTGCGCTCCCCCTCCAGCACCAAGCATCCTGGCGCTGCCGGATCGGTCGAATAGAGGCAAGCCGCCTTGTGAAGCATGTTGAGCAAGGCTTTGGCTGGCGCGACGTCGGGATCGGAGAGCGGGTCGGTCAGGGGAGAGGCGCGGGAGTAGCGATCCAATACTTCCTCATATAGCGCCGCCTTGCTGCCGAACGCGGCGTAGAGGCTGGGCGGGTTGATGCCCATGGCGTCAGCCAGCGCGGCGACGCCGACGCCTTCATAACCATGGGCGTGGAACAGCGTTTGCGCCCGGTCCAATGCCGTGTCCCGATCGAAGGCACGCGGGCGCCCGCGTCCTCTGGTTTTTATTTTATCACTCACTACAAAAATCCTTGAAGCGACCTTTTGTCTATTTATATAGCGATCACTAATCATTTCTCAAGGAACGGGATCATGACCGACTTCACTGGAAAGAAAACCCTCGTCATCGGCGGGAGCCGTGGCATCGGTGCCGCCATCGTCCGCCGCTTCGCCAAGGATGGCGCCGCCGTCACCTTCACCTATGCCGGATCACATGATGCGGCACAGGCGCTTGCGACGGAAACCGGCGCGACCGCGGTGCGATCAGACGCATCGGACCGCGATGCCACTATCGCAACGGTCGCCCGGCAGGGCGCGCTCGACATCCTCGTCATCAATGCCGGTGTCGGCATATTGGGCGATGCACTGGAGCAGGATGCGGACGCGATCGACCGGATGATCGACATCAATGTCCGTGCACCCTATCACGCGGCTGTGGAAGCCGCGCGCCAGATGCCGGAAGGCGGCCGCATCATCGTCATCGGATCGGTCAATGGCGATCGCATGCCCTTCGCCGGCGGCGCGGCCTATGCGCTTACCAAGTCGGCGTTGCAGGGGCTGGCCCGCGGCCTGGCCCGTGACTTCGGTCCGCGCGGCATCACCGTCAATATCGTGCAGCCAGGCCCGACCGATACAGACATGAACCCGTCGGATGGCCCGATGGCCGGAATGATGCACGATTTCATGGCGATCCGTCGTCATGCCACCGGCGAAGAGATTGCCGGTCTGACCGCTTATTTGGCCGGGCCGGAAGCCGGCATCATCACCGGGGCGATGCACACGATCGACGGTGGCTTCGGCGCCTGAACCCTCGACGTCAGGCGGCGGCGATGCCCGGCGGCTGTAGGTCGTCGGACATCAACCACATTTCAGCCGGCAGTTGCGATGAAAAGACGCCGACGATAGCCTTGCCCAAGCGCGCGCGAACATACATTTTGTCCGCGATGTCGGCGACCAGTATGGCGACGCGGTCGGTCGGCTGATAGGTCGTTTCCATATGCTCCAGGATGCGGGCTTCGGTATCGCGTGCCTGGCGTTGAGCCTCCGTCACGTCCGACAGGATGCGGATTGGCAGGCCGTTGCGTCGCCTGTCTGCGATAATCAACCCAAGATGGGTGTAATGGCGATCGACATCGGCGATCGACCAGAGGCCGGTCGCGTGGACGAAAATGATTCCGTCAGGATCGTCCAGTTCGCATGCGATCATAAGGCACCTTGTGGAAGCACAGCGAACCTAACCTAAATCAAGCCATTACGACAAATGGCTTTGTTGAATCATGGCATAAAAATGCGCATCTCGCTCATGACAAATGCTGTTCTAGCTTCCGGGACGATGCGGAGCGATGCACAAGGAATGGCACCGCTCCATTACCATTTTCAGTCCTTCTTCAATATGTTGAGCGCCAGAACGGTCATCGCCTCGCTGGCGGTTGCAATCACCTTGTCCGCTTGCGGTGCCCAGAAAGGACTGTGGAGCGAGGGCAGGCTGGTCTGACCCGATGCGGCAGCCGCCATCTTGTCCGCCGGCACCCCGCCGACCCAGAAGATGAAGCTGTTGATGCTCTTGTCCGCGCGATAGAAGCGGCTGAAATCCTCGCCACCCATCACCGCCGCCGTCTTGATGACGCGACCGTCGGGGAAATGTCCTTTCAGCACGCCCGCCATTTGCTCGGCAAATTCAGGCGGATTGTAAGTGGAGGGGGTGAATTCGTCTTTCACGCTCACCACGGGCATCCGGTCGTCCGGCACGCCTGCTGCGATCGCTTCGCCCCGGCTGATCCGCTTGATCCCCTCGATCAGCTTGGCGCGCGTCTCGTCCGAATAGCTGCGGACGGTCAGCAGCAGCTTCGCCTCGTCAGGGATGATATTGTGCTTGGCGCCAGCCTGGAAACTGCCGACGGTGACGACGGCGGGGTCCTGCGGGTCCTGTTCCCGGCTGATAAGCGTCTGGAGCGAAGTGACGATGCGCGAGGCCAGCACGATCGGGTCGCGTGTCGTCTGCGGATAGGCGCCATGGCCGCCCAGGCCCTTGACCAATATGTCGACGCTGTCCACATTGGCCAGGGCATAGCCCGGCGTATAGCCAATCTGACCGGCGGCGATATTGGCCGCGTCGTGGAAGGCGATGGCATGGGTCGGCTTGGGAAAGCGGGTATAAAGCCCGTCCTCCAGCATGTTGCGCGCGCCCTTGCCCACTTCCTCGGCGGGTTGCAGGATCATGACCAGCGTGCCCTTCCACTTGTCCTTCGCACCGGCGAGCAGCTTGGCCGTTTCGATGAAAGCGGTCATGTGCGTGTCATGGCCGCAGGCGTGCATCACGCCCGTCTCCACGCCTTCGGGCGTCTTGGTCCGCACCTTGGACGCGAATTCCAGGCCGGTCTGCTCGACAACGGGCAGGCCGTCCATGTCCGCGCGGATCAGCAGTACAGGGCCGGACCCGTTCTTCATCACCGCCACGACGCCGGTGCCGCCGACCTTTTCGGTCACATCATATTTCAGCGCCTTCAACCGCTTGGCGAGTTTCGCGGCGGTATTCACTTCCTGCAACGACAATTCGGGATTGGCGTGCAGGTCGCGATAAAGCGTCATCAGCCCGTCCATATCCTTCGCCACGGCCGCGCCGATCTCGCTCTGAGCGGGCAAGGTGGGCGTCGCGGGCACCGGAGCGGTTGGCGTCTGGGCGATGGCGATGGACGAAAAGCTGGTGGCGGCCAGAACGGCCGTGAGCGCGTGGCGCATGTTCAAAATCTCCCTTGCTGGGCAGGAGCATAAGGGGATTTTTTGAGCGGGGAAGGGGGATTGTTGCGGCTATGGCGTTGCGCAATCGAGGCAGAGGCGGTTCAGATAGTCGCTGGCGCCGTGCAGGATATGCAGCACGACAATTCGACGCGCTTCGACCCGGTAGAAAAGCAGATATTGGACATAGACTCGCCGTCTTATGTCCAGATGGGGGTAACGCTCGACGACGGGGAAGCCCTTGGATAGTCAGCCAGGTCCAGGCATTTGGTACGCAGTTCGACGATGAAGCCCAGCGCGCGGACGGAATTATCCATCGCGATATGATCGGCAATCGCTTTCGGATCGGCGCTGATCATATGCTATCCTCCAGCGCCGATCACAGGGCGGTTATCAACTATTCTAACGCGCAGTTATGAACGCCCGGATATCCGCGCTCAGCTTGCGCAGGTCGTCGGGGCGGACATACATCATATGGCCGGCGTCATAATAATGATATTGGATGCGGGAGGCATCGAAGCCGGTCCGGCTCATCGCATATTCCGCGCCGAAGAAGGGCGTGGCGAAATCATACCAGCCCTGGCCGACGAAGACTTTGAGCCCGCTATTTTCCCGCAGCGCTTTGCCCAGATAGGGCGCGACGCTGCCATAGACTTCGCTCGCCCGGCCGCTTTTGCCGTCGAGTTTCCAGTCCCATCCGCTGACCCCGCCGATCGTCACATAGGAGCGATCCGTCCTGTAGCCCAGATCGTCGCGGGCATAGCTGTTCATCGCGGCGGTATAGGCGCCGTCGATGGCGTAGAAGCTGGGATCATTGTCCGGCTCCTCGCCCGCCGCGTCATAATCCTTGCCGGTATAGCGGGTGTCGAGACGGCCGATGCTCATGCCCCTGTCGCGCAGCAATTCCTTGTAGAAACGGCCAGGCGAAATGCGCAGTTCGGCATGGTCGACAAAGGCTTCCGACAGGCCGGTCAACCGTGCCAGTTCGGCGCGCACGCTGGCGCGTTCCTCGGCGGGCAGGCCATTGCCCTTGAGCAGTGCCGCGGCATAGGGGCCGATGGCGAAGGCGCGGGCCTGCTGTGCAGCTTCCGCCACGGTCGCGGGCGGATTGCCCATGCGCTTGTGATACCAGGCGGTCGTCGCCATCGACGGCAGGTTGAGGATATAGGGCATTTCATTGCCCTGAACCTCTGCCGTCGCACCGAAATCCAGGATGGTAGAGATCAAGATGATGCCGTTGACCCCGACATCATTATAGCTGCCTTCCAGTTCGTTGATCAGCGCCACCGACCGGGTCGTGCCATAGCTTTCGCCGCCTATATATTTGGGCGACGACCAACGACCATTGTCGTTCAGCCAAAGGCGAATAAATTCGGCGATCGATTTTGCGTCCGCTGATACGCCCCAATAATCCTTGGGGTCTTTCTTGCCGAGGGCATGGGAAAAGCCGGTGCCGACCGGATCGATGAACACCAGGTCGGTGACGTCGAGCAGCGATTCAGGGTTGTCCACCACCGGATAGGGTGGCGCGCCATCATCTTGGGCGTCGGGTAGCACTACTCGCTTGGGACCGAAGGCGCCCATGTGCAGCCAGAGCGATCCTGATCCCGGACCCCCATTATAGAGGAAGGTGATCGGGCGCTTCTTGTCGCCGCTATCCTTGACATAAGAGGTGGCATAGATGGCCGCGAGCGGCTTGCCATCCTTGTCCTTGAGATAGGTTTCGCCAGTGGTTGCGGTGTAGCTGATCGCCTTGCCGCCGAAGACGCCCTTATGCCGGGTGATCGAGACATTGGGCGCGGGAACGGGGATTTCTGCGGCATCGTCCCTCTTGCCGTCGTCCATTGCGATGGCAGCGGTTGAAGACAGGGCCAGTGCCAGGGCGGCGAGGCTGGAGGTGAAGCGCATGATTGTCCCCTTGTTTTACGCTCGTCTGGCTAGCGGACGGACGGAGCCGTGGGAAGAGGGAACGCGGCTACCAAAGTCACGGCGCGTTCACACCATGGCCAACCTTGTCCCGCCCAATGTGGAGGGTCGAACCTTCGCCGCTCTGCTGCGTTGCAACATGATCGCCATACTGATTGAGAGAAACCCATGACCAGTCGCCGGACATTCCTTGCAGGCGCTACGGGCGCCGGCCTTGCTGCGGCGATGGCCGTTCCGAACCGCGTTTTTGCGCTGCCGCGCGCGCCTGCCGCCACCGTCATCCGCAATGCCACCATCCTGACGATGGAACCGGGGGCTTCGGCGAAACCGTCGAGCGACCTGCTGATCGAGGATGGCATGATCCGGCAGATAGGCCGGGCAATCGCGGTTCCATCCGGCGCCGCCACTATCGACGGTAGTGGTCATATCCTGCTTCCCGGCTTTGTGGATACGCATTTCCATATGTGGAACAGCATGTTGCGCGGGTTGTCGCACAGTGACAAAGGTGGGTTTGCGCCGACCATGAAGGCTGTGTCCGGCCTGTTCACGCCACAGGATAATGCGCTGGGGGTCAGTCTGGCCGCCGCGCAGGCGATCGACAGCGGCATCACGAGCATCCACAACTGGGCGCATAATATCATCAGCCCCAGCCATGCAGAGGCCGAATGGGCGGCACAGATGGATAGCGGCATGCGGGGACGCTTTGCCTATGGCTATCCACAGGCGCTGCCGCCGGGCAAGACGATGGACCTTGACCATCTGGCGGCCATGGCACGGCGCGGCGATCGGGGTCTTGTAGGGATCGGCACATGCCTGCGCGGGCCGGATCGATCCGAAGACGCGGTCTGGCAACAGGAATGGACCGCATGCCGCCGGCTCGGCTTGCCGCTGAGTACGCATATCGCGTCGGATCGCAAGGCGGCGGCAACGGGTGGCATCGACAGACTGGCGGCGCAGGGCATGCTCGGCCCGGACACGATGATGGTCCACGCCACCCATGCAACGGTTGCACAGATGGCGCTGCTGGCACGCGCAGGCGCACCCCTGTCGATCAGCCCATGGACCGAACTGGCGGTCGGCTATGGCATCCCGCCTATTGCGGCGATGGCGCAGGCTGGCCTGTCCATGGGGCTGTCGGCCGACAATGTCGTGCTGGCGGGACAGGTCGACATGTTCGCTATTTTGCGCATGACGGCAGATCTTGCTGCCGGGGCTACGGAAAAGCAGCAGGCCATTGACGACCGAACCATCCTGCAATGGGCGACGCGCGATGGAGCGCGGGCGTTGGGCTTGGACAAGTATGTGGGGACGCTCGCCGTCGGGAAGCGTGCTGACCTCATCATGGTGGACAGCCGGTCGATCAATATGCGCGGCGCCAGCGATCCCGTCACCGCCATCGTCCGGGCTGCGCGGCCCGCCGACGTGCAATTGGTGATGATCGACGGCGAAGTGCGGAAAGCCGATGGACAGGTGCGCGGGTTCGACCGCGCGACACTGGATGATCGTGCCACCGAACGTCTGGCGCAATTGCGCGCGGCGGCGCAGATATAACGTCCCTGCGCCGGAAGGCGTCCGCTTATGTCGTCTGGCTTGGAACAAGGTTGCTTTGTGCCCTGGCGGCGCGCACCACGGGCCAGATGAAATCTGTCGAGGCCGATGGCTGAGCCATGACGACGATTTTGGACGTTGCACGGCTGGCGCAGGTATCGACCGCAACCGTATCGCGTACGCTCTCCCGCCCACATAATGTGAACGAGGCCATGCGCTTGCGCGTTCAGGCTGCGGTCGCCCAACTGAGCTAAGAACCCAATCCTGCGGCAAGATTGCTTCGGACGCGACGATCATTCAAAATTCTCATCACGGTCCTGGACATTTCCAATCCATGATCGCAATCCCGCCCTGAAGGTGCCGAGCGTGCATATCGACAATGTCGCGACCGGCGCCGATGGCATGGATCATCAGCAGACCATTGGACAGTCCGGTCTGTCGCGATCGCCTGACCGGCGTGCAGCGTATCGCGGGCGCCGCCTGATTTCCCGAACCGGTCGTGCGCGGCGGGTCGTTCTCGGTCAAGACCGGCTTCCGGGAAGCCACGCAACTGCTCGCTAAAGCCTCTGCCAGCGCCATATTCTGGTTTAGCGATGAACTGGTGATCGGCGTTGTACATGCCATTTATTCGGCAAGGCTGACATACCCGGACGATATATCGGAGGTGGGGTTGCGACGACATCGATCTGGCCCCCTATCTCGATCCTATCCTTTCGCGGAATGCCAGAATGATGAGTATGGCAGCCACCAGGCTGACGATGGCGGGCATCAGCCATATGGCGCGCCAGTCATGATCGGTCGGTGATGCCGTATGGGCGAGATACACAGCGCCGGCGATATTGGAGCCGACCACCGTTCCGATACCTTGTGTGACCAGGGCCAGAAATGCCTGCGCGCGTGATCGTTGTTCGGGCGCGAACTTGCGATCGATATAAATCTGGCTCGAAACGAAGACGAAGTCATAGCAAATGCCGTGGATGATGATCCCGAACAGAAGGAGCGGCATGATGGCCTGGGCGCCTTCATAACCCCATCCGAAAGCGATGAAACGTACCGCCCAGGCCGACATGCCCAGGACCAGCACCCACTTGATGCCCATGCGCACCAACAGGAAGGGCAGGGAGATCAGGAACAGGGTTTCGAACATCTGCCCGGCAGTCTGGATCGCCGTCGCCTCCAGTCGTGTGCCGAAAAGGGTTATGGCCAGATCTTTTTCGACAAAGAAGCTGTTGGCATAGGCATCGTAAAAGGATTTTGGCAGCATCATAACGAACATCGCGACGATGAAGACCCAGAAAGCGCGATCGCGATGATTGGGCACGATATCCAGCCCGAAAAGGCCAGCGACATTGAGCGACACCCGGCGTGCGCGGGGCGGCACATCGGGCAGGGTAAAGGCGTAAAGGCCAAGCAGGATATAGACGATTGCAGATATCTGCATCGGCATGGCGGTTTCAGCCGCCCCGGGGATAAGACCGATCAGAAGCCCGCCCACGATCCAGCCGACAGTGCCCCACACCCTGATCGCCGGAAATTCGCGCGTGCCGTCCTTCACGCCATGCAGCGCGATGGATGTCGCCAGGGGGATGGTCGAGCTGTAGAAGAGGAAATGAAGCATGCAGCCGAAAAGGAAGGTCGTCTGCGATTGGGTTATGGTCGACACCCACAGCAATGCGGCGCCAGCGCCCAGGCAAAGGAGGGCCATCACCTTTTGCGCCGCGAAATATCGATCCGCGATCATCCCCACAAAGAGGGTGGAAAGGATGGTCGCGATGCCGATCAGTCCGAAGGTCGTGCCGATGATGTCATCGAACCGCAGGCCCTTGCTCATATAGCTGCCCAATGGGACCAGCCAGACGCCCCACGCGAAATATTGGGCGAACATCATTATCGACAGTCGGGATTTGATCATCATCCGCCCCTTACTTCATCCTCTGGTCCCGGTCGGCATCCGGTCATGCGGCGCGTGTGGCGCCTGCTCCTTCTTGACCGCCTCTGGGTAGCCAGTCTCCGGTTCGCAAACAAGAGAAATCGTTTTCTTGAAATTCGGTATTCGGTATCGGATCAGGACGGGAAATCATCATATTTCAGCGACATTGTGCAGGAACCGCCCCTCACGATGGATCGGCTTGCAGCACTCAGGATCAGCCACGAATATATCGCGCGATTGGAGAGATAATCGCCATGACGACGGGTCGGCCCGACCTTCGACGGCCTGCCTGTCGCCGCCTCAAGCGTGAGCGGCCTTGGCTGCGCCGGGCCGCCTGAAGGAGGGGGCAGCACTGCTCTGCCGCACGACCAGGCGATGGGACAAGGTGACGGATTCCAGACCGTCCTGATGTCCGTCAAGTATTTCGAGCAGCATCTCCACCGCCCGCCTGCCAATTTGCGCGCTTGGCTGGGCGATGGTGGTGAGGGGCGGGTTGAGGAAACGGGCAAAGCGAATATCGTCGCAGCCCACCAGCGAAACGTCGCCCGGACAGGTCAGGCCCAGATGGCGTATGGCGCGCAGTGCGCCGATGGCAAGTTCATCGCTGAAGCAGAATATCGCCGACACGTCATGCTCCGACAGGAGTTGCTCGGCTTGGGCAAAGCCGGATTCTGCGGTGAAATCTCCGCTGCGGACGAGCAGATCGGCAAGACCGGCATCCTGCGCGATCCGGCATGCGCCCTCCAGCCGATCGCGGCTCAGGGGGCTGTCGAGCGGCCCGGTGATGACGCCGATATTGCGGTGCCCAAGGCCGACGAGATGGACCAGCGCATCGGCGCCAGCGGCGACATTGTCGATATGGACGCTGGAAACCTGTAGCTCCGGACTATATTCGCATCCATGGACAATGGGCATGGGCACCGCGCTCGCCGCAACCGATGCCACCAATATTTCCGGCAGACGATGCCCCAGGAAGATGAAACCATCCACCTCACGCCGCTTGAACATCATCGCATAGCTGTTCTCGATGATCGGGTCTGACCGCGTGTCGCCCAGCACGACCGAATAATCAGCTTCGCGCGCCGCTTCCTCCGCGCCCCGGATCACATCGGAGAAAAAGGGATTGGAAATGTCCGGTACGGTGACGAGGATCTTGGACGATTTGAGCGTTCGCAGGGAACGCGCTGTGCGATTGGGCTCATACCCAAGTCTGGAGACAGCCGCCTGGACCCGCTTACGCATGATTTCATTGACTTTATCCGGTTGGCTTAGCGTCCGTGAGACTGTTGCCACGGACACTTTTGCCATTTTCGCTACGTCACGGATCGTCGTCATGGC
Organism: Sphingobium sp. GW821-FHT02B05; assembly: GCF_059421905.1. NCBI lineage: Bacteria > Pseudomonadati > Pseudomonadota > Alphaproteobacteria > Sphingomonadales > Sphingobiaceae > Sphingobium > Sphingobium sp. GW821-FHT02B05. Next base: position 36,223 of record NZ_JBWKVW010000009.1, read on the forward strand.
TGCACCATGCGGATGATGGCTGGGACTGTCGAGCGATCATCCGTCTTTAACGGGTTTTGGGCAATGCGAACGCGACATAGGCGGCCCCCTGCGGCCCGGAGGGATTGCGTGCGCCGCTGGTCGCGATCACGATAAACTGGCGGACGTTGGCGATGTGGATGACCGGCGTGGCCGTGACGGCATGGGCGCATCACACAGTCATGGTGCCAAGTGACGTTTATATGTGAAGGCAAGACGCCTGCCGCTTTCGCCTGACGTCTTGGACGGGGCGATGGACGCTATTTCCCAAATCGAACGGAACTTGCCGCTTCATGTTCCATATAGGTTAGAATATTAGCCTTGGCCTCGGCCTGTCGCGGGTCGATGGCGCGCATCTGGGTGTGCAGCCTTGCGCGATTAATGTCGATCCGCACATAGCCGGCTTGCGTCACATTGCTGAAGCGGATGTGCGGATTATGGACCAGGGCGTCGCCAAAGCGTCCGGCCGGTGGTGATTGCGCGGCAAGGGCCGAGGTCACGATCTCCGTCGCAACAGGCCGGCCGGCGTCGGCGTTTTCGCGGTGCAGATCGTTTAGCCAGAAACTATGTACGTCGCCGCTCAGCACGAACCCATTGCGAATATTGGGCCGGGCCAGTTGGTCGAGCAGCATTGACCGGCTGGCGGCATAGCCATCCCATTGGTCACTGAACACCGTGTCGCCAGTGCCGTCCAGCGACAACGGGGCGAAGAACACGCCCTGCGCCAGCAGCGTCCAGGGACGGCGCTCGTCCGCCATTCTGCGCGCAAGCCAATGTTCCTGCGCATCGCCCAACATGGTTCGATCAGGCCGGAAGCGATCGGCACAATGGTCCAGCTTCACATTACGGGCCATTGACGGCGCGGCGCAGGGCGGAGGCGACCGATATTGACGGGTATCAAGCATCGACAGCGACGCCAGGTCGCCCCAATCGATCCCGCGATACAGGCGAGGGCTGGCCATGGACCGCCACAGGCTGGGTCGGATCGGCATATGTTCGAAATAGGCCTGATAGGCTGCCGCCCGCCTCTTCGCGAAGATTTCGGGCGGCAGGCCTTCGCGATTGGCGAGGCCGGCATAGTCGTTCCACACCTCATGATCGTCCCAGGTCACCAGCCAGGGCACTTGCCTGTGCGCTTCCTGCAAGTCGGGATCGGTGCGGTAAAGGGCATAGCGGGCGCGATAGCCCGCCAGATCGCGCGGTTCGGGCGCGTCGAAATCCCGCACCCTGGGCTGGTCGGGATAGGATTGTTCGTAGATATAATCGCCCACCTGCACGATCAGGTCGGGATCGCCCGCCAGCATGTCACGATAGGCGCCGAACCAGCCCAATTCCCAATGTTGGCAGGATGTCAGTGCCAGCCGCAACCGATCCGCCTGATGCGGCGTGGTGGCGGTGCGGCCGACCGGACTGACCGTGCCCAGCGTATGAAAGCGATACCAATAGGGACGTCCGGGCCGCAAACCATAGAGTTCGACGTGGAGGCTGTGCGCCGCTTCGGGATGGGCGATCTGCTCCCCGGCGCGAACGATATGGCGGAAATGAGGATCGTCGGCGACTTCGAACCCGACGGGCACTGCGCCGCCCTGCATGGGGGTCGCGCCAGCGCCAACCAGCCGCGTCCAAAGAACGAAGCCGTCGCAAGACGGGTCGCCGCTCGCCACGCCCAGGGCGAATGGATCGTCGACAGCTTTGCCCGCTGTGGCAAACGCGATGCCAGGGCATGTAGCGAGCGCTGTCATGGCGGCGACAACGGCGCGGCGGCGCCATAGAAAATCCTGCATCGCGCGCCTCTATCGGCGCGGTTTGACAGAAATGCGACACGCCGCAGCATTGCCATGGGCCATTGTCCCCATTTTGTCATCGCGAGTGTTTAACCGCCCGGCCAAGCCTGAAAGGACGAAGCCGTGACCTGGTTAAGGGACGTTGACCGCTGGTTCATTGATGAGGTGCTGCCGCATCGCGCCGCCTATCGCCGGCAGGCTGGACGGCTGGTTGCGGTGACCGAGGCTGAAGATCTGGTGCAGGAAGCCTATGCCCGTGCGATCGATGCGTCCCGGCATCGTGATATTGTCAATCCGCGCAGTTTCGTCCTCACCATCATCCGCAATCTTGCGCATGAACGGCATCGCCGCGCGACGGTCGTACGATTCGAGCATCTGGCGGACCTGGATGCGGACGACATCGCTGACAGCGCCCCCGACCAGTTCGCCGTGGTGTCCGGCAATCTGGAACTGGCCCGATTGATCGAATTGATGGATCAACTCCCTGCGCAGGCTCGCGCGGTGGTAAAAATGCGACGGATCGAAGGATTATTGCCAGGCGACATAGCGGCGCGGATGGGTTTATCGGTCTCTACTGTAGAGAAGCATCTTGCCAAGGGGCTGGCAATTCTGGCCTTTGCGTTGCAGGAAGCCCCCAAACAGGCAGAAGGGCCGACGATCGCGCGCTTATGGCAACGCCACCGACAAACCGGGAATTGATGGAAGAAGCCGCCGAATGGCTGGCGGCACTGGACGCGGGCACGACGCCGCCGCAGGCCTTCGACGAATGGCGCGCGGCCGATCCCAGACGGGCAGTGGCGTTTGCGCAAGTGGCGGACGCCTTCGACCAGGTCGCGCGATTGCGGGTCGTTCATGATCGCGCGCCGGTCTCGCAACCCACCTTCAATCGGCGCAGGATGCTCCGTGCAGGGGTGCTGGCCGGCGGCGCATCCGTTGCGGCGGCTTTCGTCGCGGTCAGGGCGGCCGCGCGCGACCATGCCGAAACGGCGGTGGGGGAACGCCGCCTGATCCTGTTGGAGGATGGCACCCGCGTGCGCCTGAACACGGCGACGCGCATCAGCTGGCGGGTTGAAGGCAAAAACCATGCGATCTGGCTGGAACAGGGTGAAATCGGTTTGGACGTAGCGCGGCCTGCCGGCGCTTCCGTAACGCTCAAGGCCGGCGGGACCACCTTCCGGTTGACGGAAGGCCGCTATAATGTGCGGCGCGACCCTGAATCGCTGGGGCTACTCGTCCTGTCGGGTCGCGCAGAGGCTGACGGGGATGCGAAGGGCAGGGTCGAGGCCGGTGGATTTGCGCGGGTGATCGACCGTCAGATGTCCGTTCGCCCGGCAGAGCCGGTGGCGCTGGATCGGGCGCGTAGCTGGAAAGACGGGCAACTGGTGTTCGAGGGCGAGAGCCTCGACTTCGTGGTCGCGGAATTCAACCGTTATCGCGATCAGAAGATGGTGATCGCCGACCCCAGCCTGTCCCGCATCCGCCTGGGCGGGCGCTTTACAACCACCGACCCCAAGGATCTGCTGACGGCGCTCCACGCCTCTTTCGGCATTCGCGCGGTGCATACGCAAAGTGGCGCCATCACCCTTACGGCGGGCTGAGCAAATTTTTTGTGCGCTGCGATAGCGGTCGCCTCATCCTCACCCATCCCATCCTTCGAGAGAGCAATTCTCGGAGGGCAAAAATGAGTTTCCATACGGTCGCAATACCCCTGATACTGGCTGCCGCGCCGGCAAGCGCCGCCAGCGAGCACGCCATCAGCTTCAATATCCCTGCACAGAATATGGCGACGTCGCTGAACGAATTTGGCCGTCAGGCCGGCGTGCAGATGGTCTTTCCCTATGACGCCATCGCCGGCCGCCAGTCGATCGCCCTGCGGGGCCGTTTCACCCGCGCGCAGGCCCTTCGTCGCCTGATTGCCGGTCGCGGCATGAGCATTTCCTACGAAGGCGCGGCCATGATCTCGCTCGCCGTCGCGAAGGCACCGGTGGACCTGTCTGCCGCAGAGCCGGGCGAAGGCGGCGGCGATATCATCGTGACGGCGCAGAAGCGCGCCGAAGACCTGTCGAAAGTGCCGCAGGCGATCACCGTCGTATCGGGCGAAGACGCGGCCGCACGCAAGATCACCGATTTCGCCAGCCTGGTCGATGAAGTGCCCGGCCTGTCGATCAACTACAGCACCGGCGGTGAAAGCTATGGCTTGCTGACCATTCGCGGCATCGGCGGCGCGGACGATTACAAGCCCAATGGCAGCCCTTCGGTGGCGCTGCATATCGATGGCGTCTATCAGAGTTCGAACGCCTATATGGCCATGCCGCTGTTCGATCTGGAGCGGATCGAGGTGCTGCGCGGGCCGCAGGGTACGCTGTACGGTCGCAACACGACCGCCGGTGTCGTCAACGCGATCACGCGCGGCGGCACCGACCGGTTCGAAGGCTATGCCGATGTTCGCTATGGCAGTTATGACAGCCTGCGCGCGGAAGCCGCGATCGGCGGCCCGGTCAGCGACAATGTGCGGGTTCGCCTGGCGGTGATGACGGATCAGGGCGGGGGCTTCATGGACGGCAAAGGCGCGGGCGACCTGGCCGGCGTCGGCCTTAGCGTGGGCGGCGTGGTGCAGAGCCAAGTGCCCGCGATCAACGATCCGGGCGCGCGCAAGGGCTTTGGCGACAAGGATGTTTTCGCTGCGCGCGGCACGGTCGATATCGATTTTGGTCCCGACACCAGCCTGACGCTGAAGGCCTTTGCCAGCCGCGACCGGGGCGATGCGCGTCAATATGACCGGATCAGTGCGGCGGACGACAGCAGCGTGTTGAACGCGGGCGAGAATGACGATCCCTACAGCTTTTATTCGCGCCAATATTATCAGCAAAAGATTGATATCAAAGGGGGATCGGCCCAGTTTTCGCACCTGCTGAACGACGCCACCCGGTTCGACATGGTGGTCGGTGCCCAGTCGAGCCAACGTAATATCGGCGGCAATGGTGATGGCACGCCCTATCCCCAATATGAATATGCGTTCGATGAGGATCTGAGCCAGGCGTCGATAGAAATGCGCCTGCGCAACGAGCAGCAGGGCCGTTTCAACTGGCTGGTCGGTGGCTTCTACATGAGCGACAAGATCGACTATTCGAGCCAGTGGACCAGTTGGGCCGCGCGCACCATCTATGACAATATCCACAATCAACGCCGCCGCAGCGCTGCCATTTTCGGTCAGGGCGATTACGAAATCCTGCCGAAACTGCGCCTGACGCTCGGCCTGCGCTACACGCGCGACCAGATCGATTCGCAGGGGCGCAATGTCGATCATAATCCCTGGGGCATTTCCAATTATGCCGCCTTTTTCGCGACGACGCCCAATTTCAGCTGGGACAAGCAGTTCAAGGACGGCGACGTGTCGGGCCGCGCGGCGGCGCAATGGTTCATCAGCGATGATTTGAACATCTTCGCGTCGGTCGCGCGCGGCTATCGGTCGGGTGGTTTCGACGGCACATCGATCATGACGCTGGCGGAGACCGAGCCCTTCGCGTCCGAAACCGTCTGGGCCTATGAGGCGGGCGTACGCTATTACAAAGGGCCGGTGCGCCTGTCACTTGACGCCTTTGCGAATGATTTCAGCAATCTTCAGGCGACGACGCGGCTGGCCAACGACACCAATGGCCGTACCAATGTCGGCAAGGCCAGGACGCGCGGGATAGAGGCGGCGCTCGACCTCAATGTGCTGAACAGCGGGGGACACAGGCTCGATTTCGATGCGTCGGGTACCTATCTCTACTCGGAAATTACCGAGTTTAATTCCAATCGCATCGCCGACGTGACCGCCACGGTCGGCGATCCCTTGCCCGGCGCGCCCAAATGGACCGGTCGCGTCGGTCTTGTGCACAGCTACAACTTCGGCGATGGCTGGGTTTTGACCAGCCGCGCCAACATCTTCCATCATGGCAAGGAATCGAACCGCCTGAACGCGGTTGTCGGCAATATCTCGCCCGCCTACACGTTGCTCAACGCCCGGATAGAGCTGGCATCGCCGCATGGCTGGTCGATCTATGCGATGGGTCGCAACATCACCGATGAAGTCTATTTCCCGGAAATGAACGGGGCATCGCGCATGGTCGGCGCGCCGGCCACCTATGCGGTGGGCGTTCGCCTGCGTTTCTGACACACCGGCCGGATGGCACGCCGTCCAAAATGGGACGGCATGAGCTTTCGGGTCGCCCGGTGGGCGCCACCTTAGCGATCGAGCTAGGGTGGCGCCATCATATCGGCTCAGGTGAGATTGGGCGCTGCTATCTTTTGGGCAGCGCCTACTTGCAGCCTGATTTAGACCAGTTGCCGCCACCATTGATCGGCAAAGGATGGTCTGCTGATACGGATCGCAATGACGTTACCTCGCGATGATCTTCCTGCCGAGTAGGATGGTGACACCGCACAAGATGAGCGCGGCCGCCAAATGCCCCACAAAATCGACCATCGACATCGCGATCGGGTGGCAAAAGGCCAATAGGCCAAAAGCCATGAACCCGATGCCTGCGCCGGCAAGCGCCAGCGACCGGTCGGGGCGCAGCGAACCTGTGCGTCGCAGCGCCATGATGGCTATGGCGACCATGGGGAGGCCGGCTGTCATGACGAAGGTGAAGCAATAGCTGCCCTGACCGATCTCTCCTATCGGATGGCGCGACGCGCCGATGCCGACGGTCGCAAGCACCAGCCAGACGACCAGCCCGATGATCGCCCATGGCGGAGTCCGCACCGTCCGACCCGCAACGCCCGATGAAAGGGACGCACCGAACGCCACCAGACCGAGGGACAGGGACAGAATGATATTCGCGGCGCCAACCCACGCCAGTGGCCCGGACCAGTCGGTCGCTTCCCGCTGCGTCAGGCTGGTGGCGACATAGCCAGCACCCAGGGCGATCGGGGTCCAGCCCAGCGCGCGCGTCCAGGCGGGCGCCACCCGCCGCACCGGCTGCGCATTGCCGGCAAGCTTTTGGATCAGCGTTTCATGATCAACCATCTGTCTGCCTTCCAACATCTTTCAGCTTCGCATAGGCGCGATGGAGCAGGGATTTTATCGCCGGCACGGATAGCCGGCTTTCGTCCGCGGCATCGTCCAGCGACATTTCGCGTAGCTTCACCATTTCCACCACCATCCGCTGTCGTTCCGGCAACAGGCCCAATAGACGGCCCAATTCCTGGCTGGTCCCGGCAGCCTCCATGGCGGCTATCGCGCCGCCGTCCGCCATCTCCGCGAGAAGCATGTCGCCGTTCACTTCTCTGGCACGCGATCGCCCCTGTTTGCGAAGTGCGTCGATCGCCCGTGCCGACGCGATCGCGACCACCCATGGCAGGAGAGGGCGGGCCGGGTCGTAGGTGTGCCGCAATCGGTGGATCGACAGCAATGTGTCCTGCACCACATCCTCGGCTATCGCCTCGTCGAACAATCGCCGTCGCGCGCAGGCCCGGATGGCGGGTACCAGCGCGCGCAGGACAAGGGCATAGGCACGCTGGTCGCCATCTTGCGCCCGGCGCATCAGGTCGGGCCATGCCTTGGGGGAGGACAGATCGTTGTGCATCTGGTCGCTAGGCGAGGCAAAAACGTGGCAATCGGTGTCGCACTGTCAGCCCTTATTACCTGCGGCCTGCTCCAGCGCCGCGACCGCCGTCTTCACGTCCAGAACCTGCGGCAGGATGACCGGATCGCCGCCCTTGGCAGGATAGACAAGATAGAGCGGCAGTCCCGAACGGCCGAGCTTCATCATAGCCTCTTCGATGCGTGCGTCATAGTTGGTGGAGTCCGCTATCATATAGCTGGTCCCTGTGCGGGCGACGGCGTTTTTGAAGGCATCGGTGGAAAGAACCGCCTTCTCGTTCACCTTGCAGGTCAGGCACCAGGCGGCGGAAAAGTCCACGAAGACCGGGTGGCCGGCCGCACGGTCGTGCGCAACCCGCTCCTGCGACCAGGCGACGGGCTTTGCGTCCGCTGGCGCAAGTGCCACAGCCGCCTGCGCCATATCGCCCCTATGCGCTTGAAAGAGGACGCTGCCCGGCAGCGCGCCGAGCAAACCGATGGCGCCCAGGCCCATGGCCGCCGCGACATAAAGGCCCCGCGAAGACCGGCCCGCCATGCCACGCCGCTGGGCGATCCCGAACAGCCAGCCCGTCACGGCCAAAAGCAGTGCGCAACCAATTAGCAGAGCAAGGCCTGCCGACCCGGTCTGGAGGGAGAAGACCCACAGCAGCCACGCCGCCGCACCCAGCATCGGGAAAGCCAGCGCCTGTTTGAGTACCGTCATCCACGGGCCGGGGCGGGGAAGGCGACGGGCAAGAGCAGGGCTGAAGGACAAGACGGTGAAGGGCGCCGCCACCCCGACCGCCAGCGCCGCGAAGATCGAGAGGGCGGCCAGCGGTGGCTGAACCAGGGCGAAGCCGATCGCGCCCGCCATAAATGGTCCGGCGCAAGGGGTCGCGACCACCACCGCCAATGCCCCGGTCAGTGCCGCCCCCAGCAGCCCATCCCGCCCGTCAAGGCTCTGGCCGACCCGCTGCAAGCCGATACCGATTTCGAACAGGCCAGCCAGATTGAGCGCGGCGCCCAGCACAACCAGCGCCAGCAAGCCGACGATCAGAGGAGATTGCAGTTGAAAGCCCCATCCCACGGCCTGGCCACCGGCCCGAAGCGCGATGAGGATGCCGGCCAGCGTGAGCATGGCCAGAAGAGTGCCGATAAAGAAGGCGACGCCCTCCCGGCGCATATGATGCGGGTCGCCACCCTGACGCACAAGGCCGAACGCCTTGAGTGAAATGATCGGGAAAACGCAGGGCATCAGGTTCAGGATCAGCCCGCCAAGAAAGGCGGACAGGATGGCGACGAGCATGGCTGGCCTCGTGGAGTAAGGGAATGGACCGAACGGAATGGATCAGCCGCGCTTGGCCTTCCAGGCGCGGACAGCTGCCATCGTCTTTTCGATATGGGCCTGCGGATTGCGGTCGGTATAGCTCATCAGGATCGTGCCGTTGGGGGCGATGACGAACGAGGTGCGGTCCGACATCATGGGCTTGCCGGGTATCTGCATGGTCGTGTCATATTTTGCGGCGATCTTCGCGCCCGGATCGGCGGCGACGGCGAATTTGTCGCGGCATTCCGATTTGGAAAATTCGGCCACGCGCTCGACATTGCCGGCGGTCACGCCGACGACGCGGGCGCCCAGCTTGTTGAAATCATCGCTGGCCTCTGCGAACAGATGGGCTTCTACGGTGCAGCCAGAGGTGAAGGCGGCCGGAAAGAAATAGAGGACGACCGGGCCTTTCTTGAGCGATTGGTGCAGGGACAGGTTGAAAGGCTTGCCTCCCAGTGCGGCGCCGAGCGTGAAGTCGGGCGCCTTGGCCCCCTGCGCGAGGGCGGCGATGCCCTGTGTCGGTGCGGCGGCCATCAGGCCCAGGCCCAGCATCAGGGCGAACGTCTTGCGAATAGTCATCTGCGGTGCTCCGGATCGAAATAAGGTGGAGGATGACCTGTCGGCCACCCTCCACCTCCATGTTCGTTGGCGCACGGCGGAAAGTTGCGGTTTGAAATATCTGCGCTGCGATTTATTTTTCGCGCGCCGGCCACCGCCCAGGCCAGGCGCGTTGCCAGCATGCGGGCATGTCAGGCTTTCGATGTCGATGGTGCGCTGGTCGACACATGTAATTTATGGGTGTCGTCATAGCTGATCCAGCAGGCAAATCCGTGGCCGCATTGGGCATGGAGGTTCAGAATTTCGCTATGGTCGAAACGGTATAGATGGCCATCGTCCTTCACCTCTATGGTTTCGACCGACTTGAAATCGACGGGCGCGAGCGGCACCGCTTCCCGGCCGCGCTTGATCCGGACGTCATAGCGGGACGCGCCTTTGAGATAGGCGATGACGATGTCGTGAGAGCTGGCATTCTGCCATCTGGGGTGGATGGGCGCGCATCCCTGTATCAAAGCCAGGGCCGCCATGGCAAAGGCGATTCTGCCGATATTCTGCACCAGATGGTCTCCGCGTTCCGTTGGTCCGCCTCTCCCGATATGGCTTTCAAAGTCTTGATTGCGGCCCCTACCTGCCTGCGCATGAGTGCTGCATTAACGATCGGCGGACGCGAGGAGCGTCCGCCGACTATCAGCCCGATTTAACCAATCTTGCCGAGCAGGCTGTCCACCGCGACCTTGGCGTCGCCGTAGAACATGCGCGTATTATCCTTGTAGAAAAGCGGGTTTTCGATGCCGGAATAACCGGTACCCTGTCCGCGCTTCGATACGAAGACCTGCTTGGCCTTCCACACTTCCAGCACCGGCATGCCGGCGATCGGCGAGTTGGGATCGTCCTGCGCCGCCGGATTGACGATATCGTTGGAGCCGATGACGATCACCACGTCGGTCGAGGGGAAATCCTCGTTGATCTCGTCCATTTCCAGCACGATGTCGTAGGGCACTTTGGCCTCTGCCAGCAGTACGTTCATGTGGCCGGGCAGGCGGCCTGCGACCGGATGGATGGCGAAACGGACAGTCTTGCCGGCGGCACGCAGCTTGCGGGTGAGTTCGCTCACGCTCTGCTGTGCCTGCGCCACCGCCATGCCATAGCCCGGCACGATGATGATGCTGTCCGCCTCATTGAGCGCGGCGGCCACGCCATCGGCGTCGATCGCGACCTGTTCGCCCTCAATCTCCGCCGCCGGACCGGTGGTGCCGCCAAAGCCGCCCAGGATCACCGACACGAACGACCGGTTCATCGCCTTGCACATGATGTAGCTGAGGATCGCGCCCGAAGAACCGACCAGCGCGCCGGTCACGATCAACAGGTCGTTGCCCAGCGTGAAGCCGATCGCCGCCGCCGCCCAGCCGGAATAGCTGTTCAGCATCGAAACGACGACGGGCATGTCTGCGCCGCCGATCCCCATGACCAGATGGAAACCGATGAACAGCGCCAGCACCGCCATGGCGATCAGCACGGTCAGTTCGCGGCCCTCGACCCCGATATTGCCGACATACATCACCAGCAGCGCCAGCGATGCGATAGCGGCCGTGGCATTCAACAGATGGCCGCCCGGCAGCTTCTTCGCCTTGCCGTCCAGCTTCCCCGCCAGCTTGCCGAAGGCGACGATCGACCCGGTGAAGGTCACCGCGCCGATGAAGATGCCCAGAAATTCCTCGACCTTCAGGATGTTGATCTCGACCGGCGTCTTGTGCGCCAGCACGCCGGCAAAGCCGGTCAGCGCATCGCGCGCGGCGGGATCGAGCGCGTTTACCGTTTCCAGTTCGAAATGCGCGTTGAAGCCAATGAACACCGCGGCAAGCCCCACGAAGCTGTGCAGGGCGGCGACCAGTTGCGGCATCTCCGTCATCTGCACCCGCACCGCGACGATCCAGCCGATGACGGCGGCCACGGCGAAACTGCCGATCACGATCGGCAGGTTGGCCGCGCCAGGGCCAAACAACGTCGCCAGCACGGCCAGCGCCATGCCGGATATGCCATACCATACGGCGCGCTTGGCGCTTTCCTGGTTGGACAGGCCGCCGAGCGACAGAATGAACAGGACCGCAGCCGAGATATAGGCTGCGGACACTATGCCAGTATCGAACATGCAGGCCCCCTTATGACCGCTGGAACATGGCCAGCATCCGGCGCGTGACCAGGAAGCCGCCAACGATGTTGATCGAAGCGATCAGGATGGAAATGGTCGCCAGAACCAGCACGATCGTGCTGGATGACCCGACCTGAAGCATGGCCCCCACCACGACGATGCCCGAAATCGCGTTGGTCACCGCCATCAGCGGCGTGTGCAGCGCGTGGCTGACATTCCAGATCACCTGGAAACCCACGAAGCAGGCCAGCACGAAGACGATGAAATGTGCCATGAAGCTGGCCGGGGCGACCGCGCCGACACCCATCAGCACCAGCGCGGCGACGACCAGCAGCGTGACCTGCGACCGGGTCTGTGCCCTGAACGCGGCGATGTCCTTGGCCCGCTTCTGTTCGGGCGTCAGTTCCTCGGCCTTGGGTTTGGGCTTCTGCGCCGCGATCGCCTTGATCTTGGGCGGTGGTGGTGGGAAGGCCACGGCGCCCTCAAAGGCGATGGTCGCGCCCCGGATCACGTCATCCCCCATGTCATGGACGATCACGCCATCCTTGCCCGGTGTCAGGTCGGCCAGCATATGGCGGACATTGCTGGCATAGAGCGCGCTGGACTGTGCCGCCATGCGACTGGGAAAATCGGTATAGCCGATGATCGTCACGCCATTGGCAGACACGATCTTCTGGTCGGCGACGGTCAGTTCGCAATTGCCGCCGCGTTCGGCCGCCAGATCGACGATGACCGATCCGGGCCGCATCGCCTCGACCATGTCCCCGGTCCACAGGACGGGCGCATCGCGACCTGGGATGAGCGCGGTGGAAATGACGATGTCCACGGTCGGCGCCAGTTCGCGAAATTTCTTGAGCTGTGCCTCGCGAAATTCGGGACTGGATGGGGCGGCATAGCCACCGGTCGCTGCGCCATCCTGCTGTTCTTCCGAAAAATCGAGATAGACGAACTGCGCGCCCATCGATTCGATTTGCTCGGCCACTTCGGGCCGCACGTCGAAGGCCAGGGTGATGGCGCCGAGCGAGGTCGCCGCGCCGATCGCTGCCAGACCCGCGACCCCCGCGCCGATCACCAGCACCCTGGCCGGCGGCACCTTGCCCGCTGCCGTCACTTGCCCCGTAAAGAAGCGCCCGAAATTGGCTCCCGCCTCGATCACGGCGCGATAGCCGGCGATGTTCGCCATGGACGACAGTGCGTCCATCTTCTGCGCGCGCGAAATGCGGGGCACCATGTCCATCGCCAACACGTTGGCGCCCGTCGCGTTGATCGCTTCCAGTTCTGCGCCGCGCTGGCCGGGATAGAAGAAGGAGATCAGCGTCTTGCCTTGTTTCAGGCGCGCCGTCTCTTCAGTTTCGGGTGGGCGGACCTTCACGATCACGTCCGCTTGCGCCCATAATGCGTCTGCACTCGGCACGACGGTCACGCCGGCCGCGCGATAGATGTCATCGGCAAAGCCGGCCTGCTCGCCTGCGCCACTTTCGACCAGACATTCATGGCCCAGCTTCTGAAGTTGCCCGGCACTTTCCGGCGTCAACGCGACACGCGCCTCGCCCTGTGACACTTCTCTGGGTGCACCAATCTTCACTCTGCGCTCCTCCCCTGTCCCGGCCACGATCCGATCGCCCGGTCCGTGGACTTGCCCCTATTGACGGCTGGAAAGCGCTTGGTCCATCGCAAAAGCCTTGCCGCCCCAGAAGCTGAACTTCTTGGCCGTGATCATGTTCGTTCATGTCAGGTCCAAGCTGACCGGCGATATAAGCCCGATCGTCCCTGTGCGATAATGCTTTCCACAGCGCGTGCAAAAGCCTAGAGGCGCTTCATCCCCGGGGGGCCGCTCATGCGCGGCTGAGAGGTGGTCAGCAGACCACGACCCGCTGAACCTGATCCGGCTGATTACCGGCGTAGGGAGGGCAAGGCGGCATGTCCGTCCGTCCCTCCGCGTGGAGTGGGCGAGAGATATGACGATATATAAGACTTTTGTTGGCCGGGCTGCTCTTGCGTCGGCGCTGATGGTGTCGGCCCCCGTCGCGATGGCGGCGGACGACGAACAGGATCGCACGACCATAGAGGTTACGGGTTATCCCGACCCGCAGGGCCTGCTGCCCGACCAGAGCGCACCCAAGGCTGTAAGCTCGATCGCCGAAGCTTTCATCGGCAAGCAGGCGCCGACGCTCAACGCCTTCCAGCTGGTCAATCTGCTGCCTGGCGCGAATGTGTCGTCCAGCGATCCCTATGGTCTGTCAGCAACCTCCAGCCTGACGCTGCGCGGCCTTGGGCAGGACCAGATCGGCGTGCTGCTGGAAGGCGCGCCGCAGAATGACATCGGCTATTATTATGCCTATCCCTCGCAATTTGCCGACGCGGAAAATGTGCGGCAGATCGCCTTGGCGCAGGGCGCGGCCGACATCGACGCGCCGGTCGTCGCGGCGGCGGGCGGCACATTGTCGCTGACACTGAATGATCCCAAGGCGACGATGGGTGGCCTTATCAACCTGTCGGCTGGCTCCTACGACCAGCGCCGCGTCTTCGCGCGGTTCGATACCGGAGAGATTGGCGGCAGCGAGCTAAAGGCGTTCATTTCCTACTCCAACAACCGCGCGGATAATTGGCGTGGCGCGGGTTATGATAAACGCCAGCATATCGACGCGAAACTGCTGCACGAATGGGGGGCGGGCAATCGCGCCAGCCTGGCCGTTTCCTATAATGATGCCATCACTTCCACTTATCCCAGCCCCACCATGGCAGACTGGGAAGCGAGTGGACGCGGCTTCAACTATACGAAGAGCTATGTTGAGGGCGATACCAGCTATTGGCGGCTTTATCGCGCGCCGTTCCGCAACCTCTATTTCGCGGCACCGGTGCATGTCCAGCTGAGCGATAGGCTGACCTTCGACAGCAGCGCCTATCTCCAGACGGGGCATGGCAATTCGCCCTATGGTACGCAGCTGACGACCACCGGCAATTATCTGGGTACGGAGGAACTGACGCAGCCAATCACGCTGCCTGGCGCCGTCGATGGCGTGGCGACCGTGCTCGGCAACTGGACCGGTAAACAAAGGCGCGCCGGCGATGTCAGCAAGCTGACCTTGCAGGCGGGCGCCCACAAGATCACCGCCGGTCTGTGGTTCGACCATGGCACCGACCGCGTGACGCAAAGCTATACGTCGATCGATGCGAACGGGCGGCCGGTCGATGCTTGGGGTTATCAGGACAAGGCGATCCGCACAGCCGACGGTCGCCTGCTCGCCTATGAAAATCAGCGCACCGTCACCGTGACCAAGGGCTTCTTCCTGGCGGACAGCATCGCGCTCACGCCGCGCCTCACCGTTGATCTGGGGTTCAAGGGCGTTAGCCTGCTGCGCAATGGCCGCAATTATCTGCCGGGGCCGCAATCGAAAGTGCATGTCGACAGCTTCGCGGCGCTCCCCCGCGCGGCGCTCCATTACCAACTGGATGACCGGCAGCAATTGTTCGCCAACCTCACCACCAATTTTCGCACGCCCAACGAATTTGCGCTCTACAACAGCTATTATGGTGGCGACCTGGTCAGCCAGGGCACGGATGCGCTCAAGAATGAATATAGCGTCGCGCAGGAACTGGGCTATCGTTATATCGGCCCTAGCCTGTCCTTATCCCTGACCGCCTTCCACTATCATTTCCGCAATCGTCAGGTGGCGACGGTGGTGAACAGCGGCGGCGCGCTGGTCAATTCGACCATCAATGGCGGCAGCCAGACCAGCTATGGCCTGGATGGCGAGATCGACTATCGCCCGTTCAAGGGGTTCAGCCTCTACGCATCGGGCGAATATCTGCACACGCGGCTGGACGACGATCTGCCGGTGGGCGGCGACCTGTTGCCCACCAGGGGCAAGCGGGCGGTGTCCGCCCCGCGCTTTCAGTTCGCCCTTGGCAGCACCTATGACGATGGGCGCCTGTTTGGCAGCACGGCCCTTAAATATGTCGGCCGCCAATATGCGACCTTCATGAATGACGAGAGTATCAAGGGCTATGCCACGCTGGATCTGGCGATCGGTGTGCATCTGGCCGGGCTGATCGACGCGCAGCCTATGGATCTGCGCCTGAACGCGATCAACGTCACCAATCCGCGCGTCCTGTCCGGCGTGGCGGCGATCAGCGCCAATGCGCAGGATGTGACTGGCCGCAACGGCACCCTGATCGCGGGGTCTGCGCCCAGCTATTATATCGGCAGCGGGCGCGCCTTCGTGGCGACACTGTCGCGGGCCTTCTGACCATGAGCGGCGGGCATCTCGTGCATGGCATGGGCACCGCGCTGGAGGCGCCGACCTGGCCCGCCATCACGCGGGCGGAGGCGGCAGCGGTGCTGGATCGATTTCCGGCGGCGGGACGGCTGATCGATCTTAGCTGGCATTCGCCGCGCCCCTTTTCGGCGGCGGCGTTGGTACAGACCGACCGGGGCGTTCATTTCCTGAAACGCCATCACCAGCGGCTCCGCACCCCCGCCGCGCTGGCGGCGGAACATGGCTTCATGGCGCATTTGCGCGACGGTGGCCTGCCAGTGCCGGATATCGTGATGGCGGCGGACGGCGCCAGTGCGATTGCGCTTGGGACATGGACCTACGAACTACATCGCGACGCACCGGGCGCCGACCTGTACCGGGATCGTCAGTCATGGACGCCGTTCCTGACGCCGGGCCATGCCCATGAAGCCGGCGCGGCGCTGGGGCGGCTGCATCGGGCTGCGCAGGGTTATGCGGCACCTGCCCGCGACGATCATCCCCTGATCGCCAGCTTCACTATCCTGTCCGCGCTCGATCCGTTGATGGCGGCGCAGGCTTATGTCGCTGCGCGTCCTGCGCTTGCCGGCTGGCTGACGGACAAGCCATGGCGGGAGGAACTGGCGCGGTTGTTCGCGGCGCTTGGCGAAGCCGTGCCCGATCAACCGCCGCTCTGGACGCATGGGGACTGGCATCCATCCAACCTCCTCTGGACGAGCGAAGGCGAGGTCAGCGCGATCATCGACTTCGGTCTGGCGACGCGCACCTGCGCGCTCCATGATCTGGCCATCGCGATCGAGCGGACCGCCTTCCACTGGCTGGACCTTGGGCGGGAACAGGCGCTGGGCGATGTCGATACGGCGCTCGCAATCCTGGCCGGCTATCGCACGCAGATGCCGCTGCCTGCCGACATGACCACGCTGCTACGCCTCCTGCCGCTCGTCCATGTGGAGTTCGCCCTGTCGGAAATCGATTATTTTGCCGGCATCGTCGGCGATCCCGATCAGGCGGCCGTCGCCTGGCAGGATTATCTGATCGGCCATGCCGACTGGTTCCTGTCCACCGCCGGCCAGGATTTTCTGCGTCGCCTGGCGAAGGCGGGAGCGGCCTGATGTCGATGCTGGAAATCGTCGCCGTTTTCGTCAGCATCCTGGGAATATGGCTCACGGCGAAACGGCGCATGCTATGCTGGCCGGTCAACCTGCTGGCCTGCGCGCTCTATTTCAAGATTTTCCTCGATGTGCGCCTTTATGCCGACATGCTGCTGCAAGCGCTGTTCGGCCTTGCGATTCTCTATGGCTGGATCGTCTGGGCGCGCGGCAGAGAGGATGCAGGCGAAGTGCGCATCGAACCTTTGCCGTACGCGCGGGCGATGGCCGGGCTGGCGATCGGCGGGGTCGGCGCACTCGCCATCGGTTGGGCCATGCACCGCTTCACCGACGCTTCGCTGCCCTGGATGGATGCCGCGCTCAGCAGTTTCAGCCTGGTCGCGCAATATTGGACCGCGCGTCGCCATGCGGCCAGCTGGCTGCTGTGGATAGCGGTCGATATCGTCTATGTCGGCATGTTCGTCTTCAAGGGCCTGTGGCTGACGGGCGGCCTCTACACAGCGATGATCATTCTGGCTGTGTCGGGTTACAGGCGCTGGCGAAGCGCATCCGTCGCAACGCCAATGGGCTGAGGGCTCTCAGGTGCGGGCATCGGCCGGAAGTTGCGCGTCATGGGCGAGCGCGACCAATGCGCAACGCTGGCCGGTCATGACCTGCGATCACAACAAGCCAAGTCAGGGCACGAACCGGTCAAATCTGGGTCTCGACTGACAACATGCAGGCGGCTAGAGCGGGCGCATGACAGCACAGATAACGATCCGCCGCCCGGATGATTGGCATGTACATCTTCGCGATGGCGCGATGCTTGAAGCCATTGCAGGCTATACGGCGCGCCAGTTCGCCCGTGCCATCGTCATGCCCAACCTGACCCCGCCCGTCGTCAGCGTGGCGGCGGCAGAGGCCTATCGCGATCGCATATTGGCCGCCTTGCCTCAGGGTGCCGGCTTCACGCCGCTCATGACCTGCTATCTGACCGACGGTGCCGACCCGGCCGAGATAGAAAAAGGGTTCGAACAAGGGGTATTCGCCGCCTGCAAACTCTATCCCGCCCATGCCACGACCAATTCGGCCCATGGCGTCACCGATATTCGCAAGCTGACCGCTGTCCTGGAGACCATGCAGCGCATCGGCATGCCGCTGTTGATCCATGGCGAAGTGACGGATCGCGACATCGATATTTTCGATCGGGAAGCGGTGTTCATCGAACGCCTCCTCACGCCGCTCGTCCGGGATTTCTCCGCACTCAAGATCGTGCTCGAACATATCACCACGGCGGAATCGGCGGAATTTGTCGCCGATAGCGGGCCTCAGATCGCCGCGACGATCACGCCGCAGCATCTGATTATCAATCGGAACGCGATCTTCGACGGGGGCATCCGGCCTCATGCCTATTGTCTGCCCGTCGCGAAACGGGAACGGCATCGCCTGGCGGTGCGCAAGGCGGCGGTATCCGGCTCTCCGAAATTTTTCCTGGGCACCGACAGCGCGCCGCATGGTGTGGATCGCAAGGAAGCGGCCTGCGGATGCGCGGGCATATTCAATGCGCCCTTCGCCCTGGAAAGCTATGCGCAGGTCTTCGAAGAAGAAGGGGTATTGGACCGTTTGGAGGGCTTTGCGTCCGAACATGGTCCCAACTTCTATGGTCTGCCGCTCAATGAAGGCACGGTGACACTGAAGCGGGATGATGTGATCGTGCCGGATGTGATCGGGCAGGGTGATATCCGTGTCGTACCCTTCCATGCGGGCGAAACACTGCGGTGGCGCTTCGTCGACTGATATTCATGGAGCCCACCGGGTGCAGGTTGTCATTCTGAGGCGAACGAACCTGCGCCCGTTGTTGTCCGATCAATAGACGTCGCGGCGATAGCGGCCATCTTCGGCCAGACGTTCCAGCCGATCTTCGCCCAATATACGCGCCAACCCATCATGGACGCCCTGCGCCATGCCGTCCAGGCTGCCGCAGACTAGGATGGTGGCGCCGCGATCGATCCAGTCGTTCAGGTCCAGCGCGGCACCAGGCAGAATATCCTGGACATAGCGCCCGCAATCATCGTCCCTGGAAAAGCTGCGGTCCAGGCGGGAGAGCGTTCCGTCCTTGACCCAGGCGGCCAATTCTTCGTCGAAAAAGCTTTCATGTCGGCGCGTCCGCTCCCCGAACAACAGCCAATGCCCCTTGTGCCCGTCATGCGCCTGCGCCCGCAAATGTGCCCGCAGCCCGGCTATGCCGGTGCCATTGCCGATCAGGATCAGCGGTTGCCCGTCCCGCGCCGGGTCGGTGCGGGAACCGGGATTGGGACGCACGCGCATCAAGCTGGTCGATCCGATCGGCATATGCGCCGTCAGCCAGCCGGACCCTATGCCCAGCCGTCCATTATCGGCACGCACTTGCCGGACGATCAGGTCCAACGTGCCATCGGCCGCGATCGATGCCGCCGAATATTCGCGTACGGGTAGAGGACGCAGCGCGCGTGCGGCTTCCGCTGTAATGGGTCGGCTTGGATCGGGCAGCATGGCCGTCATCAGATGGTCGCGCAGCGACGCCGGCACGTCGATCAGTTCTGCATCCTGTGCCTGAGCGCCCAGCAGGGCATCCACCGCATCGGGCGGGTTGCAGGGCTGAACTTCGACTATGTCGCCTGCTTCCCATGCGCCGTCCATGTCGATGGCTGGCTCGAACTGAAGGTGGAAGGCCTTGAGCGCCTCGCTTTGCGGGTTCAAAATATGGCGGGATACCAATGTCCATGCCGCAAAGGGAATGACGGTCTGCCAGCGACGGGCGTGGGCGGCGCCCAGATCCTGCAAGGCGGCGTCCCAATGCTGTTCTGCCACCTGATCGCCATGGTCCATCGCAACCAGCGGAAAGAGCGCGCTCGCACCGGCCCTGCGAAGCCAATCATCCAGCCTGTGGCCAAAAGCGCAGAAATCAGGATATTCCCGATCGCCCAAGGCCAATATGCCATAATGGAGGTGGCCAAGATCCAGTCCATCGTCGCGCAACAGCCGGGACGTAAAGCCGCGGGCCATGTCGGGCGGCTCCCCTTCGCCATAGGTGCTGACGACGAACAGCAGGCGCTGGCTCTGTTTCAGCAACCCGGCCGTCAATTTGCCGACGGGCAGAACCTGCGCTGGCACGCCGCCTTGGGCCAGCGCCAGCGCTGCATTGCGCGCACGGATTTCCGCCGTACCGGTCTGGCTGGCATAGGCGATCAGTAAATCGCCCGTGGCTGCGCCTGCGATGACACCGGTACCGATGCCCGCTTCCAGCGCCTTTGCCTCCCGCTTGCGTCGGCGTCGGGACAGATAGAGCAGGTAGCCGGTGATGGTGAACAAGGGCATGGTGAGACTGGTCAGCAGGAGCGCGATCCGGCCGGCGAGGCCGAAAAAGGCGCCGCGATGCAATTCGAACATGCTCTGGGTAATGATCGTGCCCAGCGGTCGCCGGTCATAAAGGTCGCGCTTCTTGAGCGTGATCGTCCGGCTATCGTAGCTGTAGCGGTCGGTCTGGCGCAGATGGCGCGCTTCGGCCGGCCGGGCGTCGAAACTGATCGCCTTCATCGGCTGTGCCGGCGCAGGACGAGCGATGCGGACCCAGGCATAATCATTGCCCGTCGCGCGGCGGAAGGCGGCCCAGGCCGGATCGATCGCCGGGCGCGGCGCGATGCCGTCCTTTTTATCCGCCCGGCGCTCCTCCTCGCCCGCCGCCTTGCCCGTCAGGACATAGACGACGCCCTGGCGGTACCAGTCATAGCTCCACCACAGGCCGGTCAGCGCGCTGAGCAGGTAGAAGAGCAATACCCATGTACCGATCACGACATGAAGCGCGCGCCAGAGGTTGCGACCAGTCTTGCGCAGGTCAAGCACCATCCAGGCACGCCAATCCAGCGCCTGACGCGGCCAACGCAGGTAGAGGCCGGACAGGGCGAAGAAGATAAGCGAAATGGCGCTGAACGCTGTAATCTGTCGTCCGATGCCATTGCCCCCGCCGGGCAGGGCAAGCCAGCGATGCAGGTCATCCATCAGGTGGAAAAAGCCGGCTCCGGCTGGTTCGCCCAGCCACCGTCCGGTGGCGCGATCAACCTGACCTTGCATGCGGCTGCGCCCTTCGCTGGCCAGCAGCCGGATCGCATGGGAGCGATCGCGCGCCGTTTCCCAGTCGAGACGGGCGACATAATAGCCGGGATGGTCGGCCTCTATTCGCGCAATCAGCCGATCAGGCGACAAATCTGCCCCGGCCGGCACGCCCGGCGCGAACAATCGCAGTGACAGGGCTTGGGTAATTTCATCCTCGAAACTCATGGCCGCGCCGGTCACGCCCATCAGTGCCAGCACGATCCCTGCGGTGATGCCCAGAAACCAGTGGATTTGGAAGAAGACGCGCTTGGTCACGGGAGCTCCGATCAGGATGATCCGAACCCTATTACGTATGCGCAGCGTGAATGCAATTGCGAGATATTTGCAATATTGACGCTATGTGGGATGCGATTGGGTCAATGCCGGCTTGCCGCCCGTGCGTTCCTGGCGGCGTCCCCGTGTCTATTCGAAAAACGCCACAGCCCGTACCTCGATGCTCGACCGAATTTTCGCGCCTGGCAGGCTGGTGTCGTGAAAGGCTGTGTGGGGACAGCGCCAGGTCACATCATGGTCGCTGTCCTGGAATTTGAACAACAGTACATCGTCCGCCGCCATGTTCGAGAAATACCACCAGCGATGCCGCGTTCGGTGACGGAAGATGGAAGCAGCAATCATCTGGTCTTCGCCTGGAACCGGCGCGGTCAGCGCATCGCCGATTGGAAGTTCGTCCACCACGAAGAGGGTGTTGGACGTCACTTCCTCGTCCGACACGGTGCGGCCGTCGCATACCGCCAGCGGCCAATCCTGCGGTCCGGGTGAAAATGTTCGCCAGAAACTGACGCAGACATAGCGTCTATAGCCGGGGCCATCGGGGAAAGCGGCGGCATAGGCGCGTTCGGCCGCGCGGCGTCCGGTAATCTCATTATAATCGACATGCGCTTCGCCAGCGGGAGGCTGGATGCCGCCTTCATGGCGGTAATTTTCAACCCTTTCCTGCGAGCGGGCGGTCAGGTCGGCGGAAGTGCGGATCATCCATCCGCCCGCCGCCACGCAGGACGCACCGGTGAGTGCCTGTATCGCATCCTCGCATTCGCGCAGATAGCGGCGATCGACCTCTTCCTTGTCGAAGAAATCACGGATGGCGCTGCTGTGCCTGCCGAGCATGAAGCCGTGGGTGTCGAAACGGAAATGATCGCGGATCGGCATGCCGTCGCGCACCGTCATGCGATGGTCGCTATAGCGGCCGGTGTTGATCTCCACGCCACGCGACACATAGCGCCGCGTGACGAAATCACCATTGTCCAGATAGCGGATCAGCGCAGGCGCCTGCCGCGCGCTGTCCTCAACATCGGTTTCGATCGGCAGGCTGGCCATCATGCCACCTCTTCGGGCAGCGCACCGATCACCGACTTGACCTCCAGAAACTCTTCCAGCCCGAACTTGCCGAATTCGCGGCCATTGCCCGACTGTTTGTAGCCGCCAAAGGGCATGTCCATGGCCAGCCCGCCGGCATTGACGAACACGGCGCCCGCGCGGATGCGGCTGACGAACTTGCGCGCATGGGCAGGGTCACCCGCAATATAGGCGCCCAGCCCATAGGGCGTGTCATTGGCGATGCGGATCGCGTCCGCATCATCTTCATAGGGCATGAGGACCAGGACGGGGCCGAAAATCTCTTCCTTGGCGATTGTCATGTCGGGTGTGACATTGGCGAAGACGGTGGGGCGGACATAGCTCCCCTCGCTTAATCCGTCGGGACGCCCGGTGCCTCCGGTGACGAGCGTCGCGCCTTCGTCGATGCCGGTCTGGATCAGGCCCTGGATACGTTCCCACTGCCGCTGGCTGACGACCGGGCCGATATGATCGCCTTCGCTCAGCGGATCGCCGACCTTCTTGGCGGCGAACATCGCGCCGACCTTTTCTGCCGCTTCATCATGCTGGGACTTGTGGACCAGCATCCGGGTAGGTGCGACGCAACTCTGCCCGCTGTTGAGCAGCACGCCGCCCACCCCGCCCGGCAGCGCCTTGTCGAGCGGCGTGCCCTCCAGGATGATGTTGGGCGACTTGCCGCCCAGTTCCTGCGCAACACGCTTGACCGTATCGGCGGCGTTTTTGGCCACCATGATGCCCGCGCGGGTGGAGCCGGTGAAACTCACCATGTCGATGTCGGGATGCCTGGCGAGCGCGGTGCCGACGCCTTCACCATCGCCCTGCACCAGATTGAAGACTCCGGATGGTACGCCGGCCGCGTCCAGTATCTCGGCAAAGATGGCGGCGCAGCTCGGCGCTTCCTCGGAGGGCTTGAGGATCATCGTGCAGCCGGCCGCGAGAGCCGGGCCGACCTTGGCGACGATCTGGTTCATCGGCCAGTTCCAGGGCGTGATGAGCGCGACTACGCCGATCGGCTCGCGCACCACCCGATTGTCGCCGATCTTCTCGGAAAATTCGTAGCTCTTCAGCGCGCTGAGCGCCTGCGCCAGATGTCCCAGGCCCGATCCCGCCTGCGCCGTTTGCGCCATGGAAATGGGGCAGCCCATTTCGGTGGCGATGGCGCGGGCGATGTCGGGGACGCGCTTTTGATATTCGGCGACGATCCGTTCGAGTAGCGCGATACGTTCTTCACGGCTGGTCTGCGAAAATGTCTCGAAGGCGCGGCGGGCGGCAATCACGGCTGCGTCGACGTCGGCGGATGTGCCCAGGATCAGGTCAGCGGCGCTCTGGTCGGTCGCCGGATTGATGACGGCGACGGTGCGACCGCCCTGGCTGTCGACCCATTGGCCGTCGATATAGTGCTGGAGCGTATTCGGCATGATGAATGTCCTTATGCGGGAAGAAGGCCGAGTTCGGCATCGGTGGCAGGCGTGCCCCATTTGTCGCGTGGCGGCTGGGGGCGACTGTTCCACGGCGGATCGAGCGCAAAACTGGAGATGGTGCGGCCTTCGGGCAGGCGCCCGTTGCCGCCGCCTTGGCTGTAGTCATAATAGAGCGTCATCAGTTCACGATGGCCGTGATGGCGCTGCGCCACCGGATGCGACAGGCAGGCTTCGCGCCAGCGCAGCAACCGGGTCAGATGCTGCGGAATCTGATAGGCCTCATAATAATCGAGGAACCAGAGCCGCTTGAACATCGGCGTGAAAGCGACCTCCGCCCAGCCGAAGCGATCGAACAGAAAATCGCCGTCCGGCGCATAATGACGCAGAAATTCGTCCAGTCGCGCATATTGGGCATCGACCTCTGCCTTATGCTCTTCCCTCTTGGCAGGGTCGCGGTTCAGGATCATGCGGTATCCTGCTCCGGTAAACTGGCCATCGGATGCGCACAGCATCGCCTCCAGCGCATGTTCGAACGGGTCTTGTCGCGCCACCGGCGGATCGCGGAATCGATCTTCGAAATAGCGCATGATGACCATGCTTTCCTTCAGCGTCTCGCCATTTTCCAGCTCCAGAGCGGGGAGCGCGGTGGTGCCGCGAGTCTTGGCGAGCAGCCAGTCCGGGCGCGGCTGCGATATGTCGATCTCATGATCGGCCATGATGCCGTGCAGCCCTTTCAGATCGAGCAGCAATTCGATCCGTTCGGAAAAGGGGCAGCCGGGAATATGATACATACGCAGCTGCCCGGCGGGTGGTTCATCCTGCCAGCCCATGGATCAGGCCGCCGTTGCGGCGGGGCGGGGCGGCATTTCGCTCTGGGATTTGGCGAACATGGCCTGTGCGGCGGGGCGGGCATTGATCCGATCGATCCAGGCGACCAGATGCGGCGTAGCCTCCTTGTTGACGATGTCGGCATAGCCAAACTGCATGCCGTTCGCGACGGCGAAGTTGCACACGTCGGCCAGCGTATAGTCGTCACCCGCCAGCCACAGGCTTTGCGACAGCCGCTGCTCCAGCCGGTCAATCGATACGCGGATCTTGCGCATTTCCTCGTCCAGCACCGCCTTTGGAAAGCCGGCACGGGCGCTGCGCCATTTGGCCTGTTGCTCCGGGATAGGGATATGCTTCAGCTTTTCCTCAAACTCGGCATCGGTCAGCTTGCGCGCCATCGGGCCGATCATCCGTTCCCAGCCGATGGTGGACACGCACCAGCAGAAATATTCGTCCACCCATTTGGTCCAGACGCGCATTTCGGCAATCTGCACCGGATCGTCCGGGCGCAGCCGAATCGCGTCGGGAAAGGCATCTTCCAGATATTCGCAGATGACGGTCGATTCGGTGATGATATGACCGTCATGGTCGAGGGCGGGCACTTGCCCGCGCGGATTGATTGCCTTGAACCAGTCCTCATGATGTTCGAACCGGGTCGGATCGACGAAGCGGGGCGTGAATTCCAGCCCCTTTTCATACAAAGCCAGCAGGGGCTTCAGACTGTTGGCAGCCGGACCGAAGCTGTAGAGCGTCAACATGCGCTGTTTATCCTCACCTTATGGTTATGGCGTCTGGTGCGCCTTCGAGGATGAAACTGGCCGGCGATCGAACGGGCCGCAAGTCGTCTGTCGATACTATCAGCCAAACTACCCGGCCCAAGGCGCGGCTCAAGCTGTCAGTTTCAATGATAGCGCCGCCACTCGCCTTGCGGCGGGGCCAAGGCTTTGCTTTGGAAGGCGACACAAAAACCGGAGAGAATGATGCTGGAACTGCTGACGTCGGAGACGCCCAATGGGTGGAAGGTGTCGATCCTGCTGGAGGAGCTCGGCGTGCCGTACAGGGTGACGCCGATTGCGCTTACCGACCGGGTGCAGAAGCAGGACTGGTATGTCGCGCTCAATCCCAATGGCCGCATCCCGACTTTGGTGGATCATGGCGCGGGCGATTTCGCGATCTTCGAATCCGGCGCGATCCTGCTCTATCTGGCGGAGAAATTCGGCCGCTTCATGCCGGCGGATGCGCAGGATCGCAGCCGCGTCATCCAGTGGGTGATGTGGCAAATGTCCGGTCTTGGCCCGATGATGGGGCAGGCGACCGTCTTCAACCGCTATTTCGACGAGAAATTGCCATCGGTGATCGACCGTTATGTGCGCGAAAGCCAGCGCCTGTTTGGCGTCATGGACGCACAATTGGCGAGCCGCGACTATCTGGTCGGCGACTATTCGATCGCCGACATCGCTTGTTTCCCCTGGGTGCGCGGCCATGACTGGGCCGGCGTCGATATGGGCGGCTATCCCAACCTTCAGCGCTGGTTCGACAGGATTTCGGCGCGGCCCGCGGTGCAGCGCGGGCTTCTTATCCCCACCCCGCCGACCGACGAGGAAATGGCGGAAAAGACCACCAAACAGGGAAAGAATATTCTCGCGTGAGTGCCTTCCTCCAGCGGATCGTCCGCATCGAATGGGGACATTGCGACCCGGCCGGCATCGTCCATGCCCCCCGCTATTTCGACATTTTCGGCGAAAGCACCATGTTGCTGTTCGAACATGCGGGGTTGCCCAAGAAGCGGGAGATGCTGGCGACCATGCCCTTTGCCGGATTCCCGATGGTGGACGTATCGGCGCGCTTTTTCGTACCGACCGCCTATGGCGACGATGTGCTGGTGGAGGCCGGCGCGCCGGTCTTCGGGAATAGCAGTTTCACGGTCGCGCACCGCCTGTCACTGGACGGCAAGCTGTGCGTGGAATGTACCGAAAAGCGGGTCTGGACCGTGCCCGATGCCAGCCGACCGGGCGGATTGCGGGCAGAGCGCGTGCCGGATTCGGTGCGGACGCTGTTCGTCAAATAACAACCGCGTTCGTCTCGAGCGGACTAAGGTTCACGGATTTCACCATGTTCAGGCGCAAGCAAGCCTGACGAGGCCATAGCGTCCTCCACGAAAAGGGAGATGCGTCATGGAGCAATCATTCGGCCATTCCGACAGGCGCAGCCTGATCGCGACGCTGGCGCTGTTGCCTCTGGCAGCCTGCGCAACGCCGATGGGCCGTTACACGGTCGAAGACGCGGTGCGGCGGTTGCTACAATTGTCCAGCGAGCGCGCCTTTGCCCGGCTGACCGAACCGGGCGGCTTTTATGACGATCAGCTGACCCGGATCGTGCCGCCGGATCTGAGTGGCGGCAAGGGTGGTGCGGTCCTGACCGCCCTGCTGCGCACCAATGCGGTGCGTAACCAGGTTGCGCGTGCGCTCAATGATGTCGCGGTGGACTTGGCGGACAATGCCACGCCAATCGTGATGGATGCAGTGCAGCGCATGACGCTGGCCGATGCGGTGTCGGTGTTGCGCGGCGGACCGACGGCCGCGACCGATCTGCTGGCCCGGCAAGCGCGTGGATCGGTGGTGGAGGCGCTGCTGCCCGGTGCCTCGCGGGCGCTACGGTCCGACATGTTTGAAATGCTGTCCGTCGCCCTCGCTGCCAGCGGCGGCAAGGATTATGCGGCGATGGCCGATAATGTCTCGGGCCAGATCGGTGACGCCATCTTCCGGGCGATCGGCCGGGAGGAAGCGGAGATCCGCCGCGATCCGGGGGCGACGCGCGATCCCATCCTGATGGCCTTGCTGCGATAGAAATCTTGATTTTCTGATCGTGGCGTGGTGTCCCCACCCCATGGAACAGAAATATCCCGGCGTCGCCGGCATCCCTTGGGATCAGCCCGCGACCATGATCGACCTGGACGGAAAGCCGCCGCTGATCGGCACGATACGCGACTGCGCCGTCCATTTTGGCCTCTACAAGGATCATGCGAAGGCGCAGGCGCGCGTGCTACTGACCCAGCCGGTCCATCGCGAAGGACGCAAGACGCGCACCTGGCTGCTGGACCCGGAGGAGATCGGGGCGCTGGCCGAGCGGCTGAAGCGCGAAACGAACTGATATCGGCGGGCACCGGCGCTCAGGCGAGCGCCGGTGCCTCCGTTTCCGCCACCAGCTTGGCAAGGCGGGCCGCGCTGACATCGTCCAGCGGCGCGAAGAGCAGCAGCCGCTGGCCTGGC
This sequence comes from Sphingobium sp. GW821-FHT02B05, assembly GCF_059421905.1. Lineage (NCBI taxonomy): Bacteria > Pseudomonadati > Pseudomonadota > Alphaproteobacteria > Sphingomonadales > Sphingobiaceae > Sphingobium > Sphingobium sp. GW821-FHT02B05. Next base: position 63,971 of record NZ_JBWKVW010000009.1, read on the forward strand.
GCTTCCTCGATCGCGTAGCTGGTATGACGGAACATGATTTCGCCCACGCCCGGCATGTCGGCGATATTCGTATCCTCGAAATGCGCCATGATTTCCGAATCCTGCCAGTAGCGCTGGAAAAATTCGGACTGTTCCATCATGTCGGCAATGATGCCCTCGAACACTTCGGGCTGGGCGGTGCGGCTATAATCCCATTTGAACCGGGCGATCAGGCGGCGGCACATATCCTGAAACTTGTCCGGATCGGCGCGATAGCGCGGATTCAGCATCAGGATGCGGAACAGGTTGCGTTCTTCGCGCGGCATCTGGCTGTAATCGCGAAAGGCATGGGCGACGAGCCGATTCCAGCCGATTACGGTCCAGTCCTCCACCATTACGAGCGCGGGAATCGTCAGTGCGTCCATCAGATGCTGTGTGCCGGCATGGATGGTTTCGTCCGGGCGGCGCGCCAGTGGTGGTGGGCGATGCTGCGCCAGGGCGAACAGAAATTCGCGCTCATTGGGATTGAGGCGCAGGGTGCGACTGAGCCGCTCCAGCATCGGCGCGGATAGCTGCACCTCGCGTCCCTGCTCGAACCATGTGTACCAGGTGACGCTCATCCCCGCGAGCGTCGCCACTTCCTCACGCCGCAAACCGCGCGTGCGCCGGCGTTCACCGGGCGGCAGCCCCACTTCAGACGGCGCCAGCTTGGCACGCGCCGCTTTCAGGAACCGCGACAATTCTTCCCTTTGTGCCATGCCTTATCCAGTTACTCGCAATGATGGGACATCCACCGGCCTTCTTGCGGGCCTTCTCCTCTGCAAGACCCGTGGGTCTGCGATCGGCAACATAGCCGAGACTAGACAGGAGAGCGATATTGGCTGGCAAGCTATTTGTGACATGCGCGGTGACGGGAAGTTCGCCGATGCCGTCACATCCCAATTTTCCCTTCCGCCCGGACCATGTAGCGGCCGAGGCGCTGGCGGCGGCCGAGGCGGGCGCGTCGATCATCCATCTGCATGTGCGGGATCGTGAAACGGGCGTTCCGTCACAATCGCTGGAGGATTATCGCGAAGTCGTGGGCCTGATCCGCGCCAGGAATAACGAGGTCATCCTGAACGTTACCACCGGGCCGGGTTGCACATGGATGCAGGGGGATGAAGACCCCGCCGTCTGCGGCCCTGGCACGTTGATGTTTACGGCGGAGCGGCGGCTGGAGCATATCCTCGACCTCAAGCCCGACATGTGTACGCTCGACATCTGCACCATGCAGCTATGGGGCGGCGTGGCGATCAATCTCGACCCGATGATCACGAAAATGGGCCATATGATCCAGGATGCCGGGGTGCTGCCGGAGATCGAATGTTTCGAGGCGGGCGACTTCGTGTTCGCCGACGATCTGATGGCAAAGGGGGCCATCCCGCAGAATGTGCCCTTCACCTTCGTCCTGGGCACAAAATATGGTTTGCCCGCGACGCCCGAAGCGATGCTCTATGCAAGGAACCAGATCCCGCGCGGGGCGCAGTTCACCGGCTTTGGCGTCAGCCGCCACAGCTTCCCCATGGCGGCCCAGTCGGCGCTGCTGGGTGGGAATATCCGCGTGGGGTTTGAAGACACCATCTATCTGCGACGTGGCAGGCAAGCGGCGGACAATGCCGACCTCGTCCGCTGGGGCGTGGAACTGGTTGAGCGGATCGGCGGCGATATCGCCAGCGCGGGAGAGACACGGGCCATGTTGGGCCTGAAACAATAAGGGAGAGGAAGATGACGATAGCAACCAGCCCGATGGGCGATGTGCATGCCAAGACGGCCTTCATTACCGGCGGCGCGAACGGCATAGGATTGGGCATCGCCCGCGCTCTGGTGCGTGCCGGGGCCAATGTGGTGATCGCCGACATTCGCGAGGATTCGCTGGCGCAGGCGAAAGCCGACCTTGGTTCGGACGCGCAGGTAGAGACGGTGCAACTGGATGTCACCGATCGCGCGGCGTTCGCCCGCGCCGCCGATGCGGCGGAGGCGCGGTTCGGCAAGATCCACATATTGGTCGGCAATGCCGGCGTCGGTGTGATGGGGCCGGTGCTGGACGCGCGGTTCGATGACTGGGACTGGGGCATGGGCGTCAATCTGGGCGGGGTCATCAATGGCCTCGTCACCATATTGCCGCGCATCAAGGCGCATGGAGAGGGCGGGCAGATCGTCACCACCTCGTCCCAATCGGCGCTGATCCCGATCAGCTATTCGGCCATCTACACAGCGGCCAAGGCAGCCGTGCTGGGCATTTCCGAAGCGATCCGGGGCGAATTGGCGGCGGAGAATATCGGCGTGTCGGCCTTCATGCCCGGCCCGGTACAGAGCCATATCGCCCATAGCGGCGAACTGCGCCCGGCCGAATATCGCGAGGACAGCGGCTATCGCCAGCGCGAGGAGGAACTGGAGCGGCGGCCCGTCTCCCCACTCTGGATGAGCGCGGACGAAGTGGGCGAGCGGGTGCTGGCCGGCATCCGGAACAACGACCTGTATATCCTGACTCATCCCGAATTTGGCGCCGGCATGAAGACCCGGTTCGACGCGATCCTTGCATCTGTCCCGGATGAGGCGATCAATCAGGACCGGGCGAAGGAAATCGGCTTCCTGCTCGGCAATCCGGTGTTCGACGACCAGCTGTCCCGGCGCAATGCGAAGGAGCTGGCGGCATGACCCAGGTCGTGGGGCGGACCGCCTTCATCACCGGCGGCGGATCGGGTGTCGCGCTGGGGCAGGCGAAGGTCTTTGCGCAGGCCGGGTGCAAGATCGCGATCGCCGACATCCGGCAGGACCATCTGGATGAAGCAATGGCCTGGTTCGAAGGCCGCGGCCATGACGTGATGGCGGTGAAGCTGGATATCACCGACCGCGCCGCCTATGCGCGTGCCGCCGACGAAGTGGAGGCGAAGCTGGGGCCGGTCGAGTTGCTGTTCAATACGGCGGGCGTGTCGATCTTCGGCCCGCTCCAAAACGCCACCTATGACGATTGGGACTGGCAGCTGGACGTCAATTTGAAGGGCGTCATCAACGGCATCCAGACCTTCGTGCCGCGCATGATCGAGCGGGGGAAGGGCGGGCATATCGTCAATACCGCGTCCATGTCCGCCTTTGTCGCGCTCAAGGGGACGGGCATTTACTGCACGTCGAAAATGGCGATCCGGGGCCTTTCCGAATGTCTGGCGCTGGATCTGGCGGATCATGGCATCGGCGTGTCGATGCTCTGCCCCGGCGCGGTCAACAGCAACATCCATGAAGCAGTGCTGACCCGCCCGGCGCATCTCCAGAATACCGGCTATTATGGCGCGGACCCGGATGTGATGGCGCATCTGAAGCAGGTGATCGCGGTCGGCATGGAGCCGGAGGTGCTGGCCCAATATGTGCTGAAAGGCGTGGAGGCGGATCAGCTCTACATCCTGCCCTATCCCGAATTTAGAGGGACGCTGGAGGACATCCACGAGCGGGTCATGGCATCGCTCGCGCGGCCGGAGGATGACCCCGATTATGAAAAGCGGGTCGCCCATGGTGTGCCGGGCGGGGAGAAGCGGGAAAAGGTCGGGAGTTGAAAATGCCTCTGGCCGGGACGGATAAAGGGGTCCGCCCGGCCAGCTTTTTTTGAGGCGGGTATCCTACAGGATCGGCCTTAACTTCGCACATTTCCCGCTGGATTTGTTGTTTCCGAACAAGGGTAGGAAATTTTATAACTATCGTCATTGCGAGCGCAGCGAAGCAATCCACTGTAGCGACCGTGGATTGCTTCGCTGCGCTCGCAATGACGGCAACACGGCAGGATGGACGTCAGTAGGACAGGTTTAACACCAAAGCACCGGCCTATAGGAAGCGTTCCCTGGCCTGCGCCGGGGAACGCGCAATTAACCCAGCCCCAGCAATTTCGCCGCATTATCCTTCATGATGAGCGGCAGCACTTCCTCTCGAAAGCCGGCTTCGCGCGCGGCGTCGATCCATTTTTCCGGGCGGATGAGCGGCCAGTCGGATCCGAAGAGCATCTTATGCTTCAGCTGCGTATTGGCGTACTGGATCACCTGTTTCGGGAAATATTTGGGCGACCAGCCGGACAGGTCCATGAAGACATTATCCTTGTGCAGCGCCATCGACAGGCTTTCGTCGGTCCAGGGCCAGCTGGGATGGGCCAGAATGATCTTCATGTCGGGAAAATCGACCGCGACATCGTCGACCAGGATCGGCTGGCCATATTTCAACCGCACGCCGCCGCCGCCGCGCATGCCCGTGCCCATGCCCGAATGGCCGGTGTGGAAGATGGCGGGCAGCTTATATTCCGCGATCACTTCATAGATGGGATAGGCGACGCGGTCGGCCGGGTGGCAATCCTGCATGATGCCGTGGAATTTGAAGCCTTTGACCCCGTAATTCTCGACCAGGTCACGGGCCTCGCGCGCGCCGAACTTGCCCTTGCGGGGATCGATCGAGGCGAAGGGAATGACGATGTCGCTGTCGTTCGCAGCCAGTTCCGCCACTTCATAATTGCTGATCCGCTTGGCGCCGATGCCGCTTTCGCAATCGACGGTGAACAGGCAGAAGGCAATATTCTGCTGCCGATAATAAGCGATGGTTTCAGGGATGGTCGGCCGCTTGCGATCCGCCTTGAAATAGGCGGAGGCGGCGTCGAAATATTTCGCCATCACCGGGTCTTCGGGATCGTGGCACGACACTTCGGCATGGACATGGACGTCGATGGCAATGACTTTGGTCGGGTCAACGGGCATTGGGTTTGCTTTCCAGTGTCTTGTCCTCATTGGCGCGGTGGATGACATAGGCGCGAATATCCTCGATCTCCTTGGCTGAGAAGATCGACGCGAAGCTGACCATGCCATTATCCTTCAGCGCGCCGTCATGCACGATCATCTGCCATGTCGCCTTGTCGTTGAGGGCTGCGCTGCGACGCAGGTCAGGGACGATGCTGCCGCCGACGGCTGAATCGCCATGGCAAGTGCTGCAATAGCGGCCGAAGCGAGCCCCGCCCGCCGCGATCTGCGCCGCGCTGGCGGTGGAGGGCGGCGGGTCGAGCGGCATGGCGTTATGGGGCGGGGGCGCGGGGAGCGTGCCCTTGCCGTCCAGCCTGAAGACGAGCAGCCGACTGATGTTACGGCTGGGGCCGCTCTTGTCGGAGAGGATGCCGGGCGCCAGCGCCCACACACCGCCCCAACCCGCCATCACCGCCACATATTGCGCCCCGTCCAGCTCGTAACTGATCGGCGCTGCGACGATGCCGGTCTGCGCCGGGAAGGACCAGAGCTTGCGGCCGTCCTGTGTGGCATAGGCATTGAAGTCGCCGGTCGCCGTCCCCTGAAACACCAGGTCGCCGCCGGTCGCGAGCAGGCCGCCATTCCATGGTCCCTTGTAGGACACGCGCCATTTTTCCTTCTGCGCGATTGGATCCCAGGCGATGAGCGCGCCGGTGGTCGCCTTCATCGCTGCGTCGCGGACGCCCAAGTCGGCGGGCATGGCTGCCGCGGCGATATCGACGCCGACGTTGAAGCCCAGCTTGTTCGCCTTCCATCCCTTCTCCGGAATATAGGGGAAGGCGGCAAGGTTCGCCGGGATGAAGACGGTCTGACTCTTGGGGTCGAAGGCCATCGGGTGCCAACTATGCGCGCCGGTCGCACCTGGCGAGCCGATGAAGGGCTTGCCGGTCCTGTAATAGCGGGCCTCTGGATTTTCGATCGGCCGTCCGGTCTTCATGTCGATGCCGCTGGCCCAGTTGACCGGCACGAAATTCCTGGCCGACAGCAATTTCCCGTTGGTGCGGTCCAGCACGTAAAAGAAGCCGTTCTTGGGCGCCTGCATCAGCACTTTCTTCTTTTGCCCGCCAATCTCCATGTCGGCGAGCATGATATGCTGGGTGGCGGTGAAGTCCCAGCTATCGCCGGGCGTTGTCTGATAATGCCAGGCATATTCGCCCGTCTTCGCATGGACCGCGACGATCGAGGAAAGATAGAGATTGTCGCCCTTGCCCTCCGACCGATAGGCCTGGTTCCAGGGCGAGCCATTGCCGACGCCGATATAGAGCAGGTCGAGGTCCGGGTCATAGGCCATGGCGTCCCAAACGGTGCCGCCGCCGCCCTGCTTCCACCATTCGCCATACCAGGTGGCGGCGGCTTTCTTGAGATAATCCGCTTCCTTCTCCGTGCCGGGCTGAGCCGGGACGGTATAGAATTTCCATTTCTCCGCACCGGTATCGGCATCATAAGCGGCGACATAGCCGCGCGCGCCGAATTCCGCGCCGCCATTGCCGATGACGACCATGCCGTCCACCACCCGCGGCGCGCCGGTGATGGTGTAATTCTTCGCTTGGTCGAGCGTGACCTTGCTCCAGACCGGCTTGCCGCTCTTGCGGTCGATGGCGATCAGCCGGCCGTCCAGCGTGCCGACGAAAATCCTGTCGCCCCATGCCGCCACGCCGCGATTTACCGCGTCGCAACAGGCTTTCACCAGCGTTTCGCGCGGCACCTGCGGGTCGTAGGACCACAGCAGCTTGCCGCTGCGTGCATCATAGGCCTTCACCATGCTCCAGGCGGTGGAGACATAGAGGGTGCCGTCGATGAAGAGCGGCGTGGCCTCCTGTCCGCGATTGGTGTCCATATCCGCTGACCAGGCGAGGCCGAGCTTGCCGACCGTCTCCTGATTGATGGCGGACAGCGGGCTGAAGCGCTGCTCGTCATAGGTACGCCCGGTCGACAGCCATTCGGCGGGCTTGGCGGCGATGATCCGGGCGGCGTCCACGCCGCCGGTCGAGGCTGGAGCAGTGATGTCCTGACTTGTGCCCTTGCCGCAGGCCGACAGAGCCAGACTCGTTCCCAACAGCAGCGCAATTGCGACCCGCATCCTCTTCCTCTCCTTATGCGGTGCAGATGTTTTCATCCGTCACCTAATTGACCATCCGCGCGCCGGTCCAATAGGCGGCGCGCAGGGCTTTCTTGTCCATCTTTCCGGCGGCGGTCCGGGGAATGGCGGGGACGAAGGCGACGCTCTTGGGCGCCTTCACCCCGCCCAGCCGGGCCTTGGCATGGGATATGATCTCAGTCTCACCGATATTGTCGGCGACGACAATGGCATGGACGGCCTCGCCCCATTTTTCATGGGGGATGCCGATGACCGCGCATTCGCGCACGGCGGCCAGTTCGGTGACGGCGGCCTCCACCTCGGCGGAAAAGACGTTGAAGCCCCCGGACACGACCATGTCCTTCTTGCGATCGACGATGTAGAGATAACCGTCTGCGTCGCGCCGGGCGACGTCGCCGGTATGATGCCAGCCATGGGTGCGGATTTCGGCGGTCGCGTCGGGCATCAGATGATATTCGCGCGAGACGAGGACGCCGCGTACCACCAGTTCGCCGGCCTCACCATCGGGCAGAAGCGCACCGCCATCGCCCATCACGGCAACGCTGACCGACCGGGTCGGTCGCCCGCAGCTGGCCAGGCGTTCGGGCCGATCGCCGGCCGCTGCCGCCGCTACATCTTCGGGCGAAAGCCAGGTGACGATCATCGGCGATTCCACCTGCCCATAGGCCTGGCAGAGGCAGGGGCCGAATATCTCCACCGCCCGCCGCAACTTTTCCGGCGAAACGGGCGATCCGACCAGCAGGAAGATTTTGAGCGAGGATGTATCGCTGCCCACCAGTTCCGGCGCGTCCAGCAGGCTGTAGAGCGCGGTCGGCGGCATATAGACATGGGTGACACGATAGCGGGCGATTATGTCCAGCACGGCGGCGGCATCGAAGCCGGGCAGGATCACCTGCGTCGCGCCCAATGACAGGGTGGCGAGCGCCACTGGCCCCGCCGCATGGGTGATCGGTGCGACAACAAGTGAGACAGGCGATGGCGTCCTGCCATCGACCGATGCGGCCAGCGTTTCGATCATCGTGCCCCACCCCAGATTCGTGACGACCACGCCCTTGGACGGGCCGGTGGTGCCACCGGTGGGGAAAAGTCCGACCACATCGTCGGGCTTGCCGAAGGGGTCCGAAAAATCCGGCAAGCTGTCCAACTCGCTGTTCGCAATGAACTGTTCGAGCGAGGGATCGCCATCATGCCCGCGGTCGAGGCAGACGAAGCGGGTCAGGCTGGGGACGCGCGCCTTGAGCGCCGCCACGTCCGCCGCCTGGCTGCTGTGATAGAAGAGCCAGCCGCAGCCAACATAGTCAAGATAGGCGGCATTGGCGTCTATGGCGTTGCGGGTGTTGACCGGCACCCACTGGCCATTGGCGCGCCAGATGGCGAGCAGGGCGACCATCATCGTCGCGCTGTTGGGGCCATAGAGCGCGATCGGCTGCTGATTGCGGAAGCCGCCGGCGTAGAGCGCCGCGGCGATCCGGATCGTCTGCGCCCTGACCGCCGCAAAGCTCAGCGTTTCGCCGCTTTCCACATCGATCAGGCAGGGCCGTTCGGGGCCGATATCATGACCCCGGTCGAAATAGTCGATCGCGCGCATTGTTTCAGCCCCAGCGGTTGATCTCCGGGCCGGGCGCCCAGATGGTTTCGGGGTTGGGGACGGTGGCAAGGCCCAGCGCCTGCGCCACGGCGGGGCGGGCGCGCAACCGTGCTTCCCATGCGTCGGTCAGCGGCGCAGCGGTAAAGGCGTGCGGCACGACCGCGCGCATGCCCGCCAGCCACGCAAGGGTTTCGAGGTCTGCGATCGAGAAGTCGCCCATCAGCCAGTTGCGGCCGTCGGCGAGTTGCCCCTCGACCTTTTCGACTGCTTGCGCGATCTTGGTGCGGCTGTCGGCGAGTTGCTCGTCATCTACCTTACCTTCCACCGCCTGCGTCCAGCGGGCGGCAAGGTCCGCGCTGGCGATGCCGGCGGGGACGGCGGGCGGCGGCGTGGCGGCATTGCCCAGCGCGGCGGCAGCGGGGGCGACACGCTCGATCACATGGCGGCACCATGCCATCATCTGCCAGCGGGCATAGGGATCGGCCGGGCGGATCGCGGGGCCGGTGCCGACTTCATCGAGATAGCAGGCGAGGAAGATGCTGTCCGTCATGGCGACGTCGCCGATGACCAGCACCGGACCTTCGCCTTCGATCGACTGGTCCACCTCGATCGGGTGGGGCAGGGCGGTCGAGTGGCGCTCGCCCGCCACCAGATCGATGGTGCGCAAGTCCAGTTCGACGCCTTTTTCGAAGGCCGCGGCGAGGACGGTGAAGGACGGGCCATTGGGCTGGCCATGGTAGAGGATGCCGGTCATGCAGGTTCGCTTTCGAGCAGGGAGATGCGACGGGCGAGGTCGGTGCGGCCCAGCGCCCAGCAGGCACGGGTGGCGGGGCGCGCATAGATGGCGCGCAGCCAGCGCATGATGTTGGGCGTTAACTCGTCATTGCAAAGCTGCGGCTGCGACAGCGGCATGGCGTAGGCGAGGTTGAAGCCGTTAATGTCGGCCAGACCATATTCGTTCGATGCCAGCCATTGCCGCTCGCCTAGCGCCTGCTCCAGATAGCCGATGCCAAGGCCGACACGCCGCTGCGATTCCGTCATTTCCTCTGGCGAGAATGCGCCGTTGATCGCCTTGCGCCAGGCCACACGCCGTTCGGGCATGGGGATGCGCTCGATCGCGGCTTCCAGTTCGGCCGGGTCTTTCTGCCGCACGGAGGGGCCGACGAACACGCTCCAGCCGATCATCGAGAAGCTGGGGGCGAGCCACTGGTCGAGAAATTTCATCCACCAGCGGGTGCGCCATTGGTCGATCGGGTCGGCCGGCATCAGGCGCGGACCATCGAATGCCTCGTCCACATATTCCATGATGGCGGTGGATTCGGTCAGCACCAGCGCGCCATGCGTCATGGCCGGGATGGTGCCGAGCGGATTGACCGCCAGATATTCGGGCCTGTGCTGATCGAAATTCAGCAGGTCGAGATAATGGCTGTCGAACGCGACGCCCTTTTCGAACAAGGCCAGCATCGGCTTGCCCGAATTGGCGTTGGGTTCCCAATGATAAAGTGTGACGTCGGTCATGCCGTATGCGTCTCCAGAAAGAAGCCGGTCGGGCGTGCGCAGCCCGACCGACCGAGGGGGAGGGCTTAAAATTTCTTCTTCACCGTGATCGCCCATTCGCGCGGATTGCCGGGGCGTGCCTTGCGCACGCCTGCACCCGCGCCGCGCAGGTCGAAGACGGACAGATAATAATATTTGTCGAAGAGGTTGGTGACTTCGAACGAGACGTCGAGATCCTCGTCCGCATTCTGCCAGGTCAGGCGCGCGTTGGCGAGCGTGTAGGCAGGCACGAAATTGAGGATGCGGGTGCCGTTGATGACCGCCGAACCGCCGAACTTCTTGTCTTCATAGGTGACGTCGAAGCGCGGCGTCAGGCTACCGGCCTTGTCCAGGTCGATCTTATACTGGGCGCCGACGCTGAATTTCCAGGGTGGCGACACTGGCGGATCATCGGCCGACACGCCGCCCGGATTGGTAGGATAGGCCGCCGCCGGATCGAGGCTGCTGGCGATATATTTGAAGTCGAGGTAGCTGATCGAGGCGTCGATCGCGAGGCCGTCGATCGGATAGGCGGACAGTTCCGCTTCGAACCCCTTCACCCGCGCGTCGCCGGCGTTGAGACGGGCGGCGCAGGGCGCGGTGGGGCAGGTCAGCACCGGTATCTGGATATCGGTATAGTCGTTGATGAAGGCCGCAGCGTTGAAGCGCACGCGCCGATTGAAGAAGTCGCTCTTGAAGCCGACTTCATAGGCGGTCAGCTTTTCCGGGCGGAAGGCGATGACCTGCTCTGTGGTAAAGGGACGCGGGTTGGAGCCGCCGCCCTTGAAGCCGGTCGATACCGATCCATAGACCATCAGGCTGTCGGTCAGGCGATAATCGGCCGCGACGCGATAGTCCCACCGCTTGGCGCTGTAATGGGCGGTCAGGCCCGACAATGCGGCGACCGTCTCTGTAATGTTGCCATTGCCGTTATAGTCCAGGGTGTCCGCGCCCGAATAACCGATGCCATAGGCCGCCCCGACCGGATCGAGGAAGCGATTGACCGTGCCGTCGAAGTTCAGGCGATAATAGGTCTGGTCCTTGGTTTCCGTCGTGTAGCGCAGGCCGCCGCTCAGCGTCAGGCGATCCACCGGCTTCCAGGAGATATGGGCAAAGGCGGCCTTCGCCTCCGCCTTGGTCGGGTCTGGCTGACGGAATTGCAGCGGATAGACCGGGACGTAGCGAATGTCCTGAAGCGAATCATAGGTCGATTTCTGCTTGAAATAATAGCCGCCGACCGTGGCGTTGAGATTGTCGCCCAGTTCCGCATTCAGCCGGACTTCCTGGCTGAAACTCCAGTTTTCCAGGTAGTTGCGGCCAAAGCCGATATTGGCCGGCGAAATGTCGTCGTCGGAATCGAACCGGGTGTTGAAGGTGCGATAGCCGGTGATCGACGACAGTTTGAAGGCGTCGGACAGAGCATAGTTGATCTGACCCGACACGCCCCAGCCCTTGTAGAGGCTGCGGTCGGTGCCTTGCGTCGCGGCGAGCGGAGTGCCGGCCGCGCCATAGGGATCGACCGGGATGGGCGGAGTCCATACGCCTGCCGGCTGGCCGGTGCCGATATAGTTGCAATAGCGGCCGCAAATGAAGCGATCGTCATAGACGACGCCGGGCGCGGGATTGGTGTTGGGCGAAGCGACCGTGCTGGTCGCCAGCAACACTTCGCCGGCGATCGTATGTTCGTCGCGGGTGTAATCGCCGATGACGGTGACGTCCAGTTTGTCGCTGGGTTCCCAGAAGGCGATGGCACGGATCGCCTGATAGCCCACGCCGCCCAGCTTGCTGATGGTGCAGTCGCCGGCCGGCTGGGTCGACGGGATGCCGCTGCCCGGATTGGCGCAGCCATAGTCCACCCGATCGACGAAACCGTCCTGCTGCTTGGCGACGCCGGAAATCCGCACGGCCAATGTGTCGGTGAGGCCGAAATCGGCAGCGGCGCGGATGCCGATGCGGTTGCGGATGCCGTAATTGACCTCGACGAAGCCGCCGCCATCGCCGCTGGGGCGCTTGGAATAGAGTTTGATCGCGCCGCCTTCGGCATTGCGACCGGCCAGCGTGCCCTGCGGGCCGCGCAGGATCTCGACGCGGTCCAGATCGAGCAGTTCGAACACCGCGCCGGTCAACTGCGGATAATAGACATCGTCGATATAGATGCCGACGCCCGGTTCATAGGCGGGGTTGAAGTCGTTCTGGCCCACGCCGCGGATGGACGCGGTGATCGACGGGCCGAAGGAGGCACCCTGCGGTTTCAACGACACGTTGGGCGCGGCGTCGGCCATTTGCGCCAGGTTGGTCTGGCTCTTGGCCTCCAGTTCGGCGGCGCCGACGGCGGTGATGGAGATTGGCGTGTCCTGCAACCGCTGGGCGCGGAACTGGGCGGTGACGACGATGTCCGCGACGGACGATTGCGATGCCGCGTCCTGTTCGGCCGGCTGCGGCGCGGCGGCGGGCGGCTGGGTCTGTGCCGAGGCTGGCGTGGTGATTGCGAGGATGGAGGCCGACGCCAACAGGGCGCGCGACATCATTGCACGAAGATCGTGTTGCATGGGTAGTCCCCTCTCCTAATCCGGCTTTGTTAGATCCGCCCTGACCGGACGTGACCCGCCTTGTGACATGCTGTGTGTCGATTGTTAGTAAGACATACAATTCTGTCCGTTGCAAGGGCCTGATCGCCCGACGACGAACATTGTCGCAATATTTGCCAATATTGCGAGAGGGCAAATAATGCTGTTGTCTCTATTGGTAGTAGCGGCAGTAACAGCATGGTTGCGGGAGAGAAGGAAATGCCGCGAAAATCCCAGATCCTGACCTTTTCCAGGTCAGACGTAAACGCGGCGCAGCAGCTCCACCAGCATTGCGGTTTCAGCCGGACTGAACCGCGCCTTGAGCCAATTTTCATGCGCCGCGATGCAGGCGCGCGCGTCGGCCAGCGAGTCGCGGCCGCTGTCGGTCAGGCTCAACGTCTGTCGCCGACGATCCTGCGCGGACGCGCCACGGGTCAGAAAACCCCGGTCCTGCATGCGATTGACGATGGCCATGACGCTGGCCCGGTCCATCTTCAGCCGGCGGCCGATATCGGCCTGGGCGATGCCTGGCTGGTCCTCGATCAGCCAGAGGACGGCGACCTGCTTTTGGGTCAGGCCAAGGTCGCTGAACGTCTCGGTAAAATGCTGATAGACCGCCGCGCTGGCCAGCCGGATGTGAAAGCCGACCAGCCCGTCGATACCGCTGAGGCCGGGATCGGGGAAAAGGTCGAGCGGCTCGATGTCTTTCATGGTATTCATAGTAACAGTGTGAGCAGTAAGGTGTGTTCCGTCAATCCTGCGGCTTGAAAAAATGTGAATGTCACATACAATATCTTCAACCAGAACAGGGAGAGGATCAGCCATGGCGCATTTTCCGGACACGCCGTCCTTCACGGGTTTCAACACGCCTTCGCGGATCGAGGCGGACATTGCCGATCTGGACGTGAAGGGGGCGGTGCCACACGAACTGGACGGCGCCTTCTACCGGGTGCAACCCGACCCGCAATTTCCACCGCTGCTGGGCGACGACATCGCCTTCAACGGCGATGGCATGATTTCGATGTTCCGGTTCAAGGATGGCCGGGTGGACCTGCGCCAGCGCTGGGCGAAAACCGATAAATGGAAGCTGGAGCATGAAGCGGGTCGGGCGCTGTTCGGCGCCTATCGCAATCCGCTGACCGATGACGAATCGGTGAAGGGTCGGGTTCGCGGTACGGCCAACACGACCGCCTTCATCCATGGCGGGCGGCTCTATGCGCTCAAGGAGGACAGTCCGGCGCTGGTGATGCACCCGGCGACGCTGGAGACGGACGGCTATACGCGGTTCGACGGTGCGATGACCGGCCAGACCTTTACCGCCCATCCCAAGATCGACCCGGCGACCGGCGACATGATCGCCTTCGGCTATGCGGCCAAGGGCGTGCTGACACGCGACATGACCTATTATGTCGTGTCGCCGGAGGGCGAACTGAAGCAGGAGCTTTGGTTTGAACTGCCCTATTACGCCATGATGCACGACTTTGCGATCACGCCTGACTATGCGCTGTTCCATGTCGTGCCGAGCACGTCAAACTGGGAGCGGTTGGAACAGGGATTGCCGCATTTCGGGTTCGATACCACGCTGCCTGTGTATCTGGGCGTGTTGCCGCGTCGGGCGGACGCGAAAGCGGCGGACATACGCTGGTTCAAGCGCGACAATTGCTTCGCCAGCCATGTCATGAACGCCTTCCAGGAGGGCACGAAAATCCATTTCGACACGCCAGAGGCGAAGAATAACATGTTCCCCTTCTTCCCCGACATTCATGGGGCGCCGTTCAATGGCCCGGAGTCGGCGAGTTTCCTGACGCGCTGGACGGTGGACATGGCGTCCAATGGCGAGGAATTCGCCGGCGTGCGGCGCCTGACCAACATGATGGGGGAGTTTCCGCGCATCGACGATCGGCAGACGGGCCTGCCCTATCGCTATGGCTGGCTGCTGGTGATCGACCCGACCAAACCGGTGGAGTTGAAGGGCGGCAGTCCGTCCGGCATGCTGATGAACACGCTGGGCCTGATCGACCATCAGACCGGGGAGGAGCAGCGCTGGTGGTGCGGACCTGTGTCGTCCTTGCAGGAACCCTGTTTCATTCCGCGCAGCCCGGATGCACCGGAGGGGGATGGGTGGATCGTGCAGGTCTGCAACCGGTTGGAGGAGCATCGCAGCGACCTGCTGCTGTTTGATGCGCTGGATATCGCCAAGGGGCCGATCGCGGAGGTCCGCGTGCCGATCCGGCTGCGTTTCGGCCTGCACGGCAATTGGGCGAATGCGGACCAGATCGGGCTTTAAACCTCTTCCCCTGCCGCGCGGGCGCGGGGGAGCAGGCCGGCATGGTCGCGCTCCACGCGCCAGAGCAGGATCAGCAACAGCAGCACCAGCGGCGGCGCCACCCAGTTGATCGACAGGATCGCGCCGCCCAGGTCGCCGCCGCGCGCATCGCTGATCATCCCCACCGCATAGGGACCGATCCCCAAACCAAAGATGGTGGATACCACGATATAGAGGCTGACCGTCAGGCCCCGCATGCGTGGCAACACCTGTTCGAACAGCACGGCGTAAAGCGGCGGCATCCACATCGTCAGCACCAGGCTGTAGAGGGTGAAGCGCATATAGAAGCTGCTCGCATCCCCCGCGCGATAGACCCACAGCGCGATCAGCGGCGACAGGCTCATGGCGAACAGCGCCACCCAGACGCGGCGCGACAGGCGATGGGCGCCGATCCGGTCGGAGAGCGGCCCCGCCAGCAACGGACCAACCACGCCCAATGCAGCTGACAACAGGCCGAACTGCATCCCTGTGTCTGCGGGCGAGAGGCCATAGCTTTTCATCAGGAAGGAGGGCGTGAAGCCCATCACGCCATAGTTGATGACGCCCTGAAGCGACCCGGCCGCGATGCAGAGCAACAGCGAGGGATTGCGGGTGATGAGCGCGAAGGCGACCGGATCGCGCCCTTTGAGATTCTGCATCAGGTTCATGATGACGAAGGCGCCGAAACCGATGACGCTCCATTGCACGACATGCGGGCTGATCGCGAAGCCACCCAGCATCAGCGGCGGGCGCGGCGAGAAAGCTTCCGCCCAGCCGATCGCCAATGCCATGGCGATGACGATCAGCGCCAGCGCCGCGATATTGCGCAGCCAGTCGCGCCCGCTGGCGCGCGCCTGGGCCAGGCTGAGCCAATGAAAGCCCGGCGTCACCGCGCACAGCACGGACAGGCTGGCACGGAAGGGATGGGGATCGGGTCGCGTCGGGATGCCATCCATCGCGCCGCGCGGCGGCTCGGCAAGGCGACTCATGAGGAAGGCGATCAGGAAGCCAGGCGTCGCGGCCACGGCGAAGGCGAATTGCCAGCCTTTGAGGCCCAGCGGCGCGGTGCCCGCTGCATAGCGTGCACCCCACCATTGCGCCGCGACCCCGCCGATGATGAGCGATCCGCCAAGGCCGATGGCGATTGCGGCGGCCATCACCGCCATCACCATGCCGCGCTTTTCTCGCGGAAAATAATCATAGGTCAGGCTGGTGCCGGCCGGCTGAGACGCGGCCTCCCCGATGCCCACGCACAGGCGCGAAAGCATCAGCGTGAAGAAGCCGGTGGCAAAGGCCGCGCCGCCGGTCGCCAGCGACCAGAAGCCGATGGTGATGGCAAGCAGCTTCGTGCGTATCCAACCGTCCGCCAGCCGTCCCAATGGCAGGGAAAAGAGCGCGTAGAACAGCGCGAAGACGGTGCCGTAGAGCAGCCCCATTTCCGCGTCGCCGATCTGCAAATCCGTCTTGATCGCCGGGGCAAGGATGGCGAGGATGTTGCGGTCGAGCAGGCTGACCAGATTGGTGCCCGCGACCAGCGCGAGCGCATAATAAGCGGTGCTACGGGGCGGGATCAGCTGGCTCACAGGCGAAACACGCGCTCGGCATTGCCCTGCATCAGCTTGCGCTTGGCGGCGTCGGACATGTCCAGCAGGTCATGGGTCCGCACCTCGTCCGCCACATATTGATAGGGATAGTCCATCGCATACATGACCCGATCCTCCCCCAGCACGGATTGCGCGAACTTGATCGCCGGCGCCCATGCCATGCCGCTGGTGGTCACGCAGACGTTCGATCGCATATAGTCGTGGATCGATTTATTGAGCGGCTTCATCCGTTCATAACGCTGCGACCGCACACCGGCCTGGTGCATATAGTCCAGCCGATAGAGCCAGTAGGGCAAGGCTTCGCCCATATGGCCGACGATGATCTGCAAATCGGGATAGCGGTCGAAAATGCCGATGGTGATGAGGCGCAGCAGATGCATGCCCGTTTCCACGCCAAAGCCGAAGATTGCGCCGTCCAGCCCCGCCTCCAGCATCGGACCGATCATCGTGTCGGGCGGGGTCGAGGGATGGATGTAGAGCGGCTGGCCGGTATCGGCGAGCGCGCGGAAGATCGGATCGAATTTGGGATCGTCCAGATATTCGCCCTGGCTATGGCTGTTGACCATAACCCCCTTGAAGCGCAGGTCGTTCGCGCCGCGCCGGATTTCGGCGGCAGACCAGTCCGGGTCCAGCGGCGCGATCGACGTCATGCCGACGAAGCGGGTGGGGTGGGCTGCGCAGCGTTCAGCGAGATGATCGTTGGCGCGGGCCACCATGGCCTTGGCTTCGGCAATGTCGAGCAAGGGCTGTACCCCCGGCGATGTCAGCGAAAGAATCGCGACATCGATGCCGGTCGCGTCCATATCCGCCAGTCGCCGGTCGCCCAGGTCCAGCAGCCGGTCGATGATCTGGGTCGCGCGCTCAGACGGCGATTGCGCGTAAAAGCCCCAGAGCGACACCATGCCCCGGTCCGCCGTCCCATCGCGTACCATGCGCAGATAGGCGTCGATCTGTTCGCGCATAGCAAATGCCTCTTCGGTGGCGATACGCAGGTATCCGCGATCGCCGCCGGTCTTCAACTCATGCGTCATCGCCTATCCTTCATGTATGGCTTTGGTGACGAGGCAGGCGTCGATCCCTTCCGGTCCGTCCTCCGCACCATGGCCCGACCATTTGACCCCACCAAAGGGAGAGTCCGATCCGCCGATCATCGCCGTGTTGATGCCGACCATGCCGGCCTCGATTTCGCGCGCGACCCGGCGCTGACGCGCGGCATCGCTGGTCCAGGCATAGGCGGCCAGCCCATAGGGCAGACGATTGGCCTCCGCGATCATCGCTGCTTCATCGTCATAGCTGTTGATCAGCGCGACAGGGCCGAACGGCTCCTCATTCATGATGGCGGCATCCAGCGGCGTGCCCGACAGCACGGTTGGAGCGAAGAAATAGCCCGCATTGCCGATCCGTTCGCCACCGGTTTCCAGCTTTGCGCCTTTGGCCACTGCATCCCCGATCAACCGGTCCATGGCATCCAGTCGCCGGGCGTTGGCCATCGGTCCCATGATGCTGTCAGGGGATGATCCGTCCCCCACCACCACCTTCTTTGCACGATCGACGAAGCCGGAGAGAAAGCGGTCATGTACGCCCGCCTCGACGATGAAGCGGGTCGGGGATACGCATACCTGTCCGGCATTGCGATATTTGCCCGCGACCACCGTATCGAGCGCCTTGTCGATATCGGCATCGGCAAAGACCAGCACTGGGCCATGACCGCCCAATTCCATCGTGGTGCGCTTGCAATCCTCCGCCGCCAGGCTCGCCAGATGCTTGCCGACGCTGGTGGAGCCGGTGAAGCTCATCTTGCGGATGATCGGCGAACCGAGCAGGTGGCGCGACACTTCATCGGGCACGCCGAACACCGCCTGCGCCACATCGCCGGGCAGGCCTGCGTCGATCAGGCATTGCAATATGGCGAGCGCCGACGCCGGCGTTTCCTCCGCCGCCTTCAGGATCACCGAACATCCCGCCGCGATCGGCGCGCCCAGCTTGCGACCGGGATTGCCCAGCGGAAAGTTCCAGGGTGCAAAGGCCGCGACCGGACCGACCGGTTCCTTCGTTACCGTCGATCGCTGCCCAGCCGGCCGGACAAGCGCCCGGCCGTAAAGCCGAAAAACCTCCCCGGCATAGAAGTTGAACAGGCCGACATTCATCATCACTTCGATGCGCGCCTCGGCCAGCGTCTTGCCCTGCTCCAGCGTGGCGATGCACGCCAGTTCTTCCTGTCGCTCGACCATCAGCCGCGCCGCGCCTTGCAGCACGGCGGCCCGTTCATGCGGGGTGCTATCGCGCCAGCGGCGGAAGCCTCGCTGCGCTGCCACCAGCGCCGCGTCCAGGTCTGCTGCATCGGCCAGCGGCAGATCGGCCAGCGCCGCGCCGGTGGCGGGATTGACGACCTTGTGGGTCCGCCGCCCTCCGCCCGACAGCCGCTGGCCGTCGATCATCAAATAGAGATCGGGATAGGCCATGGCGCTCAGGCGCTCACCGCTTCGCGCGCCGCATTTTCGCGGTCGATATCGCCCTGCCAGCGCTCTGCGACGATTGCCTTGCCCGTCACCGGATGCGGCATGTGAAACGGCACCAGCTTGTGCGTCGGCCACAGCCAGTGATCGGTGATCAGTTCGTCGGGACCGGTCGGGTCTTCTGGATAGGTGATCTTGGGGAATGGCACATATTCGGCCGGCGTGTTGGCCCAGCCCTTGTCGAAATCCGCATGCCATTGCGGCATATAGTTCAGGATCTGGATGCGCCAGATGCCGTCCACCTTCTTGTAGGTGTTCTCGTAAATGCCGCCTTCCCACCATTGGCGCGCACCCAGCATAGGGTTGGACGGATCGGCATAATCCTTGTGCCGGCCGGCCTGCATCATGGATCGGGCGCGGGCATGGGCGGTGACGCCATCGGGAGCGATGTCGACGATATCCTGCAATTGCGGATGGTCGAGCAGGAATCCGTCGATCGGGCCGTTGGTGCCATGGGTGAAGCGCGCCTGGAACCGATCGACATAGAGGCGGCGAATGCCCGCCTGACCGCGCCACACGCCGCCGAAGAAGCGCACTTCGCCATCCTCGGTGAACAGGTCGGCTGTCTCGTTATAGAGGCATTTGTCGATCAGATAGCCGTAGAGATGCTGGAGCTTGCGGACGTCCAG
The DNA here is from genome assembly GCF_059421905.1 of Sphingobium sp. GW821-FHT02B05. NCBI lineage: Bacteria > Pseudomonadati > Pseudomonadota > Alphaproteobacteria > Sphingomonadales > Sphingobiaceae > Sphingobium > Sphingobium sp. GW821-FHT02B05. The sequence goes on from NZ_JBWKVW010000009.1 coordinate 83,598, forward strand.
TTCATCCTCCCGACGTTGCAGCCGGATCGAAAGGTCTGTGACGGTCTTTTCCAGATGGGCGATCCGCTGGGTTTCGGACATGGCGGTATCGGACATGAATCTCTCTCCTATCATTGTATGTAATACTTACGAATTAGCGGCCTCGGCGGCCAGTCGCTCCACTTCCTCCCGATAGGGTCGGATGGCGCGGATCATGCAGAGCGTCGCAATCGGCAGGAGCACGCCGGCGGTCATCACCAGCGACTTCCAAAGCTGGCTCGGATCGCCGACGACATAGTCCTGCACCAGCCCGACCAGGAAGCTGCCCATCGCCCCGAAGAAGGTGAACATGAACAAGTAGATGGCGGTTACTTGGCCCCGCATCGCATTAGGTGCGACGCGCTGGATCGCGGCGTTCTGCGGCACGGCGCCGGCGATGCCGAACATCGCGCCGATGCTGGCAACGCCCAGCGACGCATAGCCATTGGGCATCAGCGGGGCGAGGATGGCGCAGATGGTGACGCAGCCGAAGAAGATGGCGGCGGCACGGACGTTGGCGTCGGCATGGCGCTTGGCCAGCCATTCGACGAAGATGCCGCCCAGCAACAGCCCGGTCAGCGATGCCACCAGCGTCATCGTGCCCATCACCGCGCCAATCTGCGCTTCGCTCCAGCCATAGGTACGGATCATGAAGGGGACGCGCCAGAATTGCAGGCCGAAGACTTCGATGGCGCTCAACGCCAGTCCGGCGAACAGCGGATAATAGACGCGGCGTTTGGCATGGATGGCCTTCGCGGCGTCGAGGCCGGTGAAGGTCAGGATGCGGCGGCCCAGCGATGCGTCGGTGGGGGGCATGATCGTGCCGGCCGGCGGGGCCTGACGCGGCGGTTCCTTGACGGTCAGGAACAGCAAGGCCACCAATAAGGCGGGCAGGCCCAACCAGATCATCAGCCATTGCCAGCCCAATATGGTGAGGCCCCCGTGCTGCGTCGGCGCCCATCCGGCCGCCATCGCGATCAGCATGCCGCCGATGGCCGGCCCCAGCGTGGTACCGCCGATGAAGCCGAATTGCAGGAGCGCAAAGGCGCGCGTCAGGATGCGCGGCGGAAAGGCGTCGGCCAGCAGCGAATAGGAGGACGGCGCATGGGCCGATCCCCCCGCCGCCAGGAAGACGCGGGTGCCGACGAACTGGCCGAAATTCTGGGCGAGGCCACCCAATGAGGTAATGATGCCGAGCGCCGCGCACCCGCCCGCCAGCACATATTTGCGCGGGAAGATGTCGGCAAGGCGCGCAAGCGGGATGCCCACGAACAGATAGCAGATGATGCTTGCTGGACCGGCGAGGAAACCGAGCTGCGAGTCGGACAAGCCGAAGTCGGCCTTGATCCGCTCTGCCAGCATGGCGAACACCACCTGTTCGAAAAAGGTGACGAAGGTTGCCAGGATGATGACGAACAGCGCCCAATAGGCGGCGCCTGTCGAATAAGGTGGGCGGGCCGACGCGATGGCATCGGGCGATGCGGTATCCGCACCATCCCATATCGTGTCGGTCGCAATCGGTGCGGGCGCCAGGGCCATTGACCTTCTCCTCTCCATCTCTCCCTTTATTCACAGGGATGAAATTTCGGCTTGGCGAATTTGTAAGTGAACTATACGATTATGGCGAGCGAAAAATGCACGCGCGTTACAAAGATGATCTTGGGAGAATAGGATGCTCGAATTTGCGGGACGCACGGCTTTTGTGACCGGTGGCGCCAATGGCATCGGTATGGGGCTTGTGCGCGCGCTTCTGGCGCAGGGTTGCAAGGTCGCGATCGCCGATATTCGGGAGGATGCTCTGGCCGTGGCGATGAAGACGCTCGACAATCAGAGCGTTTTACCTGTCCAACTCGATGTCGCATCGCGCACGGACTTTGCCGAGGCGGCCGACAGGGCGGAGGCAGCTTTGGGACCGGTCAGCCTGCTCTTCAACAATGCGGGCATCAACCTGTTCCAGACGATCGACGAGTCCAGCTATGACGACTGGGACTGGGTGATGGGCGTCAATCTGCACGGCGTCATCAACGGGGTGATGACCTTCGCGCCGCGCATGAAGGCGCTGGGGCAGGGGGGGCATATCGTCAACACCGCGTCGATGGCGAGCTTCCTGTGCGGCGGCGCACCCGGCATCTACAACACGACCAAATTCGCCGTGCGCGGCATGAGCGAATCCCTGCGCTACAGTCTGGCGCCGCATGGCATCGGCGTTTCGGTGCTATGCCCCGGTCTGGTGAAGAGCCATATCTATGCCAGTGACGAGGTTCGCCCTGCCGCGCTGAACGGCGGCGCGAAGCCGGTGGATAGCGCTGCGGTCGATCGGCTGGAACAACTGCACCAGTTCGGCATGGAGCCGGACGTGATTGCCGCCCGCACGTTGGAGGCGGTTCAGGAGAATCGTTTCCACATCTTCCCCCACCCCGAATTTCGTGATGAGCTGGCGATCGTCTTCGACGAGATATTGGCGGACTTTCGTGACTATCCGCAAGATGCCGGGTTCGACCAACGGGTTGGGTTCGAAGCGATGCGCCGGGAGAATTACGCTAAGGCGCGGCGCGCGGCGCGTGAGCGCGCCTGACCATTAATGGGCGAACAGGTCGCCCTGCCGGGGTGGGGCGGCCGTGCGGCGCGGCGTTGCCGGCGCTCCGATCAGCACCCGCGCGCGGCCAATGAGCGTATAGACCGCCTGACGCTGGGCGCCGCGATTGAGGTGATCGACGCGATAGCCTTGATAATGACGTTTGAGCAGGCCAGCCTTGACCAGTTCGGTCACGGCGCGGCTGAGGTTGGTCTTCCCCGACGCGCGCACGCGGCCGCGCACCTCTTCCTGCACCAGCGCCTCGTCAGCCTGGGCATCGCCCGACAGGCGATCCCCTTTGCGCAATTCGTCGCGCACTCGCTCGACCAAAGCCATGCGGCGCGGATCGCGATGGCCCATCGGCGTGAGCGCGTCGCAGAGCCAGTCGCGCAGGGGGATGAGGGCTTGGCCAACGCGCACCTCTGGCCCGGCGCTGCCATCCGCCTTCGCCACATCGGCAATCAGCGTCAGGAGCATGAAGGCGTAGCGTGGCCGCGAGCAGCAATGGGATAGCTGGTCCAGCAGCAGCGACAAATCGCTGCCACCGGGGATGCGGGACGAGGCGGGCGCATGAAACATATCGTGAATCAAGCATAGTCCAGGCCAGTTGTGAATCCCGTTTTTCCGCCGAGTCGCATTTTGTCGCCCGTGACACTTTGCCCTTCGGTAAAGTGTCATAGTCGGCACTTTACCGAAGGCGCGAGCGTCAGGTTTCAAAGTCAGGCGGACGTCATGCTACGGGCAGGGTGAGCGTGACCCGCAATCCCGGTTCGGCGTCCCCCAGTGCCAGCGTGCCGCCGTGCATATGAGCGACGGCCGACGCGAGCGACAGGCCCAACCCGGCGCCGCTGATATGGCGTGAGGCATCCAGCCGGGCGAACCGGCGCAGCGCTTCGATCCGCCGTTCCTCGACAATGCCGGGACCATTGTCCGCCACGGCGACCTCCACCATGTCACCCGATCGCTTTGCCGTCAGGAGGATATGGTCGCCCCCATATTTCAGTGCATTGTCGATCAGGTTGGACAGTACCTGGCCGAATATCTCCCGGTGCGAGCGTATATGGAGACCGGCCGGCGCATCGACGCTGATCGTCACGCCCTTATCCTCGGCCAGGGCATCATACATATCCTGGAAATCCTGCAACAACCCAGCGACGTCGACCGTCGCGAAACTGTCGCGACCGATCCCCGCCTCCGCGCGGCTGATGAGTAGCGCGGCGTCCAGCATGCGCAGAAGCGTGTCGCCTTCCTCCAGCGCCTTTTCCAGCGCAGCGATCGATTCCTCGTCCCGGCTCTGACGCAGTGCGTTGTCCAGCACCGCGCGCATCCGTGTCAGCGGCGAACGCAGGTCATGGGCGAGTCCATCGGTCACCAGCCGCATTTCGTCCACAAGGCCCGTGATCCGTTCCAGCATGGCATTGATTTCTTCGCCCAGCGCATCGAACATATCGCCGCTGCCGCTCAGCAATATGCGGCGCTTCATGTCCCCGGTGCCCACGGCCGCGGCGGTATCGATGACCGATCGCAATCGCCCCCGAATGATCGTGGCGGAGAAAAAGGCCGCGCCCGCCGCCAACGGGAGGGCGAGCAGCACCGCGCCCAGCAGCGCAGCCTCCAGATAGCCGCCGAAGCGCAAGTCATTTTCCACGACATGGCCGGTCAGCAGGCGCGTTCCGTCCGGAAATTGCGTGCTGACGATGCCGATGCTTTGCGGATCATGTTCCTTTTGGCCGATGCGCAGCAGGTCAAGCTGGCGCCAGCTTTCCGCCGGGCCGATTTCAGACGGCCAGTCGGGAATATTGCCTGCCACACGCTGACCGTTGGGACCGATCAACAGCATGACCGAACTGCCATCGGGATCGGCGGTCATGCGGCTGCGCACCGTAGCGCCGGCCGCCTGCAATCCGGCGGCTGCATAGGTGGCGGCGATATCGTCGCGCAGATTGACCGCGACCGCACGGCTCGCTTCGTCCACCGAATTGCTGGTGAACTGATGCACGGCCCACAAAGCGAGCAGCACGCAGGCGATCTGCATCAGGAAGACGAGCGCGGCGAACCGCCAGATGACGCTCTGGCGCCAGCGCATCGTCAGCCCTGTTCGCTCAGGCGATAACCAGCGCCGCGAATGGTATGGATCAGCGGGCGTTCGCCCTCTTCATCCACCTTGCGACGAAGGCGGCTGATATGCACATCGATCACATTCGTGCCGGGATCGAAATGATAATCCCATACGCCCTCCAGCAACATGGTGCGGGTCACGACCTCTCCCTGATGACGCAACAGATAGTCGAGCAAGCGAAACTCGCGGGGTTGCAGGTCGATCGTGCGGGCGCCGCGCTTGGCCTTGCGGGACAGCAGATCGACGTCCAGATCGCCGCAGGAAAGGCGCGTATCGGGGGCCTGCCCGCCGCCGCGCCGCAGGATTATGCGCAACCGTGCCAGTAATTCGGCAAAGGCAAAGGGTTTGGCCAGATAGTCGTCCGATCCGCCGGTCAGCCCCTTGACCCGTTCGTCGGCCGTGGCCAGCGCCGACAGGATGATGACCGGCGTGTCGATGCCCGCCGCCCTCAACGCGGCGAGTACGGCCATGCCGTCCATACCCGGCAGCATGCGATCGAGGATGATCGCGTCATGCGCGGCTTCGGTTGCCAGGAACAATCCGTCGCGGCCATTATCGGCCCGATCGACGGTAAATCCCTCCTCGACCAGACCCTTGGCGATATAGTCTGCCGTGGTGGCGTCATCTTCGACCAATAGCACCTTGTAGCTCATGACCGTCCTCATTTCCCGGCCTCCCGCATCCGGGCGGCCGTGCTGCCTTTCCCGCCGCCGATCAGCCGCTGAAGGTCCACCATCGCCCGCGCCAGCGATAGACCCTGTGGCCCCGCGATGAAACGCGGCTCCCAGGTCGGCGCGAACTTCGCCTTATAGGCACGCAATCCACCAAAGCCATAGAAGGCGTCGCCATGGCGATAGAGGAAGGCGGCGCCCTTGACCCAGAGCGGAGAAAGACGGCGTGCTTCCAACCCCGACAAGGGCGCCAGGCCCAGCGTGAACCAGCGATAGCCCCGTTCCTGTCCCCAGAGCAGCAGACTGGTAAAGATGAAGTCCATGACGCCGGGCGGGGCGTCGCGGCTGTGGCGCATGAGATCGACGGACAATTCCTGCCCGTCCGCCGTCGCCCAGATATTGGCGAAGGCGACGATCCGCCCGTGGCAGCGTACGACGGCGCAGTCGAATTTTGCCATATAGATGTCTCCGAAACGGCCGACGCTGAAGCTTTTTTCGGCTGCGCCTTTGGCGGCCAGCCAGTCGTCGGACACAGCGCGCAATTCGGGCAGGTGCGCCGGCACGTGCGCTGCTGCGATGATTTCAAAGGTGGCGCCATCGCGCGTGGTCCGGCGGAGGGCATGGCGCAGGGGGCGGGCCTGCGACCCTTCCAGCGTGAAGTTGCTCAGGTCGATCCGCGCCTCCTCGCCATATTTGACGATCGACAGGCCGAGGTCGAGGGCCAGCGGCAGGGCGTCAAGGGTCAGTTGATAGAGCAACAGTCGCCCCTGCGCTGCATCGGCCTGCTCGCGCATGCGCCACAACAGATCGCCCCATTCCGCCGGATCGCCGACCGGGTCGCCCATGACGATCCAGCTATGCCCCTGCACCTGATACATCAGGAAAGCGCGGCCAGACGGGGAGGTGAGGAAACGTTTGTCTCCGGTCAGCGCCAGGTAGGCATCGGTTCGGCTGGCGAGGGCGAGCGCAGACGCACTGAGCGGTGTGCATGGGCTATCTTCGCCGCGATCGGCGGCCGGACGCAGCAGAGCCATGATCGCCGCGCCGACCATCACCACGCCGGTCGCCAGCGCCGCGCGCAGGAAGCGGGAGGCGTCCTGATGACGGCCGAACTGCCACCACAGATCGCTTTGATAATCGACATGGCGGTAAGCGATGAAGCCGATCCAGATGGACAGGCCGATGGCGACGCCCAAGGTGGCGATCCATCCCGGCGTCAATATCGCCGATGTCAGGCTGGTACGGCGGTAGAAGGCCGCGTGGCTCCCTTGCAGCAGCGCGGCGATCGTCAGGAGGATGGTCGCTTCCTCATAATCCAGCCCTTTGCTGATCGAGAACAGAGCGCCGGCGATCAGCAGCATTCGGGTCAACCAGAAGGCGCCATCGAGTCGTCGATACAGGCCCGAAGCCAGCAGGATGAGCATCGCGCCGGTCATGCTGGCGGCAAGATGGGACGCCTCGACGAACGGCATGGGCATGATGCCTGCCACGGTGCGGAACCGGTCGGGGACGGCGGGCAGCGATCCTGAGATGAGCAATATGGTGCCGCCCACCGCCACCAGCGCGGCGAACATGGTGGGGGCGATCGCGCGGGCCAGCATCTGCGCGCCGCCGACCATCTGACTGACCGGGCGCCGCCATGCATGGCTTTCATGCGCGGTGATGAGGATCACGGCCACGAATAGAGGGACCAGATAATAGAGGATGCGATAGGCGATCAGCGCCGCGATCAGCCCCGGTTGATCGACATTGGGGAGGGTGGCGACGATCACCCCTTCGAATATGCCGATGCCGCCTGGCACATGGCTGATGAGGGCGGTGATGATCGCCAGGACATAGCCCAGGAAGAATGCCGGATAGAGCGCGGGTGAGAGATGGGGGACCAGTACGAACAGCGCGGCGCTGGCAAAGGCCAGGTCGATGCAGGCGATGCCGATCTGCGCCAGTCCCTGCGCCCTGCTGGGCAGTGTCAGGGTCCAGCCGAAGAGGTTGACCGGTCGGGACGTCGGGCCGAGCGCGGCGAGGAGCAGCACCGCGCCGGAGAGCAGGACGATTCCGATGGCGCGCTGCGTGATCGGGTCCAGCGTCAAGCCGCCCAGCGCTATGGCGGCGGGATGCAGGGTCATAGCCAGCGCAGCCAGCGTGAAAACGCCGCCCCAGAAGGCGAAGCTGGCCGACGCGATGATGCGTGCGACGTCGCCCGGACCCAGACCCGCCGCGCCATAGATGCGCAGCCGGGCCGACCCGCCGGTGACGATTGCCAGACCCAGATTATGGCTGAGCGTATAGCTGCAAAAGGATGCCAGCGCCGCCGTGCGCCAGCCGATCCCGCTGCCGATGATGCGCAGCGCCAGATGATCGTAAAGGGTAAGGGCAAGATAGCTGAGGACGGTCAGCAGGACGCAGGCGGCGATCGCGAGCGGTGGAATGGCGTGGAACGCAGCCCGGACAGCATGCCATTCTATTTCGGTGAAGAGATGGTCGAGCGCGGCGAAGGCGAGGGTCGCCGCCAGCAGGAGCAGGGCGACGCCCAGCAATTGCCGACGCGGGCCGATGGAACGGGGGAGCGCGAGGCTGGTCATCGGGCGGCGTCGCGCGCGCCGACTGCGCGCCCGATCCCCTGCAACAGGGCGGCGCTCACGGCGTCGGCATCATGGTGCAGCGGATGGCCCCCGGGCAGTTCCAGCCGGGTGACGTTGGGCTGACGCAGCGCCGGGCAAAGGCTGCTGGCCTCATCCGCGCCATGGATGCAGAGCAGGGGCGTCCAGCTGAGCTTCCGGGCGGCGGTGATGGCATCCTCTTCCGGTTCGTTGAAGGAGAAGATTTCGGACGGAGACGCGCGCCACTGGCGCGTCGCGCCGGGCACGATCAGGCCGATAAAGGCGATCCGGCGGCGCAAATCCGTCGGCACATAGGGCAGTGAGGGCGCGATCACGTCTGCACCGAAGGATTGGCCGAGCAGCAGCAGCCGGGCGTCGGGATCGAGCGCGATGGCGCGGCGCAGACCATCGGCAATCATGGCGCCGGCTTCTTCCGGCGTACGGCGAGTGCGGAAGAAGTGCAGGCTGTTTTCGGCCACCACGGGGATGCCCTGTCGGGTCAGACGTTCGGCAACGTCCGGTCCCAGCCCGGCGTGGAAGCCCATATCGCCCGACAAATAGAGCGCGACGGCGCGTGGCTGGTGCTGATGTACGGGCGCGGGTGCAGGGAGCGTGTCAAACAGCGCGCCATTGCCGATATAGCCGATATAGCAAAGCGCCAGCAGCAATGCGCAGGTCAGGCCCGCCAGGCCGATCGTCGATCGGCTCATGCCGCGTGCGTCCATGCGGGGGTTCCGCCGTGCTGCCCATCGGTCGATTGCACCCGACCGCTGCGCTCCAGCTTGCCCCAGCCGACCCAGGGGCCAAGGATGGCGGTGCCCACGGCGCGGATGACGACGCTGTACATGATCTGCCGGTAGATGAAGCGCTGCGCTACCAGCAGCAAAGCGGGATAGCGTTTTTCACGAGGCTCCAGCCGATAGGCGACGGCACCGCAGGCGATGTCGATGGCGGTGAAGGCGATCCAGTAGAGCGCCATGCGCAGCACGTCGCTTTCAGTCTGCGCCCAACCATGTTGATGGATGCGCAGCGCGGTGTCGAGCGCACTGACCACCAGCGCCAGATCGATGATGGGCGATACGAGCGCAAAGCCGATCTGGAACAGCCAGGCCTGCGGCAGGCCGACCCAGGCAAGGCCCGCAGGCTTGCCGTCCCGCCAGATGCCGCGATGCTTCCACAGGCATTGCAGCGTGCCATAGGCCCAGCGGAACCGCTGCTTGGACAGGGCGCGAAAGCTTTCCGGTGCCTCGGTCCAGGCGACCGCTTCGGTATCGTAGGCGATCCGCCAGCCGGCGCGCTGCACGGCGATGGTCAAATCCTGATCCTCGGCCAGCGTATCGACCGGGTAGCCGCCCACCGCGTCCAGCGCCGATCGCCGCCACGCGCCGACCGCGCCCGGAACCACCGTGATTGCCCCGAATCGCGCGAGCGCCCGCCGTTCGAGATTTTGCGCCGTGACATATTCCACCGCCTGCCAGCGGGTGACCAGATTGATGCGGTTGCCGACCATGGCGTTGCCGGCGACCGCGCCGACTTGCGCATCGGCGAACCAACGGGCGAGGCGTGCAATCGTAAGCGGCTCGAACTGGGTGTCGGCATCGAGCGCGACGATGATTGGTGCCCGCGCCAGTTCGAGCGCGCGATTGAGCGCCGCCGCCTTGCCGCCATTGGCCAGGGTCAGCAATTGTACCCTGCTGTCGCCGGCGAAGGCTTCGGCGACGATGCGGCTGGTACCGTCGGTCGACCCGTCATCGACGACGATGACCTCCAGCCCGACCTGCTGGCTGGACAGGACGCGGCGCACCGATGTTTCAATTACCTTGGCTTCGTTGAAGGCGGGGATGATGACGGACACGAAGAGGTCCGGTTGGATCGCGGGCGGCGCGATGCGGTTGCGCGGTAACCGGCTGCCCAACGCAAGCCCGGCCAGCATGACGGCGCGGCCGATGCCGAACAGGATGACGGCGAAGAAAAGCCATTTGAGCGTCATGGCAATGCCGGCAAGGATGAGGAAGATGGCGACATCGACCCGCACGGCGGCCAGATCCGCGCCGCGAACCTGTGGCATCACCTGCCCCTGCGTCAGGCCGGCCAGCGTCGATACCGGCACGAAGCGATAGCCGCGCGCCTTAAGCGCTTGGATGATGCGGGGCAGCGCCGCCACGGTTTGTGCCCGGTCCCCGCCACTGTCGTGCAGCAGGATGATCTGGGCCGAACGATCGGCGCTGCCGGCCTCCACCTGGGCAATGGTGCGCGCGACGACGGCGTCGGCACCCGGACGGGTCCAGTCACCCGGATCGACATGCAGACCTACATTGAGATAACCTGCCTGCTGCGCCTCCAGCGCCGGCCCGATCTCATCGGCCGTGGTGGGTTCCGCGTCTCCAAAATAGGGCGCGCGGAACAGACGCATCGCGCGGCCGGTATAGGCTTCCACCAACCGCTGCGTGCTGTTGAGTTCCAGCGATACGCCCCTGTCCCAGACCTGCGCCAGATTGGGGTGGGTATAGCTGTGATTGCCGATCTCGCTGCCCTGTGCGACGATCTGGCGCAACAGGCCGGGGTGCATCATCGCATTTTCACCTATGACGAAAAAGGTCGCCGGTACATGCGCCTGGCGCAGGATATTGAGGATCGGAGGGGTCCAGACCGGATCAGGACCATCATCGAAAGTCAGTGCAACCTCATGTGGGCGATAGCCGGTGCGGCGGATGACATAGGGGGTGGGCAGGCTGGCGAAATGCTCTTCTGTGATGAGGCCGGCAGTACGGCCCGCCCCCATGGTGAGCGTGCGATGGCCGATGGTCGGCACATCGTCGATCCGCAGTATCTCGCCATTGCCCTCCACATCGACCGAATTGAAGCTGGTCAATCGACCCATGGCGACGGGTGGCGTCGCATTGCGCTGTTTGAGTGCGGACCAGAAACCGGGATCTTCCGACCCCAGCCGCCACAGCGCGATGCCGCCGGTGCCGGCCAGCCGTGCCGCGCGAACCTGGTTCCAGCCGCTTGCGGCGTCCAGCATCCAGACATGGTGGACCTGCCCATCCTGCTGATAGTCGAAACTGGCATTGCCCGACTCCGGGTCGAAGCGGATCGGTGCGCCGCTGTCATGCGCGGACAGCCATGCGTCCTCGATAGACAGTGTGTCTGCGTTGGCCGCGCCTTCGGTCCAGTCATAGGCATAATTGCCGATGGCCACGATGGTCTTGGCGGCCGGCACGACCTTCAGGGCCGCGCGCAACCGCTGCACGAACCATGGTTGGGCGGCGATCGGGCCGGCCGTGTCGCCGATATAATGTTGGTCATAATCCATCAGGAACAGCCGGTCGGCCAACTGCCCATAGCGGGCAAGATTCCAACTGCTGTCGTCCACCGGCACGGTCAACGTCATCAGCAGATGTTGATCGCGCAGTACCGGAGCGGCCTGTTGCAGGAAGGACAGATAATCATGCTGCGCGGCAGATGGCAGCGCTTCGAAATCGAAGACGATACCGGCTGCGTGCATAGCCTTGAGAGAAGGGATCAACTGATCGAGAAAGGCCGTGCGGGCGCGACGATCATGGAGCAAGGCTGCCGTGCCCTTGCCGTCCCACGCGCCATCGGCGACATTCTGAACGACCGGCATGATCTTGGGGCGGCGATGGGCGGCACGGATGATCGCGGCGAAATTATTGTCGTTCGTCACCTGCAACCGATGTGCGGGACCGGTGACGGATAACAAGGCGGGGGCGATCCAGTCGATATGGTTGACATGCTGGCGCAGGGACGCACGGCTGGCATCGTCCCACGGGACATAGAAGGCGGCGGTTATCGGATGGCCAGGGATCGGAGAACTGCCATGCGGCAGCCATTCGGCAAAACCGGCGCGCAGCTTCGCGCTCAGATGACCGAGCTTCTGGCCGATGCCTTCTGCGCGCGGACGCTCCATGCGCAGCGGCACGGCTGGCGGAATGGGGACATCGACGATGGTCAGGGCGAAGGCGACCGCGGCGAGCGCTATTGCGAGCAGCATCGCAAACAGAGCAGGCAGGGTGAAGCGGCGGCGACGCCCGCTGGCATCGTAGAAGATCGGCCTGTGCATCGTTTATCCGTGCGATTGGAGAGGCGGCGCAACAGGGGGAGACGCCGCCTCTCACTTCACGGTCGAGGAAATTGACCGCGACCTTGGATAGGATAGTCCACGCATCAGCAGGATGAGCGCATCATTACAGTTTCGTCATGGGGCAACTTGGGATTGCGGATTTGCCATGGGGTTTCGACCACTCGCTCTGGACTGGGCAGCTTCGACAAATATTCAACTTTATCGAACATAAGGCCTGAATTTATCAGGCTGATCGCAAAAGCCCAGGCTCGCTATGAAAGCTGCATAGCCGCGCAGGAGTTTCGTCATGCTGACCATCGCCACACCGCAACTCAGCCCCGCCGAATGGCATGCCGTCCAGGTGGCGTTGAATGCCGTTGCCGATTGTGGTTGCGGCGAACCGGCCGCCGCCCGATCGCTGCGGTCGCGGATAGGCCACGCGGTCGATGCCCTGATCGGCGCGAAGAAGGCGCTGCCCGCGACACTGCCTGCCCAACTCCATCCGGTGCGCGATTTCCTCTGCGAAACGGGCCGTACCCGGCAACTGGCCGAACGCCATGTCCCGACCCTGGCCGCGCAGGGCTTTTCCCGCGCCCAGATCGAAGCCCTGGCGCTGCTCGGCGCCTGATCCATTTTTCCGAAAGGAACCGCTTCATGTCCATCCGTTCTTCCGACATCGACGCTGTCGATACGATCATCCTGCCGCCCGTCCGCGATCTGGGCGATGGCTTTACCGTTCGCCGCGCGCTGCCTTCCGCGCATCGCCGGATGGTTGGTCCCTTCATCTTCTTCGACCAGATGGGGGAGGCGGTGTTCAACAGCGGTGAGGGGCTGGACGTCCGCCCGCACCCGCATATCGGGCTGGCCACCGTCACTTATCTGCTGGAGGGCGAGATATTGCACCGCGACTCCGTCGGGTCGGTCCAGTCGATCCGGCCGGGCGAGGTCAATTGGATGACCGCAGGCAGCGGTATCGTCCATAGCGAGCGCACTTCCGACGAAAATCGCGCCAAGGGTGGCAAGCTGTTCGGCCTCCAGACCTGGGTGGCGCTGCCGACCCAATATGAGGAAACCGACCCCGGCTTTTCCCATCACAAGGCAGATGCGATACCAACGATCGAAGATGCAGGCACTCGCCTGACGCTCATTGCCGGCAGTTCCGATGGTCTGGTGTCGCCGGTCAAGACCTATTCCGATATGGTCTATGCCGATGTCGCGCTTCAGGATGGCGCGCGCTATCAGGTGAAGGCGGAGCATATCGAACGCGCCATCTATGTGGTTGCTGGCGAGGTAGAAGTGATCGGCCAGACCGGCGGCTTCGCCACGGGGGAACTGGTAGTGTTCAAGCCGGGTGCGGAGATCGTGCTACGGGCGAGAGGCGGCGCACGGCTGATGCTGCTGGGTGGCGAACCACTGCCCGAAAAGCGCAACATCTACTGGAATTTCGTGTCTTCGTCGGCTGAACGGATAGAGCAGGCCAAGGAAGATTGGCAGGCCCAGCGCTTCGCAAGGGTGCCGGACGAGAGCGATTTCATTCCGCTCCCGGCCTGACCGTCCAAGGGCGCGGGATCAGTCCCCCGCGTTCCCGACCCCATTCGCATGGTCTCTGGATGCCGCCAGATTGGCCAATTGCACACATTCCTGTCGCCAATAATCGGACTGCGAACCGGTCAGGCGGATGATGTCGGCATAATCGAACCCAACCAGCCTGGTGTCGCCCCGCAATTTCTGACCGAAGGCCGCTACTGCGGCGGCAAAGGCCATGTCGCCCTGCGGCCTGCCGGTCTTGGCAATCAGGGCGGTCGGAATCGGCTGCTCGATCAGTTGGCTGGCTTCGCCGTCGGGTAATTTGTGGTGGCCAGTTCGCTGACATCGCTTATGCCAGACGAGGTCCGCAGAATTGCGCGGGTTGTAGCCGGCACTGCACATTTTCTGTATCTGCGCTGCGCCAACTATTGATCGGCAGTACGCCCTGATCTGCTTGGGGAGCCAGCATCTTGCCCCGACTTTTAGGGAGACAAGATCATGCCTGCCTCTGCCCGCCTCGCGGCGCATGTTCGTTGGAAATCATCATGGGCTTTGCTGGTCGTCGGGTTGGACGACTGGTTCTTGTTCCGACGCCATCGCGATGGCGGCTGTGTCGGCCCGTTCACGCTGCTGTCCGCTATGCGATCGCCAGTTCGGCCCAATAATATCGATCATAAAATGGTTCATGCGTTGACAGGGGAGATCGGGAAATGATCATGTGTCCCATGCCCAGCACTATCCTGATCGTGGACGACGACCCCCATATTCGCCAGCTGCTCGTCTTCGCCTTCGGCAAGGCGGGCTTGGAGACGATCGAGGCCGCCGATGGCGAGGAGGCTCTGACGCAGGTCGCGCGTCAGCGGCCCGATCTCGTCATTCTCGACATTAACATGCCGCGTATGGATGGGCTGGAGGTGTGCCGCAGGCTGCGGGCGCAGGATGATGTGCCCATTTTCTTCCTGTCCTCGCGGGATGATGAAATTGACCGGGTGCTTGGCATAGAATTGGGTGGCGATGACTATGTGGTAAAGCCCTTCTCCCCGCGCGAGGTGGTGGCAAGATCGATGGCGATCCTGCGTCGCACGGCCGGCAAGCCGCCAACGGTCGAGAATGTCGGCATTATGCGCCATGGCTTGCTCAGCCTGGATACGGACAGCTGGTCGGCCTATTGGCAGCGGCGGGAAGTCAGCCTGACGGTGACGGAGTTCACCATATTACGCACCTTGTTGGCCATGCCGACGCGCATCTTTTCCCGCGACCAGATTATCGACCGGTTCCGCGGGCCGGGCTTTGCCTTGACCGACCGAACCGTCGATAGTCATGTCCGCAACTTACGACGCAAATTCGCCGATTTGGGGGGAGTTGATCTGATCGAGACTCGAGCGGGCATCGGCTATCGGCTTGGGGGATGTAGCGGGGCTGCGCCGCCCGCATGATCCTGACGACGAAGGCATGGATTGCCCGCTATTGGCCGGTCCTGCGCTTACGCACGATTTTGCTGGGCACATTGTTGTTCGTGGCGGCGCTCCCTGGCTTTGGAGCGATTTTCCTGCGCGTTTACGAAAATGCGCTGGTCCGCAGGACCGAGGCAGAACTGGTGGCGCAGGGGGCGGCGCTGGCCGCCAGCGCGGCGGTGGTCGCAAATGGCACTGTTATGCCGGACATCGGGCCAAACGTCGCTATCCGCTATCATGACCGGATGACGGAGGTGGATTTGCGCGCTTCGCCGGTCTTGCCGCCTCGTCCTCCGGCGCTTCGAACGCAGGAGCGTCCGGATCGCCTGGCGGTCGGCATCGCACGCAGGATGCTGCCCGCCTTTCAGGAAACCAAGCTCACGACCCTTTCCTCCATATTGATGCTGGACCGGCAGGGAGTGGTCCTGAATGGGCAGGAGGGAGGCAGAAGCTTGGCGTCCCTGCCAGAGATCAAGGCAGCGCTGGCGGGCAGGTCGGTGACGGTTCTGCGGCAGAATGAAGGCTATGTCGCCGCCTATCCGCTGACATGGCTCAGCCGCGCCGGGAATATCAGGCTGCATCATGCGCGACCGATCCGCGTCGATGGGAAGGTTATCGCCGTGCTGCTCCTTTCCCGGTCGCCGCGGGCGCTGTTTCTTGGCCTTTATGAAGACAGGGGCAAGATCATGCTTGGAGTGGCGGCCATCTTCGTGCTGCTGCTGCTCCTGTCCGCCATATTGTCTCGCGCGATCGTGCGGCCGATCGAGGGACTGAGTCGCGCGACCCGCAGCCTCGCGTCGGGCCGCCGCATCGCCCCGCGGCGTCCCTCGCTACAGGTGGTGGAGATCCGGACCTTGTTCGAGGATTTCGAACAGATGGCCGACAGTATCGAGAAGCGCTCGCGCTATCTACGTGATTTCGCTTCTTCGGTCAGCCATGAATTCAAGACGCCGCTTGCCGCCATTTCCGGCGCGATAGAGCTGTTGCAGGATCATGGGACAGACATGGCGCCGGCCGATCGTGCCCGCTTCCTGGGGAATATGGCGGCCGATGCGGAACGGCTCTCCCGGCTCGTGCGGCGTCTGATGGAACTGGCACGCGCCGATGTTATGGTGGGGCGGCGGGATGCGCGTGCCGACGTTGCGCCTCTGTTGGCGGCGGTGGCCGATGCGCTGGGTGGGCGAGACTTCACGATCGCCATAGCTTTGCCGGAAAAGCCACCGATATTGGCGATCGACCCGGGCGCGTTGGAGGCGGTGCTGACGACCCTTGCCGACAATGCCCGACAAGCTGGCGCGACAAAATGCGTTATCAGCGCGACCGTAGCAGATAGCATTGCCCGTCTAGACATCATCGATGACGGTCCTGGCATTCCTCGGAGTGATCGGGAAAAGATCTTCGATCCTTTCTTCACGAGCAAACGGGAGCAGGGCGGCACGGGCCTTGGCCTGGCGATCGCGAGGTCCTTGCTGGAAGCCTATCGCGGAGACCTCCTGCTTCTGGCTTCGCTTCAGGGCGCCCATTTCCGCATTTCATGCCCGTTGGCGCCGCAATAGGAGGTCTGGCCCCTATCCAATCCCTCGCACGCGCCTTGGTCCCTCACCCGGTCATACAGCCGGGCATGACATTTTTTTGAAAAAAGCCGTTGACCGACTCATCGGTCGCGCCTAGATGCCACTCCACCGACGGGGTGAGCGCTTCTGGTTCTCGCTTCGCTTGGTCGCCAACATTGATGGGAGGCTGCTCCCCTGGAAGAAGTTTCAGGGAAGGTTGGCTGTCCCTCTTTAGTTGTC
>NZ_JBWKVW010000010.1:0-96564 GCF_059421905.1 Sphingobium sp. GW821-FHT02B05
ATATTAGAGCAGAAAAAAAAGGTTGATTTTTCTAATCTTCAGGACACGAAGGCCTGGAAACATATTTGGGGCGCGGGTCATGCAATCGGCCAAACTAAAAAAGTACAGAGTGTCGCGGAACTGGTCGATGAACTGGTACAGGACTATGGCGGTATGAACAGTACAAGGTTTGCCGGAGGCTCCAACTCCTGAGTAAGTGTAGCCGATATGAGCAAAACGACGAACAAGTTGCACCTGAGGTTTGCGCACGGGCGGTGCGCTGGTGCTGGATCACGAAGCAGATCATCCCTCTCGCTGGGCGGCGATGATTTCTGTCGCTGAAAAGATCGGGTGCTCGGCGCACACGCTGAACGAGTGGGTAAAAAAGGCGTAGGTGGACAGCGGCAAGCGCGCTGGCGTGCCGACCGAGATGGTTGATCGCCTGAAGGCGCTGGAGCGTGAGAACCGGGAGTTGCGCCAGGCCAACGAGATATTACGGAAGGCGAGCGCATATGTTGCCCAGGCGGAGCTCGACCACCCGTTCAAACGATGACGGCCTTCATAGACGAGCATCGCGCGGAATATGGGGTCGAGCCGATTTGCAGGGTTCTGCCGATTGCCCCATCCACCTATCATGAGCGCGTCGCGCAGCGGCGTGATCCAGAGCGCCTGTCTGATCGTGCCCGGCGCGATCAGGATCTGAAGCCAGAGGTGGTCCGGGTCTTTACCGAGAATTTCGGGGTGTACGGCGTGCGCAAGGTCTGGCGGCAGATGAACCGCGAGGGCTTTGCCGTTGCCCGTTGCACTATCGCGCGCCTGATGCGCGATCTGGGTTTACAGGGGGTGATCCGTGGCAAGCCTGTGCGCACCACGATCAGCAATAAGGCCGCGCCGTGCCCGCTCGATCATGTAAACCGGCAGTTCCATGCTCCAGCGCCGAACATGCTCTGGGTGTCGGACTTCACCTATGTCGCGACGTGGGCGGGCTTTGTCTATGTTGCCTTCGTGATCGACGTCTACGCCCGCTATATCGTGGGCTGGCGGGTCAGCAGGACTGCACATGCCGGCTTTGTGCTGGACGCACTGGAACAGGCTATCCACGAACGACGTCCTGTCCATCGGGGTGGTCTGATCCATCACAGCGACCGCGGATCACAAGGCGGATTCAACCGGTCGTCGCAACACCAAGAAATTGGAGGTTGTGAATATGGCAGGTAGCCGAGCATCAGAACGTTGCACGCATGAGAAGCTGCATTTGCCCTGACGCCCATCTGCCTGGCAGCGTGAGCATCACTGTCGCTTGTGGCAGTCGATTGCTCAAGGGCGTACGAGTGAGGAGTCTGCTGCGGATGCCGGCATTTCGACACCGCTCGGGCCACGCTGGTTTCGGAGTTCGGGAGGTATGCCGCCAACACATCTGACGCCATCGGCGTCGGCGCTCAGCGGAAGATTTCTGGCCTTCCGCGAGAGGGAAGAAATTGCGATCGAGCTTGCCACAGGATCGGGGATCCGAGCGATCGCGCGCAAGCTTGGACGTTCGCCCAGTACAATCTTGCGCGAGGTGAACCAAATAACCTCCGGCAAACCCGGTCCGGTTCACTCCGGTTCCTTTATTATGCATGCAATGAAGCTGCGCGGCTCGTTCGGAGTTCAATCCGAAAGCGGGTCTACCTGCCGTCAAATGAGAGGCAACTTGGTTAAATTTGCGTTTTTTTAATCAGTGGCCGGATCGTTACTGAGGCCCGCACCGGCATTCCGAGCATATCGCCTGTTCCAAAACCAGGCTGCGCCCGACAACAGCGTGACGACCATGAATGCGCCGGTGAAATCGATCATGGCAGGCTGGCTGCGTTCCCCGATGCTCAAGCCAGCGTGGAGCGATGCAGCAGCGATACATATGCCGAAAGACAGCGTCAGCTGTTGAAAAGTAGAATAGAAACTGGTCGCAGCGCCCATCTTGGCGGGTTCGACATCAGCGAATGCGAGAGCGTTATAGGCGGTGAACAGGAAGGACATGAAGAAGCCGGAAACGCTCAATATCACCACGATCAGCGGCAGCGGCCAACCCGGGCGAAAAGCGCCGCACGCCAAATAGCCGATGCTGGACAGGATGCCGGCCACGATCAGGCTTTGCCGGAAACCCCATCTTTTGATGACGCGCGGGGCCACCATCTTCATCGCCAATGCGCCGACCGCATTGGAGATGGTGATCGCGCCGGTCGCCGCCGCCGAAAGCCCGAACCCCAACTGAAACATCAAGGGCAGCAGAAACGGCTGCGCGCCTTGCGTGATCCGCGCTAGCGAGCCGCCGATTAGCGACAGCCGAAACGTGGGAATGTGCAGCAGGGCAAGGTCCAGCACGGGATGCGGCGTGCGGTGGGCGTTGCGAATATAGACTGCGCCGAGCGCCAGTCCCAGGCCGACGAGAATGACAGCCAATATGCCGAAATGCGGCTCGCTTGACAGTTCAAAGCCGAACACAAGGCTTCCCAGAGCCAGACTTAAATATGCAAAGCCGATAAAATCGAAGGCTTTGGAACTGTTTTCGCGCGGGTTGTCGAGTAGGAGCAACGCGCCGATGATCCCGCAGATACCGATGGGAAGGTTGAGGTAGAATATCCAGCGCCAGTCCAGATAGGTGACGATGAAGCCGCCAATCGGTGGTCCAACGATCGGTCCGATCAATGCTGGAATGACCAGCCATGACAGCGCGGTCACGAGATTTTCCCTTGCAACCCCGCGCAGCAGGAGGAGGCGGCCAACGGGCACCATCATCGCGCCTCCGATACCTTGAACGAACCGCGCACCGATCAGGAAAGGAACGTCCGGCGCCCGCGCACAAAGTATCGATCCTGCTAGGAACAATGCGATGGCGCAGCAATAGACGGTTCTGGCTCCCAACCGATCGGCCACTTGTCCGCTGACTGGGATGAAGATCGCGAGCGCGAGCAGATAGGATGTCAGGGCCAGACTGAGCGCAGGTGCGGACGTGCCAAAGTCGCGAGCCATGGCCGGCAAGGCAATCGTCAGGACAGTCGTGTCCATCTGTTGCATGAACAGCGCCGATGCGACCACAAGGGCCACGGAACGATAACCGGTCCGAGGGGATGAACGAGATGGCTCATGCCGGGCCGATATGGCTTCGCGCTTGACGCGGTTCGTTACAAATTCATCCGTCATTCCGGCATGCTTCTGTTCATATCCTTTTAGAGTGCGCTGCGTACAATTGGACGCAGGTCACGCGCCGTGATTGTTGTTTTCACATCATTTCAGCGCAAAACCGGTATTCACGTTTGCGCTCAATGTTTCAAAAGGCGATCTGTGCCCGGCCAACAAGGGTTTGGCCATGGTCAGGATTGCGGCTGCCATCTGTCGCCGGGTTGTTGGCATGCCAATCAATAGCGTTCAATTGCAATCGCGTGAAGTTGTTGAGATACCAGTTTACGCCCATGGTTAGCGCCTTGCCCTTGCCGCCGGTCGGATTGTCGCTGTAATCGACGCCTTCATAACGCATAGCCAGTTCGATGCCGCCGCTGCCGCCTTCCGTGAACGGGTGGCGCACCTGCGGCCTGCTCCATACGCCGCCGCGTGCCAGATATGGAGGCGTGTCGCCGGTAAGGAACCAGCCCCAGGCCAGCGTCCACGCATTCTGACTAGTTTCATAGGCGGAACTAGTCTGTACGACGCGATGACCATATTCGCCTGATGCCCAAATAGAGGTGCGGATGATGGCCAGTTCTCCGCCATATCCATAATCCGTCTTTGGGTTTTTCAATGTGCCCGAAGCGATCCTGAGATTATCGTTGAAGAAGCCGCCGACGGCAACAGAGCGGGTAGGCCGCGTGACGTCTGACGCCATCTGCTCGTAAAAGCCCCAGCCCCCCATGTGGATGATCAGCTTCTTGGTCTTGACCGGATTCCAGTGCGCCCTTGCCCCGATCGTCAGGCCGTCGCTGGCCGTTCCCGCATTGCTGACGTCGTCGCCCGAAACCTGAACCCCAAGATGCCAGGTCTTGCCATAGAGCCGCGCCGCCGCACCCAGGCCGAAGAAGCCGCGTGCCGGGATGATGGCTTGCGCGACCAGATTGCGTTCCATGAACGGAACCGAAATCGTGCCGCTCGACCCGTCCAGCCCACGGTCGTTGAGCCGGTTGCCAAGCGCCAGTTCGACCTGGTTGCCAAGCAAATTCGTGGTCCATGCAAGGTAGGCGGATTTGACGGCAATATCGTTGTCGGCGAGATCGCTTTCAAATACATAGGACAGATTGGGTCCGACCGAACCTTCTATGCCCAGCCGCAGCGAGCGCGTCTGCGTGGCGGTGAGGTTGCGCGCGGCTGTTTGCGATCCGCTCGTGGTGCCAAGGTCGATCAGCACGCGGCCTCTGGCGCGGAATGTCATGCCGCCATCCGGACTGGAAAATTCGGGTGTACCCTTGCTCCAGTCGACCGCCACGGACTTTTGCTGGGCGGCCTCGATCCGTGAGACCCGGTCGTTCAGTGAAGGGGGGTGGGCTTCCGACGCCAATGCAGCGCCGAGCGGAGCGGCCGGGCGACGCCCGCTGGCCAGCGCTTCGGGCGGTGTCGAAACGGGGGCGACGGCCTCCTTCTCGACCAGTTCCAGACGTGCTGTCAGTTTTTCGATCTGGGCCTGCTGGGCCTGGACCAGCGCCGTCAGACGGGTGAAGTCCTCCGCGCTTTGCGCCATGGCAGGCAAGGGGCAGGCTGTGCCGGCGATCAACGCGATCCTGGCTATGGGCTTCATGACATCCTCGGTGCAGCGTCGCTGCGTTCGTTTTCTTGTCGTACCCGCCGGCGCTTATGCGCCGGCGGTCTTGGGTTCAGGATCAGGCGGCGGCGTTGTCGCGGCGCATCCGGTTGCCGATCAGCAGGGCAAGAAGCGACAGCAGCGCCGCCGCTGCGCACCAGGCGCCCGGAATGGCCTTGTCGCCCGTCGCGCCGATCAGTGCGGTGCTGATGGCGGGCGTGAAGCCCCCGAAGATCGCGGTCGCCATGCTGTAGGCCAGCGAGAAGCCTACGGTACGGACATGCGCGGGGATGACTTCGGTGAGATACACGATGAAGGCACCATTATATGTCGCGTAAATCGCCGCGAGCAGGAGTTCGGTGGCCATCAGCTTACCGAAGCTGGGGTCCGCGACCAGCCAGGACATCAGCGGATAGGCAAGAGCGGCGCCCAGAACGGAAGCGGTTATGAGCAGCGGCTTGCGTCCGAAGCGGTCGGAAAGCGCGCCCATGATCGGCAACAGGGTGAAGTTGGTCAGGCCGACGCAGACTGTCACGAACAGGCTTTCGCCGGAGCTGAGATCAAGCACCTTGCTGCCGAAGGTCGGCGTGTAGGCGGTAATCATGTAGAAGAATACTGTGGTCATTACGGCCATCAGCGTGCCCTGAAGGACAATGCCCCAGTTCGCGCCGATGATGCGCATGATCTGACCGATTTGGGGGTGATCCTTGCGATTGAGGAACGCCTCTGTTTCTTCAACGTGGCGACGGATGATGAACAGGAAAGGGATCATCACGCAGCCCAGGATGAATGGCACGCGCCACCCCCATGCCTGCATCGTTTCCGCGTCGAGGCTCGTGCTGACGACGAGGCCGATCAGGGCCGCGAACACCACGGCCAACTGCTGGCTGGCGGACTGCCACGAGCAGAAGAAGCCCCGGCGGTTCGGCGGTGCGATCTCGTTCAGGTAAACCGACACGCCGCCGACTTCGACCCCAGCTGACAGACCCTGCACAAGGCGTCCGACGAGGATGATGAGTGGGGCTATCAGCCCGATCTGTTCGTAGGTGGGCGTGATTGCGATGGCGAGCGTGCCCAGCGCCATGAGGCCCAGCGTCAGCAGCAGCCCCTTACGCCGGCCATGTTTGTCGATGTACGCACCCAGCACTAGCGCGCCCACCGGACGCATCAAGAAGCCGGCCCCGAACGTCATCAGCGTCAGCATGAGCGACGCAAATTCGCTGCCGGTCGGGAAGAAGGCCTTCGCTATGTAAGTGGCGTAATAGCCGAACACCATGAAGTCGAACATCTCGAGGAAATTGCCGCTGGCGACGATGAAGATCGACTTGGCGGCGCCGCTTTTTGTGCCGGGCGCTGCGGCCGACAGGTCCGGCGAAGCGGCGGACATGCCCGGTTGGGCTGTGTTGCTGGTCACGGTTTTGCCTTTCTGGAAGCCGGCTCAAGCCCGGTTTCTATGATGGTTGCATCGGAACGAGGAGAAGCGAGGAATGCGATGAGCGCCTTGGCCTGTTGTTTGTTCGTGGAGTAGGATACGATCCCTGCCGAGAAAGGCGTCACCTTCTGCAGGCCGTCGGGTAGCAATCCGACGATGCGGATTCCCTTTATCGGCTTGAGTTCGCTCAATTGTTGAAAGCCGATTTCGGCTGCGCCCGAAGCGACGATCTCGCCCACGGGCGTGGCAGGGATCATCCGCCCCTTGGGCCGAACCTGGTCCGCGATGCCCAGCTTGTCCAGCATGGTGGTCTGGATGTAGACGCCGCTGGCGCTGTCCGACCAGGCTACAGAATTTGCTTTCAGCAGTGCCGATTTTACGGCTTCCGCCGTGCTGATGTCCGGGATCTGCGCACCATCCTTGACCGCCACGGCAATCTTGGAAAGGCCCAGATCGACCTCGGTGCCCTGCTGAACCTGCCCTGCGGCTACCAGCTTGTCGAGCGCCCCACGGGCCAGGATCACGATGTCGGCCGGCTCCTTGCGTGCGAGCCGTGCGGGAATGGCATTGGCCGTATCGCCCATAGAAGGTCCATGGCCGGTGACGATGGAGACGCCTGTTTCAGTGGTATATTGACCGGCAAGATCGTCAAATGCGGCGCTGAAGCCACCTGATGTCAGTGCGTTGACAGAAGCTGTTTCAGGGGGAGGAGATGGCAACTGGGCAGTCTGGCATCCCGCCAGGGCAAACATCGCCGGAAGAAACATCTTCATACCAGCTCGTCCTGCCCAACCCCTTTCAATCTTCGGGACTGCGGCAGTATCGCCACCGCGGCGTATGCGTGTCTTCAAGGTCCGTCCTCTCACTGCTGGAGGCGTTGCCTTGATCCGGCCACGCCTTCCGCAGCGTATGAGCGACAAAGAAGAGTTTCATCAAATGCAACTATCGGTTCACTTTATGCAATTGACGCATTAATCGCGCACTTTGGAAGGGGCATTTGCCGATGCGGTGGTTGAAACAACTTTACGTCCAGATGGTGATCGCAATCCTGGCGGGTACGATTGTAGGCCATGTCTGGCCGTCTTTAGGCATAGCCATGGCGCCGCTTGGCATCGCATTTATCAAGGTGATGCGAATGATGGTTCCACCGATCCTTCTATGCACGATCGTAGACGGGATCGTGACCCACGGCGGCGCACGCAGGACCGGTTCCATCATCGCACGCAGCCTGATCGTTTACCTGGCCATTACGCTTGTCGCTCTGGCCCTGGGACTGACGATATCGCTGCTCATCACTCCGGGCAGCGAGCTTGTTCTGACGGCGGCTCAATCCGATCAGGACATGATGCGACGCCTTGAGAACATACCCGCAGGCGGGTTGGACGCCTTCTTCCTGAGGCTTATACCAGAAACTTTCTTTTCAGCTTTTACGGCCGGAGACGTCCTTCCGGTGCTGTTTGTGGCGGGGCTGATCGGGTTCGGACTGTTGAAGATCGGCGACACCGGAGAGCCTATTGTGCGCGCGATACGCGCTTTGACGCGCCTGCAATTTGCGATTTTCAGCTTTCTCATCCGCGCAGCTCCTTTCGGTACGTTCGGAAGTGTCGCCTATACAGTGGGCACTTATGGCATCGGCTTTATCGGATCACTGGGAATGTTGGTCGCGACGCTGGCTGCGGCCTGCTGTGCACTGGTGATCCTTCTGCTTTTGGGGGTTCAGGCTGCAACCGGCCGATCACCACTGAATTTACTGCGGTATTTTCGAGATGAAATTCTGGTGATTATCGGCACCTCGTCGACCGAGATCGTGTTGCCTAGGATGATTTCCAAACTTGAACAGATGGGGTGCCCGTCCGAGGTGGTAGGCCTTACTGTCCCCCTGGGCTATACACTGAACCTAGCAGGCACGGCGACTTATCTGATCGTGGCGACGCTGTTTCTTTCCAATGTGCTTGGCGCACCGTTGCCGGCCGAACGGATCGGCCTTTATCTGCTGATCATGCTGGCAACCTCGAAAACGGCGGCCGGCGTCACCGGCAGTGGATTTTCGGCGCTCCTTCTGACGCTGTCGATCCTGCCGGATGTTCCGGTGGCGGCGGCAGCTATGCTGATCGGGATAGATCGGCTGCTGTCGGCTTTCCGCGCCCTTACCAGCGGTATCGCCAATATAGCGGCTTCGCTGCTTGTTTCACGCTGGTCAGGGGAGATCAGGCCGCCTGCCACGCATCGGTAAGCATGGAGACGAGCCGAGCGGCTGCCGGGGACAGCGGCGCCGCAGGACGCCGGAGTAGTCCGATCGTCCGTGCCACGGCCTTGCCTTCCAGCGGTCGCCAGACCAGATCCCTTGACTCAGGTCCGGTGCACGCCAGACGCGGAAGGATCGACGGGCCAAGTCCGGCGTGGACGAGCGCCAAGGCCGATGTGAGACGTGTAACTTCATAGAACCAGTTCAGGCTGATACCTGTATCGGCAAGTCCCGCTTCCAGCGTCGTGCGATTTCCACTAGCGCGATGGACCGTTACCAGCCTGTGGCCAGTCAGATCTTCCCATTTAATCCTTTTCTTCGCCGCCATCGGGTCAGTCTCAAGGCAGACCAGACCATAAGGATCCGAATGGAGCGGCTCGAACAAAAGATCACCTTCCACAGGGGGGGGCAGCGAAAGCCCGATTTCCGCTTCGCCGGTTCGCACGGCCTGCGCGCATTCCGTGCCGGACAGATCCAGAATGCGGACTCGCATATTCTTATACTCGCGGCCGAAGCGATCTAGAACGTCCGGGAGGAACCGCACCGTCGCGCTGGGAATACTGGCGATAGTGATGCGGCCCGACTGCCGCTCACCAAGCGCCATCATGCCGAAAAGTGAGCCGTCCATTTCGTCCAGCATCCGCCGCAGGAGAGGCAGAACCTCCTGCCCGGCTGGAGTCAGTCGGACGTGCCGGGTCGTACGTTCAAGCAGAGGGGTTCCGACCGCTGCCTCCAACTTCTGTATCCGCCGGCTCAACGCCGGTTGCGAAAGGTTTAGCAAATTGGCGGCGCCATGAAAGCTGCGCCCGTCGGCAACTGCCACGAGAGCCCTAAGATCAAGCAGTTCGCAATTCAGAGCGGCCAACTTACATTCCATCAAAACGTTGAAAGGCAACTGATAGGACGGAAATCGGCCGCATGCGAGGTCATTAGTGATTATGCGGCTGAACTGGCGGGCTAAGGCGGCTACTTCCGCTGCCTGCCAGCAATGAGGGTAATAGCCGAACGGTGGCACCAGCATTCCGACCGTTCTTCATCTGGGCCGGGCGCGACTGAGGAAGCGCCGCCGAGGAGCCATGCAGCAATAACCTTCTATGGAAGATTAATGTTGCATGGCTCTCGTCGGCCCGATAGCATGGCAACGCCGCTGGCACTTTCAGGCACTAGCGGTACGCGGATAAAAATCTAACTGACAGGTAGAGGATGACCGAACCACTTTTCCCGGTGCGCATAGTAGCGATAGAACTGGCGGCAGATGAAATTCTTTCGTTCATCCTGCGTCCTACCGATGTTCAGCACGAGATTGCTATTGACCCTGGCAGCCACGTGGACGTCCATTTGCCCAATGGGCTCATGCGCAGCTACTCTCTTTCAAATGGCCTTGGTCAGAGGTCGGCCTATCGTTTGACGATCGCGCGCGACGTCGCGAGCAGGGGCGGGTCAACCTACATGCATGACAATCTGCGGGTTGGGCAGGTCATCGAAATCAGCGCGCCTCGCAACAATTTCAAACTTGATGAGAATGCCGGCCTTTCAGTGTTCTTTGCGGGAGGGATTGGTGTGACACCGTTCATCCCAATGGTCACTCGCCTGAACGAGCAAGGCAGAGCCTGGCGCCTGCATTACTGCGTGCGGGACCGATCCAGAGCCGCTCTGATGGACGAACTGGAAATGCTCTCCGCGCACGGTAATGGCGAACTCATTCCCAACTTCGATGACACAGATGGCTTTTTTGATTTGCAGGGTGCTTTGAATACATTGCCGGTCGACGCCCATGTATATTGCTGCGGCCCGATCGGCATGCTCGACGCTTTCCGCAATGGAGCAACCGCACGAGGCCTACCGCCTGAAAATATTCACTTCGAATATTTTAATGCTGATGTTCACAGCGCAACCGAAGGCGGCTTCACCCTGGTACTCGAAAAATCAAAGAAAGAGATCGATGTCGATGCGGGAGAAACCATTCTCCAGGCGCTAATAAAACATGGTGTAAGCATGTCTTACTCGTGCGAGGAAGGCATATGTGGCGCATGCGAAACTGCGGTTATTTCAGGCCAGCCTGATCACAGGGACATGATATTGAGCGATAAAGAGAAAAATGAGAACAAAACCATTATGGTTTGTTGCTCAGGTTCAAAGTCGGCGAGGCTGGTTTTGGATTTGTGAATATGAATGTTTATTAGATGTTCAGTTTAACTATTATCGCAATCGCCGATTGAGTTATTAACATGAATATGAAGCCGAACGCCACAAAGGAGATGCGCAGAGGTGAACGGCATAATAAAATCCTGTCGCTGGCCTGGTCGCATTTTTTAGATATGGGTTATTCTGGAGCGACAATGAGTAAAATTGCCGAAATGACCGGCGGCTCAAAGGCGACATTATGGAATCACTTTTCATCTAAAGAGATTATATTCAAAAGTGCAATATCGAGAGAAATGCAAAAATTTCATCAGTTGATTTTCGAGCAATTGACCCTGACTGGGCCGGTTGAAGAAACACTTCATGGATTTTGCCGGAATTTTATCACTAGAATTGTTTCCGACCAAGGCATAGCGCTACGTCGCCTCATTACCGCAGAAGCTTTGCGTTTCCCTGAGTTGCCACAACTCTTTTACGGCAAAGCAATCAGTCCACTCGTTTCAATGCTGGCTTCCTACATCGAAAAGGCGGATCAGGGAGGCATGCTCAGTGCCCCTGACCCGTACGAAGCGGCTGAGACGCTGATATCAATCTGTCATGGCCGCTGCTTCCGCAGAAAGGAGTTTGGCATATCCGTTCCAACGGATCGAGACATCAACGCAGATGCGACGTTGGCGATGCGGGTGTTCCTTGGTACATATTCAGAGGGAAATTAGTGACCTGTCCACCCGGACATCGCTGATCTGGAAGGCAGCATCTCGAAGTGGAGCCCAAGGCAGGTGTGGGCTTACCTGTCGGCACCGGTATCTCGCCATCGCTTTGTGAAAGGTCTGGCAAATCATAGCGCTGTATGGAGTGATGCATAGTCTTCCCAACCTGCGTACATGCTCAACCTCCATTTGGCGCGACCAGCAAGATGTGTTGCAAAAAATGCAGTACTCATTGCTGTACATCGTCTGCTATAGGGGGAGCGACGTCGTCGATTTGATCTCAGAAAGCGCAACCATCGAATTTATTTCCTGAATGCCGGGCACGCGACTGAGGCGCTCGAAAAAGAAACGCTCATAAGCGTTGATGTCGCTGGCTACAATTCTGAGGATGAAATCGGTCGTGCCGAGTGTGACATAGCAATCCAGCACCTCGTCAAATCCGTGGATCGCGCGGGAAAATTCCTCGATATTTTCCCGCCCCTTCGCGTTCAGCCGAACTTGCGCGAAAATCTGGGCATTCAGTCCTATTTTCTGGCGATCCAAAATGGTCACCTGTCCCATGATGATCCCTTCGGTTCGCATGCGCTGGATCCGGCGCCAACAGGGGGATTGGGACATTCCGACCCGCTCAGCTATTTCTGCTATAGTTAGTGATGCATCCTTCTGCATGAATGTGAGAATCTTGCGATCAGTGCTGTCCAACGCGTCTGGCATAAAATTCCTGCGGAAAGGGATTTAAGGGTAATTCGTGCCTGATTACCATTGTCTTCCACGGAAGAAAAGAGCAGCTTTGCCCTGATGAAGATGCGATAAGCATCCGACTTCAATGGAGAAGGGATGGATGAAACGGCGATGCCAGCGCTCGATTTCTCTCGCATACGACCGCCAGTGACACAGGCGTCGTCATATATTTTTGCTGTTCGTGCGTTGCCTGACCCACAGGCCATGCTGCGTATCGCGAACCTGTTCGCCCAACGAGACATCATCCCTGTTCAGATTTGCGCCCGCCTCGGTGGTGATCGCCTGGTCGTGGATATTGAAGTTGCTCTCGAGAGCAGCGCGCTTGCCAGTCTGCTGCTTGAGAAACTGCGAGCGTTGGTGCTTGTCGAACGCGCAAACCTATTAGGGAATCTGTCCAAATGATGCCTTCTTTGTCAGGCGGCAAACATGCCGCACTCGACTTGCATGTGCCGGTCCCTCCAGCGCGGCCGGGTGCGAAGCCCGATTTTTCAGCACTTATCTTAGAAGAAGCTGGGCTGTGCCCTCGGCCCGCGATCGATGTCGATGCCGCGGCCTTGCGGGACTATCCCTTCCGCCTGATACGGGTTCTGGACTCCGACGGGTTTGCCAAGGGCGAGTGGGATCCGCAACTTGATCCCGAAATGTTGCGCCGGGGTCTGCGCGCCATGATGCTCACGCGCGCCTATGACGAGCGGATGGTCCGGGTGCAACGGCAGGGAAAAAGCAGCTTCTATATGAAATCGACGGGCGAGGAGGCGGTCGCCGTAGCGGCGGCCTTTGCGCTCGATCGACAGGATATGTGCTTTCCCACCTATCGCCAGCAGGGGCTGCTGGTCGCGCGCGACTGGCCGCTCCGCGACATGATGAACCAAGTCTATTCCAATAGCGGGGATCGTTTAAAAGGGCGGCAGATGCCGGTCTTCTATTCCAGCCGCGAAGCCGGGTTCTTTTCCATATCCGGCAATCTGGGCACGCAATATAGCCAAGCGGTGGGATGGGCGATGGCGTCGGCCGCCAGCAACGATCACCGGATTGCGGCGGCATGGATCGGCGACGGCGCGACGGCGGAGGGCGACTTCCATTATGCGCTGACCTTCGCGTCGGTCTATCGTGCGCCGGTCGTCCTCAACATCGTGAACAACCAGTGGGCGATCAGCTCCTTTGCCGGCATAGCCGGCGGCGACGCGACGACCTTTGCCGCACGCGGCCTTGCCTATGGTCTTCCGTCGCTGCGGGTGGATGGGAATGACTTTCTGGCCGTCTATGCGGTGACGTTGTGGGCAAGCGAGCGGGCACGTGCCAATCTGGGGGCGACAGTGATCGAACTAGTGACCTATCGCGCTGATGGCCATTCGACGAGTGACGACCCCAGCCGCTATCGCGCCGCTGATGAGGCTTCCGCCTGGCCGCTGGGCGATCCGATCAAGCGGCTGTCGGCGCATCTTCGCGCGATAGGCGAATGGGATGATGCGCAGGACGCAGCCTTGCGCGAGGAACTGGTCGAACATGTGCGCGAGGAAGGCAAGGCGTCGGAAGCGCTGGGCACGCTTGGCCAAGGGCCGATGCATGACCGGTCGTCGATGTTCGACGACGTGTACAAGGAGATGCCCGAGCATCTCAAGGTCCAGCGCGCACAGATGCTGGGGGGGAAATAATGGCGCGGATGAACATGATCCAGGCGATCAACGACGCGATGCATGTCTGCCTGGACGGCGACCCCAAGGTCGTCATCTTCGGCCAGGATGTGGGATATTTCGGCGGCGTGTTTCGCGCCACGGACAAGTTGCAGGAGCGCCATGGCCTGCGCCGCGTATTCGACGCACCGATCGCCGAGGGCGGTATCGTCGCGGCGGCAGTGGGGATGGGCGCATATGGTATGCGTCCGGTCGTGGAAGTGCAGTTCGCCGACTATATCTATCCCGGCACCGATCAGCTGATTTCCGAAGCTGCGCGCATGCGTTATCGCACGGCCGGTGAATGGTGGTCGCCGATCACGGTGCGCACGCCCTATGGCGGCGGCATCTATGGCGGTCAGACGCACAGCCAGTCGCCCGAAGGCATTTTCACCCATGTCGCCGGGCTCAAGACGGTCATTCCGTCCAACCCCTATGATGCCAAGGGCCTGCTGATCGCGGCGATCGAGGATGACGATCCGGTGCTCTTCTTCGAGCCCAAGCGGCTGTATAACGGGCCCTTCGACGGCCACCATGACCGTCCGGTCACGCCATGGTCGAAACATGCGGCAGCCGAAGTGCCCGAGGGTCGCTATGTCGTGCCGCTGGGCAAGGCGGCGACCGTGCGCAACGGAAACGCCGTCACGGTGCTGGCCTATGGAACGATGGTGCATGTGGCACTGGCCGCTGCCGAGGACACGGGGGTGGATGCCGATATCATCGACCTGCGCACCCTGATGCCGCTAGATCTGGATACCATTGTGGCATCGGTCAATCGTACCGGATGTTGCGTGATCGTGCATGAAGCGACGCTGACCTGCGGTTTCGGCGCGGAACTGGCGGCGCTTGTGCAGCAGCATTGCTTTTACGCGCTCGAAGCACCCGTCGAGCGTGTGGCGGGATGGGACACGCCCTATCCCCATGCTTTCGAATGGGATTATTTTCCGGGCCCCGCTCGCGTCGGCGCGGCGCTGTTGCGGGCGGTGGAGCGCTGACATGGCACAACAAGCATTTAAACTGCCCGACATTGGCGAAGGCACGGCCGAGGCAGAACTGGTCGCATGGCATGTCCAGGTCGGAGACGAAGTCGCCGAAGACCAGCCGCTCTGCGATGTGATGACCGACAAGGCGACGGTCGAGGTGACCGCGCCATTTGGCGGCCGCGTGGTGGAGCGCTCCGGCATGCCCGGAGACATGCTGCCGGTGGGCGGCGTGATCCTGATGTTCGACGTGGACGGAGACGCCGACGTCCCGGCTCCGGCATACGGCGACTCAACTGCCGATGAAGCCAAGGCGCCGGCGGGCGGATCGGAACAGCCCAAGGTAGAACATGCCTTGCAAAGCGACGCCGAACCGCGGCTGCTGGCTTCTCCCGCCGTGCGCAAGCGCGCGGCGGACAACGGCCTTGATCTGCGGGGTATTACGGGGTCGGGTCCCGGCGGAAGGGTCCGTCAGACGGATATCGACGCCTATCTCGCCAGGGTGCAGGCGCCGCAGAAGGCCGCGACCGCAAAGAGCGCCGCCCCCGTCTTCGCGCCGGCACCCAGCCTCATTTCGGATGATGGCGTCGAGGAGGTGCCGGTCATCGGCCTGCGGCGTCGGATTGCCGAGCGGATGCAGGACACCAAGCGGCGAATCCCCCATTTCTCCTACATCGAGGAGGTGGATGTCACGCAACTGGAAGCACTGCGCGAGCAGATGAACGCGACCCGTGGCGAGGGGCGGCCCAAGCTGACCATTCTGCCCTTCCTGATCCGGGCGCTCAGCCGGGTGATGCCCGACTTCCCGCACCTGAACGCACTGTATGACGATGAGGCGGGCATCGTGCGCCGCTACACGGCCGTCCATGCCGGCATAGCGACGCAGACGCCGCAGGGGCTGGTCGTGACGGTGCTGCGCGACGCGGGCAGTCATGACCTGTGGAGCACGGCCAGCGAACTGGCGCGGTTGTCCGGCGTGGCCCGATCCGGGCGGGCGACAAAGTCGGAGCTTTCCGGTTCGACCATTACCATCACAAGCCTTGGCGCGATGGGCGGCATTGCGACAACGCCGGTCATCAACAGCCCGGAAGTCGCCATCCTGGGCGTGAACAAGATGGTCGAACGGCCGATCGTCGATCGCGGACAGATCAGGATCGCCAAGATGATGAACCTGTCTTCCTCCTTCGATCATCGCGTGGTGGACGGATGGGATGCGGCCCTGTTCGTTCAGCGCATCAAGGCATTGCTGGAAGCGCCCGCACTGATGTTCGTCGATTGAGGGCGGCCTGGTGAAACTGCTTTCTGTACTGGATATGCCCGATCGCGTCATGGAGCGCTTCTCGGCGCGGATGGAACTGGTGCGTGGGCGGCCGGAAGATGCGGAAGCCCTTGCGCCCGACGCGCTGCTCTGTTCCATCGCGCCCTACCGCTTCGACCGCGTGGCCATCGATCGCCTGCCTCCTTCGATCAAGGCGATCGCAACCTATTCGGTCGGGCACGATCATTTGGATCTGACGGCCGCGGCTGATCGCGGGATCGCCGTGTTCAACACGCCGGGCGTCTTGTCGGACGCGGTCGCCGACAACGCCATGCTGCTGATCCTGGGCGCGGCGCGGCGGGCGACGGAAAGCATCGCGCTGCTGCGCGAAGGGCGCTGGAACGGCTGGTCGCCCGCGCAGCTCAATGGCGAAGGGCTCCAGGGCAAGACGCTGGGCATATTTGGCATGGGCAGCATCGGGCGCGGGATCGCCCGTCGCGCGCGCGGCTTTGGCATGGCCATCGCCTATCATAACCGATCGGCTATTGATGGCGAGGAGGCGCGGTATGTCGCCGATCCCCGCGACCTGATCGCGCAGAGTGACTTCATTGTGCTGGCATGGCCCTCGACGCCCCAAACCCGCTATTTCATTAACGCGGACACGCTATCGCTGGCCCGCCCGTCGGCGATACTGGTCAATATCGGGCGGGGCGACCTGGTGCGGGACGAGGATCTCATAGGGGCGCTGCGTGACGGCAGGATTTTGGCAGCGGGGCTGGATGTTTTCGACGGCGAGCCGCGTCTCCAACCGGGCTATCTCGACCTGCCTAACGCTTTCCTGCTGCCCCACATCGGCAGTTCCACCTGGGAAGCGCGGCTGGCGATGGCGGATATATTGATCGACGCTCTGGAAAGTCACACCAAGGGCCGGACTCCGCCAAACCGTATCGCCTGACCGGGTGCTGACCGCTTAAATCGCATGGGCGACCAGCTTCACGCCCAACAACACCATCAGCACATAAATGAATGTGATGAAGCGGCGCGCATCCACCCGTCGAACCAGCACCACGCCCGCTGTAGTTGCCGCCAGTGCCACAGGGAGCAGCGCGGCGCTGGCCATAAGATTTTCGCGCGTGAATTGCCCAAGGGCGGCATAGGTCGGCACCTTCATCCAGTTCATCGCGGCAAAGGCGATCGCGGTGGTGCCGACCAGCGTGTCACGCGGCAGCTGGCGGGGGATGACCCACATCTGGAACGGCGGGGCGCCGACATGCGCCACCTGGCTCGCAAAGCCCGAGGCGACGCCGAAAAGCGAGCCGACCCAGTCGGGCAGGGTGGAGGGAAGCGGGATCGCGCCGCCCCGTTCCAGCCAGAGCCGGTGCAGACCGAACAACACCGACAATCCGCCGACCACGCCGGTGACCGCCCGGTCACTGACCACCGTGGCCATCACATAGCCGAGCAGGATCCCGACCGCCATGCCGGGCATCATCGTGCGCAGGATCATACGATCCCATGTCTTGCGAAAAGCCCACACGCCCACGGCATCCTGGACGACCAGAATGGGCAGCATGATAGCGGCCCCAGCCACCGGGCTGACGCCTTGGGCCATGATGGGCATCGACAGGGCGCCGAGTCCTACAAATCCGCCTTTGCCAAGGCCAGACACCGTGACAGCAAGCACGGCGCATAGGATGTAGAGCAGGTCGATATCGGGCATGGGCGCAGAATCCTTGGGATAGGTGATGTCCGGCCTGCGGCCGCGCAGGGCAATTACGGTCTGGACAAGTCCGTGTAAACCTTACATGGAAGCTTTACAGCGGAAGGTGGATGCGGACGTCGCTCCTGACAATCGCCCCGGCTGAAGGATAGCAGAGAGAGGTTCGCCATCATGGCAATTGACGACGGCTTTGTGGAAACGGTGGATAGGGCAGCCGAAGCCACCAGAACGCCTTTTTATGACCGTGCGCGCGCGCAGAGCCTGGCGCCGCTGTGGCGCGTTCTGGGTGGACTCGTCACGGAGGAGCCGCGATCTCCCGCCGTTCCGGCGCACTGGGCCTATGACGCGGTGCGGCCTTATCTGATGGAAGCGTGCGACATCATTTCCACCGAGGAGGCCGAGCGCCGCGTGCTGGTGTTCGAAAATCCCGGATTGCCGGGGCAGTCGCGTATTACGCCAAGCCTGTTTGCGGGCTACCAGATCATCCTGCCGGGCGAAGTGGCACCCGCCCATCGCCATGTCGCGTCCGCGCTGCGCTTTATCGTAGAAGGGCGTGATGCCTATACGGCGGTCGCCGGCGAACGTACGATGATGCTGCCGGGGGATTTCGTCATCACCCCATCATGGACCTGGCATGACCATGGCAATGAGTCCGACGCACCGATGGTATGGATCGACGGGCTCGACATGCACATGGTCAACCTTCTGAGCGCCAGCTTCCGAGAGGGATATCCCGGTCGCACGCACCCGGTCACGCGACCGGAGGGCAGCGCCATGGCGGAGGCGGGATATAATCTTGCGCCGGTTGACTGGGAGGCGACATCGCAGACATCGCCGATCTTCAACTATCCCTATGCGCGGACGCGCGAGGCGCTGGAGAAGGTGAGCAAGTTGCGGGCGCCCGACGCGTGGCACGGTTACAAGATGCATTATATCAACCCGATGAACGGCAAGCCCGCCATGCCGACGATCACGACGGCGATGCAGATGCTGCCCAGGGGAATGACGACCCAGACCTATCGATCAACGGCAGGAACGATCTTCTCAGTGGTCGAAGGGACAGGCGCTGTAACCATCGGTGACACCCGCTACGCGCTCGCGCCCAAGGATCTGTTCGTCATTCCCAGTTGGTTCCCCTACAAGTTCGAAGTGGAGAGTGATCTGGTGATATTCTCCTATTCCGATCGCATCGTACAGGAAAAGCTGGATTTCTTCCGGGAGTCGCGTGGTAATGACTGAAGTGGGTTATGTATTTTCTCCGCCTGTTCAGGCGAGCGTGCCGGTTGTGGGGACTGACGCCTTGTTTCCGGTACGGCGCATATATTGTGTGGGTCGAAACTATGCCGAACATATTCGCGAGATGGGCGGTGACGAACGTCAGCCACCCTTCTTCTTCCAGAAGCCTGCCGATGCGATCGTGCTCGATGGCGCGCACGTGCCCTATCCGACCATAACCGCCGATTTTCAGCACGAGATCGAACTTGTCCTTGCGATCGGAAAAGGTGGCAGCGACATTTCGGCGGACCAGGCGCAGGCCCATATTTTTGCGCAGGCGGTCGGGATAGACCTGACGCGCAGGGATGTGCAGGTGGAGGCTCGCAAGGCGGGTCGTCCGTGGGAAATCGGCAAGAGTTTCGATTATTCCGCACCTATCGGCTTGCTTCAGCCCACAGATGGCGGCGCGTTGCTCGATGCGGGTGAAATCAATATCACCGTCAATGGCGAGGTTCGCCAGACCGGCGATCTCGCCCAGATGATCTGGAACAACGAGGAAATCATCAGCCAGTTGTCTCGCCACTATCGTCTGGAGCCCGGCGACCTCATCTACACCGGAACGCCCGCTGGTGTCGGCCCTCTCAAGGCGGGCGACGTCGTTCGCGGGAGCGTCTCGGGTTTGCCGTCGCTGACGATCATGATCGGCGCAGAGTGATGACAACCATATCATAGACGCACTCGGGCCTAGCGGTATTGACGGTTGCCATTGCCGCTAAGCCCTAGACTGGGCTTGACCAAACGCTTTGGCGTCCGCAAGCAGGCGAGCTACAGCCAGGAGACTTGCCCATGCCGCGCCCGAAAGTTGACTATTCCGGCGTACACACACGAGACATCGCGGCATCGCTGCATCGCATACGGCCCGATCTGGATCAGAAAAATTATCTGTATCTGCTCTATGCCCAACGCGTCGGTCGGATTCTGGATGCGGTGCATGACGATCATTGCCGGTCTAGTTATGGTATCAGCAGCGCGGAAATGCGGGTCCTGTTCGCCCTGCTGCGTTCGGCTCCCAGCCATGCACTTCGCCCGACGGAACTGTTCAGATCGCTTTTGATCACATCAGGGGCTATCACCAAGCAAGTCGATCGCCTGATTTCGGCCGGATATGTTGATCGACTGCCTGGGCCGGAACGGAGCGGGGGGTTCCTCATCCACTTGACCGAACTCGGCAAGGTGACCGCCAATGACGCGCTCACGGCATTGGCGGATTCGTCGGTCATCCCCCAGTCTGCGCTTACGCCAAAAGAGCGTGAAACGGCGATGAATCTTCTCGAAAAGATGCTCATAAATCTGGAGGATCAGCTCGACCACAGGGGCTGACAACCAACATATTCCAAACCGCAACAGCGCGATCGACCCCGATCGTGCCTTTTCGTCGTGCCTGCCTTCACTGCTCTCGGCAGCAGTGTGCACGGTTTTGATGATTGACTCCATTCAACCGCTGATGGTATTACTTCCTAGGAAGATTAATGGAGAGGTAACGTGGTCAGCAAAGCAGAAAATGAAACGCTGGTTCGGGTAGGGCCGGGAACCGATATGGGCGAATATATGCGCCGGTACTGGCATCCGGTGGCGACGTCCGCGCAGTTGCCAGGGCCTGATTGCAATCCCCTGCGGACCAAGTTGCTTGGCGAACGTTTCGTGGTGTTCAGGGATACGGCAGGCAAGGTCGGCATGCTTGACGAACTTTGCATGCATCGTGGCGCTTCGCTCGCGCTCGGGCGTGTCGAGGAAGGGGGCATCACCTGCCTGTACCATGGCTGGAAGTTCGCCGTCGACGGCACGATCCTAGAAACGCCCAATCACGCCGACTGCCGCTATCGCGAGCGCAAAAAAGCACCGGCTTACGATGTGGTGGAAAGCAATGGACTGATCTGGGCCTATATCGGCCCCAAGGAAGCCAAGCCGCCTTTCCGCACCTTCGCCGCAGATCTTGTTCCGCCGGAAAACCGCTACGTACTGCGCATTAACGTCAAGGCCAGCTATCTTCAGTTGTGGGAAGGTGGTCTCGACAGCTCGCATGTGAGCATCCTGCATACCAATCAGGCCCGGACATCTTGGGGCGAGTCGCGCGGGATCGAGGTGGACGAGAACAAATGGACGCCGATGGACGATCCGGCGCCGGTCTTCCTCGCCGAAGATACGCCTTTTGGTTATCATTATTCGGCTACCCGCCGCCTGCCGCCGGTGCGCGCGAATGACAGTTTGCGCAATGTGCGCATCACGCCGGCTATCTTTCCGACCGGCCGCATCATTCGTGGTCCCGTGTCCGATTTTCTCGTGTGGGAAACCCCCGACGACGACGAATCAACCAGCACTTACATCACTGTTTACAGCGCAAATCCGGTCGACAAGCATTGGGTGCAAAAGACGCTCGGGCTGGATGATGCCCGCCTCTGGTCGGAAGAGGACCCAAACTATAAGGCCAGTTGGGACAATGGGTTCTTCCAAGACCGCGCGGGCATGAACCGCAACTGGACCGGCTTCCACGGTATCGAGCAGGAAGATGCAGCCATTGGCCTTTCTTATGGCCCGATCTTCGATCGGACGCGGGAAAATCTGGTCGCAGCCGATCTCGCCGTGGTGCGTGTCCGCCGCCGCCTGCTGGAGGCCGCGCAGATGGTCAAGGACGGCGAGGCTGCGATCGGTGCAGGCATCTCCGACATGACGGCGATTGCCGCTCCCGACGTCGATGTGCCTGAAGGGACAGACTGGAGAAGTGTGGCGCCGTTCCATTACGAATTCGGCGTCGCTCAGGCCGCCGAATAAGCGTTTGCATTCCTAGAGGAGAGGATTGAAAGATGCTGTCAGCCAAAGATAATGAACTGATGTGCCGGACTGGCCCGGAAACGCCTATGGGCCGAGCCGCGCGTCATGCTTGGATCCCGGCACTGCTGAGTTCGGAGTTGCCGGAACCGGATTGCGACCCCGTCCATGTCGAACTGCTCGGCGAAAATTTCGTCGCCTTTCGCGACACTGATGGCAATGTCGGGATTCTCGACGAAATGTGCTGTCATAGAGGTGCCTCGCTTACGCTGGGACGATCGGAAGATTGCGGGCTGCGATGCATCTATCACGGCTGGCTGTTCGCGGCGGACGGCACGGTATTAGAAACGCCCAATGTGGCCGATCCCAGGTTCAAGTCGCGCTTCAGGGCGAAAGCTTTTCCTGTACGCGAAAAGGGCGGGGTGATCTGGACCTATCTGGGCGAACCCGCCCAGATGCCGGAGTTTTATGACTTTCCGTTTCTTGATGCGCCTGCGTCCGAAGTTTTGCCGACGGTCCAGATTATCGGTTGTAACTATGTGCAAGTACTGGAGGGCTTGCTCGATAGTTCCCACCTCAGTCTGTTGCACATCAGTCAGTTCAAGGCGCCAGACAAGCCG
The DNA here is from genome assembly GCF_059421905.1 of Sphingobium sp. GW821-FHT02B05. Classification (NCBI taxonomy): domain Bacteria; kingdom Pseudomonadati; phylum Pseudomonadota; class Alphaproteobacteria; order Sphingomonadales; family Sphingobiaceae; genus Sphingobium; species Sphingobium sp. GW821-FHT02B05. The sequence goes on from NZ_JBWKVW010000010.1 coordinate 22,307, forward strand.
GATATCAAGTTCGTCCAGAACACTGTCGACATGCAGCACGATCCCGCGCCGCGTGTTGAGGTGGAAGAAACCGATTTCGGTTTCCACTACAGTGCAATTCGCGTGTTTGGCGAAAGTGCGCACACAAACGTCACTGGCTTCATCCCGCCTTTCTTCATCCTGAATCCTCAGTCCATCTACATGGCCATCGTGCCGATGGCGGATGATAAATGTGCCTTTTATTCGATCTGGCATGACGGGATTCGTCCCTATGGCGAGGAACCCCTGCGTAGCGAGCAATTGCATGCTGTGGGCCTGGACCGTCTGGAAGAATATGGGATGACGCGTAAGAGCTTTTACACCCACAATGCGCCGTCACGGGCGAATGGCTTCCAGCAGGACCGGGATGCCATGCGTGAGGGGCACCATTCGGGCCTTGTGAGTTTTGTGCAGGAAGACGCGATCGTGTGCGTGTCTGGCGGCGGAATTCGCGACCGCGAATTTGAACATCTTGCTCCTGCCGACATGGCGATTGCCCAGATGTATCGCGTCCTGCTCAAATCGGCAAGGCAGGTCGAAGCAGGCGGCAAGCCCGTGGGATATGGCGAATCCTATGCCGACTGTCGTGGCACACATGCCAGCATCCCGGTCGGGACCGACTGGCGTACGCTGGTGCCTGGCAACATCTCCAAGACGAAAATCGTCGCCTGATGGCATCGATAGCGAGCGCCCGGCCTGGGCGCTCGCTGTTGGGCCGAGGGTGTCAACGCCTCGCTCTATCGTCGGGGGCGCACCGTGAAACCAGATTGGTCCGCATCTAGCCGGCATAAATAAGGCGGCTGTCCTGTCTGCTCATAGTGACAGGCCGTTCGAGGCACCGGCCAAGGTCGACTGAACAAGAAAATGGCGGGTGTCAGGCCCGCCATTTTTCTGTCTGCCGCGCCCACGCCCGATGGATGCCGTTACGCTGTTTTCAGCGCAATCGCGGGATCGCCCGACCGCCATTGACCTGAATGACTTCGCCGGTGATGAAGCTTTGCGGACCCGAGAGCCAGAGCACCGCGTCGGCGATGTTGGAGGCTGTTCCAAGACGGCCCAGCGGCACGGCGGCAGCGATGCGCTGCCGAACTGCGGGGTCGGACAGGGCGGCGGCCGCCATCGGTGTGTCGGCCGTCGGCCCAGGGGCGATGCTGTTGATACGAATTCCGCGCGCGCCGAATTCGCACGCCAGCGCGCGGACCACGACATCGCCCGCGGCCTTGGTCGCCATATAGGCGGCATGATCGGGAAGAAGCGCATAGGCGCTGACCGACGAAATCTGGATGATTGATCCGTTGTCGCGGATGTTGCGCAGCACAGCCTGCATGAACAGGAAGGTGCCGACCAGTTGAACGTCGGTCACGCGCCGCAAATCGTCGATCGTGACGTCCAGAAAGGATTTGACCTGATTAACGCCGGTGGCGTTGACGGCAATGTCGAGCGCGCCGAACCGTCCGATCGTGGCGGCCAGGGTCGCATCGATCTGGTCCTGGCGGGTGATGTCGCACAGGTGGCTGTCGCCATCGATCGCCTTTGCCAGTCGTGCCAGTTGCTCCGCCTGCCGCCCCGCCACCATGACGCTGGCCCCTTCCGCTGCCAGCCGACGGGCGATAACCTGGCCCATATTGCCGTCGCCGGCGGCACCCATGACCAGCGCAACCTTGCCTTTCAGAGTCTGCATGTCTGGCATCCCGTCACAAGCATCGAAAAAAAGTCCCGCCGGCGAGCCGGCGGGACAGGGGAGAGACCTAGAATTTCCGGCCCAGCGTAATGCCGTAGGTCCGGGGAGCACCGGGGTTGCCGACCAGCCCCACATTTTCCAGCAGACTGAACGACATGTCGTATTTCCGGTTGGTCAGGTTCTTGACCCAGAGCGTCACCGACGACAGTTCGTCGCTCGATTTCCACTGTTCGGTCAGGCTGATCAATGTCCGGCCCGCAATGGCGAATTCATTCTGCGGGTCGCTATATTGCTTTGTCTGATAATTAACGTTCGCTGTGGTGTCGAATGTGCCGATCGCGGTGTCCAGCGTATAGGTCGCCGAACCTTGCAGCCCGAATTCCGGCGCGGAAACCAGACGCTTGCCCGCCGCGTCACGCGATCCGACCGCAACGAAATTGCCGGAAGGCAGGTAATCATAATTGGGCGCGAGCGGATAGGCCTTGTACTTGGCGTCCAGATAGTTGCCGCTCAGCGACAGGGTCAGCGCCCGCGTCGGCCGTGCGACGATCTCCAGATCGATGCCCTTGATCCGGGCGGCGGCCGCGTTCACCGAAATGATGCCGCCGAACGAACTATAAATTTGTTGTTGCAGGTTGGAATAGTCATACAGGAAGCCGGCAATGTTCACCCGCAGCTTGCGACCGAGCAGATCGCTTTTCAGGCCGATTTCATAGGCGTCGATTTCCTCTGGCTTGACGACCGGATTGGCGGCTTCGGTGAAGCCACCAAAGCTGATCTGGTTGAAGAAGCCCGCGTTGAAGCCGCGGCTCCACGAGGCATAGGCTAGCACATCGCGGGTCAGTTTGTGGTCCAAGGCTACGCGGAAATTGGGCTTCTTGAACGTTGCTTCTTCCGTACCCGACGATCCTGGAGTGATCGCGCCGCCACTGGCGGTCCGACCGGTGATTTCACGTTTTTCGATGGTGTAGCGGCCACCTAGCGTCAGATTGGTTTCGGGCAGGATTTCAGCCGTGGCTTGCGCATAGGCGGCATAGGCATTGGTCGTATCGCGCGAACGGATCGCGAAACCACCGGGGAAATACAGGCCGGTGAAGCGCGGGCCGTTGATGCCACTGTTCATATAATAATAGTAAACGCCGGCAACCCAGTGGACGGGTCCATCACCGCCGCTCGCCTGCAACTCCTGTGTGAATGAATTTCGATGATCCTGCCGCGTCAGCCGAACGGCGGCGAACGGCGTTCCATCGAAATCGATGTCGAGATCTTCGATCACATGGCGATAGGAGCTGATGCTCAACAGCTTTACAGCGCCGAGTTCCTTTTCGATGTTCAGCGCGGTGCCACTCTCGCGAGACCGAAAGCGCGGTTCGAATTCGGAATCATAATCATATTTGCTTGGCAAGGCGACCGTGGCGCCAGTGATGGAATTGAACGTGAAGCCCGTGAGCGTGCTGGGCGAGATGCCCAGGCCAAGTTGGCCGCGACGGTCGCTAAAGTCAGCCGTCAGCGTCGCTTTGGTTCCATCGCCATTATCATAGGCAATCTTGCCCCGAATTCCGTAACGCTTGGCGGTATAGGCCTCTTTGCCGGAATGGAGATTGGTGCCCCAGCCGTCATCCTGATTGAGGTAGAAGCCGGCGACATCGACGGCAAGGGCGTCGGACAGCTTGGCCGCAGCATAGATCCGGGCGGATGTTTCGTCATAATTGGCATAGCCGACCTGGGCGTCGACGCCCTGCCAGTCGAACGGGTTTTTGGTCGTGATCTGAATGACGCCGCCCGTCGCGTTGCGTCCGAAAAGCGTGCCCTGCGGCCCTTTGGCGACTTCGATGCTCTGGATATTGCTATAGTCCGCGCCCGTGCTGTCGAACGGCTGATAGACGCCGTCGATGAATGTGAGCACCGATGGCGACGTGCTGGTTCCATTGTTCCCGACGCCGCGCAGGAAGATCGGCGACCGTGCGCCCGTCGGATTGATCGTGAGGCCGGGGACCACGGTCGCCAGGTCCGCCGACGATACCAGTCCGACCTTTGCGAGCTGGTCGCCGCTGAAGGCTGCAACCGCGATCGGTACGCTCTGGGCCGATTCCGCCCGACGCTGCGCGGTCACCACGATATCAGCCAGACCCGAATCGTCTTTCTGCGCCTGGGGAGCCTGTGCCGGGATGGCGGCCGCATCGGCAGGAGGCGTTGGCGCAGTTTGTGCTGATGCCGGCATTGTGGTCAGAAGGCCGCTCAGCATCGCGATAGCCGATGCACCTGCATGCACGGACGTCACCACTTTTTTCATGGTCAATTCCCTTTATCTTGAATTTGTGATGGATGAATTCAGTGACTGCCGGGGCCTGCGGCGCTTCCTGCGCCATGGGGCGAAGACACATAGGGGCCAAGTTGCAGGATCAGCAGTCCGGCCAACATGGCCAGTCCGAAGAACATGAACAGGGCGAAGGCGTAACTTCCCGTAAGGTCAAAGCACAGGCTGCCCGCAAACACGCCCAGACCATTGCCCCAGCCCCAGCATAACCAGACGGCGCCCAGTGTGCCCGGTAGGGCCGTCGCCGCGAAATAGCGGCTCATCATGAAGGTCAGCAGATCGGCCTCCGCGCCGATGCCAAGGCCGATGAGCGTTATTGCCGCGACAAGCGCGAGATCGCTTGAACTTACGGAAAGAATGGCGATTCCCAGAGCGGAAATGAAGAAAATGCTGGCCGCGACATATTTGGCGTGGATGCGGTCGAGCAAAACCCCCAACCCCAGACGGCTGACCCAGGACGCTGCGCCAACAAACCCCACCATGGACGCGGCGGCGGTCGTTGTGAGCCCTCTGTCGGTGAGCACCGGTACGAGATTGGTGATGAGGCCGACCAGCGCGATCGAAATGGAAAAAATCGACACCGCAATGATCCAGAACGACTTACTTGTCCGAACCGCGTGAAAAAGTTTGAAAGCTTTGCCAGACGAGATTTGGGCCAGAGGTGCAGCTGGCGAGCGGAAGAAGAAGAGCAGGCCGAAAATCGATACGCCGCCCACAAGGGCTCCAATGCCGGCATAGGCGACGCGCCATCCATGGGCTTGCAACAGTATGTTGGCATAATGAGGCATCAGCAATGCACCGACACCTGAGCCACTCACCATGATTGCAAGCGCAAGACCGCGATTTTTGTCGAACTGCCGGGATATGGCGATGGCATAGGGCATGGCCGTGGCCGCAGAGCCGAAAAAGCCCATCAGCGAGAAAACAAGGCAGAACAGCGGTACGGACGGCGGCAACAGCGCCACCGACGAAATCATCAGCGCGAAAAGCGTCACGAAAACCATCACGACCGATCGCATAGACCAGCGGGACATGATGGAGCCCAGGACGAGGCTGCCAATTCCTGACACGATGAAGAAGCAGCTAAGCCCTGCTGTGGTAAAGCTGCGGTCCCAGCCGAATTCGTGAGAAATACTCTTTACAAAAATGCCCAGCACATAGGTAGCCACGACACCGGCGCCGACAGCGCAACCCAGCGCGCCTGCTACGACGGTCCACCAACGGTTAATGGGTGTGTCGAACATACCCTCTCCCTGCACTCATTGCGCTGAGCAAAACTTATATTTAATATGAACCTTCCTTGGAAGATAAATTCCACATCTGTCAAGCGGGTTTTGAATAATCATGGCATAAGCGCGATATTGCGTGGGATTATGCCGTCTCGTAATGCCTGAAGCGGCTTGCTGACGCCCGTTGACAAGACTTTTAATCTATAACATATTTTTATCAGATAAAAGCGAGAGGACGGTGATGATGTGTCATGATGCACGAACCAGCCAAGGAGGCTTGTGCTAGATGGGCCGCGCGATCCGTGGCTGCCTGAATGTCGAGGATTACGCCCGACTGGCTCGAAAACGCCTTCCCAGACCCATTGTCGATTTCTTCGACGGCGCGGCCGAAGATGAGCGCACGCTGGCGCGCAACCGGATGTCCTTCGAGGATTGGGCGCTACTGCCAAAAGCCATGCAGGATGTCAGTCACACAAGCGCGCGGGCGCGCATCATGGGGCAGGATGTTGAGTGGCCGTTTGTCATCGCGCCCACAGGTATGCCCGGTTTGCTTCATCCGGATGGCGAAATGGCCATCGCGCGCGCCGCCGAGGCTACGGGAGCGCTCTACACGCTGTCGACGATGGCCAGTCGCTCGATCGAGGAAGTGGCTGCTGCGACCACCGGCCCCAAGGCATTTCAGTTATATCTCTTCCGCGATCGGGGGTTGACGCTTGAATTGCTCCAGCGCGCGCGCGGGTCGGGATATGGTGCGCTGATCCTCACCGTGGATGTGCAGGTTCCCGCAAATCGCGAGCGAGACCGTCGCAGCGGGATGCTGATACCTCCGCGATTCGGTCTGCGATCGATGTTTGATTTCGCGCGCAGTCCCGGTTGGTGCTGGAATGTGCTGGTGCGACGGCCGGTAACGCTGGCGAATTTCTCCGGCGCGCGCGCCGACCCCGGCGTCCCTTTGTTGCAGTTCATCAATGAACAGTTCGATCCGGTTATCGGCTGGTCCGATCTGGAATGGGTGGCGCAGCACTGGAATGGACCAGTGGCAATCAAGGGCATAATGGCACCGGACGACGCGGCGCAGGCGGCGGCGCATGGTGCCGGGACGATCATCCTTTCCAACCATGGCGGGCGGCAACTCGATGGCGCCGTCGCGCCCATGGATATGTTGCCGGACGTGGTCGATCGGCTGGCGGGCAAGGCAGAGATACTCGTCGACGGCGGCGTGCGGCGCGGCACGGATATGCTCAAGGCCATGGCGCTCGGCGCAACGGGGTGCATGGCCGGGCGGGTTGGCCTCTATGGACTGGGGGCAGGGGGCGAGCAGGGCGCGCTGGGCGTGTTGCGTGCGTTGCGCACCGAATTCGACCGCAACCTGGCGCTTCTGGGCGTTACGAATGTCGGGCAGATCGATCGTTCGCGCATTCAAAGATTGATGCCTTCCCACCGGCAGGCCTGCAAGACGACTTGACAGCCGGAAATAAAAGTCTTTCACGGAAGATTAATGATCGGATTGCGACGCGCCAGCTTGTCGCACTGCACTATCGGGACAGGAGAGAAACATGGCTACCGCCGCGCTGACTTCAGAGACAATTCGCCCATTCGATCCCGCAGCCGAACTGAGTGAGGATGTGCGCACCCGCTTTTTCATTGACGGCGCGTGGGTCGCGCCCAGTGGCAGTGAGCGGTTCGATATCGTCTCACCCGTGACAGAAGAGGTGACGCTGAATGTCCCATTGGCGGGGCCGGCGGATATGGATGCGGCTGTCCATGCCGCGCGCCGCGCGTTCGATACCGGAGACTGGCCCCGCCTGACGCCGGCCGAGCGCGCGGTGTTTCTGCGCCGCATCGCGGATGAGATCGACAAGCGGGAGATGCTCTTTAAGCGGGTATGGACCGGGCAGGTGGGCGCGCCGCAATGGTTCGTCGGCGCGATTGCCGGCGCGGCTGCTCAGCACTTCCGCTATTATGCCGATCAGGCTGATACTTTCGCCTTCGAGGAAGATCGCGCTCCCGCCCACGGCCGGCTGAAGGTCGTTCGGGAGCCGGTGGGCGTTGCCGCGCTGGTGACGCCGTGGAACGCGCCGCTGGTCCTGCTGACCCAGAAGATGTCAGCAGCGCTGATGGCAGGTTGCACGGTCGTGGCCAAGCCAAGCCCGGAAACGCCGCTGGACGCGCTGATCCTGGCGGAATGCGTGTCCGCCGCGGGGGTGCCGGCCGGCGTCGTCAACGTGGTGCCAGGCGGGCGCGAAGTGGGCGACCTGCTGATCCGCGATGCACGGATCGACAAGGTCAGCTTCACCGGCTCCACCGCCGCCGGGCGTCACATCGCCAGCGTTTGTGGCGAGCGTCTGGCGCGGGTGGGCATGGAACTGGGGGGCAAGTCCGCGACTATCCTATGCGAGGATGCCGATATCGGCCTGTGGATGCAGACGCTCTCGCCCTTCACCATGCCGTTCAGTGGCCAGATCTGCTTTTCCCAGACCCGTGTGCTGGTGCCGCGCAGCCGCCACGCCGATTTCCTCGACGCCTATGTCGCCGCGACGGAAGGCATCAGGATGGGCGACCCCGCCGATCCGCAGGTGCAGATGGGGCCTGTCTCCATCGCCCGCCAGCGGGACCGCGTGCTCGACTATATCGGGATTGGCCAGGCCGAAGGCGCCCGGATCGCGACAGGCGGCGGCGCGTCTCCACTGTTCGACCGGGGCTATTTCATCACCCCGACCGTCTTTGATCGCGTGACGGCCGACATGCGGATCGCGCAGGAAGAGATTTTCGGTCCGGTGGTGTCGGTGATGGCCTATGACGGCGACGAGGAGGCCGTCCGGATCGCCAACAACAACGATTTCGGCCTGAGCGGATCGGTATTTTCGGCCGATGTCGGCCGGGCCGAGCGGATCGCGCGCCGGGTGCGGACCGGGCATATCAGCATCAACGGCTTCAACCTGGATAGCGCGGCCCCCTTCGGCGGGTACAAGCAGTCGGGCATCGGCCGCGAAAGCGGGCCGGAGGGGCTGGCGTCGTTCCTGGAAACCAAGGCGATGTTCCTGCCCGCCTGACCAAGGTCGGTTTGAAAATGCCCGAAACAGGGAGAGGATCATGACGAACAAGCCGGGATTCCGTCTGGATTTCGCACCGCATCTGGGTTTTCCGACCCCGGACCTGCCGCTTTTCGGCACGCTGATCGGGGATATATCGCCAGCCGCGCAGATTGCGTTTCTGGCCTCACAGGGTTTCCGTTGCATTCAGGATCCCTTCGCGGCCAGCCGCAGCGAGGCGGAACAGACCGCGGTTGGAGAGGCGGCGCGGGCGGCCGGGCTGGGTCTTGGCTGTTTCGTGTTCGCGCCGCTTGCCCGTGCCGGCCAGCCGGTCTGGAGCGCGACGGATGCAGCGGGCAGGGCCGCGCTGGACCATGATCTTGACGGCGCGATCGCCATCGGGCGGCGGATCGGCGCGCGCCATATTGCGGTGCTGACGGGGGCGGACCCCGCACGGTCGCGCGGCGAACAGATGTGCGCCATGACGGCCAATCTCGCACGGGTGGCCGACAGGGTGGCGGCCGAGGGAATGACGCTGTGCGTGGAGTCCGTGAATGCACAGCGCCTGCCCCATATGTTGCTCCACCATCTGGCTGACGCGATCGACGTGGTGCGGGGCGCCGGGCATCCGGCGGTTCGCCTGATCTTCGACACCGCGCACATCCAGGCGATGGATGGCGACATCATCGGCAATATGGACCGGGCGTGGGATCTGATCGAGCTGATCCAGCTTGCCGACAATCCAGGGCGGACCGAGCCAGGTGCGGGCGAACTCAATTTCGTGCGGATCATCGACGAGATCGAGTCGCGCGGGTTCACCGGGCCGGTCGAACTGGAACATGGCTGGGCCGGACCGGATGCGGAACGGCAGCAGCACTATCTGCAATGGCTCGGCCGCTGGGCGACGGGCGATGAAAGGAACGGGCATGTCGCCGCTTAGCAATCATCTGGAAAGTGCTCGTCTGGACGGGCGGGGCTATGTCGTGCTGGGCGCCGGCGGTGGCGGCCTGGGCGACGCGACCTGCGCGGCGCTAGCTGGCGCCGGGGCGCGCTTGCTGTGCGTCGATCGGTCGGAGGAACAGGCGGCGGCCGTGGCAGCGCAGGTGGGCGGCGAGGCATATGTCGCCGACGTGACCCGCCGGGCCGATGTCGAGGGCGTGTTTGCCCGTGCTCAGGCGGCCTTCGGTGATGATTTCGCCGGGGTGGTCAATGTCGTCGGCATGGCCAAGAATGCGCGCATCGACGAAATGGACGATGACGCTATCGGGCAGCAATTCGACATCGTGCTGCGACATGCGATTTTGACGGTTCAGGTCGCCGGGCCAATGCTCGCCGCGCGGGGCGGCGGCAGCCTGACCTTTGTGGGATCATTGTCAGGCTTGGCAGCCATTCCCAACCAGACCTTCTACGGCATCGCCAAGGCTGCGCTGCACCATCTGGTCCGCTATGCGGCACTGGAACTTGGGCCGCAGGGTGTGCGCGTGAACGGCGTGGCGCCAGGTTTCATCTCCACGCCCAGACTGGTCGCCATGCTGCCGCAGGAGATGTGGGATCGCGTAGCTGCCAACAATCCCCTGCGTCGGGTTGCGACGCCGGATGATATCGCCAAAGCGATTCTGTTCCTCGTGTCTGGCCTTGCGGATTATGTGAACGGGAACATACTCACTCTAGATGGAGGGTTCAGTCAGACTTTGACGCCGGGCGGCACGGACGTGCTGAGGGAAGCCCAGCGATGAGTGCGGTCGCCTTTGACGAAGCAGGCGCACAAGCCCAGCTGGCGCAGATCGGGGCGCGATTTGCACCCGACATTCTGGCCGCAACCCGTGATATCTACCGCACGGCGGTCGCCGCGGCGCCCTGGTCTGCGCGCCCGATCATCGCCGATCAGGCTTATGGTCCGCATCCACGGCACCGCGTCGACGTGTTTCCGACCGATGCGCCGGGCGCTCCCATACTGCTGTTCCTGCATGGCGGCGGGTTCGTTGGCGGCGATAAAAGTGGTGACCCGCTTTTCTACGGGAATGTGGGACGCTATTTCGCAGCGCACGGCTTTCTGGGCATCACCGCCAATTACCGACTGGCGCCGGACGCGCTCTGGCCGTCGGGCAATGAAGACGTTGCTGCCATCCTGGAGTGGATCGAGCGCAATGCCGTCAACCATGGCGGAGATCCTTCGCGGATCGTGATTATCGGTCAGTCGGCCGGTGCGGCGCATGTTGCCGGCTATCTGTTTGATCCGCGTTCTAATGGATATCGCAACAGGGCGGTGCGCGCTGTGGCGCTTCTCAGCGGCTTCTACCGCGCCAAGGAACCGATCATCGCCGGTCCACGCATCTATGTGGGCGACGATCTGGCGCTTTGGCCTGACCGGTCGCCCGCCTCCCATGTTGGTCCCGATCATCCACCGTTGCTGCTAAGCGTTGCGGAGTTCGATCCCGCGCAGATCGCTGACCAGACACTGGACCTCGCCATGGCGCTCAACACAGCCGATGGCCGCCCTCCCGAACTGCACTGGCTGGCCGGACATAATCATGTGTCGACGGTGCACGGTCTGGGGCTGGGGCTGGATCATGTTGGTAGATTGTTAAGGGAATTTGCCGGCCGCCACGTTGGTTGAGAAGAATATGCAGTAATAACATATATTTGGTTGAAAACTCGGTAGCGAAAAAACTTATATAAAATAAGTTTATTGACAAAGATGATCGCGTACGTAAGTCTTCCACATCAGATATAAGGATGGAGATCGCACCAACTGATCGCCATACCTGCAACGAAGGGTGAGAGGGACATGACGGTCCGACTGACTGCGGAAGAACGAACGCTTCTGGTCGATTCCACACGGGGCGTTCTGGAAGACAGCTGGCCCGTAGAGGGCGGCGTAGAGCGGTGCGATGACGCGACCGTGATGCAGCAGCAGGCCCGCGCTCTTGCAGAGATGGGGCTGACGTCCATCGGTACCGATGATGGACCTGGCGTTGGCGAGGCGGTTCTTATCATGGAAGAACTGGGTCGTGTGGCCTGTCCCGCGATCATCTCGGCCACGATCATCGCCAATCTCTTGATGGACGATACGCCTGACGCCTCAGTTCAGGAATTTCTGCGCGGCGTCCAGTGTGGCGAGATATTGCCTGCTCTTGCGCTGGGATCGTTCGATGGAGATCGGGCAGCGGGATCGGTGCGTTTATTCGAGGGCCGGATCACCGGGTCCTTGGCTTTCGTCGAAAATGCAGCGTCGGCGACGCATTTGTTGGTTCTGGCGGACGCGCCCTCAGGCCTGGCTGTTCTGACGCTGGATGGCGTGGCCGTGACGGCCGAACCGGGACTGGCCGTCCCTGCGCTAAGCAGCATTGAAGTCACCGCCGAGCCAGTCATCTGGTTCCCGCTTGAGGCGGACAGGCTGTCTGATGCAGCCCAGCTGATGCGTCTGTTGTGCGGCGCCCGCGCGCTGGGCAGCGCGCAGCGCGGCTTCGATCTCGCTCTGGACCATGCCAAGGTGCGGCGCCAGTTCGGTCATGTGATCGGCGAGTTTCAGGCGATTCAGCACAAGCTGGTCGATTGTTTCTCCAGGCTGGATGGCACCCGCCTGCTGTTCGGCAGCGCTGCTGCGGCCTATGATCGCGGCGATCCGGCATGGCGGGTTCTGACCGATGCCGTGATCGCCTATGCCGGTCCGGCCTTTCGCCAGCTCGCGCTGGAAGTGCACCACGTGCTGGGCGCAATTGGATATGCCGAGGAGCATGAAGCGCCCCGGCATTTCCGCCGGATCCATGCCGATCTGCTCCGCTTCGGCGGCACGGCGCGCGCTCGCGCCGGCCTTGCCGATTATCTGCTGCGCGACGCCGCCTGAGGACCAAGATGCCCAAGCTTCCTTCCCACGACCTCGACGATTCCGTCATTGCCTTTCGCCACGCGATCCGATCCTGGCTGGCGGAAAACTGGACCGATGCCGATCGCGAGGCGACCCGTGCGGGGCCATTGCGCAGCCGCCGCTGGAACCCCGAATTCTCGCGCAGGATGGGGCAGGCCGGATGGCTCGGCCTCGACTGGCCCAAGGAGTTTGGCGGACAGGCGCGCAGTCCCGGCGAGCAGCTTGCGTTCATCGAGGAACTGGAATTCGCCGAGGCTCCAACTGACTCTTACATGACGAACGAGACGATCGTCGGACCGGCGATCATCCAGTTCGGGACGGACGAGCAGAAGGCGAAATATCTCCCCGCCTTCCTGCGCGGCGAAACGCCTTTCTGTCTTCATTACAGCGAGCCGGAGGCGGGGTCCGATCTGGCGTCGCTGCGCACCTCGGCGCGGCGTGACGGCGACGACTGGATCATCTCCGGGCAGAAGCTGTGGTCCACCTATGGCGACCAGGCCGAAAACGCCTTTCTTGCCGTGCGGACGGACCCCGACGCGCGGCCCAAACATGCCGGCATCAGCGTGTTCCTGATGCCGCTCGACCTGCCCGGCATCAGCATCCGGCCCAGCATGGCGATGTACGGGCGCACTTTCTGCGCGACCTTCTACGACGATGTCCGGGTGCCCGGCAGCGCCCTGCTCGGCCCCGTCAATGGCGGCTGGAAGGTCATCACCAGCGCGCTGGCGGCAGAGCGCGTCATGATCGGCAACACCGTCGCCCATCTCCAGCATATTTTCGACACGCTGGTGCGGCACGTGCGGGATGATCACGCGTTGGCCAACGATCCGTTGATCCGGGACCGGATCGGATTGTTAGGCTGCGAAATCGAAATTGCGCGTCAGTTCACGTTGCGCAACGCAGACCTGAGCCAGGCTGGCCGCACGCCCATCTATGAAGCGGCGATGAGCAAGGTGTTCGTCGGAGAATTGCAGGAGCGGCTGGGCGAAGCGGCGCTCGACATATTGGGCGCGGGTGGTCTGTTGTCGGACGACGCGCCCTCTGCTCCCCTCGGGGGAATGGAGCAGGAGCTTCGCCATTCGCTGATGGGCGTGCTTGGCGGGGGCACCAGCGAGATTCAACGCAATATCATCGCGCTGCGCGGGCTGGGCCTGCCACGCATGTCCAACTGAATTTTCGTCGGTTCGATCCGGCTATCATCACGGGAAATATCTATGTCCGAACAGCTCATTACTTATGAACTCGATGGCAAGGTCGCTCGCATCGGCCTTAATCGGCTATCCAAGCGCAATGCACTCAACACTCCGCTCCAGGAGCAACTTCAGGCGGCGGTCATGCGGGCGCAGGAAGAAGCGCGGGTCGGACTGTTGTTCAGTCATGGCGAACATTTCTGCGCCGGGCTGGATCTGGCGGAAGCCGCAGGCTGGATGAACGATCACCTCAAGCACCTGGAAATGCGGATCGGATCGGCAGCGATTGGGCGGCCCTTCGACTATCTGGCGCGGGGCAAAATCCCCTTTGTTGTCGCGCTGAGCGGCGCGTGCATCGGTGGCGGGCTGGAAATCGCGTCGTGCTGCCACATCCGCGTCGGCGATGAGACGACCTTTTTCGCCCTGCCCGAAGGACAGCGAGGCATTTATATCGGTGGCGGCGGGTCCGTCCGCATCGCCCGGTTGCTGGGCGTCGCGCGCATGAGTGACCTGATGCTGACCGGGCGCGTCTTGACGGCAGATGAGGGCGAGCGCTTCAACCTCCTGCAATATCGCGTCGAAAAGGGGCAGCATATCGAACGCGCTGCCTCGCTGGCTCATCGCATCGCTGAGAATGCCGTTCTGACGAACTGGGCTATCGTGAACGGGCTTCCGCGCATTCAGGATTATTCCTACGATGACGGCCTGTTCGTGGAAGGCCTGTTCAGCCATGTCGCTGCAAGCCCGGAATCCACCGAGCGCCTTGCGGAATTCGTGGAAGGACGGGCGAAGCGACTGGCCGAACCCGGCAAATCGGGCGACCAGCACGCTTAAGCGTCAGGCTCGTTTGCTGCGATAATGAAGGGAGAGGATCATGGCGCTGCGCGACAATGCGATAGTGGGATTTGCGGAAACGAAGATCGAAGCGCGTTCCGGCCGTCACATCTGGGACTATTGCGCCGAAATATTGGCTTCGTTGCTGGAATCTACCGGCATCGAAAAGGGCGAGATTGACGGCCTGCTCATCAACGGGTCGATGACAGGGGCAGGCAACTGCTTCTGGTCCCAGACGACGTCGGAGTTTCTGGGGCTGGAACTTGATTTTTGCCAGACGGTCGATCTTGGCGGATCGTCCGCGGTTGCAGCCGTGAGCCGCGCCGCCGCCGCTCTGGATGCCGGATTGTGCAGCACCGTCTTTCTGCTGAATGTGGACACTGAATCGTCCGAGCAGAATCTTAACATGAAGTCCTTCCACGGCGAATGGATCCATCCCTATGGCATGATCGGTCCGCCGGCTGATTTCGGGCTGCTCAGTAGCCGGTACGACCATCTCTACGGGCTGGACCTGGAAGCGTTGGGCAAGCTTGCGGTGACGCAGCGCAACCATGCGCTCCTCAATGACAATGCCTGCGAGAAACTCCGCAAGCCGATCACCGTTGACGATTATCTTAATTCGCGGATGATCGCCGATCCCGTTCGGCTGCTCGATTGCGTGATGGTCTGTGATGGCGGCAATGGTCTGCTCATGACCACAGCCAAGCGCGCGCGGGAAAAGGGATTGGAGCGTTTTGTCGTACCGCTGGGCTATGGCGAGCGCACGAACTACGGCATCACCGACAATCTGACCGACATCACGCAGAGCGGACATCTTGTGGCCGGGAAAAAGGCTTTCGCGCAGGCGAGCCTGTCTATTGGCGACATGGATTTCTACCAGCCCTACGACGATTTCCTGATCGCGGTCGTCATGAAGCTGGAGATGATGGGCTTTGCAAAGCCCGGGCAAGGCGGCGCCTTCATCCGCGACCATGACATCAGCTTTGCCGGTGACCTGCCGATCAATACCGGCGGGGGGCAGATTTCAGCGGGTCAGCCAGGCCTTGCCGGCGGCGGGCTGAACCTCGTCGAAGGGGTGCGCCAGTTGATGGGTGAGGGCGGCGCGCGGCAGGTGAAAGACTGCCAATATGGTTTGGTAACCGGCATTGGTGGCATCACCTATGGCCGGAACTGGAACAGCAGCACCGCCTTGGTGCTCGGCGTTGAGGGATGAGCAGACATGACTGACATGTTGAACGATACGCTCAGTGTCGAACGCGCCACGCCCCGCCACTACAGCTTTTCCGAGCCCTATTGGGACGGAACGCGCAACAAGAAGTTGCTCGTCCAATATTGCCGGCATAGCGGGAATTATCAGATTTATCCCCGTCCCCTCAGCATCTTTACCGGAGGCCGCGATCTGGAGTGGCGCGAAGTGTCGGGTCGCGGGACTGTTTTTGCATGGACGATCGCGCGCATCGCACGTCCCCCTTTCGTCGGCCACACGCCCTATGCCGTCGTGACGGTTACGCTTGACGAGGGGGTCAACATCATCGCCGACCTCATCAACTGTCGGATGGAGCGCGTGTCGGTGGGCTTGCGGGTCCGGCCATGCTGGGCGCCCTTGCCGGACGGAACGAACCTGTTGCTCTTCGAACCGGAGGACGACGCCGGCTAATTTTTTTCGGGCTCGGCCTGAACAGGAGAAAATGGATGAATGACGCAAGCGCAGCCGCCGGTCCGTTGGCCGGCATCAAGGTAGTTGAGGTCTCCCAATATATTTCCGGCCCGTTCGCCGGTCAGCAACTGGCCGATGCAGGGGCAGAGGTCATCAAGGTGGAGCGTGCCGACGGGGGCGATCCCATGCGCAACTATGCGAGTGGCAAGGCACCCTTGTACGGGCCGAACTTCACGGCGATCAACCGCAACAAGCGCAGCGTCACGCTTGACCTGCAAAGCGATGAAGGCAAGGCCGCCTTCCGGGCGTTGGCGCAGCGGGCCGATGTCGTGCTGGAAAATTTCCGGCCGGACGTGATGGATCGTCTGGGGATCGGCTATGAAGCGCTGCGCGCGAGCAATCCCGGTCTGGTCTATTGTTCGATCGCCGGTTTTTCCGCTGATGGGCCCTATGCGCGCCGGCCAGCGTTCGACACGATCGGTCAGGCGCTGTCGGGCCTGCTGTATCTGTTCACCGATCCCGACAAGCCCGCCCTGCGCGGGCCGACGCTTTCCGATCAGGTAACCGGGCTCTACGCGGCGAACGCTATCCAGAGCGCGCTGATCGAAAGGGCCAGAACAGGCAAGGGCAAGCGTGTAGATGTCTCGATGCTGGACGCGACCATGTCCTTCATTCCCGACGCGTTCGCTTTCCACACCGAAAACGGTATGGAATGGGACTCCGAATTCCGGGCGTCCATGTCTCATTCGCTGGTTGTTAGCTGCGCCCAGGGTGAACTGCTCGCCGTCCACCTGGCCGGTCCCGAACATATGTGGGTGCGTTTCGCCAATGCGGTGGGCAGGCCGGACTTTGTCGATGATCCGCGGTTCAAGCCGCGCGCGACGCGGATCGACAACTGGGCTGCGCTCAAGGCGGAACTGGCCGACATCTTCGCCACGCGCACCCGGAGCGAGTGGGTCGACATCATGGTGGCCGCGGACGTGCCGGCAGCGGAGGTGTTGCGCATTCCCGAAGTGATGGAGAATGAAGGCGTGCGTCATGCCCAGATGTTCGAGACGGCCGAACATCCCGTCGCCGGGCCGGTAACGCTGATCCGCCGCGCAGCGCGTTTCGACGGCGAGCGCGGGCCGCCGCAGCGGCCGGCCGCGCTGTTGGGCGAACATACCGCCGAAGTGTTGGCGGAGATCGGCATGGCCTCACCATCGGCAACAGCAAATGTTGATGCCTGATTATCCTATAGTGAAAGCACTGGCATGAGAACGCAGCCGATTTCCTACCGGGCGGACGTGCAATTGACAGGAACGCTCTTCCTGCCTGAAAGTGACGCGCCTGTGGCAGGCGTCCTCGTGCTACCCGATATATTCGGCTATGGCGACCATGTGCTGGAACGGGCAGAGCGTATTGCCGGCCTTGGTTATGCCGCTTTCGCGGCGGATCTGCATGGTGATCAGCAGGTGCTCGAGCCAGAGGCGGCAATGGCTGAACTTGCCAGCTTCTACGAGGAGCCCAATCGCCCGTGCGGCCGCGGGGACGCCGCGCTGCGGGCATTGGCGGAACATCCTGCGGTTGATGGCGACAGGCTGGCCGCGATCGGCTTTTGCTATGGTGGACGACTGGCGTTGGAACTGGCTCGCATGGGGGCACCGTTGCGCGCGGTCGTCGGCTTTCACAGTAGTCTTGTGTCTTCTTATTCCAAAAGGCAAAGTGGCATGAGCGCAAAGATCCTTGCCTGTATCGGCAGTGAGGATCCGGGCGTTCCGTTGGCGGAACGTCTGGCATTCGAGGAGGAAATGCGCACCGCAGCGGTCGATTGGCAGTTGCATGTCTATGGTGGTGTCTATCATACCTTCACCAATTGGCGGGCGGACAGCTGGGGCAGGCCCGATTTCGCCCGCTACGATGCGACGGCTGACGCGCGCTCATGGACTGCCATGGCGACGTTGCTGGCTGAAACGATGCTGAAGCAATAGCGGCAGGGAGTGGATTAGGACTTGATGGCAGTCAAAACGCTGGTCGGAGACGTCGAATATTCGTTGGGGTCTCTGACAAAATCTCTTGGATTCATGACACGGGTCGTACAGGTCCAGATCAACGAACGCATCCGCGCCAGCGGAGGGATCGCCATTAGCCTAGCAGCATTTTCCCTTCTCAGGCTCATTCAGTCTAATCCCGGCATAAGGCAGGTGCATGCCGCCCGCATCCTGATGATTCAAGAATCGAACATGGCCAGTCTGACAAAAGATATGTTGATACGAGGGCTTGTCGAGCGACGGGAGGAGAGCGGTAAGCGCAATGGGTTATGGATTACAGCGGCAGGCGAAGGAGAGCTTGAAGCGAGCGGGTGGACAGACACGTTAGACCGTACTTATGCCGCCAGCCTCACCGATAAGGAGTATCGTACATTGCTGCAATTACTCGACCGCGTCTACCGCACATCACTGGCTTGATCGTGACAGTCATGCGTGCCGCTCAACGGTCTTCGATCTGGCTGACGTCGCGGACGGCGCCCTTGGCGGCGTTGGTGGTCATTGCGGCATAGGCGCGCAGGGCCGGGGACACGTCGCGCTTGCGGCCGAAGGGCTTCCATGCCTTGGGGCCGCTGGCTTCCATTTCGGCGCGGCGTTCCGCCAGCAGCGCGTCGTCCAGGTCCACCTTGATGACACGGGCCGGGATGTCGATGACGATCGGGTCGCCGGTCTGGACCAGCGCGATCAGGCCGCCCTCGGCCGCTTCGGGGGACACATGGCCGATCGACAGACCCGACGTGCCGCCGGAAAAACGCCCGTCGGTAATGAGCGCGCAGGCCTTGCCCAGCCCCTTCGACTTCAGATAGCTGGTGGGATACAGCATTTCCTGCATGCCCGGCCCGCCCTTTGGCCCTTCATAGCGGATGACGACGACGTCGTTGGCCTTCACTTCGTTGCCAAGGATGCCCGCGACCGCCGCGTCCTGGCTTTCATAGACGCGGGCCTGGCCGTGGAAGACGAGGATGCTTTCGTCCACGCCGGCCGTCTTCACGATGCAGCCTTCGGGCGCGAGGTTGCCGAACAGCACGGCCAGGCCGCCATCCTTGGAAAAGGCATGTTCGGCCGAACGGATCACGCCATGCTCGCGGTCAGTGTCCAGTTCCTCCCAGCGCTCGGATTGGCTGAACGCCGTCTGGGTCGGCACGCCGCCGGGCGCCGCGCGATAGAAGTTGCGCACTTCCTCGCTATTGGTGCGGCCGATGTCCCAGCGGGCGAGCGCGGCGGCCATGGTCGGCGCATGCACGGTCGGCAGGCTTGCGTCGATCAGGCCCGCGCGCTCCAGTTCGCCCAGAATCGCCATGATGCCGCCGGCGCGGTGGACATCCTCCATATGGACGTCGTTCTTGGCCGGTGCGACCTTGCACAGGCACGGCACGCGGCGCGACAGCCGGTCTATATCGGCCATGGTGAAGTCGATCCCGCCTTCATAGGCGGCCGCCAGCAGGTGCAGCACCGTGTTGGACGACCCGCCCA
This sequence comes from Sphingobium sp. GW821-FHT02B05, assembly GCF_059421905.1. NCBI lineage: Bacteria > Pseudomonadati > Pseudomonadota > Alphaproteobacteria > Sphingomonadales > Sphingobiaceae > Sphingobium > Sphingobium sp. GW821-FHT02B05. The sequence continues at coordinate 41,633 of NZ_JBWKVW010000010.1, forward strand.
TTGCGATGTCCAGGCTCATGGCATTTTCGAACGCTGCGAAATTGGCGATGCTGCGCGGCAGGACGCTCTCGTCATCCTGCTCGTAATAGCGTTTGGTGATGTCGACGATGACATGGCCGGCTTCACGGAACAGGCGCTCGCGATCGGAGTGGGTGGCCAGCGTCGACCCATTGCCCGGCAGCGACAGGCCCAGCGCTTCGGTCAGGCAGTTCATCGAATTGGCGGTGAACATGCCCGAACAGCTGCCGCAGGTGGGGCAGGCCGACCGTTCGATGGTCTTCACTTCCTCGTCCGTATAATTTTCGTCGGCGGCGACGACCATGGCGTCGACCAGGTCGAGCGCGACCTTCTTGCCACGCACGGTCGCCTTGCCCGCTTCCATCGGCCCGCCGGACACGAAGACGACCGGGATGTTGAGGCGCATCGCGGCCATCAACATGCCGGGCGTGATCTTGTCGCAGTTGGAGATGCACACGATCGCGTCGGCGCAATGGGCGTTGACCATATATTCGACGCTGTCGGCGATCAGATCGCGGCTGGGCAGCGAATAGAGCATGCCGCCATGGCCCATGGCGATCCCGTCATCGACCGCGATGGTGTTGAATTCCTTGGCAACGCCGCCCGCCGCCTCGATTTCCCGAGCGACCAGCTGGCCGAGATCCTTCAGATGCACATGGCCGGGCACGAACTGGGTGAAGCTGTTAGCTATCGCGATGATCGGCTTGCCGAAATCCTCGTCCTTCATCCCCGTCGCGCGCCACAGCCCGCGCGCGCCTGCCATGTTGCGGCCATGGGTGGTAGTACGGGAACGGTATGCGGGCATGTCAATTCCTTCGTCGATATCGTTCCCTATTTGCTTCTCCGGATAATGTGAAATATATTATTATATTCGCTTTAAGTCGTAGGACAACTTTATGGATGTGCGTCAGCTTCGCCATTTCGCGGCCGTTGCAGAATTGTTGCATTTTGGACGGGCGGCCGATCAACTGGGCATGACGCAGCCGCCGCTCAGCCAGTCCATCATTGCTCTGGAACGAAAGCTGGGGGCGTCGCTTTTTCTGCGGACCAAGCGCCGTGTCGCCCTGACGGCGTTTGGCGCGCAGTGGCTGGAAAAAGTCGGCCCTGTGCTGCGGCAACTCGACGCGCTGGAAGATGTCGCGCGCATGCTGCGCGATGGGCGGGAGGGCCAGCTGACATTGTCGTTCATCACTATAGCCGACTATAATTTGTTGCCACGGCTCGTCCAGGAATTCACGGCGCTTTGGCCGGATGTCGACCTCCACTTGCACGAAGCGACCAGTGATATGCAGATACCCGCGCTGCTGGATGGCCGCTGCCATGCCGGCATCATCATCCCGCCGGCCACGCCCCTGCCGCATGCGCTCGATTTCATGCCCCTGATGAAGGAGCCTCTGGTGGTCGCGGTGCCGCAAGAATGGATAAGGCTGGGTCGACTGGTGCCGCAGGATGGATGCATTGCGGCGCAGAGCATTGCAGGACTGCCGCTAATCATATTTCCGCGTGAACTTGCGCCGTCCTTCCATGATCTCGTCAAAGACTATGTTGCCAGCCGGGATGGAAGCGTCAATGTCGCGCAGCAAGCGATTCAGATGCAGACGATCATAAGCCTGGTATCTGCCGGTCTGGGCATGGCGTTGGTGCCGGTTTCCCTCAAAAACATGGCACGATCAGGCGTGCAATATCTGGATTTACAGGACGCGCCGATGCTTGAGACGGGCATCGCCTGGAAAAAGGCGGATGACAGCCCAACATTGCAGCACCTTCTGGCGATCGCACGAAATTTATGCCGCGATAAGGAAAGGGGCCATTGAAATCTTCTGCGGAAGATTTATTCAGACAGAGGATCGATGCTGGCATGGCCATCCCGGCCTAACGTTGCCGACGACATCGTCGCGATAATTGCAGGAGAGAAGAATGGGAATTCAGGCACGGATGAAAGTCGCGCGGATGCACGAGATCGGCGCACCGCTTGTACTGGAGGAAATGGACACACCGACGCCCGGTGCGACCGATGTCCTCGTACAGGTCAAGGCCTGTGGGATCGTTCCCAATCTCGCCAATATCCTGGCCATGTGGCCGACATGGTATCCGCAATATCCGCTGCCGCCGCTTCCTGCGATCTTTGGACTGGATCCGGCCGGTGAAATCGTGGCCGTGGGTGATCATGCCTATGGCTATTCCGTCGGGCAACGCGTGTATGTCAATCCGGGCCGTTCTTGCGGCACTTGTGATGCCTGCATGACAAACAATCAGGTCACCTGCGAATATTACACGTTCAACGGCTATTTCGGGCACACGGATCTGTCGTGGAAAATGTTCGAACGCTATCCATATGCGGGATTCGGCGAGTTCATGACCGCCCCCACAAGTGCCCTGGTCCCTATTCCAGATTCCATGAGCTATGAGCAGGCGGCAAGGCTGGGCTATATCGGTACTGCTTATTCGGGCCTTAAAAAAGGCAAGCTTTCGGTCACCTCGACCGTGCTTGTCAATGGATGCAGCGGCACGCTGGGGCTGAGCGGCGTGCTGTGCGCACTCGCCATGGGGGCTCCGCGCATTCTGGGTACGGGCAGGGACCGCGATCTGCTTGCAAAGGTGAAGGCGCTGGCGCCCGACCGCATCGAAGTCTTTTCGACCTTGGACGGGTCGATCACGGACTGGGTGGCGCAGGTCACCGGCGGGGAGGGGGCACATGTCGTTCTGGACTGCCTTGGTCCGGGCACGCCACATGAGATGCTGATCCAGGCCATGTTCAGTCTGGCGCGGGGTGGCACATTGGTCAATGTCGGCGCCGTCCAGGGCACCTTTCCGGTCAAGATGGACTTCATCTCCACAGCCAATCGCGCGCTGTTGGGTTCCAACTGGTTCACGACGCAGGAAGCGCGTGAGTTGTCGGCGCTGGCTGGCAGCGGGTTGCTGAACATGTCCGTCTTCGAACATCATGGACACAAGATGGAAAATATCAACGAGGCGATTTCGGGGATGACGAGCCGCAACGGCGGCTTTTCCAACTTTATCATCTATCCTTGAATTGCCATGGCGCGCGGCTGATCCCAACGATTGCCGCGCGTTCGACCAAACAGAAAGTTTCAGCAAGGATCCAAGATGGCTGGACGTGTTGTAACGCATTTCGACCGGGCCGAAGCGGATGTGATCGACGGCCTGGCATCGGCGGGCGTGTCCACGGTGCATGAAGCTCAGGGTAGGATAGGGCTGCTCGCCGCTTATATGCGGCCAATTTATCCCGGCGCCCGCGTCGCTGGTACCGCGATAACCATCTCGTCTCCGCCGGGTGACAACTGGATGCTGCATGTCGCCATCGAACAATTGCAGGCGGGCGATATTCTTGTGCTGGCGCCTACGTCCCCTAGTGAGGATGGCTATTTCGGCGATCTGCTGGCAGCGTCGGCCATGGCTCGCGGATGCCGCGGACTGGTTATCGATGCGGGCGTGCGCGACGTTCGCGACCTGACGCGCATGGAGTTTCCGGTGTGGTCGAAGACTGTGTCGGCGCAGGGCACGATCAAAGGCACGCTGGGATCGGTCAATGTTCCGATCGTATGCGCACGGGCTGCCGTCGAGCCAGGCGACATTATCGTGGCAGATGATGATGGCGTGTGCGTGGTGAAGAGGGCCGACGCCGCGGCGGTGCTGGCTGCCGCGCGCAAGCGCGAGGAAGTGGAGGAGGTCAAGCGCCAGCGATTGATGGCGGGCGAACTTGGTCTCGACATCTATGATATGCGTGGCCGGCTGGAACAGATGGGCCTGCGCTACGAATGATGTTTCGGCGCGCCGGTGCGCGTCGGTTCACAAGGACATGCTTGTTGTGAAAATTAGAAATGCCTGTCCTGCGCGCTAACCGCAGGCCAGGCATTTTTCGATATGCATGAGGTCAGAATTCAAATCCGCCTGTGACCCCATAGGTACGGGGCGGCGCCGGGTTGCCGACCAGGCCGGCCGGAGCCAGAATGTTGATGGCATGGTCATAGCGTTTGTTCAGTAGGTTCTTGGCCCAGACCGACATGAAGAATTTGCTGTCTGGCGCCGACCATCTTTCTGTAACGTTGAGAACATAGCGCGTAGGGATTTTGAAGGCGTTGTTCGGATCAGCGAATGTACGACCGCGATAATTGACGTTCGCCGTCGTGGTGAAGTCGCCGATGTCGGTTTCCAGAACATGGCTTGCGGATGCCGTGTAGCTGATCCTGGGCGCGTTCGTGATGACCTGGCCCGCCGCATCGATATTGCCGACGGCAATGATGGATCCATTAGGCTGTCGAACATAGTTCGGCGCGAACTTATAACTCTTATAGTGGGAATCGAGATAGGTGCCCGAAAGCGACAGGGTGAGAGCGTTGGCCGGACGCGCGACGATCTCAAAATCGATGCCTTTCATGCGGGCGGAGCCGGCATTGATGGTCACGACAGCTCCCTGTTCGTAGATTTGCTGCTGCAATCCCTTATAGTCGTACAGGAAGCCGGACAGGTTGACGCGCAGATGCCGATCGAGCAGGTCGAGCTTGGTCCCAACTTCATAGGCGGTCAGAAACTCCGGCTTCACTTCGGGATTTTGCTGCGTCGTGGCGAATCCGGCAAGGCTCGACTGGTTGAAATAGCCGGCGTTGAAGCCCTTGGAAGCCGACGCATAGACAAGCGCGCCCGAGCCGAATTTATGATCCAGAGCAATGCGCCAGGTCGGTTCTTTGAACTTCTGGGACAGGCTGCCACGTCGGCCAGGCGCTTCCACGCCGGACTGCAGCACATATCCTTCAATCTTCCGCTTTTCCACGGTGTAACGGGCGCCGATCGTCAATTTGGTGTCAGGAGATATTTCATATGTTCCCTGTGCATAAGGCGCGATGGATTCATCGGTGTCCTTGGCATAGGCGCCATTCGCATTGATCTGGAATGGGACCAATTCGGCCTTGGCATTATAATAGAATACCCCGCCGACCCACTGGAACGGGCCACTGCCATCCGACAGCAACTGCAATTCCTGAGTGAAGGCCGTGCGCGGATCGCGATTGATGCTCAGGTTCACCGTACTGGCCGGGCCGCCATCAAAATCGATCTTCGCCCGCTCCAGTCCCTTGCGGTAGGCGGTGATGCTGCGGAAGGTGAGGTCCGAAAATTCGGTTTCGAACGTCGCGCTCGTGCCCCATTCCTTCGCCTTGAAATAAGGCGTGCGTGGCCCTGCGTTCAGATCATAGGGGCCAGGATAAAAGCCGCCCCTGCGCCGCAGGGCACCCGCGACAAACAAGACATCATATCCCACGGCCGGCGAGACGTTCGTTCCCGCGTTTCCGCGCACCTGACCATAATCGCCCGAGATGGTCAGCCGGGTCGAATCCGAAAGTTCCAGGCGCATCCGTGAGCGCGCTGAAAATTTACGGGTGCGGAAGACGTCCTCGCCGTTGAACACGTTCGTTCCAAAGCCATCTTGCTGATTGCTGTAGCTCACGGCCAGATCGACGGCGACGCCGGTGGCCAGTCCGCCAGTGACATAGCCGGATGCGTCTATTGTGCTGTAGTTTCCATAGCCGATCTGCACCTTGGCGCCCGGCGTTTCGCTTGGGGGCTTGGTCGTGATCTGAATGACACCGCCCGTTGCATTGCGACCAAACAGGGTGCCCTGCGGTCCTTTAAGAACTTCAAGGCTGGCTATATTGGCCAGATCCATGCTGTTGCCGAACGGCATGTACACGCCGTCCACGAATGTCAGGACTGCTGGCGTGGTATTGGTGCTGTTGGTGCCTACACCGCGAATGAAGATTGAGGGCCTGGACGATGTCGGCTGGATGATGAGGCCACCGACTATGGATGTCATGTCCTCGGTGCTGCGCACAGCGGTCTTCTGAAGGCTGTCCGACGAAAAGCTCTGCAGCGAAATGGGGACAGACTGCGCGGATTCAGAGCGCCGTTGTGCCGTTACGACGATGTCGTCAATCTGTCCGTTGCTGGAAGTACGCGCAATGGCGGTATCCGTGGCCTGACCCGGAATTGTATCGGCCTGCGCATGGCACTCTGCCGAAACGAGCGCGAGCATGGATGTCGACAAGACAGCAAAATGCGATCTCGCCCATTTTGAAATAGGCATACCCTTTATCCTCTCTCTTTTATCTTCCATGTAAGATAAACAAGGTGCGGCCGGATAATCAAGCGGTTTCTGCCGATAATATCGTGTGACGTTTGGCGAAGGGCGGCGAGCATTAGATGCTTTAAGGCAGTTGATAAGGTTGATGTTACAGGTGGATGCGGCCGGCTCTACGCTACTGATCCATAGCTGGGCGGGCCGCGATACTGGCCAACAATGCTGGGCCCAGCGAGGCGCCTTCCGAAAGGCCCATTTGCCTGGCCGCAGCATTGAGATGGGAAATCACACCGTGATCCCACATGTCCCGACTGTCACCAATTCGGGCGCTCAAATGGGACACAGTGCCAGCTGCGACGCCGTGCTGATCTAGCATGGCGAGAGCTGCGGTCCCCGCACCATCCTTGCCGACGCCGGCATCGTTGAAAAAGACGAGCTTTAAGCGGACTTCCAAAGCGAATTCACCCGAGCTGGTGCCGCCATGAGAGGCGGACACGACAATGGCGCCCACGTCGTCCGGGGTCAGCTTTGTGATCGAATCCATTACTATGATTCGGTCGTCACCGTGACGACCCACTTCCGCTTTCAACATACCCAACACCCAACTGGTATAATGAATATTCGAATATGTGGATCTGCATATGTCGTCAACCTCATATTTTGCGAGATTTATGCGGTGATCTGACTTGAAACCCTCATTTTAGAAACGTAGAGATTATACCACTTAATCGGGAGGGGTTTTTTGGCGCGCATCCATGCGACCTATTGGCTGGAGACTGGCCGCGATCCGTTACGCGTGGCGGAAGCCATGGCGGGCGAGCAGTCGACGGGGACATTCGTTGACTTGCCGGTCAACATTTCGTCCCTGGTGTCGCGTCAGGCCGCGACCGTCGAGCGTGTGGAGTTGCTGGAACAGGGTTCTGTCGCCAGCCTGCCCGTGGCGGATGGTTCGCCGGGGCCATATCAGCGCGCGCTGGTCGAAATTTCATGGGGCGAAGACAATTTCGGGCGCTCGCTTCCCAATCTGATGGCGACGGTGGCCGGGAACCTGTTCGAACTGCGACAGATAACCGGCCTGCGTCTTGTCGACCTAAAGCTGCCTGACAGCTGGGCGACCGCGTTCGACGGCCCCCAGTTCGGCGTGGCGGGCACGCGGGCACAGTCGGGCGTTCCGGCCGGCCCGCTGGTCGGTACGATCATCAAGCCCAGCGTGGGGCTGTCTCCAGAACAAACGGCCGATATGGTCCGCGCCCTGTGCGAAGGTGGCATCGATTTCATCAAGGATGACGAGCTCCAGGCCGATGGCCCCCATTGTCCGTTCGATGCGCGGGCGGAAGCGGTGTTGCGGGTGATCCGCGATCATGCCGACCGCACGGGCAAGAAGGTGATGTATGCGTTCAATATCACCGATGATATTGACGCGATGCTCCGCCATCATGACAAGGTGCTGGCGCTGGGGGGCAGCTGCATCATGCTCAGCCTCAACAGCGTGGGCGCCGCCGGCGCGTTGCACGTCCGCAAACATGCGGCGCTGCCGATACATGGCCATCGCAATGGCTGGGGCTATCTTGGGCGCAGTCCCGGCGTGGGCTTCGACTATCGGGCGTGGCAGATATTCTGGCGGCTGGCCGGGGTCGATCACCTCCATGTCAACGGCCTGCGCAACAAGTTCAGCGAAGCGGACGACAGCGTCATCCGTTCGGCGCGCGCCTGCCTGACCCCGCTTTTCCCCGATGGCAATCCGGGGTTCGAGGTGATGCCGGTCTTCTCGTCGGGCCAGTGGGCGGGCCAGGCCCATGACACCTATCGGCAGCTTGGCTCGGCCGACCTCATCTACACCTGCGGCGGCGGCATCGTCGCGCATCCGGGCGGTATCGGGGCGGGGGTGCGCAGCATCCGCGAGGCGTGGGACGCCGCCCTGCATGGCGTGACACTGGAACAGGCGGCGCGCGACAGTTTCGTGCTTCGCCAGGCGATCGAGACATTCGGATGACGAGCAACGACCATCGACCGCTGGTCGCCTTCTATGGCGACGATGTGACCGGATCGACCGACGCCTTGGAGACGCTGGCGGGGCAGGGGATCGACACGTTGCTTTTCCTGAACGTGCCTTCGCCGCAGGAAGCGACGGTCGCGGCCCGCCGCTATGCCGCGGTCGGCATCGCCGGGACGAGTCGCGCCAAAGGCGTGGACTGGATGGACGCCCATCTTCCCGCGATGTTCCGGGCGCTGCGGGCGATGCAGCCGTATGTTGCGCATTACAAGGTCTGCTCCACCTTCGATTCCGCACCGGGAATCGGCAATATCGGCCGCGCGGTGGCGATCGGGCGCGCCGTTTTCGAAGCCGGGAAGGCGACGCCCATCATCGTGGGCACGCCGGCGCTGGGGCGCTACACCGTGTTCGGCAACCTGTTCGCGCGTGCGGAGGGCGCCCATTACCGGATTGACCGCCATCCCACCATGGCGCGCCATCCGGTCACTCCCATGCACGAGGCTGATCTGCGCCGCCATCTCGCCGCGCAGACGCCGCTGCGTTGCGGCCTGATTGATCCGGTCGACCAAGTGGCTCCCGACGCCCAGTCGCGCTTCGACGCGGCACTGGACCAGTGGGACATGATATTGATCGACGTCCTTGACGATCGATCCCAGCAATTTGCCGGGGGCAGCCTGTGGGCGCTGGCACAGGCCGGCAGCGATCCCGTCCTTGCCGTGGGGTCGTCCGGCGTGGGGGCGGCGTTGATCGCGCACTGGCGTGAAGCCGGCACGGAGGATGTCGGACCAAGGATGTGGACGGCCCAGCCCGAAGACCGGATCGCCGTCGTATCGGGCAGCTGCTCTCCGGTCACGGCCGGGCAGATCGCGTGGGCCGGTGCAAACGGCTTCGACTGCATTCGCGCTGATCCTTGTGCGTTGGTCATGACGGACCGGCGTGAGGCGGAGGTCGGCCGGCTCGTCGCGGCCGCCTTGCAGACGCTGGATGCCGGCGCAAGCCCGCTGGTCTTCAGCGCCGCCGGACCGGACGATCCCGCCATCGCGGCGCTGGGTGAAATGGCTGGCGAGCACGGGATGGCGGATGCCGTGGCGCAGGCAGCCATCGGGGCGGGGCTGGGGAAGGTCTTGTCGCAGATCATTGTGCGCGCTGGCCTTCGTCGCGTGGCGGTTGCCGGGGGCGACACGTCGGGAGAAGTGGTGGCGGCGCTTGGCCTGCGTGCGCTTGCCATGCGCGCCGCACTCTCGCCGGGCGCGCCGCTGTGCGACGGCCTTGCCGGCGTGGACGACCCGCCGGTAGTCGAAATTGCCCTCAAGGGCGGCCAGATGGGGCCGGACAATTATTTCGGTGCGGTGCGCCATGGCGCACCGCTTTGAACGCCCGATAGAGATCAGGAGAGGATGTCAGATGAAGAATGTTGCGATCATCGGGGCCGGTGGCAAGATGGGCTATCGGGTGTCGGCGAACCTGCGCGATGCCCCTTATGTCGTCGGTCACGTCGAAGTCAGCGAAGCCGGGCGCGATCGGTTGAAGGAACTGGGCATCAGCTGCGTCGAAGCCGCCGATGCGCTGGCCGATGCCGACGTCGTCATCCTTACGATCCCCGATAACCGCATCGGCGCGATTACGGCCGCACTGGTCGATCATTTCAAACCCGGCGCGATGCTGCTGGCGCTTGACGCCGCGGCGCCGTTCGCGGGCGAACTGCCCGCCCGCGCCGATCTTTCAATATTCGTCGCGCATCCTTGCCACCCGCCGATCTTCAACGACGAGGTCGATCCGGTGGCTAAGGCGGATCATTTCGGCGGAATTGCGGCGAAACAGCATGTCGTCGCGGCGATGATGCGCGGGGACGAGGCGCTGTGGAATCTAGCGGAGGATGTAACCCGTCGAATGTATGCCCCCGTTATGCGCCTGCACCGCGTGACCGTCGAGCAGATGGCCATACTGGAACCGGTGCTGTCGGAAACGATCGGGGCGACATGTGTGGCCATCATCAAGGAGGCGACCGATGAAGCCGTTGCGCGCGGCGTGCCGGAACAGGCTGCAAATGATTTCATTCTGGGCCATCTCAACGTGCTCATCGCCATCCAGTTTGGGATTCTGCCTGGGGGCAGGCTGTCGGATGCCGCACGCAATGCAGTGGAGATTGCCAAGAGGGAAATTTTCGTGCCCGATTGGAAGTCGGTGTTCGAAACCGCCGCGATCGAGAAGAGTATCCACATGATCACGCGATTCTAGAGATATCGCGGCGCTCCGGGATTGGAGCTATGTCCACCGGAGCGCCACACATTGATCGTGTTTTTTGATCATCAAGTAAAAATCGGGCTCAGATGATCGAGTCACAGGAATAGCGTCATGTATGAAATTCTATTTGAACAAGACACGCGCATCCTGACCATACGGTATGAAGGATTTTGGAGCATCGACGTCGCGAGCCGCTTTATCGAAGAATTCAGCTTAACTATTGCCGGACTACGGCGGCATTTCGGGCAGATTGCTGTCATGTCCGATATCCGGGACTTTCCCGTCCAGTCTATGCCCGTCCTCGATATGCTCAATCGTTTCGCTCATGATGAGTTGAAGCGATATCCCATGCGCTGGGCCCTGCTTTCCAAACCGGGCCTGGCGACGCTCCAAGCCAAGAGGGAGACTTTAATGGAGGGCGCGCTGGCGCTGTTCAACGACGCCGGGCAGGCGCGCGCGTGGCTTTATTCGGCGTTGGACTGAACGGAGGGGCAGTCTCGCCAGACGCAGTCAGAATGAAGGGTTTCGACGATATTTTCGGCTGGCGCGGCGGATATGCGTATCCAGCGTTTTTTCGGCGCCTTTGGCATTGCCGGCCGCGATCTGATTGAACAGTTTCTGATGTTCATCGAAGGTGAGTTGTTCGCCGCCGCGAGTTTGAACCGCATCGACATGGAATTGCCGCATCCATCCCAATATGGCGTCGGCAATGGCGACGTAGATCGGGTTGTGCGAAATCTCCGCTATGGCGCGATGAAACGCCATGTCCGTTTCCAGGAATTTCTCCGGATCATCCATGCTGCGTCGATGCTGGTCCAGTATCCGGCCCAGATGGCCGATATCCTCATCGCTCGCCTGTTCAGCGGCCAGGCGCACCATCGAACGTTCAAACAGCAGTCTGGCATCCTTGAAATGATTGAGCATGTCGTCGGACCCCGACAGCATCATCACAACGGTGCGCGATATCTGGGCAAGCACACCGTGCGCCGTGAGGGGCATGACGCGTGCGCCTCCGCCATGACTGATCGTGACAAAGCCCATATGCTCCAGTGCCTGAAGCGCCTCACGCACAGATGGCCGCCCGACCTGGAACAATTCCATCAACTCGCGCTCTGACGGCAGCAGGCTTCCGCGCGGATAGGCTCCCGCCGCGATCCGTTCCAGCAACGATTCGAGTATCTGGGCGCCCAATTTGCGTTTTGGCGCGGATCGCGTTTTGCGACCGCTCGCATCGCTTTCCCGCGTCAATTGAACTGCCGATCGAGGCAGATCCTCTTGTTCCAACTGATCCTTGCCTGTCATGGTGAGGCGATAGCGTTGCCGCCCCGCCGGCACAATGGCGGGGCGTCGTGAAGGTGATCTACGGATCAGGCTGCTATGACGCTGATGGGCAATGTGGCAAAGACATGTGACTGGTTGTTGACCTTGCGCACGGCATCACCGTCAAGCGAGAAGGACTTGGCATGGGTGAGCAGAGCCTCAAGAATCAGTGTCATCTGTTTGCGGGCCACGGTCTGGCCCAGACATTGATGCACGCCAATGCCAAAGCCGAAATGCCCGGTGGCGTTGCGCGTGATATCGAAGCGGTCGGGGTCGGGCCAGCGTCGCGGATCGCGGTTGGCCGCCATGAACGCCATCAATACCTTTGAATGCTCCGGCAGGACAGCGTCGCCGAACGATGTCTCCTTGCCCGTGGTACGAAAGAAGTGGATCGACGGACCGTCGAAGCGCATGATTTCCTCGATCGCGCCCCGGATATGCTTTTTGGGATCGGACTTCAGGATCGCCCATTGGTCGGGATTGGTCGCAAAGGCATGGATCATGTTGCCGAACATGATGACCGTGTTCTCTACACCAGCCATAATCAGCGAACGCGTGAGGACGGCTGCCTTTGCGTGGGAACATTCGCCGCGATCGGCGGCGGCGTGGATCGCCGCGCCCCAGCCATCTGGCGCCAACCGCTCGCGCTGGCAATTCTCTTCCACCCATGCCACCGCTTCCGGCAATAACGGATTGTTCTGGGTGTCGACATAGCGCTGATTATAGGGATAGACCGAATTGCTGAAGGCATTGCCATAGGCATAGAGCAGGTCAGGCCTGTGTTCGCGCAGTCCGATTTCGGGTGGGACGATGGCGTGGCCATATACGGTCGCCAGTTCCGACATCGCATCAAAGCTGCCACGCTTGACCAGCCCTGCCACTAGGTCATCGGCGATCCCCTGCCAGCGGTCGAATAGCGGCTGAAGCGCCGAAGCGCCGAAGATCTTGTTCACGACCGATCGGGAATGGTTATGCTCTGGCGAATCCGCCTCCAGAAGCATAGATTTGGGCAGGGTGCCCGGATCGACGAACTTGTTCTTGAGCGTGATGCCGCCGCCGTTGCGGAAATGGTCCCAGTCGCGCATCAACGCCGTGAGTTCGGCATGCCGGCTAACGCCATAGGCGCCAATCGCCGACAACCAGTAGATTGGTCCTGCATCGAGCCAGACCTGGTTATATTTCAGCGGATTGGCCAGCACTTCTTCGCTGAACGGATCGAGATCGACAATGGGAACGTCAGACGGAGTGCGGCCCTCGGCCAAAATCAAAGGCTCAATTTCGGTCGGCATTGCTCTCTTGTCTCCTAACGTTGAACCGCCGACTATCGGCGGAACCGGATGTGTTATCGTCTACGTAATGATCGCCGCGTTCGGTTATCAGTCCTGTCCGCAAGGCCGGGGCGCGCGACTTTGGGGCTGAATCAGGCTGCGGAGTGCGCGTCTCTGCTCGGCTTGATCGCCAGGGTCAGCAAAAGACACAGGGCGATCGCCCCGCCGAAAACGGCCATCGCCAGCGCATATCGGCCCATCGCTGAAGCGAGGATCGCTCCCAGCGGCATTGCGACGAACTGGGACAGAAAAGTCGATGTCGCGACCATTCCTGCGCTCCGTCCGCCCTGATCCGGGGCGACGCTGCTGATCGCCCACATGATCGAGGTCGGCATCAGCACGCCCAGAGCGCCGCCGACGATGAACTGTCCGGCAAAGATGCCCGTCCAGCCCGGCAGAAACAGCACAAGATAGCCCATCAGCGCCATCGAAAGACCCAGCCGGAGGCGCATTGCGACCGGGCTTGTTGGCAGAAGGCCGAACAGAGCCGATCCCGTCGCGCCGCCCACCGAGTTCATCGCAATGGCAAAGCCCGTCATGGTGGTGGAATGAAAACCGCGCTCCGCAATCAGGAACGCTATGGGGTGTATTTGTCCAAAACACAGGACCAGGCAGCAGAAATTCACGATGCCGATCGAAAAAATCTTGCGAAACGGAAAAGGCTGGCCAGACACGGCATGATGATCCTGCCGGGAGGGAACACTCCCTGTCCGCGCCAGAAGGGCCAGCGGCAAGAGCACCAGCGATAGCGGCACGATGAAAAATACGCGGCGCCAGTCACCCTGCCCAAGGACACCGGCCAGCAGCGCGAAGGTGATCGATCCGAAGCTCATCAACAAAGTCTGGACGGCGAGCCACTTTTCGCGAGCCTTTGTATCGAAAAGTGCGGCGAATAATGCGCCTGTCGAAGCCGTCAGCCCCGCCATGCCCAGTCCGACCATCGCGCGCGTCGCAACCAATTGCGGCAAGGGTTCGACGACATAGGCGAGGCCACCGAAAACCGCGAATGTCAGGATGGAGGCGATGAGCGCGCGGCGGCCACCGACATGATCAACCAGGCGCCCGATAAAGGGACTTGCCAATGCTGCGGCCAACGGTGGTGCGACCAGCACGAGTCCCGTCAGTGCGGTGCCGCCGGGCAGATTGGCATAATGGGCGGCAACCTGCGGCATCACCGGCATGACGCTGATGATCGCGGCGAGGGGGAAGGCGCCTCCCAGCGCCAGGGTGAACCCCATCAGTCTGGAATTGGTCGACTGTGTCATTGCGTGACTGCCCCTCCGTCGCCGAATCCCGTAAGACGTTTATATCTTCTATGGAAGATTAAATAAGCTGGCGCAGTCATATGTCAATGCACCGTCTGCGAACATGGTCATTCCTATCCGCCGCCGGCTTGCCACAATATGCGTTCCGTGGAAGATAATCAGAAGCACGCCTCTGGGGCATAGGAACCTTCAGGAAGGGGCGTGTGGATTGAAGGGCTATTCAGGATGACGATGAGTGCGACGATCAAGATCCACGCCTATGGCGGTCCGGACGTACTGCATGTGGAATCTTTGCCCGTCGGCACCCCGGCAGCGGGAGAGGTCCGCCTCCGCCAGACGACGATCGGCGTAAATTATCATGATATCTACGTCCGTTCCGGCCTTTACGATACGCTCGCCCTGCCTGGGACGCCGGGCATAGAGGGCGTCGGGGTGATCGACGCGGTGGGAGAAGGCGTTGAAGACTTCGCGGTTGGTGAACGTATCGGCTATGTCTCCCCGGAATATGGCGCCTATGCGGCCGTTCGCCTTCTTCCGGCGCGTCGTGCCGTCCGGCTGCCTGAAAAACTGGACGATGTGGCTGTCGCCGGCGGACTGATGAAGGCGCTGACGGCGTGCATGTTGTTGCGAAAGGTGCATGGCGTCAGTGAAGGCGACACCATCCTGGTTCATGCGGCAGCCGGCGGTATGGGACAGATGCTGTGCCGCTGGGCCAGCGAGCTTGGCGCACGGGTGATTGGCACCGTCGGCACATCGCAAAAGGCGATTGTGGCGCGGGCGGCAGGGGCGCACGATACGATCCTTTATCGTCAGGAGGATTTCGCTGACCGCGTCATGGCCATCACGAACGGCATGGGCGTTGCGGCCGTCTATGACTCGGTGGGCCACGACAGCTTCTTGCGATCGCTCCAATGTCTCGACTATGGCGGGAAGCTTGTCCTGTTCGGCCAGTCATCGGGGGCGGTCAGTCCTTTTGCGCCGGCCCTGCTTGCGGCTCGGTCGGCGTCCGTCCATCGCCCGATCGTCTTTCACTATATCCGTGACGCGTCCATGCTGCGCGCGATGATGGGCGAGGTGACGGCGGCCTTTGAGCGCGGCGCGCTCGCACCGCTGCCAGCGATAGAATTGCCACTGGCCCAGGCGGCCGAAGCGCACCGGATTTTGGAAGCAGGCGCCAGCCCCGGTGCGGTGGTGCTTCGGCCGTGAAGGAATGATGTCCATGATAGCAGCAGACAGGATGCAGGCCGCGAGCGACCTTCTCCATCGGCACTGGCTGGCGGGAACCCGCCTTGTCACCATGCCGCCCGAACTGTGCCCGACGGGGCGCGAGGAAGCCTATGCCATTCAGGCTCTGGTCGAGCGCTTTAGCCACAAGCCGTTATATGGGTGGAAGATCGCGGCGACCAGTCTGGCGGGACAAGAGCATATCGGGGTGAGTGGACCGCTTGCCGGGCGCATATTGGCCGAACGGGTGATCGATGACGGCGGGACTTGTCCGCTCGGGTCGAACCTGATGCGCGTGGCGGAACTGGAATTCGCGTTCCGCATGGCGCGCGACCTGGCACCGTCGCTCACGCCCTTCACGCTCGAAATCGTGCTCGATCATGTCGCGACGCTGCATCCCGCGATCGAGATACCCGATTCTCGTTACGACGGGTTCGAGAGTGTGGGCGCGCCGCTGCTGATCGTGGACAATGCCTGTGCCCACCGCTTCGTGCTGGGGCCGGCCGCTCCCGATGCGTGGCGATCAATCGACCTTGCAGCCCATCCTGTCACGGGCAGTCTGAACGACGGGGCGGCGCTGGAGGGCAATGGCGCCAACGTCCTAGGTGATCCCCGGATCGCGCTGCTATGGCTGGCGAACGAATTGTCGAGCCTGGATTTGACCTTGGCGGCGGGATGCGTGGTGACGACCGGCACATGTGTCGCGCCGATCGGCATCGCCGGCGGGGATCATGTCCGCGGCGATTTCGGGCCGATCGGCACGGTGTCGCTGTCCATCACCGACTGATCGCCACGCCGCTTTACAGTCGGGGATAGTGGAGCGGCAGGCCGGTGCGCGGCGCGGCGATGATCTGGACGGAGGATGTTTCCACCTCTGTCACGAACATCCTGGGTTCGACCGGATCGAAAGCCAGATTGGTGGGGCGCGTGCCCCGCGTCGCGATGCGATCGACGATCATGCCTTCGGGGTCCACGACCGTCAGCGTGCCCTCATTGTAGATCGCGCAATAGAGATTACCGGCCGTGTCGAAGGCGATGCCGTCCGGGCCGCGAAATAGCGTCATCGCTTCATCGGAATTGACGTTGGCGAAAAAGGTCCGCGTCGGCTGCGCTTGCGACAGGTCATAGCGGAAAATGGAGCCGGACAATGTTTCGGCGACGTACAGAAGCCCCTGATCGTCGAACGCGAGGCCATTGGTGAAGCGCAACCCACGGTCGAGCGTGCGCAGGACTGTGCCCGCGACAGGATCGATCTCATAGACGCGGCCGTCATAGGGGATGGTCGCGAAGTCGGCCCTGATGGCCAGACCATCAATGAAATCGACATCGATGATGCCCGAATCGGTCAGATACAACAGGCCGTCCGGCCCGAATGCCAGATCATTTGGCCAGAGGAAGCGCCCGTCGCTGTCGCCGGCGATGGTCTTGATGACCGTGCCATCAGGATCGAGGCAGACCACCGACCCGTCGCGTGCTTCGGCCACCCAGATATTGCCATCCCCGTCGACCGCCAGCCCGTTTGGGCGACCGGCGGTCTTGGCGACCAGCGACGTCTGGCCTCCCGTGCCCCGGACGACGCAGGCGCGATCGCCCGCCATTTCGACTAGGTAAAAATTGCCGTCAGGACTGAACACGGGCCCTTCAGGTTCACCAAGATTTTGCAGGAAGAAGTTTGGGTGCATGATGATGTTTCCAGCGCCAATAGGGGGATGCCCTGCACGCCGGGGCGTACAGGGCATCCAGTCAGAATTTGCGACCTAGCGTGATGCCATATGTGCGCGGCGCAGCTGGATTGCCTACTAGGCCGACGCCCGTCAGCATGCTGTCGGTTATGTCATAATGGCGATTTGTGAGATTCTTGGCCCACAGGGTTACGGATGTCTTGTCGTCAAGCGACCGCCATTGCTCCGTCAGGTTGATTAACGTGCGTTCGGGAATGAAATATTCGTTTTGCGGGTCAATATATTGTTTCGCCTGATAGTTGAGGGACGCAGTCGTGTCGAAGGTGCCGATTGGCGTGTCCAATGTGTAAGTCGCCGTCGCCTGAGCGCCGAACCTTGGCGCGAAGACAAGGTTTTTTCCTTTTGCATTCAAAGCGCCAGACACAACAAAATTGCCGTCAGGCAGGATGTCGTAATTGGGCGCCAGCGGATAGGAGCGATAGCTTGAATCCAGATAGTTTCCGCTGAGCGAGAGCGTCAGCCGGGAAGTGGGCCGAGCAACGATGTCGAGGTCGACACCCTTGATCCGCGCGGACGCGGCATTGATGGAGATGATGCCGCCAGGACTATATATCTGCTGCTGCAGATTTGAATAGTCATAGAGGAAAGCGGATATGTTCAGCCGAAGCTTGTGATCGAGAAACTCGCTCTTGATACCGACTTCATAGGCATCAATCCCTTCCGGCTTGACCACCGGATTGACCGCATTGTTGAAACCGCCAAAGCTGATCTGATTAAAAAAGCCGGCGTTGAAACCGCGGCTCCACGACGCATAGGCGAGAATGTCCGGCGTAAGCTTCTGATCCAGGGCGACGCGAAAGTTGGGCTTTTTGAACGTTTTGCTCTGCTCGCCCGTCGATCCGGGAATAACCACGCCGCTGCCGGTATGCGTAAAGCCTGAAATTTCGCGCTTTTCTAGGGTGTAACGGGCACCCAGTGTCAGGTTGGTGGTTGGCGTCGGATGGGCCGTACCCTGGGCATAGGCAGCATAGGCGTTGGTACGATCCGTCGAATTGATGCCGAAGCCGCCGGGGAAGAAGAGGCCGGCGAAGCGTGGACCGTCGATGCCGCTGCGCGCGTAATAATAATAGAGTCCCGCTACCCAGTCGATGCTGTCGCTGCCGCCGCTTGCCTGAAATTCCTGGGTGAACACGCTGCGCCTGTCGCGCCGGGTCAACCGGATGGCGGCGAAATTGGTGCCGTCGAAATCGATATCGATATCTTCAATCGCGTGGCGATAGGACGAGATGCTGAGTAACGTAACGTCGCCGGCAGTCTTCTTGAGCGTCAGCGCAGTGCCGCCCTCTCGCGTCCGATAAACAGGGTCGAATTCCGACTGAATATCGAATTTGCTGCCGAGCACCACTTTTTGACCAGTCACTGAATTATAGGTAAAGCCGTTAAAGTCCGAAGGTGATATGCCCAGACCCTGTAGCCCCCGCCGCGAACTATAGTCGCCGGTCAGTGTCGCCTGGAACGTGTCTCCGATATCGAACGCCAATTTGCCGCGCACGCCATAGCGGCGGTTGGTATAGGCATCGTTGCCCGTGCCGACATTCGTACCCCAGCCATCGTCCTGATTCACGAAGAACCCGGAAATGTCTGCCGCTATCGTGTCGGCAAGTTTCGCGGCGGCGTAAACGCGGCTCGAAAATTCATTATAGTTGGCATAGCCGATCTGAGCGTCCACGCCCTGCCAGTCGAAGGGGTTTTTCGTTGTGATCTGGATCACACCGCCGGTTGCGTTGCGCCCGAACAACGTCCCCTGCGGTCCCTTTGCCACTTCGATGCTCTGCACATTGCTGTAATCTCCGCCGGTGCTGTCGAATGGCTGGTACACACCATCGACGAACGTCAGCACGGAAGGCGATGTGCTCGTACCGTTGTTGCCGACGCCGCGGAGAAATACGGGTGAGCGCGAACCCGTGGGGTTGATTGTCAGACCAGGGATCACGGTGCTCAGGTCCGCGCTGGATGTCAGTCCAACCTTGGCTAGTTGATCGCCACTGAAGGCGGCTACCGCGATCGGAACATTTTGTGCTGATTCCGAGCGGCGCTGTGCGGTTACGATGATGTCAGCAAGACCGGCATCCGACTGCCCGGCCTCGCTCTGGGTGGCTGTCGATCCTGTTTGGCCGAAACTGGGATTTGTATATGTGAATAAGAGTAAGGCGGTCGTGATCGACGTGGAACTTATGAAAGGTCTACGAACAGACATAATAATCCTCCCATTATATAATTATTTTAGATTGATTATTAGTAGTACACAATAAATCTATTCATAAGAATAATCTTATGAGGCTGAATTCTATTATGCGTTTTTGCAAAAGCGCGCGCTTATTGGATCGGGAGTTTCCCGGCGTGTGAATATAATGGCTATCGATGGGTACCTATCCACGCCGCATCCCCTCCGGCCCCGCGCACTATCATGCGTCCCAAGCCTATAAGCTTCTATGGAAGATATTCGGAGGGGAAAGTCAAGTGGTGCAACTCCACTGGGCGCGACTTGGCTTTGCGGTTCGCATCAATGCCCAACAGCGTCGGCGCAAAAAGCCCGGCAAGCTCTGTGTGAAGCTGATGTTTTAATCGTTGTCTCTACGGTCACGCTTCAACCGGTTCGAGAAAGGGTGTCGCCTTTGAAATATTTGTTGATCTTAGTCTGTTCGATCGAATGCGCGATAGCGGGGCGGTGCCTGACATGATGCTTGACAACGGACGATAAAAATCTTTCATGGAAGATATTGAATTGACCGGGCATGTCCTCGTCACAGGCCGTCAACCTTAAATTTCGAAAGTGGGAGTCTCCAAGATGCAAGCAAATTCCAGACGTCTGGAAGGGCGCACTGCGCTTGTCACGGGCGCGGCCTACGGAATCGGCTATGCAACGGCGGAGCGATTCGCCCTTGAAGGAGCCAATGTCGTTCTGGCGGACATCAAGGGTCATGAAGAAGCGGCTGCGCGTCTGTCAGAGATATCGGATGCGGTCATGCCGCTGACGATCGATGTGCGATCCGACGAAAGCGTTGCAACGGGGGTGAGCGAAATCCTCGGTCGGTTCGGGTCGGTGGACATTCTGGTGAATAATGCAGCCATTTCCGCAGAATTGACACCGGGACCGTTCGAAGAGCAATCAGTCGACGATTGGCGACGCATTTATGAAGTGAACGTGATCGGTACATTCAGGATGTGCCGGGAAGTCTCCCCCCATATGCGTAAGGCGAAATGGGGGCGGATCATCAACATCGCATCAGGAACAGCGTTCAAGGGCGCGCCGGGTATGTTGCATTATATCGCCAGCAAAGGGGCGATATTGTCGATGACCCGATCGCTCGCGACGGAATTTGGCGATGATAATGTCCTTGTGAACGTGGTTTCGCCAGGACTGACTATCACCGAAAGCGTCGTGGCAGCGGGGAATGTTGAATTTTTCGAGCCGATTGGCATGAAGGGGCGTATCATAAAGCGCCGAGCGATTGCCGAAGATGTCGCAAATGCAATCTACTTCTTTGCGAGCGCCGACTCCAGCTTTGTCACCGGTCAGACCATCACTGCGGATGGCGGATCTGTTTTTCATTAGGATCGAAGATGGCGCCGCATCTGGTGCTTGTACTTCTCAACCATGATGCACAAGCCGGCTAAGGAATTGGAGCGAGATGAGATCGCGTTATCATCGATCTTGTTCTGACGCATATGCCTAAAGGGATATCGGCGTCAGGATGGTCGTATAGTCGCGCGTGCGACTTCGAGCCCGGGCGGCAGATACTGAAGGGCTGAACTGATCCGATCGGAGACGGGCTCGAAAGCCCGTTTGCTATAGTGACTGTTTGTATGGCCATGGGTAGGCTGACTAAGTAAGAAGGTGCGCGGGGCGAGAATGGCATCCTTGGATGCGTTTCCCTTGATGACGGTGCCAACTCGTTTTTCGCTGGCGATCGATGTGCGGTGTCCAGAAGGGACCAAAATTCATAGGCTACGAACCTTTTGCTGCCGAATTGATCAGTCTGGTTTGAAATGGGGGGTGTGCTGGCCCCTTGACTGTAACGCCGCATGGATCGCCATGCCGCAGTCCGAACTGAGACGTTGGATTTTCCGTGAAATCCATGATGCCGCTATCAGACTATCTGAAGCATCGTGAACTGATCTGCTGTCGATTTGGGGGAGTTGCCCGCCGCCTCTAGCCTATAGATTGTTACGTGGGAGAGACCCGTCCGCTGAGAAACCGTAGCAATGCGCCACAGGCAGTCGGTACAGCGATCTTTCGCAGCGGGTATTACGAACTACGATGCATCCGGTGGCATCAAAACATTCTTAGGCAGCAATGTCCCTCATAAATGAGGTCTGCCCGGCCGACTGAAATGATGCCGTCGAATCGCAGGAAAATAAATGGATTTGCTCAATCTATCCGGTTGTTACGGTATCTTCTAAGACTAGGTTGTAGTGACGATTTAATCATTTGAGCCAGAGCATGATGCTGGCGAGTTTGACAAATCCGAGGAAGTTGGCGGCGAGCTTGTCGTAGCGCGTTGCGATGCGCCGCCATTGTTTGAGTTTGGCGAAGAATCCTTCGATGCCCCAACGCTGTTTGTAGGCGATGCGGTCGTAGCTGTGCTGGTACTTGCGGTGGCGGCGTGGTGGGATGACCGGCTCACCACCTTGCTCGTAGATAAGATCATGCAGGCGGTCGGCATCGTAGGCGCGATCCGCCAGCACCTTGTCTGCCGGGATGCCCCGGATCAGGTCGCAGGCTGGAGCCATGTCGTTTTGCTGCCCGGGGGCCAAGAATGAAGCGGATCGGCAGGCCGAGGGCATCGACTACGGCGTGGATCTTGGTTCCGAACCCGCCTCTCGACCGCCCGAGAGCCTGGGCTTGAACGCCCCCCTTTTTACCCGAGCCCCTGCCGCCTGAGCCTGAGCGCGGATGACGGTGGCATCGATCGCCAGCCATTCGATATCGGGATCGTCGGACACTGCCTCGAAGATCCGGTCGATTACGCCCTGCTCAATCCAACGGTAATAGCGTCGCTTGGCGGTCTGGTAGGGACCAAAGCGTTCGGGAAGATCACGCCACCGACCGCCCGAACGCGCCAGCCATAACAACGCATCGAGAAAACGCCTGCCGTCACTACGCGGCCCTCGCTTACCCTTGCGACCGCCAGGCACAAACTCACGCAGCCGATCCCACTATCATCTCGAAGAACCTCGCCTTCCACACCAGCCTCCAAAAGCGGGTGTTGAATCAGAACTCCTTCCTCCTGAAAATCACTAAAATGTCACTACGGCCTAGAGCTAAACCCGAAATGTGGGTCTGAAGGAAGGAAAGGGAGAGCACTTGAAGGTAGCAGGGGTGAGAGAGAAGGGCTCTCAATGCGCCACATCTGAGAAAGTAGAGATCTCCGATTGTCGGCGGTTTAGCTCTTTTCCGTAGGGCTCCAAGATGGTAGTTTCGGCGACGAGGAATAGATGATGGCAGCAACCATCGAACCTAATGATGCGGATCGGAACCCCGACGAGCTTCGTCTCAGGGATTGGCTTTGGCGCCCTTGGTACGCGAAGCTCTGGTGGAGCAGCGTGTCTGTTTATTGGCTAGGCATGCTAACGAGCCTCAAGCTCGCTGCATTGGCTGAGGTTCATCGTTCGGCTGTCGGGGGATGTATGAACGTCTTGTTCTTTCCCCCCATTGTGGCGCTTATTCTGTCATTTGGATTTCTTCGGCAGTGGTTGGCGTCGTTGCCGGCTCATGATCATGATGAAATGGACGATAGTGGCCTTTGGAATAATCGAAGATTTGGGCCTTCCAGGATGCCGCGCCAATTCGATCCGCTCGATCCCGCTTCCGGTCCGCTGTGGGTCGGAAATACGCTCAACCCGACGAACCCCGGGTATATTAATCGCGCTTCTTGAAGGTTGGATCGCCGTCGAAAAGCCCGCTTCCTAGGTCTGTTGAGAAGCGCCCGCTGTCCAACAAGGATGACTGTTCTATCGACGTTACCGGGGCGTTAATATCTGCCGTGCCGCGCCCGCTGTCAGCTTGACCTAGATAGCGATTGCGAAGACCGTGTTTGCCAAGAATTTCCGCCGAAAGTTTATCCGCGAAGACGCTCGCGGGATTGCTCGTTCGTGCCGACTGCCGTTCGGCATTAGAAATTGCTTGGCGGACGTCGAAATTCACAACGCTGAGCTGCGAATTAGCAGTCTCGCTGGTTATTCCACTTTCCTGACTGGAGATACTCAGGGATCCACCAACCTGTCCGACTGGATGTCCTCCGGAGCCTCTACCGTTTTTAGCGCCGCTCATTGTTGAGCCAGAGATGTCGGTCCCAACCGCTACGCCGAAAGTGTTTTGATCCTGTGCCGCTCTTCCGATGGTACGCTCCCATCCCGTCTGCGCTATGATCGCCTGCACATCCCTTTGCAGTGTGTCCGCGACCTGCGGCTTCAGACGCCAGTTGCCCTTGCGGTCCATCTCGAACCCGCCGCGCAGCCAGTTCGTCATGGCTGCGCGACCTTCGGCGCCACCGCCCATGAAATGCTCGATCGTATCGGGTCCAGCCTGCTTGCCAGCTTCGAACCGCGTACTGGTGTCGTTGCGGGCAGACTTTTCAAATCCTGCGCTGCTGGAGACGAGAAGATCATTGTGCGCGAGGCTGAAGCGGGCGTACCCGCCATTGGCGACCGCGCCAAGCTGGCTTTCATTGAGGAGGCCAGCCTGCCACATCTGTGCGGCCGTCGCCGGGGTGAGGTTCATCCTGAAGTCGCCATTCTGGTCCATCGCGATCTGGCGCTTGCTCATTTCAATGCCATTGGCCAGCAGCAGCCCCTGGATGCGCGACAAGCGCTCGCGATCGACTATCCTGGTCATCCGGGCGTTTCGCGCCCGGTCGGCGATTGCATCTGCCCCGCCCTCGGCCATGTCGAGCTGGTTACCGCTTGCATCGGCTAGGGTCCGAATGAAGCTGTCGAGACCGGCTGCCTCGCGCGTCGACATGCCGGCGGCCTCCGCACCTTCCGCAAAACCGAAATTCTCCGACTGCCGCCGCTGCTCGCCGATCCGGGCAGCGCTGCGCGTGCCGTCGTGGCCAACCTCCTTCTGGGCATCGAGTTTCCCGGAACGCTCGGCAAAGTCATAGCCGGCAGCTTCCCGGGTCCGCCTATAAACGCTGGTGCCCTCTCGCGCTGCTTCGGCCGTCGCGCCATCCGCCGTGCCAAGATCGGTCGCCGCCCGATAGGTTTCGAGGGCCTTGGTTACCTGGGCCTCATTGCGGCCAGTGGCGCGGGAGAGTTGCGTGATGGCGGATGAGCGCGCTTCGCCAGAAAGGGCATTTATGAAGGCGATGCGGCGGCTCATCTCATCCACGGGGATGCCGAGCATGGCCGCAGCGTCGCGCTGGCCCTGGTTTCCGCCGGTGCGATGGGCCTGCTCGGTCGCGACATTGCCCCGTTCCACCTGGCCGACCCGGTCGCCGGCATAGTCCCGGCGTCCTTCCATGGCGCCGACCTGGACTTGAGCGGACGTCAGGTCATTGCGCAGCATCTCCTCCTGCGCGTAGCTGTTGGCGATGAGCTTGGCGAAGGTGGGATCGGCGCTGGCTTCGGCAATTACCCCGCTTGCCTTGAGGGCTGCGTCCTGCGGTGAATAGCCGCCGCGCTCGAAATGCCGCGTTGCCGACTGCATCATCATGCCATAGGCGCGCGTGTCGCCGAAGGCCCGCCACTGAATCAGACCCTGGGTGAAGGCGCCGAACGCCTTCTCGCCCGTTTCGCCTTTCCCGAAATAGCTGGTACCCAGACTGCGCAGCGCGTCCTTCTCGGCAAAATTGTGGATCGCGCCGGTCGCCGCAGCGGCACGCACGGCGCTTGCGGTTGCAGGATCATTGAGGTCGCGCCCATGCAGCGCGGGCGCTAGGTTTCCCAGTTCACGCGCAGCATCTGTCGCGCCCAGCCCCATTGCGGCGCTGCCGGGGACTCCACCACTATGCGCCGTGCCAACCGCACCCGCCGCGCCGAAGCTACGGTTGGTTCCAAAGGATGAACGCTCGCCGAAATCCCTGAAGCTCGAAGAGGCCGAGCGGCGGACGCCCGTGCCCATGGCCGAGGCCTGCCCCTCTAGTGCTGAGGCGAAGCCCTCGGAGGTCGAGACCCCCGCCGCCGCCGCCGATCCCTGGGCCTGGACGCCGAGGGAGCCGCCAGTGAAGGACGAGAAGACATTGCCCGAGAAGCGGAACACGGTGAACACGAAGGCACCGGCAAGGCCCGCCGCTGCGCTGCGGAAGCTTCCGAAGATGGCGAGCGCCTTCATCGCGGAGGAGGGGGCAAGGATCCAGGTCGTGGCGGCCACATGATTGGAGCGCATTTCGGCCAGGACCGCCATCGCGCGACCCAGGGTCAACTGATAGATGCCGGCGTCGATCACGCCCCACAGCGCCACAAACACGAAGAGGCCCAGCGAAAAGCTCGCGACCCGCAGGTTAATCGGCGTGAGGATGAACAGCAGCGCAATCGGCATGATGAACAGCATAATCCCGAACACTGTCGCCCGGATCGTTGGCATCCATTCATTGGCGGTCGACATGGTGCCAAGGCCGCCCGCTACCACAGCGCGATTGGCCATGACGCGCGCGGCGGTCGCCGGGCTGTCCTCGAACAGCACGTCGCCGACGCTGTTCCCAAGCAGGATGTTGGTGAAGAAGGCCTGGGCGGTGAGCTGCGTCCCCAGCATCATGTCGCCTATTTCAGCCAGATTGCTGCGGCAGCGGGCGAGTTGGTCGGCCTTGGCGATGTCGTAGCCGGTCCTCTGGCAGACTTGGGAGGAATAGTCCTTGAAGATCGCCGGATCGGACAACCGATCCGCGATATGGGCCCAGGCCTCGTTGCAGCTGACCGTTGTTCCGCCCTTGTCCGAAGCTGTGAATACCGTACTGAAGGTTGATGGCCCGGCCATGGCAGCGAAAGACGCAGGGAGGTCGGTGCTGGTGCGAAAGAGCTGGTCGTCGTCGATGCCATAGGCCGGCGAGACGCGGGCGACCGGATAGCATTGGCGGACATAATCCTTGATGGTCGCGTCGAGAAAGGCATCGGTCATCGGTCCGCGCGGACTGACGGCGTTCAAGAACAGGTCGAAGGCATGGCCGCCCGCACCGAATTCGAGCTTGGCATGCGGGTCGAGCGTGTTGTCGTCGATCGTCTCGGCGAGCGCGCGCTCCATCATGTTGGTGACGCCCGCTACCAGGACGATGAGATTGGGGACGTCGCCGACCGGCTGATAGGCGTTGCGTACCCGGTCATAGACATGGACGGTGCCGGTCGTCGCGACGAGGCCGACGAACAGGCCGATCCCGACCAGCATCTGGAGGCCGAAGGCAACCAGACCCATGCCGGTGCTGCGGATCATGGCGAGCACAGCGCCCAGCGCCATCCCGACGACCGCGACGATCAGCACCAGAGTTTCGTAGCGCGGATCAGCAAAGATCATCGACACGAGGCGAAACGCATCCACCGTCTCGGCAAAGCCATCATAGGTGTGGAAGCTCGTCTCCAGTGCGAGGGCAGGAGAAGCTATGAACAGGCTAGCGAGACCGCCAAGCAGCGCGGGCAGTCGAGATAGGCGGCGCATGGCGGCTGCTCCTTCAGCGATTGCGACTAGTGGCGGTGCCGGCAGCGTCGCGCGCGTCCCGGTCGCGCTGGCGGATGAGACCGGCATAGCCCGTCGATAGGTTCGCCTGAGAGAGCGCAGCCATATAGGATTGCCGCATCTGCGCGCGCTGGCGCAGCACCTCTTCGCGCAGGTCGCGCAGTTGCTCGATGCCCTTGGTAAGTATCCGCGTCTGGCAGATATTCGCGCTCGCTCCATCGGCTGCACCTGCCGCGCTGGTGCCACGCTCGGCATTGGAGATGGCAAAATCGATGCTGCGCGTGAGGTCGTTTAGCATCTGATAGGCGAGGGTGAGTGCGACCAGTTCATCGGTATCGCCAATGACGGAGTCGACTACATCCTGGCGCACGCCCCATTCGAGCATCCGATAGACCGGCAGGGTCCGTACATTGGCGACGAACTGGCGCTCTTCGGCTGTTAGGGCGGCGCGGGTTCTGATCTTCTCGGCAATCGAGGTCATGCGCTCACGGGTGAGCGCCAGCGCGCCCTCGGCTCCATCCTGGGTGCAATCGGCGGCGGTCGCAGGCATGTTGAGGGCGCGGCGCATGACCCGACCGCTCAGAAAATCGTCCGAAGATTCTGAGTCCTGTCCGGCGCAGGCGGGGATGGCCGAGAAGAGAGGAACCTTATCGGTCGCGTCCCAGCGCATATAGACGTCACCTACCCGCGCACGCATGACGCCAGCCCAGTCGGCCGCGCCGACGCGCGCTGCCGCATGTGAGAGCAGCGATCCGGTGCGGAAGATGTCGGTCACTTCGGCCGGGCAGTTGGCGAGCGCCTCCTTCAGATCCTCGGTCGGGCTGTTCCCGTTTGACTGAATCTTCTCGCGGCTTTGCTGGTAGCTTTTGGCGTAGCCTTGCCTAACCGACTTGTAGCCAGTCATCTCCTCGATGATGCCGGACATATTGTCGTCGCCCTTGGCGATCTGGACCATCCGGTTAGCAAGGCGGCAGTCGTTAACCTGGATGGAGTTGAGGAAATTGGTGGCCGCCTCCATCTTCGAGATGATGTTCCCCATCTTCTCGTCGAGGGTTTCGAGAAGATATTGGAATGCAACAGCCGGTGCTGCCTGGAGAATGCTTTCCAGTTTCTGAACGAGATAGTCGGGATCAAGGAAAGACATGCCGCCTAGAAACATGTCGATGCCGCCACAGCCCGCCTTCACCTTGGGCATGGTAAGCGACATGAGATAATCGCTATGCACATCGATCCGACCCGACATGCCGCCCGCTGTCACATAGCCGCGGGTCTGGTCCTCGAAGCTGCCGGGGCTGGTATAGGTCACATTGTCAAACCAATGCTCTGCCCAGCTTTGGGCATGGGCGGGCATAGCTGTGCCGCAGGTTGCAAGCAGAGCGAGAATAGGTAGGGTCGCGCTACATTTGAGATGGAGCATGGCGGCGTCCTTGTCATGAGGAGAAAAGGAAGGGCCCGCCCGCCATATGCGAGCCCTTCTGCGGCATTTGCAAAATATCGACATGGGTAAGCTTGCAAATTCGGAATATTGATCCGAATATGCAAGGATGATTGAACGTCGTATCAGAAGCGCGCTTATTGCCCGACTGGATGAAAGCCCTGCGGTTGCCCTGCTCGGGCCGCGCCAAGTCGGCAAGACGACGCTCGCGCGCGAGATGGCCGATGAGCGGCCGTCCATCTATCTCGATCTTGAATCGGATCGAGATCGCGCGAAGCTTACCGATCCCGAGCTGTATCTCGAGAGCCATGAAGACAAGCTGGTCATACTCGATGAGGTGCACAGGCTGCCCGACCTGTTCCAGCTTTTGCGGGGCCTTATCGACCGCGGTCGCCGCAAGGGCTTGCGGACGGGGCGGTTTTTGTTGCTCGGTTCGGCTTCGATGGAGTTGCTGGCCCAGTCGGGCGAAAGCCTTGCAGGGCGCATCGCCTATCTGGAAATGTGTCCGCTCGATGCCCCGGAGGTGGGCGACTGGGATGCCGAGCGCCTCTGGATCCGCGGCGGCTTTCCCGACAGCTTTCTCGCCACCAGCGATGCTTCGAGCCGGCGCTGGCGGCAGGACTTCATCAAAACCTATCTCGAACGTGACATCCCTATGCTGGGTCCACGCATCCCGGCCGAAACGCTGCGCCGTTTCTGGACGATGCTCGCCCATCATCAATCGGGTCTGCTGAACGCCTCGGACCTGGGGCGCAGTCTTGGCGTCGATTCCAAGACCATCGCCTCCTATCTCGACCTTCTGGTCGACCTGCTCCTGGTTCGTCGGCTGGAGCCCTGGCACAGCAATAGCGGCAAGCGTCTCGTCAAATCGCCTCGCGTCTATGTGCGCGATAGCGGCATCGTCCACACATTGCTGGGTCTTGCCACCCGCGAAGATATACTGGGTCATCCTGTGGCCGGCGCCAGTTGGGAAGGATTTGCGATCGAAACCCTGATATCGGCGGCGCCCGAGGGCACGCAGGCAAATTTCTACAGAACATCGGCGGGCGCTGAGATCGATCTTCTGCTCACCATTCCGGGCCACGGCCTGTGGGCCTTCGAGATCAAGCGCAGCCTCTCGCCCAAGGTGGAGCGGGGCTTCCACCATGCTTGCGCAGACCTCGATCCGGTACGGCGGATCGTCATCTATCCCGGAGAAGAAACCTACAGGCTCGCCGAGAATATTGAAGTTTGCGCAATAGCCGAGGCAGGCCGATGGCTGCTCTCCCTGCACTGATTGCAGGCCGGCACGGGGGATGAGGGCCATGGTCATCGCCTCTCCCCACCCTTCTGACCGGCACTGCCTGCGACGATACCGGTGAACTTGGCCATCGCGCGCACGCCGACGGCTGCCCGCACACCGGTCTGCATCTTGATCCCAAGATAGATATTGCGCGCGAGGTTGGCCGCATGATCCGTACCAATCGCGATCGGCAGGGCGCGAGCCTCATCGGACACGGGTCGAAGCCAGGCGACGGGATGGCCGATCCACGGAAGACCGAGCCGTCCTGAGCGGAGCATAGCCTCGTCCCTGCCGAGCGGACGGACCGTCAGACCATATCGGACTTTGAGCGCGTGAAGTTTCGTCCAGAGATCGCCGCAAGGCCGGCAGCCGGGCGCGGTGCTCATCTCGATGATAAACGCCGATCCCTGGCCTCGCAACCCTGCTGCGAAATCCGGCGGATAATCAACGGTTCTGGGAACGCGGGCGAGCCAGCTCTGCATTTCGCGGACGCTGGAAACCGGATGGATTGCGGCGCGGGCGCCCTGCTCCCGGTCAGGCGTCGGCTGGTTCGGCTGTGCGCCGACCGAGAGCGGAAGCGAGCCCAGCAGCACTATCGATGATCCGATGGCAACGGCTCTCACGGGCGGACTCCACCTGCGTTCGCCATGGGATCGGTGGCCGCAACCGGACCATTGGCGAGCGCGTCGAAAAAGCCATTCTCCTCACCCGCGCCGGTCAGGAACTGTTCGGGTCTGATGTCGCCCGACAGGAGCTTCACCGCCTGATAGGCGGTATGGATGAGCGTCGGGAAAGCTTCGACCCCATTGGCGATGACCATGCGCTGCGCGGAATTTCGGCGGATGACCATGGTGGTCGGCGTCACCTCTACGCCAAAGCGGGCGCCAAGTTCGGGTCGCCGGTCGAAATCCTCGCGGATGATCTGCCAGCCGGTTTCCTCCTGGAAGCGCTGGATGATTGGCCATTGCACCCGGCAGTAGCCGCAGGAGGTGCGCGAGAACATGACGAGCGCAAATTCGGGGGCCCGCGAGCGGAGATAGGCGCGGCGCACCGCATCCTTCTGGGCGCCCAGCGCATCTCGCGCGTCGCCGATCATGGGATTGGCGGACTTGGCGCTGAGCTCAGGATGGGCGAGCATCGCCAGTTGGGTGACTCCGGCAAAGGCGCGGGCCTTGCGCCGCGCGAAATCCTCCAGTCGCCAGAAATCCGACACCGCCTCGACGGTAAGGACTGTCGCTGCGTAATCGCGTTGGTCGGTGATCAGCTTAGCGATCCGGGGCGGGCTCCAACGGGCGAGTTCGGCCATGGACGGGATGATCGGGGCTGGCGGCACATCATCGGGCGGTATCTCGGCGGGATCGGCCTTGTGGCGATACCACCAATATCCCTGACGGATCGTGTCCTCCGCGCGGGCCGTGGGCGGGAGCAGCAGGCCAGCCATGGCGAGCAAGGTGAGGGTGCGCCTCACAGGATGCGCTCCATGCGGGTGAGCCGCTCAATCCGGACCGGCCCGAAATAGCGGCTGTCAAAGCCTCCGACATGGTCGGAGCCGACATAGACATAGCCTGGAGGGATTGGTCGATCGCCCCAGCGCAGATGAGGGAGCGGCCGACCGTCGCGGCCGCAGGACCGGCTCGCACCGAGGAAGGTGCGCCCGCAATAATACCAGCTCCGGGTACCTTCGCGACCGTCGACCGAGAGGCGTTCGATTTCGCGGAGCCGCTCACCGGGGAGGCAGAGCGCCCGCTTGGTGACGCTCACCGGCTTGGGTCCCGCGATCGGGTGGGAGAGCATGAACTCTACCAGATCGCCCTTGCTGATCGGGCCTGGCGACCGCCGAACCGCCCAGGCATCGATAGACGGACTCATGACGAGCGTTACGCCCGACAGACCGACCCAGGTGACCGTCGCGACGGGCAAGATGACCGCGAGGCTAAGGGTCAGTCGCCTGTTGTCGGCGGGCTCGTTTCCGACTGCACCGCCCAGCGCGAGGACCGCCTGGGTGGGCAGGGCCTTGAGAGTAGGCCAGAGCCGGCTAGCGGCGAGACAGGCGAGACGCAGCATCGCTGACCTCCTCCTTGCCGCCGAGGCGGGCATATTCGTCCATCAGTCCCGAGAGTGCGGCGTCGCCAAAGACGATATGGCTGGCGCGGGGCGCAACCTCCTCGTCGCGCTCGCAATAGGGGAGGGTGGGATCGCCGAGCACCATGGCGAAGGCGGGAACCTGATTGACGCCATGCTGGCGGAAAAGGATCGGGTCGACGACGATCTGCACATTGCGCATTGTGCAGGCCGGGCCTTCGCAGCCCGGATCGACGCGCAGAATCTGTGCTGTCAGCTTCGCCATCGGGCCGATTTTACTCAGGCCGCCCGGCACCCCGCGAAAGGCGATGACCCCGCCCACCGTTTCGAGCTGAACCGCATAATTGCGCAGGGTCTGGAGCGGCATGGATGAGGAGGCGAACAGCATCGGCACCCTGCTCTTTGCCGAAGGCGCCGCGCGCCCGTCCTTTGGCTTCGCGGCATCGAGCGGTGCGGCAAGCCCCAGGGCTTGGTAAAGGCGCGCTTGCATGGCGTCATGCTCGGCCGCCATGCGCTGCTTGGCGTTCTGCCGGTCATCGCGCGCCCGCATCTCGATTTCGGGAAAGCGGCCCTTTTGCCGCATCGCTTCGAACGCCCGGCGGCGCATGGGCTGCGATGGTTCGGGGATACCGGTTGGGCCGGAGATTGTGGGGCGGCCCAATGTCGGCGGTTGGCCGTCGCTGATGTTCGAGCCGGTTTGCGCCAGCGCAGGGCTGGCGGCGCAGAGCGTGGCGATGGCACCGGCGCGCAGCAGCCGTTCAGGGGTGGATGATGCTGAGCGTCGCATCGATCTTCTCCTTCATATCGATTTGGATGTCGGATTGGGCGCGGGCTTCGATGTCCGAATAATATTCGGAGAGATCCATCCGGCTGAAATCGAGGGCCTGAAACTCTTCCGCCGAGAACCCGCGGCAATAGGGGTGTTCGGGCGTACCCCAGCCAAGGCTGTTGAACGCGGCCAGCTGGGGCCGGCCCTGCTCCTGGATGATGCGGCCAAGCTTCGTGTTGAAGCAGCAATGGCCGCGCGCCTTCTGAATGCAGATGCCAAGAATACTGGACGAGCAATAGGTGCCAATCTCATGGCACATGCCCGAGCCGCGCAGCATGCCGGTTTCCATATCCTGTTGATCGCAGCCCTGGAGCAGCACCTCGACCATATAATTGATGGCCAGGCTGATCGCGATCGAGGTAGGATCGATGCCGACGATGATTGCATTGGCACCGGCTGAGGCGGCTTGGCTCGCGGTCGCGCCCGCCTTGAACGCGGTATAGGCTGCCTTCATGCCCGTGAAGACGCCCTTGGCGATCGCGATCTTGGTGGTGATGGAACTCAGCGAACCACCCATCCCGTCCTTGACGACCTTGCCCTTGTCCTTGCAGCAATTCTGGAAGGTGACGCTGGCGCCAGGCGGCCGGCAGCGCAGCGCCCGTCCGCCAAATATCTCGATCGTGCCGAGACAATTACCATCGGCATCGACCGGCCCGTCATTGGGCGCGCCCGGATCATCGACGACTTCCTCATTTTCGATCGGCGTGGCAGCGGTATCGATGCAGCTATTGGGTGAGCAGACCGGCACGCCACCAGCTGCCGGCACCTTGCAGGTAAAAACAGCCCCAAGCGGACAGGCATAGCCGCCCTGAGCGTCGGTCACGCAGTCGACCTGGCCGATCGGGCAGAGCGCGCCGCCGTCCGCGGTTGCCAGGCACTGCGCCAGTTCTCCCTCATCGGCGGCATCGCCGTTGCCGTTGAGGTCCGCCGCGCAAATCCGCGCTGCGTGGGCGGGCGGGCTCATTGCAATGCCAAGCGGCGTCAGCGCACAGGCGAGCGAGACGAAGGATGAGAGCCAGCGGATCATCGCGCCACCGCCGTGCAGGCAAGGTCCGAGCCAGCGAGCCGGACGGTCTGCATCATCACCACCGCTTCGGGGAAGTCATCAAGGCAACCGCAAGGGGAGACGATCTCTTCGCCAGCGCCCAGCGGACAGACATTGTCGCTCGAACAGACATGATAGAAGCTGTCCCAGCCTACGGGCACATTCTGTTTCTCCGCCACGGTCCCGGCCGGAGCGACGCCGCTATTTGCGCTGGGGGCCCGGGTCTTGCAGATGGACTCGCAAGCCGCGACCATCGGACGATCGGGGAGCGCGAAGGTGCGGCTCGACTGGACGATGGAGCCATCGCTGCTCCGGGTATGGTCGGCGAGCATCGTCTCGGTCGAATGGTCGATGATATAGGTCGCGCGGCTGAGATCGGGTTGCACTGTTCCTGATGTATCGACGACGCAGGAGTAGCGGCGCGTGCGCCGGAAGAAGTCGCGGCTATATTGGAAGATGCAGCTGCCGGTGCCGAACAGGCGGGTTTGGGGCAGGGGTTTAAGACCCGTGACGGCGCCGTTTCTAACCGTCTCGACGCCATCAACATCTTCCTGGGTCAGGCGGCAGACGGGATCTCCCGCGTAGCCAGCACAGAGATCCACCAGCCGCTCGCTCACCTCGCAGTTCGTGTCGACCTGGATCTCGACGGTGACATAGCCCCAGTTGCCGCCGCCTCCACCGCGCACTCGCGCGCTGACCGACGTCGCGCGGGACTTGAGCGCATCTGTGAAATCGATCGGCGTGCGGTGATACCAGGGATCATCGCTAATCCGGCAGTCGCCAGACGGCAGCCCATCGCCCAGCCAGAGGCGCTTGCCCGCCGACCCCACGACTTGCCCGTTGATCCGGCCCTGAACCCAGTCGTCC
Source organism: Sphingobium sp. GW821-FHT02B05 (assembly GCF_059421905.1). Taxonomy (NCBI): domain Bacteria; kingdom Pseudomonadati; phylum Pseudomonadota; class Alphaproteobacteria; order Sphingomonadales; family Sphingobiaceae; genus Sphingobium; species Sphingobium sp. GW821-FHT02B05. The sequence continues at coordinate 76,008 of NZ_JBWKVW010000010.1, forward strand.
GCGCCCATCTCGATGATCCGCGCCGAGACGATCCGGCTGGGCAGTAACGGATTGAAAGTGACGGTATAGACTGGCGGATTGCTGCCGCAGGTCCCCGTACCCCTGATCTGGAAGCGCAGGCATCCTGTGCCGCAGCTGGCGGTCGAAGTGATTGCGCCACTGGCCGAGACGATGTCTGTGAAGTCCCAGGATTTGACGTTGATCTCGCGTTCAATCGCGCAGGAGCGCGTTTCCTCCGCCTTGCCATTCCCTGCCGGCGAGGCCGCGAGCGCGGTGAAGACCGAACTGGTTTGCGAGGCGGCATAGGCGTCGTCGCTGATCGCGGTCGGGTTGGTGCGATAGCTCGTTGCGGACACCGCAGTCGAGGAAGTACAGGCGGTTGTCTGCGCGCCGACATAGCGGATGACCGGGCCATCGATGCTGGCTTGCGCGACCGCAATCCGGGGATCAGCGGTCGTCAGAGCCCCGATCACGCCGCCACCCAGATCCTTCAGCACCGAGGGGAGATTGCCCGCGACCAGATTCGCGCCGCAGCTGGCATTGATGCAATAGCATCCGGCAAGATCCGGCAGATCGACCTGGCTGAGCCTCAAATCGCCGGTGCCACCGACATCCCATTTGAAGCTCTGGCATTGGTTCCAGCTTCCCGGCGAACAGGAGATAACGCCGTTGGCGCAGATTCCCGATACCGGGACCGGGAGGGTCAGGACCTGGTCGAACGCGCCGTCGAGATCCTTGTCGCGGGAAATGGAAAGATGGGAAATGTCGCCGGTCATGCCGGGTTGGACGAGCATTTCGAGCATGGTGGCGCTCTGCTGGCAGGCGAGATTGGGGGTGAAGCTGCGGCTATTGTCAACCGTGCTGACCGGCTGGTTGGCGAGGCCCGGCGTCAGATAATTGCTGCTGATCGCCTCGCTGTCACCGGATTTGGCGCGCGAGGCGGTCGCCGCCGCCCGCGCTCTCGCGTCCATGTCCTGCGCAAACGCCGGTTCGACGCTCAGCGCTGCCAGTATGGCGAGAGGAGAGATGGGCCACCTCATGCCTCATCCTCACCTGAGCAAAAGCGATCTGCGGCGCGGAGTGGGAACAAGGGGAAAAGCCCGACCATGTCGGGTGGTGCCGACAGGCGTTGGAAGGCGGCCTTTCCGTCGATGGTGGTCAGCACGGCCAAAGCGGGCGAGGATTGAGGTACAGGAGGGTATCCCTGCCCGCCGGGGGACCATCCGGCCGTGCTGACCTTCTCCCCATGCGTTTCCAAAATCGCACGGGAAGAATCGAGTGTTGGAGCGGCGCCGGATGGCGCCAGCGCCGCTCCGCCCTCGCAGCGATCGAGCGGCCGGTTCTGGCCTTGGCGGGCAGACCATCGAAAGCAGGCGATCGCTGTGGGGGATGGGGGAAGGGATCGGTTCATGGGGTGGATACCCCCGCGCAGCAGATCACCTTTTCAAAGGACATGAACTGGGCATTGTCTTTGCCGGGCGCATGTTTGCCAGAGGACCAGAGCGCCCCGGGGCGTCCGATGTTGACGCATTTGCCGCCCTTCACGGGCTCCATGATCTGGAGCTTGTAGCGGCTCTTGGTCCAGATCGGCTGAGCCTTGAAGGAGCAGCCGTCGGCCGAGGAGATGGTGAGCGCGCCGAGCCGCCCCATCATGAAGGTGCCGCGCGCAGCAAGGCCCGCCCAGGCCTCGACGCTGTCGCCAAAATGGATGTCGCCCGCGACCGGATAGGTGGCGCCCCAACTTCCCATGCACCAGAAGAGCGGGTCGATGACCTTGCCTGCTGCGGCCGCAGCGCTGTCGGCCATGCAGGCAAGACCCGCCGCGGGATTGCCGAAGAGAATGCCTTCCGGCTGGATGATCGCGCCCAATGTCCCGGACTGCCAGGTCGGCAGCACTTCGGTGATCATGGCGACGTCGAACCCGTCATCTTGCGTACAGGGGAGGTCGGTGAACATGTCGAGCATCTTCCAGACCGGCGAGATATAATAATGCATTTGCGCAAACAGCTTCTGGCTGTTGGTGCCGTCGGCGATTCCAGACTGGCTGCCCTGAAGCCGGCCGCCGGTCGGCAGGAGATCGGCACCGAGCGCCATCATGCAGCCCGGCTCGGTGACGACATCGATCATCCGGTTGGGGGACCAAAAGCTCACCTTCACCCCGAACCAGAAGGTCGCGCCCTTGCGGCAGGCGCAGAGCGGCTTGGAGGCAGACTGGGCGTCGAGTTCCTTGTCGAGCTTGTCGAAACTGCCGACGCGCACGCCCCCTATGGTGATCGGGAAGATACAGTTCCATCTCACCTTGGTGATCGGATTGAAGATTGTCCCCGCCTCGCATTTGGAAGCGTGGGCAGGTGCCGACGCGCCGCCGACGGCCAGTGCCAGTGCAAGCGGCGCCATGCGCAAAGAGAGCCGCCGTTTCATGGCCGCGCGCTCCCGCCCGCTGCGCGCAGCGGCGCATATTCGGTAAGGAGGAGCTTTTTGCCCTGCTGTGCGACGATCACCGGCGCGACGGTGAGGCCGAGCCGCTCTTTTACTCGTTCTTCGAGAATGAAGAGCGGCCGTCCGCTGCGCTCGGAAAGGTCGAGGGCATCGCCGGCGGTCAGCAGGATGAAATCGGTGAACTGCGCCTGCTTCAATGCCCAGCCCAGATCGCGCGGATGGACGATGACGAGACGCTGGGGCAGCGACACATAGTCGAGCGGGTTGAAGGTGAATCCCTTGGGGTAAAGCAGTCGGCCATCGGGCAGGCGGATATCTTCCTCCACAGAATAGAAGGGGACGAGGCTGCGGACCCGATCTACCTTGGCCTGCGCCAATGGCGCTGTCTGAAGCGCCGACCAGCTCGAGCGGAGGCCCAGGCGCGAGGCAAGGCTGGGTGCTCTGGAGGCGCGCGCCTCGATCTCTGCCATGGCGTCGGGCTCGGCGATGGGCAAGGTTTGTCCAATCGTCGAGGTCGACGCCAGCGCGGGATGGCCGCACGCAAGGCCCAGCATCAGCGCGCCGATCAGGGCGTGGCGGGCGCGATCGGGGAAGAATGGCTCAGCGGTCATGGCGCCGCCTCCACCAAGGCCTGTCGTCAGATCTGTCGCCGCGTATCCCGCAGATGAGCGCGGATGCGCCAAGCACCCAACCAGCGAGCAGCAGACCCTGAAGCCGCAGTGGCAGGGCGCCGGGTGTTTCGAGCACCAGGATCGTCAGGACGAGCAGCATGAGCTGCGTGCCGACCAGAAGGCGGATCGGCCCCGGCGAGGGCGCGGCGCTGAGGATGCCCTTCATCGCCGGTTCCACCAGTTGCGTAGCCACTTGGCCGACTTGCCTGCGGCACCGGTCATGCCGATGAGCAATATGCCGCTTGCAAAGCAGCCTGCGGCCACCATCACCGCTGCGCGCAGGATCAGGAACGGAGGCTTCTGAAGCGCGATGCCGGCGGCGCCGACGAGGAACCCAAGCATCATCGTCTCGATCGTCACAAGACGGAAGCGCCATTGGAAGGCCTGGGCTTCGGCTTTGGCCGCTGCCCGCGCATCGATGAGAGCTTCCAGTTGCGGGTCGGCCTCAAACTCGAAGTGGGGCTGGTTCTTATCGGGAGGCGTGCGCATCAGAGTTGCTCCCCGCTAACGCTGAACCCAAGAATTTCGGTCGGATCGACGCCGGCCAGATCGCAGACCGCTTCGAGGGGCGACATGCCCCTGCGCAGCCGCGCCTCGAACGCTGCCACCTCCTGTGGCGCGCTGGTGTTGATCCAGTAGGAGAAGGGATCGACGACGAGCCGCGCGATGCCGAGACCCAGCGGCGAGTCGATGAAGACTTCCGAATAATTGGGCTTGTTGTTGCGGACCGACTTCAGGAGATCGAGAACGAAGCCCGAATAGTCGAGGATCTTGTTCTCGACCGCCCGATCATAGGTCGATCCCTGGAGCAGGAATCGGGTGGCGGCATTTTCGAGGATTACCTGTCCGGTGCCTCCGAACAGCAGCAGGTCGTTCATCGACTGGAGGACGACACCAAAGCTTCCCTGATATTTGCGCGCCCGCCTATAGCCCTGGCCGAACACCTCGGCGAGACGCGAAAGATCCTGCCCGTCGGTGCGGGTCATGAACTGGGCGGCCTCATCGCAGAGGACGAAACGGGGCCGGTCGCGAGCCGAAAGATAGAGTTCCTGTGTGACCGCATTTACCACCACCATCACGATCACATTGAAGAGATCGGGCATGGCTTTGAGGCGCTCAAGCTCGAGCACGACAAACTCGTCGGCGGAAATGTCGAAGGTCGATGGGCCGTTGAAATAGTGTCCGTAGGCGCCGGAGCTAGCGAAATCGCGCAGATTGAAAGCAAGCTCGCGGGCGGCAGGTATCAGATGATCGACCTTGTCGAGATCGCTAGTGGCATGAGCGGGATAGGCGCCAAGCCAGTCGCGCACGGCGTCGATCCCGGCCTCGGCCCGTCCATTGTCGATCGTCCATTGCACCGCAGACTTGAGCAGGTTCCATTCGGATGTGCTGACGCCCTTGCGGGTCGCGGCATTGGCCATTTCAGCGACGATCGCGACCGCCATGGAGATGGCAGACTGGCGATCGTCACCGTCGAGCGCGAACCCCATGTCGAAGGGGTTGAGGACGAGATGCTCCTCTCCGATATCGATATATCGGCCTGAGCAGAGCGTGCAGAGTTTGCGATAGCTGCCGCCAATATCAATTATGCGGATGAGCGCGCCTTGAGCATAATATTGTTGGCACAGGTTATTGAGGAGGAAACTCTTGCCTGCACCGCTTTCAGCCGAGACGATGAAATTATAATTGTTGATGCGCGGATCAAAGAGATCGAGCGTGATAAGCTGGCCCTTGCGCCCGGCATAGAGAAGGGCGGGGCGCCCGCCGCCGCGAAAGTCGGTCTGGACCGGTGCCAGCAGCGCCGCCGCCTTGGCGGGCATGGGCAGATCGCGCTCCAGCATCCTGATCGTGCGCCGGTCGGGATAGAAGCCGAAGGGGAGTGCCATCGGCAGCAGCACGGGATTGAGATAGCTCTCCTCCTGCATCATCCAAGGTAGTGGCTCGCTCTCCCACAAGCGCTTGGCGCGCGCTGCCATCTCGCGGGCCTGCGCCCTATCACGGCCGAACACCCAGATGACCGGGATCACCGATACGAAGCGGCTGTTGCCCGCCTCGTCGAGCACCCAGCCAATCTCCTCGATCTGCTTTCCCACCTCGACCGCGAAACTGCCGGCGGCCTTTTGCGCGGAGAGGATCTGCGCACGCTTGTGGATCTCGAAGCTTGAATGATCGAAGAGGATGTTGAGGGTATAGAGGAAGGGACCGCCAATCTGGTCGCTGTCCTCCGACGCGCCGCGCATCCCGCCCAGAAGGCGGTTGCACCGCTCGGCGGTGACGCGTCGGGCCGGCGATTTGGGTGTCAGGCACCGGGCGACCTGGTCGCCGAGGAACAGTTCCGGGCCATCGAAGACGAGATCCGGGCCGGCATCGATCAGCTGCTTGCGCACCGGGCGCGCGGGCATGTCGTCGCTGCCGCGTGCAAAAACTCCCGGTGCGTTCTCGAACACGCTGTTGAAGATGCGGCGAAAGAAGGTGACGAGCGCCTCGGGCGCGAGGCGGGTGATGCCGAGCTTGGAGAGCTGCTCCTCGATCTGGCGCCGCAGATCCGCCCCAAGGGGTTTGCGAGTCTTGATCGAGAGAAGGAGGCGGAAATTGCGCAGCGGAATGCCGTGCAGCGCATCGAGCCCCTGCGTCCCGTCGCGCAGATAATCGCGGGTGCGGCGCGCCGAAGCCTGGATCAGCGGATCGGGCCGGGATTTTAAATCGAGGAAGGCGTCGAGCGCATCGTCGATCAGCGGGTCGGCAAAGCAATGGAGCTGGACGACGGTGCCTGGCGCAAAGTGGATATTGAGGAGGCCAAGCAGCGCCTGATGGACATGGGCGAAAAGATAGGCGGAGGGGATGAGTTCCCAGGCCTGGCCCCAGCCATCGTCGATGCAGAGGAAGGCATCCTCCTCCTCGACCCAGGCGACCATCGGCAGAAAGTCGGAATAGGCATCGCGCGAGACGCTCTGGCGCAGCCGCTTGAAGGTCATGCCGCCGCCATGACGGGTGCCGGGCGCCCTCATTGGCCGGACTCCCCAAGCTGCTCCTGCGGCGGGGCGGGAATATCGTTGCCGTCGCTCGATTCCGCCTTGGCTTTCAACTGCTCCAGAACCGGCACGCGGCCTGCGGGATTGACGGGGCTCACCAGATAATCGCCGACCACCCATTGGGGCTTGTCGAGGATCGAATAAACATAGCGCGGCATGTAGAGTCGGTCGGGCCGCTCCCGGTCGGCATAGGGGAGGATCAGCGTGCGGATCGTGCGGCCGGGGCGCAGCATGGGCGTCACGGGTGCCTCAACCAGCCCTTGAAGCTCGCGATAGACGCTGTCGCGATAGCCGAGATAGGGCTGGGCCAATTTGCCCGAGCGGCGTGCACTTGTGGCGGGCGTCACTGCGGCGGTGCTGCCCTTCAGCAGTTTCCTTTCGTTCGTCACCTTGGGATCGGACCGCGAGACCGCGCCAGCAACGGCGTCCTCATAGGCGCGCTCGGGATGGATGCACTGGCCATGGTCGCTATTCTTGCAGCTGAACTTTTCCGGGTAAGGCGACATGACCGACCCGATCGCGGTGCAGGCGGGAAGCGCGGCGAGCATCAGAAGCGGGGCACCGGTGCGGCGCAGGGGTGACGCTGATGGGAAAGAGAGGAGCGGCATGGGCGTGTCTCCTAGTGTGAGGCGCGGGCGCATCAGAATTTGCTTCCCGCTGTGGGCTTGATTTCGAGGGCGACGCCCTCCTGAATCACCACGACCACATCCTTGGCCGCACCCACCTCGACGATGGGTCCGGCCTGGCGGGCGAGATCGAGATAGAAGTCGGTGAGCTTATCGGAGGATTTGGAGAGGCCGCCGGCAATGCCGGACTTGGCTGCCTCGCCCGCATCGAGCGACCGGACGGTGCCGAGCGCGGAGACAGACGTATCCCCGAACGTGTTTTCGACGCTCTGGCTCATGCCCGAGATCGTGCCGGCAATGAAGCTGCGCGCGAGCGCGGCGCCGGCCCGGGTGACGACCCGGCCCGATAGCCCCTTCTTCCCGTCGGTATCGACGAAGAAGCCCTTGATCGGTTGATCGACGACCGAGCGTTCATCGAAATCGACGCAGGAGAGGGAGACAAGCTGGACCTCGACTCGCTCCTTGGCGAGGCTGCCGGTCGCATTGCCGATAACGAAGCAACCCGAAAGGTTCGCCTTGACGTCATTGGGGAGCACGGCGGGTGCCTGGACGCGAGCGATCAGCGGTTCCGGGTTCGACGTCGCGTCCCGGCTCGCCAGCGCGTCGATCCCGGTCAGCAGCCGCGCCTTCATGAAACCAGGTGGCAAATAGATCGTCCGGGTCTTTTTTTTAATGCCGTTTGCCCCTTTGTCGCCCGCGTCGGCGGTGAGCGCGGCGGTGGCGGTACCGATCGAGCCGACTTGGCGCTCCACAGCAGGGGCAGGCGGTGCGGGAGGGGCAGACGGCACGGGCGGCGGCGGCAGGCTGCCGTCGGCGCCCTCTAGTTCATGCGCGCTGGGGCTCGGCGGGAAGGCTGGGATGTCGCCGGGCATGGCGCTGGGCAAGTCGCCGTCCACCGCGTCGGTGGCGGAGCGCGCACCCGGCGCGATCTTGCCTTCCTCGATCGCGGTCACCCGGTCACCCAGCAGCGCCTGGCCGTCGAGGATCTTCTTCAGATCCCCGCGCACCTTGGTCTCAAGGCTGTCGCCGCGCAGGCCCGCGCCCATGTTAAGGTTGGACGTTGCCGGTGCAGCCGGCGCCTCGTCCTTCGACCCTGTTGATGCGGTGTAGAGGCCATAGCCGAACATTGCGATGACGACCCCGACGCCGGCCTGGCGCGCGCGCAGCTGTTGGTGAGCGCTTAGTGCCGCCCAACGAGCCTTCAGGTCGAGGAGGGCGGGGCCACGAAGCGCATTTTGGGCGCCGCCTTCCTTTGCGCTGCCGTCGGCACCATCCTTCCTGGGCGGGCGGGAATAGCCCTGCATCCCGGCATGCCTTCGCTGGGGGGCGGCATGCGAAGCGGGATCACCGCTACCGACACCTTTGTTGCCGGGGATCTTGTCGTCCGCGCCACTCACAGCGCTTCTCCCCGACGGAGCAGGATGAGCCGTGCGCTCTCGCCGGCGCGCAGCGACAGGCGATCGAGGGTGACGCTGAAGATGCGCGCGCCCATCGCAGTGCCTAGGAACAGCCGCTCGTCGATCTCGCTATCGGCGCTGGCCTCGATCCAATATTCGGACGCCGACAAGCCGGTGCCCTCGATCGCAACTCGGCGGCGTTCGGTGATGCGCAGCGCAGGCGCGGCGCTGAGTGCAAGCGGCGTTGGCGAGACGGCGACCTCGGTGAAACTGGCCGGAACCCGGTCCTGGAGCATCGAGAGGGTGATGGAGACGGCCCGCTCCTCCTCGACCAGCGGACCTAGCAATTCGCCATTGGCGCGGGCCTGCTGGCTGGCACCCGGAGCAAGCGTCACGGTTTGGGCGGGAATATCGGAGGGCTCGGCATAGAGCGGATAGATCGCGCCATTGCAGGTCACGAAAAATTCCGAAGGCGTGGTGACGAAGCTGCGGGTCACCTGGCCCGCGTCGTCGCTTTCCCTGACAAGGAATTTGACCCAAGCGTCTGCGCCGGCCTTCTCGACCGCAATCGCCTTCTCGGCCGAGAATTTGACGTCCTCGATCTCGCCGCCCTGGCAGACGAGATGGTTGATGTCCCGGTTGGAGAGACGGATGCTGCTTGTCTGGTCGGGCAGGGCCATGATGGCCTGCGCGAATGTCGGGACCGGAAGACAGGCGGCAATGAGCGCCGCAGGCGCGCAAAGGCGTTTACCGAAGTTCGGCATCGAAATTTTCCTCGGCTAGAGACAGGAGCCAGAAGCGGCCGGCATCTATCGTGAAGCGGATGCGCAGATTGCCCCGGAATTTGCGGATGACGCCGCCGATGACACGGACCTTCTCGACCGGCACCAGGATCTGGCGATCGGTCCAGGTGACGGCCTGATCGGGCCGGATATAGGTCGCGATCGAGAGCGTCGGATTATTGGCGAGCTCGTCGAGGATCGCGTTCAGGCTGTCGCGAATGCCATTATAGGCGGTCGGATGGACGATGCTGAGCAGCTCCTCAAACTGCCGGTCGGCCGACAGCGCGGAATAGGTGCCCGAAAGCGCCACGATGTTGCGCGTCATGGTGCGCAGATAGGCGGGCGAGGGTTTGCCGCCGGTCACATAAAGATCGCCGCCCGCGCCGAACGGCACGACAATCGTCCGCTGGTTCTGGCTCGCCGTATAAAGGGTGATCCCCAGGACCGTGGTGATGCCGAACAGGCCCGCAATAGAGAATTTTAGGAGTCGGTTTTCCTCGAAGAGGTTGGACGAGCCCTGTAAGTAGCGATGGATGCCGAAGCTCGCCGGTTTCCCGGCCAAGGGATCGCTGGTTTCTCGGGCGGATGATCTGCCGAACATGGGGTACCTCACTCGCAAAAGCGGGTCTGGGTGGGGCCGGGATAGCGCGGGAGCTTCAGCAGCCCCCAGCGCCAGGCGAGATGCGGCATGAAGCCGCGCGGCTTGGTCCGCTTCCAGGGAATGAAGAGGAGAAGGACGCCGAGGAGCGACCAGCCCACATATCCGCCGACGATGACGGCGACGAAGATGGTGGACACCATGAGGATGAACTCCTGCGCGTCGAACCAGAGGATCTGGACCGGCTTGTGCAGAAATTGCGGAAGTCTCTCGTCCACGTCCTTCTCCCTTGCTTCATCACGTCCGACCAGACGTGACTGTTACGAAGAGCGACCGTTCGCTCCCCGTTCCGGCGCAGGCCCAAAAGGAAAGCCCGCACCAGTCCCTATTTCAGGCGAGTCTCAGACCATCATGCCGAAGGTCTGGAGGATGGAATCCGCCCGGATCAGGCAGACGGCGGCGACAATTGTCGGGATGCCAATCATGATGTTGGAAAAGAGGCGGCTGACCCCGAACAGGAAGGCGGCAACGCCGCCCACGAAGCCGAGCGGACCCTTCACCCCCTGGTTCACCACGATGTCGTAGATATCGTAGCCAAGGTCGCCTGCGGCCGGTGCCTGGAAGGCGTGGGCGGCCGATGCCAGGGTCATCGCGATAAGCAGGGTGCCCACGGCATCGGCCGACGCAAAAGAGAGGCGGCGCATCCGGTTCCGGGATTGGGCAGGCAGTGAAGCAAGTTTGAGCATGGGCTTTTCTCCAGGCAATAAGGAGCCGTCCCCTGTGAATGCCTGCCGGCACCGACGCGGGTGTTCGCTGACGGCCAGCGAAGGGATGGGTGGCTCCAAGGAAACGGGCCCTATCGCCGGCATCTGTTGCTCAAGGCTTCGGCGTTTGTTCGTCCGTCGCCATGAGCCCGCCAAATGTGGGGGAAATTAGCTGGGCGGTTTTTTGGGCGCTTGCTTCTCGTCGAGCCAAGCCTCGATCTCAGCCTGCTGGAGACCGGAAATGAGGCGGCCATCCAGAACGAGGGTCGGCGTCCCCGATATGCCCATGGCTTTGACCGTCTCGGCATTCCTGGCAACAAGCGCCGCGCCCTCCTTGCAGGCAAGCAGCGGCTTTGGCGCTTCTCCGGCATAGGTGGCGCGGAAGGCGCCAGCCTGGTCCCTCGAGCAGAGGATATGCTCGGCCTTGGACGCAGCTTGCGGGTGGATACCGCTCACGAAATAGATTTGCCGTCGCACTGGCTTCCCTTCGGCTGCCTTTGCCGCCCAGAAACGATCGAGGGTGCGGCAATAGGGGCAGTCCGGATCGGTGAACTCGATGACGGTCGGCGCGCCCGGCGGGCCAATGGTGAGTGCTTGAGTGCGATCGAGGGTATCCAGCCTTTTCCGCGCGCTGGCGTCCTGGGCGAGGGCGGTCAGGTTGATGCCGTTCCGGTCGTAGATGGTGGCGAACAGCAGATGATCGCTCTGCGGCGCATAATAGAGAATGCGGCCGCCGGCGCTCGCTTGGAACAGCGGGCCAGTGACGGGCGCCGGGCCAAACTCTTCAAACTGGAGGTTTGCAAAACTCTGATGGAGTTGCGCTTCTGCTGCGCGTGCAGCGACCGAAAGATCGGTTTGGGACGGCATGTCTTGCGCCGCGGACGCCGAATGGGCGACCAAAGTGGCGAGAGCGGCTGCCATGTACCGATAGCGGGCTAAGCGAGGCGTCATTGGCCCAGATCCTTGTCCGACTCAAAGCGTGATTCGAATAGGGCTGCGTCAAATCGAATGCCTTGACCCAGCGAGATCGGCGGCGCATCGACGGCGACTGCAGCGCTAACTGCGCGTACGAAAAACTCCCCGTTCGTTTGGGAGATCTGCAAAGGCTGCGGCTTGGACGCCTGATTTTCTGCCTTGTGGCCTGCCGCTCCTGCGGGCGCGGTCAGCAAGGCGGTAGACAACAATCCAGCCAGAATGGCCGGGCGAAATACCGACATCGGATGGTCTCCTTTTCTTCAAGGCGAGGTGCCTTGTCGGACCGGCAGGGGGCTGAGGCGTCTGTCTTCAAATCTGCTCATATGAGCGTTCACATCAGCGCCCCCGTTCGGGATGAACCGAAGTAGGGCTGACAGTGCGGTTCGCCGCAATAGGGAGGGCACTGAGATGCCGAAAGCGGCACTGAAGTGCTTAAAGCGGCATCTCAGTACCGCTTTTCGCAATAAGGCACCGCTGGGACGACTATCCAGGCGGTAATCGGGCTGGATCGCGAGCGATGAGGCGCTCGTCGCGAATCAGTCAGATCACATTTTCGAGAGAGAGGTCAGTGCAGCGGCATTGGGTGGAGACGCACCTCAGGTTAATCGCGCCAATACCAGGACATTCATGTCGGGATTTGAAGGCGAGGGGGCGCGCTAGCACAGCGGAGCCGCCATCTCGTAGCGCAGGCGAGACGAAGCACCGTCATCTTGCACCCTCGCGACGCGCTTTTGAATTTTCCTTAGCTATGTTGGCTTGGCCGCGTTCTCGAGATGCTACTGCCTCGAACCCAGTTGGCCGGGCCGAAGCTGGTCGAACCGCTCAGCAATGGCTATCCACCGCTGCACGCCTGCCTCATCGCCAGCGAGTGCAAGTTCGGTCGCTCTCGTGGCAATATGATCCGGCGCATTCCCGCCATAGCGTCGTTCGATGGCCAGTGCCTCGGCCCATCTTTCCTGCTCTTCCGTCACAGCAAGGCAGGACCCACGGGGGCTGACTTTGATTTGTTCCAGGGATCGGTGGTGCGGTCCATCACGATCAGGTCGTCAGGAAAGCACCGGTCCTGAAAGCCAATGATGTCCTCGAAGCTGCCGCGCAGCCATTTCTCATATTCATCCTCATGGAGTAGCACCGGCATCCGGTCATGGACCGGCCGGATCGCCTCGTTGCAGTCGGTCATTGCTCCGGAAAACACCGGTCCCCACTCAGCGCTGTCGCGCCAAAGTCCGGCCCATGCAAACACAGCGCGGTCGCGAAGGGAGAACCAGGTTCTGGTTTTTGCGCCTTTTGGACCCTCGGCCTCAGCAAAATGCGTGGCAGGGATCAGGCATCGAAACTCAGGCTTACGGGCGGCTCCGATCCAGAAGGGCTTCTTCAGATCGGCAATATTGTTAACCGGCTTGGGTTTGGATTCCGGCTTCATTGTTTTGAGCCGCACCGGCCAGCCCCACGTCATGCTTTGCAGCACGCGCTCGCCGTCCTGCTCGCGAACTATCATTCCCGGATAGCCGGGATAAACTTCCTCGGGAGTATTGAACTGCGCGACAGGAAGAGTGACGCCGAAATGCGCTGCGACTTCTGCGGCACTCTTGCGCACGGTGAAGAGATTGCAGATGGGGTGGTCCTCCATATGTTTTGTCGACCGCCAGAGTAACATAGGCGGTCACGCAGTAAAGTCGGCGGTAATCCAGCCTCTGTTCCATCGATAGCGTTTGCCAACGTCCCCATTTCTTGCCAGTTACGAGTCTCTGATAGTGAACGATCAGCGCTTGCGCGGGGTGGCAATAATGTCACGACCATTGTTTCTCCTGCCAATCGCGCAGGGATTTTCACAGCCGCATTTTGCGGGCTATCGGGCGCTTCTCAGGAGGCTGGTGGAACGCACACGTAGATGAGAGGTTGTGAGCGTGAACCCGTCAGGAGGTGATCATGGCTGCGCGACCCTATTGGAAAGGCCAGATCCGGCTGGCTCTCGTATCGATCCCTGTTGAAATCTATTCAGCGACCAAGAGCGGCGCGACGATTGCCTTCAACCAGATTCACGAACCATCGGGCAAGCGCATCAAATATGAGAAGGTCGTCCCCGGCATCGGGCCGGTCGATCTCGACGAGATCGTCAAGGGCTTCGAATATACCAAGGGCGAATATGTGCTCCTGGATGAAGAGGAAATCGAAGGGGTCAAGCTGGAAAGCAAAAAGACCCTCGAACTCACCCAGTTCGTCGATGCTCAAGACATCGACATGATCTATTTCGAAAAGCCCTATTATGTCGTGCCTGCGGACGATCTGGCAGAAGAAGCGTTTATCGTTCTGCGCGAAGCACTGCGCCGTAGTCGCAAGGTGGGCCTTGGCCAGTTGGCGATGCGGGGCCGCGAATATGTGGTGAGCATCAAGGCTTGCGGCCGCGGGATGGTCATGGAGACACTTCGCTATGCCGATGAGGTGAACAAGGCGGCAAGTTATTTTCGCGAAATTGGCGACGGCGATCCGGATGAAGAATTGCTCGATCTTGCTACGACGCTGATCGACAAGAAGACCGGGAAATTCGATGCGAGCGAATTTCATGATCGCTATGTCGATGCGCTCAAAGATCTGATCGAGCGCAAGAAAAAGGGTAAGACCCTCAATATCGACAGCGATGATGACGGGGGCTCTGACCCGCGTGGCAGCAATGTCGTTGACCTGATGGCGGCGCTCAAGAAATCGATCGGGCCTGCGGGTGGCAGTGCCGCCAAAGCCAAGGCACCGGCGAAAAAAGGGACGGGCAAAGCGTCCGCCAAGGCCACGACAAAATCGGCCGCCAAGCCGACGCGCAAGGCTCCTGCCAGGAAACGGGCTTGACGCGGTGAACGATAATTCGCTGCGCGGCGAGGATGATGAAAGCGATACAGCCTTTGCCGAAGCATCCGTTACTTTATGGAGCAATCTTGTGGCACTGATCGGCACGCACATGCTCGAAACCGGTATGCCCCGGCAGGAATTGCTCGACTTGCTCACGATGCTGCACGAAACCAATGAGGAGACGATCCGTTCGCCGCAGGCGCGTGCGATAGCGGGTCGTCATCTCATGTCGGTCTATCGCGCGCTGGGAGACGCCTGAACTATCTTAATGCGTTTGGGCCAAAGCGCTTCCTGTCCGGGTCGCGGCTGCACCGAAACCGATCCTTCACATGCAAGTTGAAAAAGGCGCCTGCAGACGGCGCCTCGCAAAAGGCCTCGAAGGTCGAGACCGGAATATCATGGTATAGATATTTGCCGGTATCGCGGAAGGTGACGATGAGGATGCGTTGATCCTCGTCATATGCGATCCGGTCGATCATGGAGGAGTTTAGACGTCTGGCGCGCATGGTGATCGAGCGTCTGAACAGCCAGGACGGTTCCGCGTCAACAAGTTCTAAACGCATCCAGCACTCTGTGGATTGGATGTACAGTCAGCAGCGCGCTCTTTGAACCTGCGCATGATCAGCGGGGTTATGGCATCATGACGGATAAACCCATCGACCAGAAGCTGCGGGACATGGCGGAGCATCGGGGCCTCAAGCTTTTGAAGTCACGCAACCGCAAGCCCGGCAGCGGCGACTATGGGAAGTTCGGACTGACTGATGCAGAGGGCAAGGCTCTGCTGGGCGTTAGCGAGAAGGGGCTGACCGCTTCGCCAAAGGACATTGAGGCGTATCTGCGAAAGGGGGCCACCAGCACCTGGAAAGCGTCGGCGGAGGCGGCGCCCGCCCGATCGCCACATCCGTCCAGAGCGCGCGCGCAGGATGAAGAACAGGACGAGGAACCAGTCATTCGGCGGCGACGCGGGGCTATAGACCGCGTGAGGGGGCCTCGCCCGGCAGAAACGGCGTCGGCCCCGGCAGCCGGGAGCCAGCCGGTTTCGGGTGCCTCGGACAAAAGCGCTAAACCAGCTACGCGCAGGCGCTCCAAAATCACCGCCGCAGCTGCACGCAAGCATGATCGACAGGCAGATGCCCCTGCCAAGCCAGCCCCCACCGCCCTTGAAATACGGATCGCCAAA
Organism: Sphingobium sp. GW821-FHT02B05; assembly: GCF_059421905.1. Taxonomy (NCBI): domain Bacteria; kingdom Pseudomonadati; phylum Pseudomonadota; class Alphaproteobacteria; order Sphingomonadales; family Sphingobiaceae; genus Sphingobium; species Sphingobium sp. GW821-FHT02B05. The sequence goes on from NZ_JBWKVW010000010.1 coordinate 91,313, forward strand.
TCGTCAGATGCGGCAGGACTGTCAGGGCTGCTGCGCCAGCTTGCAGCCGGTAAAGCGGACGAACTGGGCGTCGCGCGCAATCTTGAGACACTCCGCAAGGCCGGCGGCGGGGCCTGCATCGCTGAGAAAGGCGAGATCATCGGCTGCTGCTGTTGGACCAGCATCCAGACGCTTCAGCATGGCCTCATCGGTCGCATAACCCTGCTGCTAGTGGACAAGGGCCAGCGGCGGCAGGGGGTCGGAAGCGCCTTGCTGAACGACGCCTGCGCGGCGCTTCGCAAAGCGGGCTGCAGTCGAATAGAGGTCATGAGCGATATTGAAATCAGCAACGCCCATAATTTCTTCCGCGCGCTCAAGTTCGAGCAGACCAGCTACCGCTTCGCGCGAGATATGGTGTCACACGACTGATCCGCTTCTGCTTCCCTGCCAACCTGACCGTGATGCGCGGTTACCGCATGAGACCGGCTGCGCGAAGGGCATCATGGATGACTTTTTCAACGCCCGCCCTTGCGGACCCGGCAGGGGGTGAAGCCTCAGTTGCCATAGGCTCCAGGCGGCTGATCTTCGCCGCCGGCAAATGCGCGGGCATTTCATCTGTTCGCTTATAGGTGGAGGCCGCTTGAGCCGTTTGATCGACGTCAAGCAAGCCCCAGGTGGCTGCAATCCGCCGTGTTGAGGAGATGCCGGCGTCCAGCATATGGGGCATTGCGCTACCGCATGCTTCCGGACCGGTGGTCGCGATTGGCGTGCCATGGCCCATATTGGCAATGCGAAAGTTCTCGACCAGGGGGCGGCCAGAGCCGTCGCTCCAGACGCGGCGGCGATGCTGCCCGATCATTTCGGTGGCGGCGGTCGTGGGATCGAGATCGTGAACCGAGAGCCATTGAGCAAGGATCGCATCAGCATTCTTGCTGCTGACCGTCTGATCTACACTACCGTGCCAGATCGAAATGCGCGGCCAGGATCCTTCATGGCGCGACGCCTTGCGTACGAGATCCCCGAGCTGTTTTGCGTTGATCGCGACCGGATCGCGCATGGCTTGCAAGGCCTGCTGGACATTGTCGGCCGACCCATACGGGAGACCCGCGATGATGGCGCCGCCTGCAAAAACCTCAGGATAGCTCGCCAGCATGACGGACGTCATGGCCCCTCCGGCCGAAAGGCCCGTGACAAAAACGCGCGAAGGATCGATATCATAGGCCGTTACCGTGGCGTCAATCATCTGGCGAATGGAGAGGGCTTCGCCTCTGTCTCGGCGATTGTCTGCTGGAGAGAACCAGTTGAAGCAGAGATTGGAATTGTTCGTTCGCTGCTGCTCCGGAAACAAACAGACAAATTCCTGTTCGTCAGCCAGGCGCGACCAGCCCGAGCCATGGTCGTAGCCGCCAGCGGTCTGAGTGCAGCCATGAAGGACAACCACGAGCGCGGGCCTTTTGCAAAGCTGGGAAGGAACGTGAATCCTGGCCACCAGGGCGCCCGGATTGGCGCCGAAGTCCTCCAGAACTTTCAAACGGCTTGCACCGACGGCATTTGCCGGAGCGGCTGTCACGCCGCGCATCGCGGCGAGCTTTGCAATAGTCGCGGATAATTTGGTCACGCGGATATCTCCCGTTTGCCAGGCAGCGCATGAGATAGTTATAAGGACGTTTATGCTGCACTGCACAATATGGTGATCAGGCAAGCGCGTGCAAGGCGATACCGACGAACAAAGCGAGGAAAGTCGTGGCAATCTGCGGTGGAACGACTTGCGCGTGCCGCAGGTTGATCGGCGGTAGCTGGGAAGAGGAAAATGGCTAAGGCATCGACGCGGAAAGCAGGCGATAGTCTCACACTCTATCGTGCGAAACGGGATTTTACGCGAACGAAAGAGCCGTCCGGCGCGAGCGCGCCGACAGCCGGCAACGGCTTTGTCGTGCAGAAACATGCCGCATCCCGTCTCCATTATGATTTCAGGCTGGAGCTGGACGGCGTCCTCCTCAGCTGGGCTGTTACCCGGGGGCCAAGTGCGAACCCGGACGATAAGCGGCTTGCGGTACGCACAGAGGACCATCCGCTCGACTATGCCCGGTTTGAAGGCACGATCCCCAAGGGTGAATATGGCGGCGGCACGGTCATGCTGTGGGACAATGGCACCTGGGAACCGATCGCCGGGAAGGATCCGCGCAAGACGTTGCCGGAAGGGCATCTCCACTTCATTCTTCATGGGCGACGGATGCAGGGCGAATGGATCCTGTTTCGCTTGAAGCCCCGCGGCAAGGAGAAGGGCGAAAACTGGATCCTTCGCAAGGTGAACGATGCTTTTACGGGTGGTTCGGACGATCTCGTCGGTATTCATCTCACCAGCGTCGACACCGGGCGAACTATGGAAGAGATCGCGGCTGGAAAGCCCGTGCGAAGGCGGAAGGCCGCGGGCGGCTCTGCCGGCAAACATGCTGCAGCACCCGCTGCCGCATCAGCAAGGAAAGCACGCCAGAAGGGTAAAGCGGCATTGCCTCCGTTCCAGCCGGTACAACTGGCGACGCTGGTCGACCATGTTCCGCCAGGAGACCGATGGGTCCATGAACTTAAATATGACGGCTATCGCACCTTATTGGCAGTCGGTGGCGGAGAGGGAAGGGCGTACACAAGATCGGGCCTCGACTGGTCCGACCGGTTTGCCACCCTTATCGCAGACGCGGGGACGCTGGATACCGGCAGCGCGCTTATCGATGGCGAAGCTGTCGTGATCCTGCCTGACGGACGGACGAGCTTCCAGGCACTTCAGGCGGCGCTGAAGAGCGATCCGGGCAAGATCGACTATATGGCTTTCGATCTCCTGGCGCTTGATGGCGAAGACCTCACAGGCCGCCCGCTGCTTGAGCGGAAGGAAAAGCTGGCAGCGCTGATCGGCGAGGGCAGGGGGCATCTGCGCTATTCGGACCACATTGTTGGGCGAGGCGAGCAGTTGTTTGACAGTTTTTGTGGCGCCGGGCTGGAAGGCGTCATCTCCAAACGTATCGATGCGCGCTACACGGGTTCGCGATCGGGCTCATGGGTCAAGACCAAATGCATTCGCCGCCAGGAGTTCGTCATCGTGGGCTGGACCCCTTCGGACAAGCAGCGCGGTTTCCGTGCGCTTCTGCTGGGCGTTCACGAAAGAGGAAAGCTGCGCTACGCCGGTAAGGTCGGGACCGGTTTTAGCGGGGACGAGGTCGAGCGGTTGATGGCGCTTATGGCACCGCTTGAGCAGAAGAAGCCAACGGTCGAAGCGCCGCGGGCCGCCGTGCGGGGAGCGACCTGGATCAAGCCCAGGCTAGTCGCCGAGATCGCTTATATCGAGTTCACCGACGAGGGTGTGCTGCGGCACTCCAGCTATCTGGGGTTGCGCGAGGACAAGAAGCCGGAAGCTGTCGTGCTGGAGGTGGAAACCCCTGTCACGACCGCGGCGCGATCGGCAGGTACCAGCGGCGTCAAGATCAGCAACAGGGACCGGGTGATATTCCCAGAAGGCAAGCTCACCAAGGGTGAACTGGCGGACTATTATGAGGCCGTGGCTGATATCATGCTGCCTTGGGCTGGGAACCGACCCGTCAGCCTCGTGCGTTGTCCGCAGGGAAGCGACAAAAAGTGCTTCTTTCAGAAGCATGATGCCGGAAGCTTTGGCGACAGCGTCAAGCAAGTCGCGATCCTAGAGAAGGATGGCCATGAGGAACCCTATCTGTTCGTGGACTCGCTTGAAGGCCTCCTCACCTGCGTCCAGATGGGGACTATCGAATTTCATGGCTGGGGCGCGCGGATCGAGGATGTCGAAAAGGCCGATCGCCTTGTCTTTGATCTCGACCCGGATGAAGGGTTGGAATTCAAGGATGTCGTCTCCGCTGCTCTTCACTTGCAGGATGTGCTGGGCCAGATGGGGCTGGTGACCTTTCCGATGGTGACGGGCGGTAAAGGGGTTCATGTGATCGCGCCGCTGACGCCAACCGCGGAATGGCCGCAGGTCAAGGATTTTGCCCACCGCTTCGCGCTGGCTCTGGCGCAGGCCGATCCCGACCGCTTTACTGCCGCGCTGGCCAAGGCCCGACGCTCGGGCAAAATCTTCATTGACTATTTGCGCAATCAGCGCGGCGCGACCGCTGTCATGCCCTATAGTGCCCGGTCGAGGCCGTTCGCCCCGATCGCGGTGCCGGTGACTTGGGAAGAGCTGCGCGATCTTGATAGCGCAGGCCATTGGCATATCGGCGATGTGGCGGAAATGGTGATGCGGGCGGCTTCCAGGGATCTGGCCAACTGGGGGCGGGCCGACCAGATCCTGCCGGACCTGTGAAGATCGCCACCTATAATGTGAACGGCGTAAACGGGCGTCTTCCAGTCTTGCTGCGTTGGCTTCGCGAAGCGGAACCGGACATCGTCACGCTCCAGGAATTGAAGGCGCCGCAGGAGAAATTTCCCGAAGCGGCCATCCGCCACGCAGGCTATGACGCGATCTGGCATGGGCAGAGCCGATGGAATGGCGTGGCCATCCTGAGCCGTGTTGGCGAAATTCATGAAACCCGGCGCGGTCTGCCAGGCGATCCACATGACGAACAGAGCCGCTATATCGAATCAGCGGTCGGCGGCGTGCTGGTGGCTGGACTGTACCTCCCCAACGGAAATCCCCGGCCCGGCCCCAAATATGATTTCAAGCTGCGCTGGTTCGATCGGCTGCACCAACATCTCGCAACACTTATCGATCTGGACGCGCCCGTCGTGATCGCTGGCGACTATAATGTCATGCCGACGGACCTCGACGTCTATGCGCCCGAGCGCTGGCAGGACGACGCGCTCTTCGCGCCCGAAGTGCGTGCGGCCTATCAGCGACTGCTGAATCAGGGCTGGACGGATGCTCTGCGATATCTGCACCCTGACGAGACCATCTACACCTTCTGGAAATATCTGCGCTTCGCCTTCGAGCGCAATGCTGGCCTTCGCATCGATCATCTCCTGTTAAACGCTAAAGCCAAGGCGCGCCTAGTTGCGGCCGAGGTCGATAAGGCGCCGCGCGGGTGGGAAAAAAGCAGCGACCATGCGCCGGTCTGGATTGAGCTGGAAGAAAAGCCACGTCGCCACAGAGCGAAGAAGCCGACCTGATTAGGCAGGCCGCTTGCCTCCTCGGAACGAAGCCATGCGGTCCCCCGTTCGACGTTGATCAAAGGTGAAACACAACAGGAGCGGATGATGGAAGAACCAAACCCCGGTCAGAAGCCAAATGATGAAAAGCGCGCCGCTCAGCAGGG
>NZ_JBWKVW010000011.1:0-87069 GCF_059421905.1 Sphingobium sp. GW821-FHT02B05
GGGCTACTCAGAACAATAATTCCTTTCCGACCGCGCGCCAACCGTCGGCAGGTTATCTAGTCGGAGATTTCATAATGAAATAGATAAACAGCATCAGTTAAAGTTTAGGCCCTGATGCTCGTTTTGCGCGTTCCTTGGCCCCGCAGCGCAGGATGTTCCGCTCGCCCTGGCGTTTTAGCGCCTTCTGATAGCGCGCTGCGCTGCGCGGCCGGCGCGAGGAGAAATGCCGTCATTTTTGCTGGACAAATATCCGCATGCAGGATTGCGCATAATACTTTTGCATATATCATGATGGCCGATTCGAGCAAAATCATTGCCATATATTTGCCCGAAGTGACGGATGGATGGAGCTCGGTTCCACGAGCCCCCTAATCCGCAGGCGCAAGCGCCTGGTGAAAGGAGAGAGATGCAGAATGTCCGGTAAACTGGAAGGAAAAGTCGCGTTCGTCACCGGCGCGGCGCAAGGTATCGGTGCAGCCTGCGCGCGGCGACTCGCGGTGGAGGGCGCGAGCGTCGTCGTGGCTGATCTCCAGGAGGAGGGGGGCAAGGCCACGGTGGCCACGATCGAGGCCGCCGGTGGACAGGCGCGCTTCATCGCTCTTGACGTGACGCGCGAAGATGCCTGGATCGCCGCCATCGGGCAGGTGCGTGATGAATATGGTGCGCTTCATGTCCTGCTCAACAACGCCGGGATCGGACGTCCCGCGCCGCTTACCGAAACGAGCTACGACACGTTTCGCCTGATCTTCGCGATCAACGTCGATGGCATGTTTCTTGGAATGAAGCATGCGATCCCGCTCATCGCCGCGAGCGGGGGCGGCTCCATCATAAACCTGTCGTCTGCGGCATCAAGGAAGGCCTATGCCAATATGTCCGCCTATTGCGCCAGCAAAGCGGGCATTGCGCAGCTGACCAAGGTCGCGGCGCTGGAATGCGCCCAGGGCGGAACGCGAATCCGCGTGAACTCCATCCATCCCGGCATAGTCGTCACCCCGGCTTGGGATGCGCTGGGCGCCCTCAATGGCGGGGACGCCTCCACCGCCATCGATCTCGACGCGATGGCCGCCCAGACGGTGCCGCTGGGCTACGCCGGCGCGCCGGACGACATAGCCAATGCCGTGATCTACCTCGCCAGCGAGGACAGCCGATACGTGACCGGGACCGAACTGGTCATCGATGGCGGGCAGCTGCTGCTGTGACCTGCGGGGCGGGATGCCCCGCGCCCTCGACGATTTCATCGACCAAGCAAGGACATCACAGACCATGAGTGGATTGCTACAAGGAAAGACCGCCATCCTCACCGGCGCCGGATCGGGGATGGGCCTCGCGACTGCGCGCCTGTTCCACCGCGAAGGCGCCAATCTTGTCCTGGTCGATATCTCGGGCCAGCAGGATGCCACCGCCCGGGAACTGGGCGACAGGGCCGTTCCGGTCCAGGCCGACGTCGCCAGGGGCGAAGAGGTCAGGGCGGTGATCGATCGCGCCGTAACCGAATTTGGCGGCTTGGATATCCTTTGCAACATCGCCGGTGCGAATGCGCCGATGCAGTTGCTTGCGAATTCGCCGGAGTCAGATTTCGACCGTATGGTCGACATCAACTTGCGCGGCGTGTTCCTGACGATGAAGTATGCGATCCCGGTTCTGCTTGCTGGCGGCGGCGGCTCGATCGTCAACGTCGCATCGACCGCAGCCCTGATTGGCACGCCCCAATTGGCGAGCTACAGCGGCGCCAAGAGCGGTGTCTATGGCCTGACCCGCTCCGTCGCGTTGGAATATGCAGCCCAAGGGATCCGGGCCAATACCCTATGCCCGGGCACGATCAAGACGCCGATGATGGATCAGGGTATCGCGGACAACCCGGGAGCCTACGAGTATCTGCGGGATCTGGTTCCGATGCGGCGCGTGGGGCAGGCCGAGGAAATCGCGAACGGCATGTTGTTCCTCGCCAGCGATCAGTCCTCGTACATCACCGGCATCGCGCTGCCAGTCGACGGCGGGCAGACAGCGGGTTGACCGGGGCAGGGTACGGTTGCCGTCCCAAAAACGGTGACCCTACCCTGCCGGCGCATGTTACCGGGCGGTGGATTACTGTCGCGCCCGATCGATGCCGAAGCCGGCTGGGCAGTCTCGCGCTTTCAAACGAACTAAAGTCTAAGTTCAAGCGTCAATCCACCGTCGAGCACGACGCTCGATCCCGTGGCGTAGGAAGAATCATCCGAAGCGAACCATAGAACGGCGCGGGCGATGTCCATCCCGTTCGCAGGCCGCCCAAGCGGCACCACTCTCTTGGCCACTTCATGGGCATCGCCCACGGGAGAATTGGCCGAGAACCCGACGATGACGCCATTGGCCCGGATACCTTGCGGGCCGTACTGGATCGCGATCGTCTTGAGCAGGTTCATCGCGGCGGCATTGCACGCACTGTAGTTGGGCGTATTGTTGGTGGGGCGCAGCGCCGCGATCGAAACGACGTTGACGATCGCGCCGCCGCCCGCCGCGAGCATCATCGGCAGGACCGCTTTGACGCCCAGGAAGGTGCCGTCGAGGTTGGCTGCGGTGTAGCGGCGCCATTCATCGATGCTCAGTTCATCCAGCATCCCCACGCCGAACAGTCGGGCACTGTTGACCAGGATATCGATCTTGCCTTCGGTCTGCCTGATGACGTCGACAGCGCGGGCCCAATCGGCTTCTTCGCCCACGTCCAGCTTCATGTGTCGGACGTTCTCGGGACGTTCGGTCTGCGCGGCGACTTGATCGACGCGGGTCTCATCTACATCGGTGACGAAAACCTTGGCGCCCTCGCTGACCAGCAACTGTGCGAGCGCCAGTCCCTTGGTGCCGCCGGCACCGGATATCAGCGCGACTTTGCCTTCGACTCTTCCCGTCATCCTCGTTCTCCATTTTATGAGCAAACATGGCTGGTAATCCGAAAATCGATCGATACCGGGCCGGCGGGCAGGTATCCCCCTGACTGGCGTGTGATCGCGGCGATCTGCCGCGAACCGCATCGTCTCCATCGGTGACGTTTGACATGCGCCGATTTATTAATACGATCGCTTTAATATCCCGCCATGGAGACTTGTCAATGCCGTTCCGGACAGTGCCTTGAATAGCGATCCGAGGAAGGTCGTCCAGACCGAGCGAAGCGGCGCGACGCGGCTCGAACTCAAGCGCGTCGCGCAGCGCATGTTCGCCGAACACGGGATCGCGGCGATCGGCATGCGCCAGATCGTCGAAGCCGCCGGCCAGCGCAATGCGGCGGCGATTCACTACTATTTTGGCAGCAAGGACGACCTGATTCGCGAATTGTTGATCGATGGCGCCGACGCAATTGACACGCAGCGACACGCGATGCTCGATGGCTTCGAAGCACAGGAAAGGGACATTGGCCTGCGTGCGGTGGTCCGCGCATTGGTGCTTCCCAGCGACGCGGTCTATGCCGGCGGCGAGACTACGTACCTGCGGTTCCTCTCGAACGTAATGGCCGAACGCCGCCCCTTGTTCGACGAGACGATCCGCCCCGCCCACGCGACTGCCTATGCGCGGTGCATCGCGCATACCCGGCGATTGCTGGCTCCCCTTGCAAAGGCCACCATAGACCGCCGCCTGCTTTATGCGGGCCTGACGATGCAGGCCATTCTGGCGGCCCGGGAACCTGCGATCAAGTCGGACGCCGGCAACCATGGTTACTGGGGTGACGAGGCGGTCGCGGCGCTGCTCGATTGCGTTTATGCGATACTGACGGGCCCGGTGGGGGAGGCGGCGGCTTAGGTGCAGGTCGCCCTGGCGGATCATGGGACGTCGGGCAGCCGAAGCGACGCGAAGCATCCTGTAATCCCCCAGGGCAGTTCTGGATCGGACGGTCAGAAGCGCATCGTCACTTCCGCGCCATATGTGCGCGGCGCGGCCCATGTCCCCTGATATTGCGAGGACGAAGACTGGTAGAAACCGAAGACCTTGTAGTCGGTCTTGCCAATATTCTTGGCAAAGGCCCTGACTGTGAAGCGGTCGTTCGCCGGCGTGAACGTGACATAGGCGTTCTGGACGTTGTAGGCTTTCTGGGTTCCAGCGGCCTTGGCGAATTCGTCGAAGTGGACCTTGCCGCTGAAGAACGTCTCTCCCCGCACGACGATGGAGCCTCCTCCCGACAGGTCGAAGCGATTTTCCAGGCCAACATTGAGCGTATAGGGCGGGGCGCGATTCAACCAGTTGCCCGAAACGTCGGTCAGGCGGCTGGCATCGTCGGGCCGCGGGTCGAGCGCTGAACAGGCACCCGGAAACGCCGACTGGTCGCAGTTCAGGAAGTCTGTGTACTTGGCGGACTGGAGCAGCCCCGAGACGTCAAGGCTGAGGCTGTTGGTTATCAGCGCATTCAGACTCGCTTCCACACCGTAGATCTTCGCCGAAGCGGCGTTCTCGACGAGGAAGGTGCCGACGCCAACCACCTTCTGCACCTGGATGTCGGAATACTTATAGTAATATCCTGATACATTGAGGCGAATCCGGTTGTCGAACAATTGCGATTTGATGCCGACTTCCGGCCCCTTGATCCGTTCAGGAGCGAAATCGTCGCCGGGGCTGTTGGCCACGAAACCACCGGACTTGAAGCCCTTGGACCATTGCCCGTACAGCATGATCTTGTCGGTCACGTCGAATTGGATACCGATTTTCGGCGTCCATGCCTCGTCGGAACGGCTTTTTGTCGCCAGTCCGTAGTTGAAGGCGGGGTTCGGCGTCGTCACCGACTGGGTCGCCGTCTTGCTGTCATTGTTATAGCGTATACCGCCGACCAACCTCAGGCCATCGACCACGGTAAAGGTCTGGTCGGTGAAGAATGCGTAGGATTCAGCTTTCTGCTTCGTATATGTGGAGAAGAAAAATCCGGGGCCTGCGATAAAGAAGTCGGTATCGCTGGTTCCGCGATATTTGTCATGGAAGTAGAATGCGCCGAATATGGATTTCAGGCGATCATTGAACGATGACGTCGTGATATTGACTTCCTGGGTGAACGTCGACGTCTTGCTATCGGTATCCGTCGAAACGCCGTAGAACGAGCTAGAATCACCATCGAGCCGCATCCTGTCCTTGAACGTCTGGTATGCCGTGATCGACTTGACCGTCACGTTGTCCGAAAGATCCCAGGTCAGGGTGCCGTCCGTCTGGAAATAATCGCTTTCCTGGAAGCCGTCGAGGTCGCTGTAGGTCCGGTGCGGGCGCAAGGACTGCTGGGCGAGCCGGGGATCGGAGGTCGGCTCGAAAACCGCCGAAACCGGGCGGGTCTTCGAATTGAGATAGATCGCCTCGACGTCGAAGCGCAAGGTGTCGGAAGGCGTGAATGCCAGCGCCGCGCGTCCTCCCAGCGATTTGTTCGTCTCAAAGCTTTTGCGCGGCGCCCCTTCCAACAGGTTGCGGGTGAAGCCCTTGTCCTGGTTGTCGTAGATGCCGGACAGCAGGAAGCCGACGCTGTCCGAAATCGGTCCCGACACACGCCCCTGGATCGCATAACGGTCATAATTACCAATACGGCCCGTCACTTCTCCCTCGAAGACTTCGCTAGGCCCCTTGAGTACGTAATTGATGACGCCGCCCGTGGCATTTCGCCCGTACAGCGTGCCTTGCGGGCCGGACAGTACCTCCACTCGTTCCAGATCGACCATCGCGGAGTCTACGCTACGCGAACGAGGCTGATACACGCCGTTGATATGTGTCGCGACCGATGGGTCTTCGGTGCCCGAAGTCGTCCCTGTGCTGATGCCTCGAATGGCGATGACGCTCGTTCCGAAGAAGCGGTTAACGACCATGGAAGGAATCTGGGTCTGAAGGTCGGCGACATTCTGAATTTGGCGCGTCTCGATCGCGTCGGTGGACAGCGCCGTGATCGTTGCCGGCACCCGCTGGGCGCTTTCCGACCTTTTCTGGGCCGTTACGACGATATCCGCCAGTCCCTGATTTGTGGGCGGCGATGCACCCTGGTCCGGCGTCGCTTCCTGAGCAGCGGCGGCACTGGCCCATGCCGCCGCACCAATGCTGGCCGCAATCATTAGATTGCGCACGGTTTTACCCTTCATCGCATCTCCCTCCCACCTGCGCGCCCGAACCGGTATCGGCGCATCTCTAATTTATTAAGTGACTAATGAAATACCATCCGATTCATTTTTCGGCAAGAGCAAATACCATTCAGGGTTCACGGGACGAAGCGGAGCGCCTGCGGTCGGCAGCTGGCGCTCTTTACTAACTGATCGATCAGGCGTGTTCCTTGCGCGCGAAGCGGCCTAAGGACGGAAGATTGCCCGGGACGCCTGAAGGAGTTTCGAAATCCACGTTCGGTCGAAAATGCGCGTATCGCTTGGATAAGAGTGGTGCCAGCGTCGAAGGGGCGATCGCCGTTTTGTTGCCAAGCGATATGGGGCGATGTCGCGTTCGAAGAGGTCTATCGAGATTTCCCTGTCGGTGAGGCGGATGCGCGCTGGTTGCAATTTCACGCGGGCAGATCCGGCAGGGCTCTCGCACCAGGCGTCACCGATGCCTCGTTGCGCAGATTGAGTTCCTACGCATAAACGAAGTCAGCGGCGAAATCCGCTTCGCAATCCAGTGTCTCGGCCTATCTGCGGGGCTGTTCGGAATAGCTTCCGGTCTGCTTCACGACGTCCCACTCTGACGGCGGCCAGTCTGTCTCCTTATTGGTAGTACCATGATCGCGGGCGGAAGCCGAATAAGACCTACATTCGAAAACAGGGATTGGGAACTCAAGTCATGGAACGTCTTCATTGTCAGCGGCGTGCGCACGGCAGTCGGCGACTTCGGCGGTCCGCTCAATAGTTTGATGCCCGCCGAGCTTGGCGAGCTCGTCGCAACCGAGGCGCCAAAGCGTGCGGGCATCGAGCCCGAGGCGGTCGGGCATATTGTGATCGGCCAAGTCATGCCGACCAGCCAAGGACGAGATGCTCAGCCGCGTCATCGGCATCAAAGACGGTGCCGCTGCCGCCGTGCTGCTCCGACCGGGCCGAAGTCGAGAAGCGCGGCCTCAAGCCGCTCGCGCGCATCGTCGCCTGGGGCCATGCCGGCGTCGATCCCGCCTCCATGGGCGATGGCCCGATCCAAGCCGTGCCAATCGCGCTCAAGCGCGCTGGACTCGGCCACGAGCAGATCGGCGTGATCGAGAGCAACGAGGCTTTCTCCGCGCAGGCCCGCGCCGTCGCCTAGGTGCTAGGTTGTGATCAATCCCGACGGCTCGGCCGTCTCTACCGACAACCTGGTCGGTGTGACGGGCTGCATGCCCACCATCAAGGGCGCCTATGAACTGAAGCGCGCTGGCGGCCAGTACGGCCTCATCACGATGTGCATTGGCGGCGGGCAGGGCATCGCCATGGTCATCAGGAACGTGGAGTAATCTGACATGAAGCTCGGTAGCCTCAACCACATCGGCGTCGCCAGCCCCACTTCGACGCCTTGATCGCGTTCTACAAAGGCGAGATGCGCGTGACCGAGCCTTTCGCGCTCTAAAGCCGGCAGGTGCGTGTCTGCTTTGTCAACACGCTGGGCGAGAAGGGCACCGCCGGTACGCAGATCGAACTGCTTCAGCCGACGGTTGCGGGCTCGGCGGTTAGCAAGCGGTTGGAAAGAACCCGATCGGGGGGCGGGGGGCAGCACCACGTCTGCTAGGCGAGTTCATCGGCCAGGCTTTCCGTCAGCCTGTGAATGCCGGCATTGGATGCCGCGCGCCCATTCCAATTTTCGCTTCCAACGCGGCATCTGCTCCGACGTTGACGATGCGCCGGTTCTCTGATGCAAGCACAAGGCGCGATGACGCCGAAACGATATTTACTTCGGTGTGCGAATTCGTCTCAAAAAATGCGTTGCCATACGGCCGGCTCCGCGTGAGTCGCGGTAACCAGACAAAGCCGCCGACAATGTCGACGAGACCGTCGAACTGTCCGTTTTTGTCGAACCCGCTGGGTGGCAACAGGGTCGGCAAGATCGAGCCTGCAACGTCGGAAAGTCGGCGCCGGTTGTCTCAGGAGCGATTGCGAAGTCCACCCACCACATCGTGCCCTGCGGTCACCAGGCTTTTGATACAGCCGCTGCCAGGACGCACAAGCCACCGGTCACTACGATTGCTTTTACGATGCATCTGCCCCGGTTGCAGCAACATGCACCTTCTACTGCGTGTTCGGTCAATAACATGTTTCCCATTTAAGTGATCAATATATTGTTACATCGGTTGCATGGGTGGGGCTTTTGCGATAATGATCGCGATCAACCTCAGTTTTTACCATGGTGGAAATGCATCGCAATTCGGAAGTCGCGGGCGCTGTTCGTGAGAGAAAATCGGACATTTCGAAGAGCCTGCTGCTCGACGCTACGGCGTCGCTGCTCGCCGAGCGCAGCGCGATGGATGTCTCTCTAAGCGACATTGCCAAGCATTGCGGGTTGAGTGCGGCACTCATCAAATATTATTTCAACAATAAGGATGGACTGTTGTTGGCAGTGCTGGAGCGCGACGCCAACAATGCGATGGCTTCGCTCGATCATCTGCTGGGCATGCCGGTTTCGGCGGATCGTAAGCTCAAGATTCATATTAGCGGCATTATCAATGCTTACTTCCGGTCACCCTACCTTAATCGCTTGATCCATTTCATGATCGAATATGGAGAGCCGTCTTCCAGTAAGCGAGTCTCGGAAATTTACGTGCAGCCAATGGTCGCGGCCTATCGCCAGATAGTGAGCGAGGGGGTGGAGGAAGGGATCTTCAATTGGGTGGATCCGGGAATGCTGTATCATAGCCTGGTGGGGGCGTGCGACCACCTCTTCCATGCCGCTTATACCGCACCCGATACGCTTGGGAGCCCGAAGATTACTGAAGAGATAAAGCAGCGCTATACGGCCCATGTGAGCAACCTGTTCCTGCATGGCATGGGATTGACAAAGTAGTGCCGGACCCGGGCTCGGGGCGGTTCTAGAGTGGGATGACATTAGTTTGCTGAGTATTCAGAGTTGCGCAGGTGATTGCTTCATTCGGCTGGACTGAAGGCATCGAGCAGAGCCGATGCGTCGCCAGGTTGCGTCGTGGGTGCGTTCTGCGGCTTTTCGCATCAGGTGATTAAGCTTGCAAAGACCCGCTCGATCCTGTGTTCATGAGGACTCTCCAGTGCAGATTCCTTTGAGCGGTTTTGAAAATCTACGAGCCAGTTGCGTTGGGTTCCAACCTTAGCCAGCCTTCCCTTGATCCGGCCGCGCCGGAGCCAACCGAGACGGTTTGCCGGTGCGCTCCCGTTCAATCGGCATATTCCTGGAGGGTCATTTCGCTGTTGTTCCGCCGGGGGGATATTATTCGACCAGATAGGGCGTGTCGTGCCAAGCCCACACGCCGCTGGAGCAGGCGATGGATCATAAAAGCGTTAAAGCTATCCTTCTTGGGCGGCGCCCAACCCTCAGTATTGAGCGCGTCAGCGATAATCTGCGCGGTTGCTCCCTGGCTTCGCAGTTCGATTACCCGGGCAAGCAACTTGTAGAAGTTCTCCAGTTGCTCGAACCGCCGGACCGGTCGTGTGAACGCATGTTCCGTCACAGTGCCACCCACCCAATGGTTGACGAGTCCAGCGCGCTCGGCTTCACCCCCGACGATAACTTTCACGCATTCCAGCATCATACGTACAATGGCTTGGCGATCGCGTGCTGTCATTGATGCGCTGCTCTACAACGCCGGGACATCTTGTGCGAGTTGTCGTATAGCATGCTCGGCTTGGGTAAGGCGTTCGGGCTCTTGCGCTAAAGCGCGCCGCCGTTCGACTGCCAGCGACTGCTCGGCCGCGAGTGCAGCTTTCAGTTCCGTTCCAGCGTCTGGGCAACCACTCGGTTATCCGGATCTACCACTTCGCAACGGTGGCGCGCGAGCGCAGTTTCACATCTCGCGCGTTCAAGCCGTGCTTTCTATTGGCCGTGAGTTGTCGGCGTTCCAGCTCAATATCCTTGCACGCTTGCAGGCTCACCTCGACTTCAGCCGGCAATAGGGCTTCAAGGATCAGCGTGGACGTCAGCCTACCGACCGGCCACGCACTGATCGACTGGCAAGGTTCACGGCGTGCGCAAGGTGTGGCGTCAGATGCAGCGCGAGGGCTTCGATATTGCCCGTTGCACGGTCGAACGGCTGATGTGTGATCTGGGCCTACAGGACGTGATCCGGGGCAAGCGGGTGAAGACGACGATCAGCGACAAGGCAGCGCCATGTCCGCTCGATCAGGTCACCGTCAGTTACATGCGCCTGCGCCGAACATGCTGAGGGTGTCGGACTTTATCCAGTACTGTCGATACAACAGGCTCGCGCAGGTCCATCGAATAGGGCTCGGCCATGCTCGCTGGCCTCCCATCTACAGTCAGCATCTTGAAACAGAAATTCAGTCTCAAGGAAATTCCTTTGAAACAGCCAAATGTCATCCCTCTCTAAGTTGATCTTGGGCGAGACGACGGACGCACTGCCGTAGCTGGCTGTGCATCAACCATGCGCTATTCGAACTATGAGCTTGCCGTCGTGATTGCCGGTGAACAGGCGGTCCAGCGCATCGGGAGCCTGCTCGAGCCCCTCGACGACATGATCCTTCCATTTGATCCGGCCCTCCGCGATCCACTGGCTCAGTTCGCCCAGTGCTTCGCGGGCATGCTTTAGGTAGTCGATGACGACGAAGCCCCTTACAGTGAGGCGCTGCATGAGAATCCGGCCAAAATCGGTAGGCCCCGGCATCGGCCCATCCATGTTGTACCGGGAGATCATACCGCAAAGGATCATGCGGCCGTCCTTGTTGAGGCGGTTGAACACAGCATCCATGATCGGTCCGCCAACGTTTTCGAAATTGACATCGACCCCGTTCGGGCAAATCCGGTCCAGCTCGTTCGCGACATCGCCGCTACGGTAATTGATCGCGGAATCGAATCCCAAATCCTGGGTTAGCCAACTGCA
Organism: Sphingobium sp. GW821-FHT02B05; assembly: GCF_059421905.1. Taxonomy (NCBI): domain Bacteria; kingdom Pseudomonadati; phylum Pseudomonadota; class Alphaproteobacteria; order Sphingomonadales; family Sphingobiaceae; genus Sphingobium; species Sphingobium sp. GW821-FHT02B05. The sequence continues at coordinate 10,955 of NZ_JBWKVW010000011.1, forward strand.
TTTTCGCTCTCCGCCGGCGATACCGACGACCTTGCATTCCTTTATGCGCCCGATCTGGCCAACTATAGACCCTACCGCGCCAGCCGCGGCCGAAACGACTATGGTTTCCCCTGAAACTGGCCGCCCGACATCGAGGAGGCCAAAGTAAGCGGTTAATCCGGTGGTGCCCAGAACCGACAGATGGGCCGTAAGCGGCACTTCTTTACGGTGGGGAACCGGGACAACGTGCCTAACATCTAGAACGCAATGGCTTTGCCAGCCACCTCCTCCAGTCGGCTGTACGATGTCGCCCGGCTTGAAGCGGTCGGTCCTGCTTTCCTCGACGACGCCAATGGTCACGCCGCGCATGACGTCACCAAGCCCTACGGGGGGAAGGTACTGTTCACGATCGCTCATCCACAGCCGATTGGTCGGATCGAGAGATAGATAAAGGTTGCGAATCAGAACTTTGCCATCATCGATCCGAGGTATTGGCGTTTCGATTAATTCGATATCGGCAGGCGTTACGGCGCCAGAAGGCCGGTTCTTTAAGATCCACTGCTGATTTTTCATGCACCTTCTCCGTTCGGCTTATCCCCGCTGAGGCGGGAAAATTTTCAGATGTCGCGCAGCGCCGCGTACGCATATCAGTTCGGCGCCGGATAGCGGGGGCTGCGCTTCTCCAGAAAGGCCGCAATGCCCTCGCGGAATTCGCCCGATGCAACGCACAACGTCTGGTTACGGTCTTCCATGGCTATTGCCGCATCCAAGGATGGGGCGTCGAGGTTCATCCTCATGCAATCCTTGGTGAGGCGCAGTCCGATCGGGGAAGCATGCAGAAGCGATGCGACCATCGTTTCGCCGGCTTCCGAAAGGTTTGCATCGGACACGCAGCGCGCGACGAGACCGAGACTCTCCGCGCGCTGCGCATCGATAAAGTTGCCGGTGAGAAGCAGTTCGGCTGCCGCCGACGCGCCGATCAGGCGCGGCAGGAAATAGGAAACGCCCATGTCGCAACCGGACAGACCGAGGCGTACGAAGGCCGCGTTCATTCTTGCGGAATTACCGGCGATGCGGATGTCGGATGCTAAAGCCATGGCGAAGCCGCCGCCGCATGCAGGGCCATGGACCAGGCTGACGATAATTTGTGGTATCCGCCGCATCTGCAGGAATATCTTCGCAATTTTGCGTTGGCCGTCGAGAATCGCGCTGACGCTGGCGCCATCTGCGACCGCCGTATCGAGATCGAGCCCTGCGCAATAGCTTCGTCCAGCGCCGCGGATCACGATCACTCTGACAGATGGGTCGGATTCAACTTCCCGGAAATATGCGGTCAGTTCGTCCACCATAACTGGGTCCAGTGCGTTCAAGCGCGATGGCCGATTAAGGGTCAAATGATCCACGGCGGGCGCCTTCTCGACGATGATTGCGCGATAATCCGCCATAGCGCCTCCAAATAAGCTGATCGTACAATAAAATTGGCGACATCGATTAGCCAGCTTTGGATCAGTGTCAACCTTGCTGGGATCGTCGCCTTTGCGCACGTCCTCAGGCGTGCTTGACATTAATTAAACGACCAATTAAATTCAGACATGAGCAAATTTGAGGAGAGGTGTGTGCCCGAAGCCTATATCATCGATGCGGTCAGGACCCCGCGTGGTATCGGGAAAGTCGGGAAAGGGGCTCTAGCTCACCTTCATCCCCAATATCTGGGGGCGACGGTGCTCAAGGCCATTGCCGAGCGCAACAATCTCGAAACGGGCGAAGTGGACGATATCATCTGGTCGACCTCTGCGCAGAAGGGCGGACAGGGCGGAGACCTCGGGCGCATGTCCGCGCTCGATGCCGGATATGACGTGAAGGCCAGCGGAGTTACGCTTGACCGGTTCTGCGGGGGCGGAATCACAACGGTCGCGTTGGCGGCGGCGCAGATCAGGTCCGGCATGGAAGATGTCGTGATTGCCGGCGGCACCGAGATGATGTCCCTGACCGCGACGATGGCGGCGCAGGAACATGCAGCGGGGTTCGAGCTGACCCTGATGGGCGCCGGCAACGATCGTCTGCGGGCGCGGCATCCCCAGTCGCATCAGGGCGTCTGCGGCGATGCTATTGCCACGATCGAAGGCATTTCCCGCGAGGACCTCGACGCTTTCGGCCTTGAAAGCCAGCGCAAGGCGGCTGTCGCCATCGCCGAGGGGCGTTTCGACAAGAGCATCGTTCCCGTCGTCGCCGACGATGGATCGGTGCTGCTCGACAAGGACGAGTATCCCCGGCCGCAGACGACGGCCGAAGGGCTCGCCGCGCTCAATCCCGCGTTCGTCAAGCTGGCCGACATGGCTATCGACCAAGCTGGAACGACGTATCGCGGGCTCATCAACCAGAAATTCCCCGACCTGGAAATCCAGCACGTCCATCATGCCGGCAACTCGTCTGGCGTGGTGGATGGGGCGGCAGCTATCCTGCTGACGTCGCGGGACTATGCGCAGAGCCACGGATTGCAGCCGCGCGGCCGCGTGGTCGCTACGGCCAATGTCGGCGACGATCCCACGCTGATGCTGAATGCCCCGGTTCCGGCCGCGCGCAAGGTCCTCGCCAAGGCGGGCCTGTCGCCGGACGACATCGACCTGTGGGAGATCAACGAGGCATTTGCAGTGGTCGCCGAAAAGTTTATTCGCGATCTCGATCTCGATCGGGCCAAAGTTAACGTCAACGGCGGCTCGATCGCGCTTGGCCATCCGATCGGGGCGACCGGATCGATCCTGATCGGGACGGTTCTCGACGAGCTGGAGCGTACAGGCGGTCGCTATGGTCTAGTCACAATGTGCGCAGCCGGCGGCATGGCCCCGGCGATCGTAATCGAGCGTGTCGACAGCTTCTAACAACGGGCGGAACTAAGAATCATGGAACTGAACGAGTCTAATGCAGCCGTCGTTACCGGCGGCGCCTCGGGGCTGGGCGAAGCGACCGTGCGGGCGCTGGCCGCCAAGGGCGTGAAGGTGGCGATCCTCGATCTACAAGCCGAAAAGGGCGAAGCGCTGGCAGCAGAGATTGGCGGCGTGTTCTGCCAAGTCGACGTCACCGACGATGCCAGCGTGGATGCCGCACTCGCCAAGGCGCGCGGCGCGCATGGGCAGGAGCGGATCCTGGTTTGCTGTGCTGGTATCGGCAGCGCCAAGAAGACCGTGGCTCGTTCGAAGACAGACGGCGGCATCGTCGAGTACCCGATGACCGAATTCGCGCGCGTGGTCGAGGTCAATCTTTTCGGGACCTTCCGCTGCGTGACCAAGTCTGCGGCGGGGATGCTGACGCTTGACCCCGGCGTGGACGGCGAAAGGGGGGCGATCGTGATGACGGCGAGCGTTGCGGCAGAGGATGGCCAGATGGGCCAGGTCGCCTATGCGGCGTCGAAGGGCGGGGTCGTGAGCCTTACGCTTCCGATCGCCCGCGACCTGATGTCAGAGGGAATCCGCGTGAACACGATCCTGCCCGGGATCTTCAGCACCCCGCTGATGCTCGCCGCGCCGCAGCAGGTGAAGGATGCCTTGGCGGCGTCGGTTCCTTTCCCCAAGCGGCTAGGCCTGCCGGTCGAATATGGCGCGTTGGCGCTGTCGATGATCGAGAATACCTATTTCAACGGCGAGGACGTTCGTCTCGACGGTGCGATTCGCATGGCGCCGCGCTAAGCATGGTACAGCTATTCGCCGAGCCGACGCGCTGGATGGACGAGGAACTCGTCATGTTCGACGATTCCGTCGCCCGTTACCTCGCCGAAAAGGCACCACCCGAACGGCTGGCGTCCTGGCGGGAGGCCGGCATCGTCGAACGGTCGGCCTGGACCGAAATGGCGGAAGCGGGCCTCCTGGGCCTTTCAATTTCCACCGAATACGGCGGGGCCGGCGGCGACTTCCGGCACGAAGCGGTGCTTCTGCGCCGCCTGGGCCTGATCGGGGCGGAAGGCTGGGGCGTGCCCTTGCACAACGCCATCTGCGCGGCCTACATCGAAAAGTACGGGACGCCCGAGCAGCGCACCCGCTGGCTGCCAAGGATGGTGACCGGTGAACTGATCGGCGCCATCGCCATGACCGAGCCAGGCGCGGGATCGGACCTTCAGGGCATCCGCGCTACCGCGCGCGCTAGAGGCAACGGCTATGTGATAAACGGACAGAAGACGTTCATCACCAATGGCCAGCACGCCGATCTGGTGATCGTGGTCGCAAAGACCGATCCCGCTGCGGGAAGCAGGGGGATTTCCCTTTTCGTGGTGGAAACCGCAGATGCGCAGGGCTTCAAGCGCGGCCGCAACCTGGACAAGATCGGCCTGGAGATGGGCGATACCTCGGAACTGTACTTCGACAACGTCCATGTCCCGGCGGACAACCTCATCGGCGGCGAGCAAGGGCAGGGCATGTACCAGTTGATGAAAGAGCTTCCCAAGGAGCGCCTCATCATCGCGGTGGAATGCCTTGCGATCATCCAGTCCGCGTTGGAAAACACCCTCGCCTACGTCGCCCAGCGCAAGGCGTTCGGCTCGCGCGTGCTCGATTTCCAGAACACGCAGTTCGTGTTGGCTGAATGCAAGACCGAGGCGGTGGTCGCCAAAAGCTTCGTCGACGATTGCGTCCAGCGCTACCTTGAAGGGACATTGGATGCACCTACGGCCAGCATGGCGAAGTACTGGGTGTCGGAACGGGCGCAGGACATCGTCGACCGTTGCCTGCAACTGTTCGGCGGCTATGGCTACATGAACGAATACCCGATCGCGCAGATGTACAAGGACGTTCGGGTCAAGCGGATCTACGGCGGAACCACCGAGGTCATGAAGCTGCTCATCGCCCGCAGTCTCGAGAATTGAGGGCGGCATGAGCAAGGCAAACAGCGGCACTACGGCTGTGCGCGACAATGCCCGGTTCGACCAGTCGGCGCTCGAGCGCTGGATGGCGGCGAACATTCCCGGCTTCCGCGGGCCACTCGGCGTCGAGCAGTTCAGCGGCGGGCAGTCCAACCCGACGTTCAAGCTGGTGACCCCGCGCGCGACCTATGTGATGCGTCGCAAGCCGGCGGGGCAGCTTCTCAAGGGAGCGCATGCCATCGACCGTGAGGCGCGGGTGATGACGGCGCTGGAGGGCGCGGGTTTCCCCGTTCCCCATGTCCATGCGCTGTGCACCGACGAAAGCGTGATCGGCTCGTGGTTCTACATCATGGACATGGTGGAGGGGCGCATCTTCTGGGAGGGCAGCTTTCCGGGTGTGTCGAGCGCCGAAAGGGCGACCTATCAACTGGCCATGGCCGATACTATGGCCGCGCTGCACCGGCTGGATCCGCAGGCGCTGGGCCTTGGCGATTACGGGCGTCATGGCGGGTATTTCCGGCGGCAGATCGATCGATGGTCCGGCCAGTATCTCCAGGATGTTGATGCCGGACGCACGGCGGACATGGATTTTCTCGTGGATTGGCTGCCCGCGCATGCGGTGGACGACGATGACACGCGCATCGTCCATGGCGACTTCCGGATCGACAACCTGATCTTCCACCCCGACCGACCGGAAGTCATCGCCGTGCTGGATTGGGAATTGTCGACCTTGGGCAATCCCCTGGTGGATTTCACCTACAACCTGATGGCGTACCGGGTGCCGTCATCGACTCTCTGGGGAATATCCGACCTCGATCTTGCGCAGTTGAACCTGCCGGGCGAGAACGAATATGTGGCCGCCTATTGCCGGAGCACAGGGCGCGATCGGATCGACGGGATCGACGTCTTCGTCGCGTTCAATCTGTTTCGCCTCGCCGCCATCATTCATGGTATCAAAGGGCGCATGATCCGGGGAACGGCGTCTTCGGCGGATGCGGCGGCGATGGTGGCGCGGATGGACCTTCTGGCCGCCACCGCGCGGCGCATTGCCGAGAAGATACCGGCGTAGACCGGCGCGAGCAGGGGGGATACGGGCAGTGACCATTCGTTTCGACTATGAGGGAAAGCACGTCCTCGTCACGGGGGGATCGCAAGGCATCGGCCTCGGGATAGCGCGTGCCTTCGTGGAGGCCGGGGCGGATGTGGCCATCACCGGGACGCGCACCGGCCCCGAAGCCTACGACGGTGATCTTTCCGCGTTTCGCTATCACCAGCTTCGCCTCGACGATGCAGGGCAGCGCGCCGCTTTCGCGGATCGGTTCGGCGACCTCGACATCCTCGTCAACAACGCGGGGCAGGCCATCGAGGGCGAATACGCCCTGGACGGTTACATGCAGACCATGGAGGTCAACCTCAATGCCGCCGTGGACTTGTGCTACCGGTTCCACGCGCGGCTGAAGTACGCGGGCGGCGCCATCGTGAACGTGGGGTCCGGGGCGAGCTACATCGCAATCCGCAAGCACCCCGCCTATACCGCCAGCAAGACCGGCCTGCTGGGCTTCACCCGCGCCATCGCGGATGCCTGGGCGCCCGATGGCATCCGGGTCAATCTCGTCGCGCCCGGCTTCATCGACACCCGGATGACCGAGTGGGTGGCCAGCGACGCCAGATGGTCGGCTGGCATCCTCGCTGCAATCCCGGCGGGACGGCAGGGGGTGCCCGAAGACGTGGCGATGGCGGTGCTGTTCCTGGCCGCGCCCGAGGCGAACTACGTTCGAGGGCAGGGCCTCGTGGTCGACGGCGGAATGCTTTTGCGTTGACACCGTGCAAATCCGCTACCTAAAACTTATTGATCGATTGACAAATTTTAGGCCGATGATACGGCCGAGTTGAAAGAATGAGGTGGATGATTAGTGGAATACGAGACCATCGAAGTGGAGCGCGTCGGGCGGATCGGCGTCCTTCGCCTGAACCAGCCGGCCACCCTCAACGCCGTTTCGCTCAAGATGGTGGAGGAAATCTCGGACGGGCTGGACGATCTTCTCGATACCGCGCGCGCGATCGTGCTGACGGCGGCGGGGCGGGCGTTCTGTTCGGGCGCCAATCTCGCCGATAACGAGGTGGAGGATTTCGGGGCCTCGCTCGAGAGCCACGTCAACCCGCTGATGCTGAAACTGCGCGATTTTCCGGTCCCGTGGATAAGCGCAGTGCGTGGCGCCGCCGCCGGGGTCGGCTGTTCTTTCGCGCTGGCCGCCGATCTGATCGTGGCGAGCGAAACCGCCTACTTCCTCCAGGCTTTCAGCCGCGTCGGACTGGTGCCGGACGGCGGCTCCTCGTACATGCTGGCGCGCACCATCGGCCGGGCGCGGGCGATGGAACTGATGCTGCTCGGCGACCGGCTTCCGGCCGCGCAGGCGCTGGAATGGGGGCTCGTCAACCGCGTGGTCCCGGACGAAGCGCTGGAGCAAGCGGCGATGGACCTGGCCGAGCGACTGGCGGCAGGGCCGCAGAGCCTTGGCCGCGTGAGGCAGATGACCTGGGCGGCGCTCGACACCCCGCTCGAGGATACGCTGCGGCGCGAAAGGACGGAGCAGGCGGACGCCGGACGAACCGCTGATTGCGCAGAAGGCATTCTTGCTTTCCGTGAACGGCGACCGGCACGATTTGAGGGACGATGATGAGCGGTACTTATTCCTTCGACCTTTCCGGGCGTGTGGTCATGGTGACTGGCGCGTCGTCCGGTATCGGCAATCACCTGGCCCGCAAGCTGGCCGCCAACGGCGCCAGGGTCGTGCTGGCCGCAAGGCGCGCGGCGATGCTGTCCGAACTTGAAGCGCAGATCGCGCAGGCGGGCGGCACCGCGATGGCCGTGACCATGGATGTCAGCGAAGAAGCCTCCGTCCTTGCCGCATATGACGCCGCCGAGGCGGCGGTGGGCCCGGTCGACAGCGTCGTCGTCAATGCGGGCATGTCGATCGGGGGCAGCGCGCTGGGCCTCCCCGTCGACGATTTCGACCGGATCATGTCCGTCAACCTGCGCGGCGCCTTCCTTACCGCTCGCGAAGGTGCGCGGCGCATGATCGAAGCCGGCTCGGACGAGCGTGGGCATGGACGCATAGTGCTGATCTCGTCGATCACGGCGTTCTACGTGCCGCCGGGACAGGTTGCCTACGCGGCCAGCAAGGCTGGTGTCGTGCAGATGGGACGCGCGATGGCCCGCGACTGGGCCGGCAAGGGGATCAACGTCAACACCGTCTGCCCAGGGTACATGCGAACCGAGCTGACCGACCAGTATCTGGACTCGCCCAAGGGTACGGAACTGATCGACAGCTTCCATCGCAAGCGCGCGATGAGCGTGGACGTTCTCGATCCCATGGTGCTCTACCTGTGCTCCGACGCCAGCGCCCAAGTGCACGGATCGGTCTTCACGATCGACGACGGCCAGTCGCTGTGAGCTACCAGACCATCCGCTACGAAGTCGATGCGGGGATCGCAACGATCACGCTGGATCGCCCGGCGGTGCTCAATGCCTTCAACAGCCGGATGCTCGAGGAACTGCTCGACGCGGTGGACCGGGCGGATGGCAACGACGATGTGCGCGCGGTCATCTTCACTGGCGAAGGGCGCGCGTTCTGCGCCGGTGCGGACCTGACCGAAGGTGCCGCCGCATTCGACGTCGCCGGTGCGCCAGGTTCGCCGATCAGGGCGGACGGCAGCGCCGACTACACGAAGCAAAGCGCCCGGGACGGCGGGGGGCTGCTGACCTTGCGGCTGTTCCGCTGCGTCAAGCCGCTGATCGCGGCGATCAACGGCCCGGCGGTGGGCGTGGGCATCACCATGACGCTGGCGATGGACATCCGGATTGCCAGCGACGACGCCCGAATGGGCTTCGTCTTCGCCCGCCGGGGGATCGTGCCAGAAGCGGCCTCCTCGTACTTCCTGCCGCGTATCGTCGGCATTTCGCGGGCGCTGGAATGGTGCTTCAGCGGCAGGGTCTTCCCAGCGGAGGAAGCCAGGGCGGGCGGTCTCGTCAGCCGCCTTCATCCGCCCGCCGAACTGCTGGCGGCAGCGCGATCGATCGCACGAGAGATTACCGACAACACCGCTCCTGTATCGGTCGCGCTGATGCGCCAGATGCTGTGGCGGGGCGCCTCGGCGAGCCATCCCATGGAGGCGCACCGCATCGACAGCCGAGGCATCGTCTCGCGCGGCCGCAGTGCCGATGTGGCCGAAGGCGTGGAGGCGTTTCTCGAAAAGCGACCGGCGGTATTCCCGGACCGCGTATCGGCCGACATGCCCGACTTCTACCCATGGTGGTCTGAACCCGAATATGGCTGATCGCGGCCTTCGCGCCATCCGGCAGTCAACCCGATCCATGCTCCTCCAGGAGAGTGAAATGAACCAGACAGTCGAAAAAACCAAGGTCCACAGCCTGACGGTCAGCGATGGGATCGCCGTACTGGCGATCAATTCGCCGCCGGTCAACGTGCTGGGTCATGAGGTGCGGGTGGCGATCGACAGCGGCATCCGCGAAGCGATCGCCGACGATGCAGTGAAGGCGATCGTCATCCATTGCGAGGGGCGCACGTTCTTCGCGGGCGCTGACATTACCGAGTTCGACGGCATTCTCGCAGGACCCGACCTCAACCAGATATTCGCGGTGATGGATGCCTCGCCCAAGCCGATAGTGGCGGCGCTGCATGGCGTGGCCCTGGGCGGAGGGCTCGAACTCGCGCTGGCCTGCCATTACCGCGTGGCGGTTCCGGGTGCGAAGATCGGCCTGCCCGAAGTGTCTCTCGGCCTGCTGCCGGGGGCGGGGGGGACGCAGCGGCTTCCGCGCATCGCCGGCGTCGCCTGTGCGCTCGACATGATCGTCGGCGGCAAGCAGATGGAAGCGGTCAAGGCCGCCGGGATCGGCCTGATCGACAAGATCGTTCTGGGCGATCTGCTGGCCGGCGCCGTCAGCTATGCCGGTGAGCTCGTCAGCCGCGGCGCGCCGCTGCGCCGGGTGCGCGACCTTGTCGCGCCGGGCGATGCCTCCGCCTCCGCGACGATCATCGCGGATTACCGCAAGGCCAACGCGCGCAGCTTCGAGGGCTTCAAGGCGCCGGGGCACATCGTCGCCGCTATCGAGTCGGCGATGGCGCTGCCGTTCGACGAGGGCATGAAGCGCGAAGCGGAACTGTTCGGCGAACTCATGGCTTCGCGAGAATCCGGTGCGCAGCGGCATCTCTTCTTCGCCGAGCGGGCAGCGGCAAAAGTGCCGGGCCTCGCCCGCGACGTGAAGCCGATCGACATCGCAACGGTCGCGGTCATCGGCGCGGGCACGATGGGTTCGGGGATTGCGACCGCGTTCCTCAATGCCGGCCTTGCGGTCACCCTGGTCGATCGCGACGAGGCCGCCGCCGAACGCGGTGCGACAGGTATCTACCGCACGATCGACGGCATGACGGCCAAAGGCCGCATCTCCAGCGAGGAAGCGCACAAGCGCAAGGGCTTGCTGACGACGGGCACGGACCTGACGGCGGCGGTGGCCGAGGTCGATCTCGTGGTCGAAGCGGTGTTCGAAAATCTCGAACTCAAGCAGGACGTCTTCCGACGGATCGATAGCGCTGCAAAGCCGGGCGCGATCCTGGCGAGCAACACCTCCTTCCTCGATCTCGATGCGATCGCCGCGGTGACGTCCCGGCCGGACCATGTGATCGGCCTGCACTTCTTCGCGCCGGCCAACATCATGCGCCTGCTGGAAGTCGTGAGCGGCGCCAAGACGGCGGATGCGGTGGTCGCGACGGGTATGGGCCTGGGCCGCAAGCTAGGCAAAGTGGCCGTCCTTTCGGGCGTATGCGACGGTTTCATCGCCAACCGCGTGATGACCACGCGCATGGCCGCTGCCGAGGCGTTGATCCTCGAAGGGCCGCTCCCCTGGGACATCGACCGGGTGATGCGCGAATACGGGTTCCCGATGGGACCGTTCGAGATGATCGACCTTGTCGGTCTCGACGTGATCGGCTGGGACCGCGAAAACAGCGCTGGTCGCTCCGTGCAGGAAGTACTGTGCGAGATGGACCGCTGGGGGCAGAAGAAGTCCGGCGGATATTACGATTACGACGAAAAGCGCCGGGCGACGCCTTCAGCGGTCGCGGAACAGGTCATCCGCGATTTCGCCGCTCGCTCCGGAGTGGCACAGCGCGACTACACCGATACACAGATCGTAGAGCGGTTGCTCTACCCGATCGTCAACGAGGGCGCGAAAGTGCTGGAGGAAGGCATCGCATCGCGCGCCTCGGACATCGATGTCGCCGTCGTGACGGGATATGGCTGGCCGGCCTGGACCGGCGGACCGATGTTCTGGGCGGATGGCGTCGGCCTCGACTGCGTGGTGGAGGCGCTGGAGGCCTCGGTGGGCGTCGAAGCGGTTTCGCCGCTTCTGCGCAAGCTGGCTGCCGAAGGCGGCAGCCTGACCTGACCGGCCGGCGCCCGCCGGGTATCCCCAACTGGAGTTCCACTGATGCCGACCAACGAAGCCTATATCGTCGCCGCCGGACGGACCGCCGGCGGGCGCCGCAAGGGCGCTCTTTCCCAATGGCACCCTGCCGATCTGGCGGGCGAAGTGCTCAATGCGCTGGTGGATCGCACGGGGATCGATCCGGCCGTGGTCGAGGACGTGATCTTCGGCTGCGTCAGCCAGGTCGGCGAGCAGAGCATGCACATCGGGCGCAGTGCGGTGATGGCCTCAAAGCTACCCGACAGTGTGCCTGCGGTCACGATCGACCGGCAATGCGGCTCCTCGCAGCAGGCGATTCACTTCGCCGCGCAGGCGATCCTGTCGGGCACGCAGGACGTGGTGATCGCAGCGGGCGTGGAAAGCATGACGCGCGTGCCGATGGGCTCGCCTGCGGCGCTCGCCCAACAGGCGGGCATCGTCACCGGACCATGGTCGCAGCGCATCAAGGATCGCTACGGGGTCGAGGAATTCAGCCAGTTTTCCGGCGCGCAGATGATCGCCGACAAGTACGGCTTCACGCGCGACGACCTCGACAGATACGCGCTTGAAAGCCATCAGAGGGCAATCAAAGCTGCTAGAAGCGGCGCGTTCGACGAGGAGATCGTGTCGATTGCCGTCGATGACGGTGTCGGCGGCACAACGCTTCATCGCACCGATGAAGGCATCCGCTTCGATGCGACGCTGGAATCGATCGGCTCGGTCAAGCTGCTGCAGGAAGGCGGCAGCATCTCCGCTGCCAGCGCCAGCCAGATCTGCGACGGCGCTTCGGGTGTTCTGGTCGTTAGCGAAAGTGCGCTCAAGACGCACAACCTTTTGCCGCTGGCGCGCATCCACAATCTTACCGTCACCGCCGGCGATCCGGTCATCATGCTGGAGGAGCCGATCCCGGCGACGCGGCGCGCGCTGGAGCGGGCGGGCATGCGCATTTCAGACATCGACCTCTACGAGGTCAACGAAGCATTCGCACCGATCCCGCTGGCGTGGTTGCAGGCAATCGAGGCGGACCCAACCCGCCTCAATGTCAATGGCGGAGCAATTGCGCTCGGCCACCCCCTGGGTGCTTCGGGTAGCAAGCTGATGACGACTTTGGTTCATGCACTGCGCGCGCGGGGAAAGCGGTACGGGCTGCAGACCATGTGCGAAGGCGGCGGCATTGCCAACGTTACAATCGTCGAGGCGCTCTGACGTGCCGGGACCGTTGGCGGGGGCGCGCATCGTCGAGCTAGCCGGGATCGGTCCCGGCACGCATACCCGGGCGGTGCTGGCCGACATCCTCGTCCGCTAGCGCGTAGTTCTAGACGGAGACCAGCCATGCCGGAACCCTTGCCTGCCTCCAAGTGCGACCAGATTCGCCCTTTCCGCATCGCCGTCCCGCAAGCCGATATCGATGATTTACAGCGCCGTCTGGCCAACACGCGGTGGCCGGAACGAGAGACCGTGGAAGACATGTCCCAAGGCGTCCCGCTCGCGCGACTGCGCAAGCTGGTCAACTTCTGGAAATCCGATTACGACTGGCGGCGAACCGAAGCACGGCTCAACAGCTGGCCGAACTTCATCACCGAGATCGACGGGCTCGACATTCACTTCCTGCATATCCGTTCGCCCCAGAAGGATGCCTTGCCGCTGATAATGACGCATGGCTGGCCAGGTTCAATCGTCGAGTTCATGGATATCATCGGTCCGTTGACGGATCCCGTCGGCCATGGTGGGACGGCGGAACAGGCCTTCCACCTCGTCCTTCCTTCACTGCCCGGTTACGGGTTTTCCGGGAAGCCGAATGCGCGGGGCTGGGATGTCGATCGGATCGCTCGCGCCTGGCATGAGCTGATGCTGCGGCTGGGATACGATCGCTATGTGGCACAGGGCGGAGATTGGGGTGCGATGGTCTCGCAGTTCATGGGCCGGATGGCGCCGGCCGGGCTGGCGGGCGTCCACGTCAACTTTCCCGTCGTCATGCCGGACGACGAGGATCTGGGCAATACGCCTGAGGAGACCGCCGCGCTCGATGCGATCGACCGGTTCTATGCGGCCGAAGCCGGCTACTTCCAGATGCACGTCACGCGCCCCCAAACCATCGGTTATGCCTTGGCGGACTCCCCAGTCGGGCAGGCGGCGTGGATCTTAGAGAAGCTCATGTCATGGACGGATGGCGACGGTGAGGCGGAGGCGCTGTTGGGAATGGATAAGATCGTAGCTATGATCATGCTTTACTGGTTGACCAATAGCGCGGCGTCATCAGCGCGGCTGTATTGGGAGAACGCCGAACTGTCCTATGCCGCGATCAGGATCGATATTCCGGTGGCAGTGTCGCTTTTTCCCAAAGAGCATTACACCCCGCCACGTGCCTGGGCGGAGCGCGCTTACAGCCGTCTTGTCTATTGGAACAAAGTGGATGCAGGCGGCCACTTCGCCGCCATGGAGCAGCCGGGGCTTTTCACTGAGGAACTTCGCGCCGCCTTCACAAGCCTGCGGCAGCATTCGGCGTCTCCAGATGATAATGGATGACCTCGGCTGCGTCCGCACGGGGGGCATGCAGGCGGTTGGCCGGCTCGTTCGGATCGGCGATGCCGATCGACATGCCGGTAAACAGGATCTGCTCGCCAGGAACCCCGAGGAAGCTGTCGATCGTGCGCGGGTAAACGGCCCAGCATTCCTGCGGGCACGAATCGAGCCCGGCTTCGCGTAGGAGCAGCATCACTGTCTGTAGGTACATGCCGCAGTCCGCCCACTGCGGCGGGCCATGTTTGCGGTCGAGGTAGCAGAATAGCGCGACAGGGGCACCGAAGCATTGGTAATTGCGTGCGAACCAGGCGCGGCGTGCGGCCGTGTCCTCACGCGCTATGCCGATCTCGCCATAGAGGGCTTCGCCGATAGCGAAGCGTCGGTCGCTATACGGCGCATCGAGGGCTCGCGGATAGATGTCGTACTGCGTGCCTTCGCCACCGGGTTCATCCCGGAGGCGCCCGGCCATCAGGGCCTTGAGGTCGTCAAGCCTGCGGCCAGAGACGACGTGGATGTGCCATGGCTGCAGGTTGCCGCCAGACGGCGCGCGCATGGCGCGCCCCAGAATGTCGGCAATTAGCGCCAGATCGACGGGCTGCGACAGGAATCCTCGCACCGATCGACGACTGGCTACGGCCTCGCTTACGTTCATCGCACTTCTCCCGCACTTGTCCTGCTCCTCTACGAGATAGTTTATCAACCAATCAATTAAATATTGCGAGCGCCTGTCCGGAATGATAGTCCGGAATTTGCGGATTGCGAGCGGCTGCGATGCCGTGAAAGCGACGCGTCGGCGGCCGCGCGGCCGCTAAGGGAAGGCGAGGAACTGTGATAAGGACACGTTTCACCGAGTTATTCGGGGTCGAACATCCGATCGCGCAAGGCGGCATGCAGTGGGTCGGCACGGCCGAACTTGTGGGCGCGGTGGCGAATGCCGGGGCTCTGGGCTTCCTGACTGCGCTGACGCAGCCCACACCCGAGGCGCTGGCGAAAGAAATCGCCCGCACGCGCGAGTTCACCGACAAGCCGTTCGGCGTCAACCTGACGATCCTGCCGTCGATCAATCCGCCGCCCTATGATGAATACAGGCGCGCGATCATCGAAAGCGGCGTCAAGGCGGTCGAGACGGCGGGTTACAAGCCGCAGGAACATGTCGATGCGTTCAAGGCGCACGGCATCAAGGTGATCCACAAATGCACCGCCGTGCGCCATGCGCTGTCGGCCGAGCGGATGGGCGTGGACGCGATCTCCATCGACGGTTTCGAATGTGCCGGCCATCCCGGCGAGGACGACATTCCGGGTCTGGTCCTGATCCCTGCTGCCGCCGACAAGATAAAGATTCCGATGCTCGCTTCGGGCGGCTTCGGCGATGGGCGCGGGCTGGTCGCGGCGCTCGCGCTGGGCGCCGAAGGCGTCAACATGGGCACGCGCTTTTGCGCCACGCGCGAGGCGCCGATCCACGACAACATCAAGCAGGCGATCGTGGCCAACGACGAACGGGCGACCGAACTGCTGTTCCGCAGCTATCGCAACACCGCGCGCGTCGCGAAGAACTCCGTCGCGGTCGAAGCCGTCCGCATCGAGCGCGAGGGCAATCCGTTCGAGGCCATCGCGCATCTTGTCAAGGGCGCGCGCGGGCGCGAAGGGCTGGTCAGCGGCGATCCCGAGCATGGTATCTGGACAGCAGGCATGGTCCAGGGACTGATCCACGACATCCCCTCCGTCGCCGAGCTGGTCGTACGCATCATGTCGGAAGCGCAGGCCATCATCGCGCAGCGCCTTGCCGGATACGCTGGCATCGCCCAGCGGGAGATGGCCTGATGAACCTCGACTGGAGCCCAGAGGACTTCGCCTTTCGCGACGAAGTGCGCGCTTTCTTCGAGGAGAACCTGACCGATGCAATCCGCCGCGCCGGCGTGGAGCAGACCAGTGTCTACGCGGATCATGATCGCTCGCTGGCGTGGCAGAAGATCCTGCATGCCAAGGGCTGGGCGGCTCCCGCTTGGCCGATCGAACATGGCGGTCCGGGATGGAGCGTCACTCAACGCTACATCTTCTCGCGTGAGCGGGTGGCGGCGGGCGCGCCGCCGGTGTCGCCGATGGGCATCCAGATGTGCGGGCCGGCGATCATCGGTCACGGCACAGCAGAGCAGAAGGCTTATTATCTGCCGAGGATGCTTTCGGGCGAGGATTTCTGGTGCCAGGGCTATTCGGAACCAGGCTCGGGCTCGGACCTCGCCTCGCTCAAGACGCGCGCCGACGATGATGGCGACAGCCTCGTGTGCAATGGCTCGAAGATTTGGAACACCCATGCCGACGTGGCGGACTGGGGATTCTTCCTGGTGCGCACGTCGACGCTCGAACGGCCGCAGAAGGGAATCACGTTCCTGCTGATCGACATGAAGACGCCGGGCGTCACCGTGCGACCGATCATCTCGGCCTCCGGCGAGCATATCCAGAACGAGATATTCCTCGAGAACGTACGTGTCCCCAAGGCGAACGTAGTTGGCCGGATCGACGAGGGCTGGACTGTGGCGAAATACCTCCTGGAATTTGAGCGCGGCGGTGTCGCCTATGCTCCCGAGTTGCAGGTCCGCCTGGACGAGATTGCCGAGGCGGCGGCGCAGGTGCCTGGTGACGATGGTGGCACGTTGGCCGACGATACGGCTTTCGCCCGCCGCATGGCCGAGGCGCGCATTCGCGTCTCAGTGCTGGAAGTTTTCGAATTCCGGGCCATGTCCGAGGCGGAGCGGGGCGGTACGCCGGGGGCGTCCGCATCGGTGATGAAAATTCTCGGCACCGAGGCGCAGCAGCACATGACCGAACTGGGCATGCTCGTGGCCGGGCGATACGGCATGGCCTACCAGCCGCAGGCGGGCTGCCCCGGCGGTCCCGTGTCCTTCCCGCATGCGGGCGATGGCTTCGCCGGTCCCCGCTTCGCGGCAATCGCGCCGCTGCGCTACCTCAATGAGCGCGCGGCGAGCATCTATGCCGGCTCCAACGAAATCCAGCGCAACATCCTTGCTAAGACGATGGGCCTGTAAGGCCCCGTCGTTCTCCGAATCAGGTCAGGAATTTTCAAGACATGGCAGATTTCACCCGGGCCAAAGCCATCGCTGGCAAGGTGGAGCGCTTCGTACGGACCGTGGTCGTCCCTTACGAGCAGGACGAGCGCAATGGCGCGCACGGCCCTTGCGATGGGATGGTCCGTGAACTTCGCGGCAAGGCACGCGAAGCGGGCCTGCTCACGCCGCACATCCTGGGCGACGGCAGCCATCTGACGCAACGCGAGACCGCGATCGTGCTCCAGGCGTCCGGGCTCTCGCCACTTGGCCCGGTGGCGCTCAACACGATGGCGCCCGACGAGGGCAACATGTACCTCCTCGGCAAGGTGGCCAACGCCGAACAGCGCAGGCGTTTCCTCGATCCCATCGTCGCGGGCGAGGCACGCTCGGCGTTCTTCATGACCGAACCAGCCGACGAGGGCGGTGCCGGTTCCGACCCCTCGATGATGAAGACCGCTTGCCGCAAGGACGGCGACCACTGGGTCGTCAACGGCCGCAAGGCGTTCATCACCGGCGCGCAGGGCGCTCGGGTGGGGATCGTCATGGCGAAGTCCGAGGACGCCGACACGGCGGGGGGCGCCTGCCTGTTTCTGGTCGACCTGCCGAACCCGGCGATTCGCATAGAGCGCATCCTCGACACCATCGACAGTTCCATGCCCGGAGGCCACGCGGTCATCGCGATCGAGAACCTGCGGGTGCCGACCGACCAGATGCTGGGCGAGCCAGGCGAGGGCTTCAAGCTGGCCCAGATCCGCCTCAGCCCGGCTCGGCTGTCGCACTGCATGCGCTGGCACGGTGCCGCGACCCGCGCGCACGAGATCGCATCCGCCTATGCCTGCCGGCGCGAGGCGTTCGGCAAGCTGCTGGTCGACCATGAAGGCGTCGGCTTCATGCTGGCCGAGAACATGATCGACCTCAAGCAGGCCGAACTGATGATCGACTGGTGTGCAGGCGTCCTTGACACCGGATCACTGGGCACGACGGAAAGCTCGATGGCGAAAGTGGCGGTGAGCGAGGCGCTGATGCGGGTCGCCGATCGTTGCGTTCAGGTCATGGGCGGCACGGGCGTCTCGGGCGATACGATCGTCGAGCAGGTGTTCCGCGAAATCCGCGCCTTCCGCATCTACGACGGCCCCACCGAAGTCCACAAATGGAGCCTCGCCAAGAAGATCAAGAAAAGCCACGCGAAAGGCTGACGCAAGAACGTCCGCCCCGAGAATTCGAGGAGAGAGACCGATGCTGAGCGATGCACAGTTGCTGGAGCTTTACGACAAGCAGAAGCTCCACGAAAACCTCATGCTGTATTGTCGCGGGATCGATAGGATGGACGCGGATCTGGTCCGCTCGACTTACTGGCCGGATTCGACCGACGATCACGGCGGTTTCATCGGCCCCGGCCAGGAGTGGGGCGATGCGGGCGTCGCGTGGAAGGACAAGGTTCACAACAACAATCATCACGTGTCGAACGTCCTGATCGAACTCGACGGCGAGCGCGCGCGGCGCGAAAGCATGTTCCTCAACGTGGTGAACCTGAAGGAGCCAGCCGTCTCGTTCTTCCTCGGCGGGCGTTATCGCGACCTGTGCGAAAAGCGCGACGGTGAATGGCGTATCCTTCACCGGACCTGCGTTTGGGACTGGTTCGAAAACCGCCCTACTTCCGGTGGCTGGGAACTTTGCGGGGTGCCCGAGCACTCGAACTGGGGCCGCTTCGCGCCTGACGATCCGATCGACAAGGACTGGACGCGCGGCCAACCCACCTCGTTTCCCCGGCCCGGCGGGCAGTACCGTGCCGCGCGCCGATAACACCCCGTCTCGCCGATGAGCGACCGCAACGGCAGGGTCTCTGTGGATGACGCGCTGGCCCTGATCGAGGGCAGGGCGGCACCGCTGGGGCTGGAAACCGTGGCGGTGACGGCTCGCGCGCTGGGCCGTGTGCTGGCCGGCCCGGTCCTTGCCGCGCAGGATGCTCCTCGCTTCGACTGCTCGGCGATGGACGGTCATGCCCTGCGATCCGTTACCGCACAATGCGCCTCTTCTTGTGAGCCCCGTGCCCTGGCCATCACCGCAGCCGTTGCGGCGGGCGCGGTCCCCCCGCCGCTCGCCCAGGGCGACGTGTGCGTTCCGATCAGCACCGGGGCGCGGATACCCGCCGGCGCGGACGCAGTTGTGGCGAAGGAGAGCGCCAGAGTGGTGGGTGACACGCTGGTGCTGACCACCCCCGTGCCCTCGGGGTGCAACATCCGGCGGCGCGGCGAAGACATCGCGCACGCAAGCCAGTTGGTGCCGGCGGGCACGAAAGTGACGCCCGAACTGCTCGGTGCTCTACTCAACTGCGGTATCCGCAGGATCGCCGTCCAGCGTATGCCGCGCGTCATCGTCATGAGCACTGGCAGCGAGATTGTCGTGGCGGACGATCGACTGGAAGACGCCATGCGTTTCGACAGCAACGGGCCGATGATCGAGGCCGCGTGCATCGCGCTTGGCCTGCCCTGCCGTTTCGCGGGGCGGGTGAGCGATGACAGCGCCGCGCTGGAGCAGGCGATCGGCGAAATCGAGGGCGACGGCGCCGAGATCGTCATCACCACCGGCGGCGTTTCGGCCGGAGATCACGACCTCGTCCGGGAGGTGCTGGAGCGGCGGGGCGCGCGGGTGGAATTCCACGGCATCGCCATGCGGCCGGGCAAGCCCCTGCTGTTCGCCACGTTTCCCGACGGCCGGCTGTGGTTTGGCCTCCCGGGCAATTCCATAGCGGCATGGGTTGGCCTGCGCTTCTTCGTCCTGGCCGCCGTCCGCCGGATGGTGGGACTTGGGCGCGAGCAGGGGCGGCCAGTGCATGTGGATGCGCAGGCGCGGCCGGGTCTGTCGCTGTTTTTGCACGCGCGCGATACGGGACCGTCTGGACAGGTGGACATCGGCCTCGACCAGCGCTCGCACATCTTCAACTCCCTGCTCGAAGCGGACTGCTGGGTGCGTCTGGACAGTGATTCCGCCGGCACCGCAAACGCTTGGCGCTTTGACCGCAACGCGGACTTGTCCGCGCCATGACCCTCTTGCACGCCGTATTCGCCGATAGTCTGGGAGATGTGCGTGCCCTTGCGATCCGTCCGCACGATTGCGGCGGGCCCCCGGCGCCGGGCCATGTGCGTGTCAGGATGCGATATGTCGGGATCGGCTTTGCCGATGTGCTGATCGTCGAAGGCCGTTATCAGGCCGCGCCGGGTTTGCCCTTCATCCCGGGAACCGAGGGTGCGGGCATCGTCGAGGCGCTGGGCGCTGGGGTGAATGGCTTCGTCGTGGGCGACGAGGTCGTCTGCCGCGGCTGGTGCGGGATGCTGGCGCAGGCAATCAACCTCCCGGCCCAAGACGTCAGGCTCAGGCCACGGCCGCTCGATCTGGCGCAGGCGGCGGTGTTCCAGACCAGTTATGAGACCGCGTGGCACGCATTGGCGGATCGGGGCGGGCTCAGGTCCGGGGAGGCGCTGCTGGTGCTCGGCGCGGCGGGAGGAACGGGGCTGGCCGCGGTGCAGATCGGCAGGCATATGGGCGCCCGCGTCATCGCCTGTGCATCTACCCCGGAAAAGCGCGCGCTGGCGATGTCGGCCGGCGCCGATGCGGTCGTCGGCGCCTTTTCTGCCGAATGGCGCGAAGCGGTTCGTCAAGCGAACGGCGGTCGCGGGATCGACGTGACGTTCGATCCCGTCGGCGGGGAGATGACCGCCGCCGCCTTCCGCAACATGGGCTGGGGCGGGCGGCACCTCATCATCGGCTTCCCGGCGGGCATCGCCAGCATCGCCACAAACCTGCCGCTGCTCAAGGGCGCCTCGATCGTCGGCGTCGACGTGCGCCAGTTCGCGATGCACGATCCGCAGAAGGCCGAGGCGAACCGCGACCGATTGTTCGCGATCGCAGCACAAGGCAATCTGCGACCCCGTGTCGCCCGTCGTTTCGCTATGGAGGACGTCGCGCAGGCCATGCTGATGGTCGCTTCGGGCCAGAGCGCGGGAAGGGTTGTCGTGACGTTGTGACTTTAGCGCCGCCGGTCGAAGATTTCGTGCTCCTGGACGACGAAGATCGGCGAATTTTCGAGGTCGATGAAGTCGCCCTCGTCCGCGAGCAGGTCCCGCCCGGCCTGGATCGAGGCGGCGGGGGCACAATCGCTGGGGTAGAGGATTTCGGCGGAATCGAACCAGATTTCCGCCACACCATCGAACGGCTCGCCCGCAAAGCCGCGATCCGCCGCCAATGCGCCTAGACGCGGATCGTAAAGCCGGTGCGACTGGACGTAGCGCCGGATGCCAAGATTTCGGGCCCGCTCGTGGACCATCGGGCCATGAATATGCTTCCAATAAGTCTGGAACTCCTCGGGCGACAGGTCTGCCTTGCGACGCAGGCAGAACACGACCTTGACCATCATTCAGTTCCTTTCGGCATATCGGCCCGGTTCGACGCGCGCAGTCCCCCGACGATGAGTTCGGCGGTGGAGCGGGCGTAGCGCGCCATGAGTTCGATGGTCAGCTCGCCGCTACCCAGCATGGCGCGGCGAGATGCGGCGGAGGCGAATATCTGGGCGCAGGCCCCTTCGATGGCGTAGCCGATCAGGGCCGAATCCACCGGCCTGAACTGGCCGCAGGCGATGCCATCGGCAATGATCGCCTGCCGCGCCTCGGCGACAGGGCGGATAAAGAAATGTGTGACCTGTTCCATCGCCTCGGCCGATCCTTCGCGGATCAGCTTCTGCAGCAGATGGTGCAGGTAAGGCCGATCGAAGTAAGTCGTCACGATGCCCATCACGTGCTGGCGCATCTTTTCCGCCGGCGGCAGGTTCGACGCGCGAAGTTTGGCCAGGCCGCCGATGGCCCGGTCGGCATCTTCCCTCGCGATGGCGAGCATCAGGCCTTCCCGCCCGCCGAAATAGTAGCTGACCAGCGCGACGTTGACGCCCGCGCGGCGCGTGATGTCCGCGAGAGGCGCTTCCACCAGCCCGCTTTCGACCATGACCATACGCGCGGCATCGAGCAGGCGTTGCCGGGTGTCGCGCGCCCGGGCCGCATCGCGCAGCGTCGATCTGGCGGAGCGCATCGGCCGTCCGGGCTAGGCGGTGTCGCGCGCGGCGGCGAGAATTTCCTCGGCGTGCTCCCCGATCATGGGTGCGTGATCGAGCGTTGCGGGGTGATAGTCGCCGAAACGGATCGGCGGCTTCATGGTAAAGTAATCGCCCTCCGTCGGATGGGTGCGGCGCTCGAAGAAGCCCGTCTGCGCCAGATGGGGGTCCGACATGATATCGCCGATATCCCGCACCTGCTGCGCCGGGACTTGCGCCTCGTGGCAGATCTTCAGGAGTTCCGCGGTCGTGAAGTTGAGCGTCAGGCGCGCCATTTCCTGGTAGAGCGGCGCGATATTGCGTGCTCGCAGCGACAGGGTGGCGAAGCGCTCGTCGTCGAGGAAGCCGGGGTTTCCCAGCACGGAAAAGACGGTGGGCCACGATTCGTCGGTATAGGGAACGATGCTGATGTAGCCATCCTTCGTAGGGAAGGGCTGCCGGTCCGGATCGACCTGCCGCGAATAGCACACGGTGCCCTTGGGCGGGTCGAACGTGTTGCCGGCAAGATGTTCGAGCAGCATGAACCCGGTGAACGCCTCGAACATCGGCACTTCCACGAATTGCCCGTGCCCGGTGCGCATCTTGTGGATGATTGCCGCCAGTGTGCCCTGCGCGGCGTACAGCCCGGCGACCTTGTCGGCGATCAGCGAAGGCAAGTAGCGCGCGCGGGGATTGCCATCGACCCTTGGCAGCAGGGTCGCCGTGCCGCTGGCGGCCTGGATCACGTCGTCGTAGGCCTGCAGGTCGGCATAAGGCCCGTCCTGCCCGAAGCCCACGCAATGGACGTAGATGATTTCCGGATTGATCCGCTTGACGCTGTCGTAATCGAGCCCGAGGCGCTCCATGCCCTTGCCGCGCACATTGTGGACGAAAACATCCGCATCGCGCAGCAGGCGTTTCATCGTCTCGTGGTCGTCGGGGGTCTTGAGGTCGAGGGCGATCGACTTCTTGCCCCGGTTGATGGTCATGAAGCCTGGGCTCATGCCCTTGGTCGCAACCGCGCGGCCGGACCAGCGGAAGCCGTCTCCGCTACGCGGAGTTTCCACCTTGGTGATCTCCGCGCCGAATTCTGCCAGGATCTGCGTGCAGTACGGCCCGAAGACCACGCTCGTCAGATCGAGGACTTTCACGCCCTCGAGCATCTTCCTTCCATCGCCGTTGTCGATCATGATCCCGTCCACTCCGGTGTGCGCTTTTCCGCGAATGCGGTCACGCCTTCCTTGAAATCCTTGGTCTTCGCGAGGCGGCGGAAGATCGCGTCGTTCTGCGCCATCGCCTTGTCGAGCGCCCCTTCGGTCTCAAGATGGCCGATCGCCTCTAGAGAAGCGCGGATGGCCGTGGGCGAATTGCGCGTGATGGTTTCGGCCAGAGCACGGGCGCGTTCAAGCGCCGTTCCGTCAGCGACCACGTCGTTGACGAAGCCCAGGCGAAGCGCCTCGTCGGCCTCGACCGTCCGGCCGGTGAGGATCATCTCCATCGCGGCCTTGCGTCCGATGTGGCGGGTCAACCGGTGGACCCCGCCGGCGGCGGCGAACAGGCCGACCTTGACTTCCGGCACTGCGAACCGAGCCCCTTCGTCCGCTACGGCCAGGTCGCTCGCCAGGACGATCTCCAGCCCGCCGCCCATAGCGACGCCATTGACCGCCGCGATGATCGGCTTGGTCCGGACGAAGCGGCTGCACAGTCCGGCAAAGCCCGACCATGGCATCGACATGTCGCCGCCTTTGGCCGTCACCTTGAGGTCGTTGCCCGCGCAAAAAGCGCGATCTCCGGCGCCCGTCACGATCGCGACCCATAAATCGTCGTCCCGCTCGTACTCGTCCCAGATCTCGTGCAGCGCGAAATGCACGGCGGAATGGAGCGCGTTCATGCGTTCGGGGCGGTTGAAGGTGACTTCGAGGACGTGCCCGCGCCGCTCGACGAGTACTTCGTCGAAACGGCGCACGAGGCCCGGCGCGGCGGGCTGGGCGGGGGGGCCGATGCGATCGTCCGCTTCCAGGTAATTGACGCCCTGTTCGTGCGTGATGCGCACCGTAGTGCCGACCGGATCGCCCGCCGCCAGCGCCGCCAGCGTGGCGCGATGACCCGACCGTACCCGGGCCAGAACCCGACCTTGACCCGACCTGGCGATGACATAACCGCGCGCGGGATTGCCCTTGCGATAGCTGACCGTGAAGGTCTCGACGACGGCCTCGGTCGAACGGGACAGCAGCGTCGGCTTGGGCCGCGCGTCGATCTGCGCCTGAATGGCCACGCTGGACACCGGCTTCCAATCCGGCGAGGGCGTTGCCGAATAGATGCCCACCGCCTCCTTGGAGAGGAAGCCCCCATTGGCAAGGACGAGGCCGAATTTCTCCGGTGCCGCACGCAGCATTTCCGTCATCGTCGCGATCGCGTGGAGCGAGTAGCTGTTGCCGGGGCCGCCGAAGAACGGCAGCCCGCCGGTGACCGTGGGCAAGGTCTTGCGCCAGTCGAGCGACAGCGCCTCGGCGGCCAGCAGGACGGCACAGGGAAAGCAGCTGTACAGGTCGAACAGAGCGATGTCCTCGGCGCGCTTGCCCGCGGCATCGAGGGCGGTGGCGATCGTCAAGGTGATCGGGTCGGAGCGCGATAGGTCCGGTCGCTCGGTCACCGGCGCGTCCTTGGCGGCGGCGTAGCCGTGCAGGTAAATCCATCGGTCCTGCGGAATGCCCAGTTCCGCCGCGACGCCCGCCGAAGTGACGAGGACGGCGGCGCCCTGGTTCACGGCGTCCTGGGCGACGTGCCACTTGAGGTAAGGATCGGAAACTTCGTAATTTTCGCGCGACGGCGTCGACAGGAATTCGGGCGACTTGTGTTCGGGAAACTGGGAATGCGGGTTGGCTTGCGCGACGTGGGAGAACCGCTCCCACAATTGCGATATCATCGCCAGATGCGCATCGCGAGACAAGCCCAGCCGCGCCCGCAAGGCGTGTTCGAAGGCGGGATAGGTCTGCGTCGGCGATCCCAGGCCGTTACGCGCCTCGTAGCCGGAAAGGAGGCGGGGGCCGCTGCCGCGATCCTCGAACGAGCGAGGTGACGTGCCCGACCAGTCGAGGGTCATGCGGGCCTTGCGCGCGGCCTTGAGCGCGCCGGTCGCTTCCGACCCGGTGATGAGGACCATCCTGCGGGTTCCCGCGAACACCTCTTCCGCGGCCTCGTTGATGAGCACCTGCGGCTGGTCGCCCCCGACGATCGAATAGACCAGCGCAGCCTCGCCCAGCCCCAGCCAGTCGGCGATGGCGCCGGGCGGATTGGCCTCCCGCCCGAAGGGATGGACCGCATCGTCCTGGTAATCGAGCATCGCCCGCACGACGGCGATCTTGTCGATGGCGCCGCGGACGGACGATGCCGCGCCGGTATCGTCGAGGGCCCGCTGCACCGCCTCCAATTGCAACGACAGCGGACTGGGCGCCGTCTCCGCTGCATCGCTCTGCCAGTGCCGGGTAACCTGCCCGACCCCGACGATCACTGGAGTTGCCGGATTTATCATCTCGCTCTCGTCCGCCCCCGCCACTGATATTTATCAACCGATCAACATATAGTTAAACACGCGCTTAACTGATGTCAATCGTCGTGGGAGCCGCAGCGGCGTTCAAGCCACCTTTTGTGCCCAACGATAGTCGATCTTGTAGGAGGTATGCAGTTGCGACATCTGGACCGAGTCGACGCCTTCAAGCGCCGAGATCTCGTTGCGCTTGATGTGCAGCGCGTCCTCATGGTCGCGTGACAGGACGATACAGATCAGGTCGGATTTGCCCACGCATTTGAACAGCTGCGGCAGCCAGGCCCGGTCGCGCAGGCTTTCGACGATGCTGTCCAGGCGGCCGACCTCGGCGGTGATTTCCATGAGGTTAAACATGCCCACTCCCGCCGCGCTGGGGTCTATCACCCGGATGAATCGCAGGATCTGGGCGGTTTTCAGGTTGTTGATCCGGTAGCGCGCGGTGCTCGGCTTGATGTCCAGCTTGCGCGCGATGTTGTTGATCGACTGGTGTGCATTCTGCTGCAAGTGCGCGATCAGTTGCAGGTCGGTATCGTCGCACATCCCTTCGGGTATGTCCTTGCGCAGATGCGCGAGGTTGAGTTCGACCGCTGGCGGCGTGTAATGAGCGGCATACGTGACATATTCCGCCCGAAACACCGGCACTTCGACGACGATGTCATGATGCCAGCGGTGTATGCCGGGAATTTTCGCGATCGTCCCGAGCAGGGTTTTCGCCAGGCTGCGAAGATCGACGAACCGCAGGAGCACGAGCAGGTCGGAGGTGCCGTTGGCCAGTTCGCTCACCATCAGCACGGTTCGCAGGGCGGCGATTTCCTGTGCGATATCCGCGATGGGGCGGCCACGGGTCTGGATATGGATGCAGCAAAAGCTCTGCCGCATGTGATCGAGGTCTAGAACCGCGAGAATCTGCGATATCTTCTCGCGATCAAGAATGCGCAATCGCGCCGTGATCGTCGCAGCTTCGACGCCGAGTTTTTCGGCAAGAGCCGCGTTGCCTGCGAACGGATCGTTCGTGAGTTCGGACAGAATCGCCCGGTCGAGTTCATTGAGTATCATGGGCCTAGGCATGCCAGATAGGCGCCTTGCTGCAAAGCGATGTCAACTGCGCCTGGGCCCGCTCGCACGGGTCGACGGATGACGTTGAGCTACGAGGTGATTAGCAAAAATATCGTCATAAAATTGCTCATAGCGACAGATATAAGTCGATCGTTTGCACTATCGCGCAATCAAAACAGGCTTGACGTAGTTTATTAAACGATTACTCAATGTGTTGCCAGCGGCAGATATAAGCGCCGGAAGCGATGGAGTCGGATGTGGCGGGTGTGTACGTGCAGCCCCCTGGGGCGTTCTGATCATGTGGCTGCAAGGCCTCGTTCCGCACCATGCCTCGCGCCGGCGACGCGCCGTGGCGAGCGGGTTCCGAATGCAGCCACGCGGCTGCTGGTCGAGCGACCGTAACATTACGTCGATCGAAACTTAAGGGAATGTACGCGGACCGGGCCCTCTCGCCGTCGGTTTTCGCGCCAATCAAGGATGCGGTTATGGATGCTCTGGCGGACGGGACGGTAGTGGAGGTGCGAAACACTGCGAGCACCGGTGTAGGAAGCGGCGAGGGCGAGGCCCACACTTTCGTCGTCGGTATCGACGTGGGCGGCACTTTCACCGACGCGGTGTGCAGCGATGGCAATAACGTATGGCGCGCGAAATCGCCGACCAACCCGGCGCGGTTCAGCGACGGCGTGATGGGCGCCTGCACTCTTCTGGCCGCGCAGCTCGGCCGTCCGCTCGAACACTTTCTCGCCAGCATCGCCCGCTTTGGCCTCGGTACCACCGCCGTCACTAATGTCCTTGCAACGCAGCGCGGCAAGACCGTGGGCCTGCTCACCACCGCAGGGTTCGAAGACCATATCCATGCGATGCGCGGACATCGCAAGGAGCAGGACGGCTGGCTCGTCCTCGGCTGGAATCCGGTTCCCAAGGATGCGGTGCGCGGTATCGATGAACGCATCGACCGGCGTGGCGAAGTGCTTGCCCCGCTCGACGTTGCGCAAGTGGAGGCGGCGGCGAAGTCGCTGGTCGAGGAGCAGGGCGTCGACGCTTTCGCGATCTCATTCCTGTGGTCCTTCCGCAATCCCGTGCATGAGCAACAGGCGGTCGAGGCGGTGAAGCGCCTTTACCCCGACATCGCGGTGTTCAGCGGTGCCGACCTCAACCCGGTCATGCGCGAATACGAGCGGACCACGCTGGCGGTACTCAACGCATTCACCTCGGACGCGCTGGACGGGGTGGAGGAACTGGCGCACGAACTGGAGCGTGGTGGCCTCAAGGCGCCGATCTTGCTCCTGCATTCGGGCGGCGGCGCGATCACGATCGCGGAGGCGCGTGCGACGCCCATTGCATTGGCGTCGTCCGGTCCGGCCGCGGGCGCGGTGGCCGCGGGCGAAGTCACTCTCGCCCATGGCCTGAGCAATGGGCTGTGCTGCGATATGGGCGGTACCAGCATCGACGTTGCAGTCGTCGAGGACGGCATCCCGCACCGGCGCCAGAGCGTCGAGATCGGCGGCCTGATGACCAGCCAGTCGGCGATCGACGTGGAATCGATCGGCGCGGGCGGTGGTTCGATGGCGTGGATCGACGATCGCGGGTTGCTGCGCGTCGGCCCCCAGTCGGCCCGCGCGACGCCGGGGCCGGTATGCTACGGGCGTGGCGGCACCGTCCCCACGGTGACCGACGCGATGGTGCTGCTGGGCTATATCGATGCGACTTCGTTCGTGGGCGGATCGATGCAGCTCGACGTAGAGGCGGCGCGGCGTGCCTGCGAGAAATTGGGCGCGCCGCTGGGCCTCGACGCGATGGAAACCGCATTCGGCATTCGTGAGATCGCCCTGGCTGAAATGGGCAAGGCGATGCGGGCGCGGATATCCTCGGGCGGTATCGACGTGCGCAAGTTCGGCGTCGTCGCCTTCGGCGGATCGGGCTCGCTGTTCTCCACGACGATGGCGCAGGAGCTTGAACTGCAGTGGGTGCTGACGCCGTCGGTTGCCTCGGTGCTTTCGGCCTATGGCGCGGCAAGTGCCGACATCCGGCGTGAACGCACGGTCGCGGTCGACCAGATGCTGGGCGATTCCGCTGACAGCGCCAACGCCGCGTTCGCCGACCTGAAAGCGCGCGCCGAGCAGGATCTGGAGCACCAGAACGTCGCGGTCGAGAATCGCCAATTGGTGTGCGAGGTGGACATGCGTTTCCACCGTCAGCGCAACTCGTTGACGCTGGCCCTGGAGGGCAGCATGTTCGATCCGGACGCGCTGCATAAGCGGTTCGAGCAGGCCTATGCGAAACAGTACGGCGTTTCCGGCCTGACCGGGGAAACGCAGATCGAGCTGTCGAACGTGCGCGTCATTGGCATCGGCCGGACTGTTCGTGCGGTGCTGCCCGATGTGCTGGTGGCGCGCGATGGCGGCGGCGACGCTCAGGCGGCCGGGTCGCGGTCGGTCTATTTCGGCCACGGCGTGAGCCAGGACGTTCCTGTATATGATGCCGAGCGGCTGCATCCGGGCGATCGCATCGCCGGTCCCGCGTTGCTCGACAAGGCCGATACCACGCTGTGGGCCCCGCCGCGCTCGTCGGTGACCGTCGAGCCAAACGGTTCTCTCATCACTCGTTTTGAAGGTCCGGCACAATGACCGATCCGATTCTCCTCGAAGTCCTGCGCTGCAAGCTCGAAGCGATTGCCGAAGACGGTTCGCGCACGATCATCCGCACCGCCATCAGCCCCATCGTCGCGGAAGCGGGCGATTGTTCCTGCACCATCTACGGCCCCAGCGGCGATCTCGTGATCGGCGGCGGCGCAATGCAACTGCACTTCCATGTCGGCGGGCACGGTATCCGCAAGATCTACGAACTGCACGGGGACACGATCTCCGAAGGCGACATCTTCCTCGTCAACGATCCTTACAACGGTGGCGGCCTCCATGCGCAGGACGTGTTCATTCACCTGCCTATCTTCATCGAGGGCAAGCTGGTCGCATGGGTCGGGACCTCTGCGCACATGATCGACATGGGCGGGATGGTGCCCGGCTCGTTCTCCACCTCAGCCGTCGAGGTCTACCAGGAGGCCTTCCGCGTCCCCCCCGTGCGCCTGTATCGCAAGGGCGAGGAACAGCGCGATATCTGGGCGATCTTCCGCAACAACGTGCGCATGGCGGACGTCGTGGAAATGGACATTCGCTCGCTGATCTCGGGCGGCAACATCGTTCGCGAACAGTTGGGCAAGCTGATCAAGGAATATGGCGGCGACGTCTTCGTCGAGGTCATGGATGCGCTGTCCACCCTGACCGAGGCGGAAGTGCGCCGCCGCATCGGCGAGATCGAGCCGGGGACCTATCGCGCCACCACCTGGAGCGAGTGGACGGACGAATTCTATCACATCCCATGCACCTTGACCGTCGAGGCCGACACGCTGACGTTCAACTTCGTCGGCGCCTCGCCGCAGACCACGCACTTCCTGAACTCCAAGCCCTACATCCTGCGCAGCCTCGTCGGATCGCAACTGGCGACCTATGTCGGCGATGGCCTGCCGTACAACGAAGGCCTGTTCCGCAGCTTCAATATCGTTTGCGAACCCGGCTCCATTCTTGACGCGCAGGCGCCCGCGCCGATCGGCGGGCCGCACCTCGACGTGGGGCAGGCGGCGCTGGAAGTGGCGATCCGCGCGCTCAACTATGCGCTGGCCGCTTCGCCGAACGCACGCGCGCGGCGCAACCTGGCGGGGCCGAGCGCTTCGTCCGGTCTGGCGCTGCATACCCTTGCCGGACTGGGCCATGATGGCCTGCCGGTCGGCTGGCTGATGCTGGACGGCGCGCTGGTGGGGGCGAGCGCGGGTCACGATCGCGATACGGCCAACATGACCTACCAGGCGGTCGGTCACGGCGTGCTGGAGACGGTCGACATCGAAGTGCTCGAAAGCTGGTATCCGATCCGCATCGAAACCCGCGCGCCGCGCGCCGGCATCGGCGGTGCGGGCAGGTTCACCGCCGGGCGGCCGGCGACCGTCTCCTATGCCATCGACGCGCCCCAGCCGCTGTCGATGACGATCATGGGCAACCGCGAGCGCATGCCGATCGCCGGCATGGCGGGCGGCCTGCCCGGCATCCCGACGCGGCTGCTCATCCGCCGCGCGGGCAGTGAGGAGACCGAGTATCTCGCCTGCCACCAGGACGGGCTCCAGGTGAACAACGGCGACCTCATCATCTGCGACAACAGCAACGGCGGTGGCTGGGGCGATCCCCTGACCCGCGCGCCCGATCTGGTGCTTCAGGACGTACGCCGCGGCATGCTGACCGCGGAGCAGGCGCTCGCGATCTACGGCGTCTTCGAGGGCAGCGCCGAGCAAATCGAGGCCCAGCGCGCGCAAATCCGTGCCGAGCGACTTGCCACGGCGCAGCCCGCGCCCAAGCCGCTGACCTGGACCGCCGACCTTCGCGACCGGGCGGAAGGCGGCGATGCGCCGCTGTTCTCGGGCATTCGTCAGCGCGGTAGCGTCGCGGTCGCCGACGGCTCGGGTGCGCCGCTGGCAGTGAGCCCGGACAGCTGGACCGATGGCTGCCCGAGGATCTTCGGGTTCGGCAATGCCTCGGACCAGGTGGATTACGTTGCCTATCTCGACCCGATCAGCGGCGAGCTGCTGGAGGTGGACGTGACGCCCGCGGGCCACGCCCGGTCCTTCGACGTCTCCCCGGTACGCTGGACCGCCGCCGCAGAGGCGAAGATCGCGGCATGAGCGCGCTGCACGATGACGAGGTGTTGCGGCTGGGAGTGACCGTGGGGGACCTGCAGGCCGGGGCCTTGCGGCGCCATCCCGAAAGGACGGCGCTGGTCGGCGGCGGCGTGCGCCTCAGCTATACCCAGGTCGAGGCGAAAGTCGCGCAATACGCCCGACTTTTCCGGCAGCACGGCCTGACGCGGGGCGACGGGTTCTCGATCCTGGCGACCAACCGGCTGGAGGTCATCTACGCCAACCTTGCCGGACAGCTGCTGGGCATGCGTTATACTCCGCTGCATCCCAAGGGTTCGGAAGACGACCACCTCTATATCCTGGACTTTGCGAAGATTTCCGGGCTGCTCGTCGATGACCGTGCGTTCGCGGAACGCGGCCGCGTCATCTTCGAAAAGGCCGGACTGAAAGCGCTTTTCACGATCGACGGTACATTCGGCATCCCGGTTTCCCACGCCGATGCATTGTCCGGTGCCGCGTTCGCCAGCGAGGCGCTGCCGCAGGATATCGCCAACCTCATCTTCACCGGCGGAACTACGGGGCGTCCCAAGGGCGTCGCTCACCGTCACGGCTCGATCGTCTCGGCCACCATGCAGGCCTTGGCGCATTGGGACTGGCCGGTCGATACCCGCTTTCTCATTGCGACACCGATTTCCCACGCGGCGGGCGCGATGTTGACGCCCACGCTGGTGCGAGGGGGCGAATTCCACGTCGTGCCCGGGTTCGATCCCGAAGCTTTCCTGGAAACGATCGTGCGTGAGAAGATCACTGCTACGTTCGTCGTCCCCTCAATGATCTACGACCTGCTCGACCGCGTGCGCGTGGAGGACTACGATCTGTCGAGCCTGGAAATGGTGATTTACGGCGCGGCGCCGATTTCGCCCTCGCGCCTTGCCGAGGCGATCGAGCGGATCGGCCCCAAGTTCTGCCAGCTTTACGGGCAGACCGAAGCGCCCAACAACATCTGCTACCTGTCGAAGGGCGATCACGACCTGACACGGCCGCACCGGCTCGAGTCCTGCGGTTTCCCGCAGGCGCCCAACAGCATCAAGCTGATCCGGCCCGATGGATCGGAAGCGGCCGCCGATGAGGCCGGGGAGATCTGCGTACGCGGGCCGCTGGTCATGGAAAGTTATTGGGAAAACCCCGAGGAAACCGCCAAGGTGCTCGAAGGCGGCTGGCTCCACACCGGCGACGTGGCGCGCCGGGATGCCGAAGGGTATCTCTACATCGTCGACCGGGTGAAGGACATGGTCATCTCCGGCGGCTTCAACATCTTCACCCGCGAGGTCGAGGACTGCCTGGCCCGGCATCCGGCTGTGGCCTCCTGCGCGGTCATCGGCGTTCCTCATCCCCGCTGGGGCGAGGCGGTCGCCGCCATCGTCGTCCTGCGGCCTGGCCGCACGGTCGATAGGGAGGAGCTTGTAGCGCTGGTGCGCGATGGCAAGGGCCCGGTACAGGCGCCCAAGATCGTCGAATTCGTCGATGCCCTGCCGCTCACCCCGGTGGGGAAGGTCGACAAGAAAATTCTCAGGTCACGATACTGGCAGGGGGCCGAACGAAGCGTCGCATGAAACGCACGGCCGCCTGATTTGAAGGAAGAGGAAACCGCGATGGCACAACATGATCTCGTTATCACGAACGCCCGGATCGTAGATGGCACGGGCGCGCCTGCATTCGATGGCACCGTTGCGGTCCGGGACGGGCGCATTTCGTACGTCGGCCCGGACTCCGTCGAAGGCGCGAAGACGATCGATGCCGCCGGTCGCTACGTCTCGCCCGGTTTCATCGATATGCACACGCACTACGATGCGCAGATCACCTGGGACCCCTGGGTCGAGCCGCATACCAAGCATGGCGTCACTACCTTCATCTGCGGCAACTGCGGTTTCACGCTGGCGCCGGCCACCAGGGAATCGCTGGAATACCTCATCCCGATGCTGGCGAAAGTGGAGGGCATTCCCCATGGATCGCTGATCCACGGCGCCCGGATCGATTGGCATACGACGGCCGAGATGCTCGATTTCCTCGAAGGCAGGGTGGGCGTCAACATAGGTTTCATGACCGGTCATTCGACTCTGCGCGCGTACGTCATGGGCGAAGACGCGGTTTCCGACACCATCACACGCGAGCAGATCGACCAGATGAAGGCGCTGCTGCACCAGTCGCTGCAGGAAGGTTCGCTGGGATTTTCCTCCAGCCACATCGAAACGCACAAGGACCACGAAGGCGAGGACGTGCCCTCGTTGCATTCCTCGCACGAGGAACTGATCGAGCTGATGTCGATCGTTAGCGAATATGAAGGCACGATCGCGGGTTACGTCCACACCGGCCGCCTTTTGGACGAAGCTGGCATGCGCAAGATGGCCGAAGTATCACTCGCGGCAAACCGCACATATGCCTGGCCGCTGCTCACGCCCGGCTACACCAGCCAGGACTTCGCGCGCAACAAGCTGAGCGCCACCGATTACGCCCGCAAGATGGGGGCGGAACTGCGCGTGCAATCGCCCTCCTACCCACTGCGCGGCTACCTCAACATGAAAAGCGGCCTGTCCTACGACCAGTTCCCCGGCATCTGGAACTGGGTCTACCGCGGCAATCACGAGGAGCGCGTCGCGCGCTTCGCGGACCAGTCGCTGCGCGCGCAGCTCGAAGAGGACGCGCTCAAGATCGACGATACTGACAACGCGAAGTTCATGTCGCTGTGGCACACCTTTCGGATCAACACCGTCAAGTCCGAGAAGAACCGCAAGTATCTGGGCCGCATGGTCAGCGACATCGCGGTGGAGGAAGGCAAGACACCGTTCAACGCGCTGATGGACATCATGGTCGAGGACAACCTGGAGACGATCGTCGTCCCGGTCGATCCCACCCGCGACGAAAAGGCGCTGTGGAAGTGGGTCGCCGATTGCCTGCGCGATGATCGCACGATGTGGGGCGGGGACGACGGCGGCGCGCACCTCGACCAGCTCGAAGCCTATTGCCACGGCACCCAGTTCTTGATGCACGCGGTACGCGAATATGGCTTCATGACGGTGGAGGAGGCGGTCCACGAATTCACGCAGGCCATCGCCAACTATGTCGGCCTGAAGAATCGTGGCGTCATCGCGGTGGGCAACCATGCCGACCTCAACATCTTCGATCTGGAACGGCTGAACACGCTTCCGGTCGAACTGCGCGCCGATTTCCCGGCAGGCGGCGAACGGCTCTACACCGATGCCGAAGGCTTCGACTACGTGATCGTCAACGGCGTGCCGATCATTGCCGACGGCGAATATACCAAGGCCCTGCCCGGCAAGGTCTTGCGTGCGCGGCAGGATACCTACACCGTCGACATCAAGAAGCATGCCGACCTGACCCGCATCGAGTACCTCGAAGCAGCCGAATAGGATTTCCCGGGGAGGGAGAGGTGATCGCGCGCTTCGTCCGGTGCGAAGCGCGCGATCATTCCCCCGCTTACCGTTTCCCGAACATCATGAAAGAATGCCAAATATGGACTTCACCTTGTCGGACGAGCAGCAGTTGCTGAAGGACAGCGTTCAGGGGTTCCTGCGTGGCCGTTATCCGTTCGAGCGCCGCTTTGCTCGGCGCGGGCAGCCCGTCTCTCGCGACATCTGGACCGCGCTGGCCGGGGATCTGGGTATAACCGCCGTGGGCGTGCCAGAGGATCTGGGCGGCATCGGTGGTGACGGCGTCGAAACGATGATCGTGATGGAGGAGCTTGGCCGCGCGCTCGTCGTCGAACCTTATCTCGAAACGGTTGCGATCGCCGTCCCTGCGCTGGTCGCCGATGGCGGCGCCCACGCCCGCGCGGTGCTGGAGCGGATCGTCGCGGGTGAGGCGATCTGCGCCTTCGCCTGGGGCGAGGCGGGCTTGCGCAACAGGATCGCAGACGTCGCTGTCACCGCCCGCCAGGACGGCGACGGCTGGCGTCTCGACGGTTCCAAGGCGGTCGTGACCGCCGCACCCTGGGCCGATCACTTGCTCGTCCTTGCCCGAACCGCCGGAAAACCGGGCGACAGGGAAGGGCTGTCGCTGTTCCTCGTCGACAGCGTCCTGGACGGGATTTCGCAGCGCGCATATCCCACGGTGGACGGGCGCGATGCCGCCGACATCGAGTTCGCGCACGTCGCACTGCCCGGCCACGCCTTGCTCGGGGCCGAGGGACAGGCGGCGGATCTTGCCGAGGAACTGCTGGACCGCGCCATCGCTGCCATCTGCGCCGAGGCGGTCGGGCTGATGGAGCAGATGCTGGCCTATACCCGGGCCTACCTTCTGGAGCGGCGGCAATTCGGCCAGCCCCTCGCATCGT
The DNA here is from genome assembly GCF_059421905.1 of Sphingobium sp. GW821-FHT02B05. Taxonomy (NCBI): domain Bacteria; kingdom Pseudomonadati; phylum Pseudomonadota; class Alphaproteobacteria; order Sphingomonadales; family Sphingobiaceae; genus Sphingobium; species Sphingobium sp. GW821-FHT02B05. The sequence goes on from NZ_JBWKVW010000011.1 coordinate 46,567, forward strand.
TCCAGGTCCTCCAGCACCGGCTCGTGGACATGTACATGCAGGTCGAAATGGCCCGTTCGGCGACTTATCTCGCAACGCTCAAGCTCGGTGCCGCGCCCGCCGAACGCATGCGTGCCGCATCCGCCGCGAAAGTCACGATCGGCAGCGCCTGCCGCTTCGTCGGACAAAACGCGGTGCAACTCTTCGGCGGCATGGGCGTGACAGACGAGGCGGCCGTCAGCCACTACTTCCGCCGCAGCACCTGCATCGAAAGCGAGTTTGGTGCGATCGACTACCATCTCTCGCGCCATGTCGCGCTGGGAAAGGGAACGGCGCAGGCGACCGGGACGCGCGAAGCTGCGGCATCGGATAGCCTGATCCCGGCCTAGAACCGCGCGGCCTTTCGCACGTTTCTACTGGTGGAAGGCCGTGTTGTCGCTCAGCGGGGCCCGGTCGGTGCGCGCCGTGTTGGCGGGGTGCAGTTCGTCCGGATATCCGAAGGCTATGCCGTAAAGTACGCGCAAGTCGTCCGCCACACCCAGTTCCTTGCGAACCAGGTCGGCGTAATGGCCTAGCGCCCCTTGCGCGCACGAGCCGATGCCATGGGCGGTCATCGCCAGCATGAGCGATTGCGCGTAGTTGCCGCAGTCCGCCGCCTCGCGGATTTGCGCCCAGTCGGGCATCAGGATGAACGCGGCGTGCGGCGCGTCGAAGAAGCGGAAGTTGCGCAACATGCTCTCGGTGCGGGCGGCGATGTCGTCGCGCGCCACGCCGGTGGCGGCGAACAGCGCCTTGGCCGCGCCGATCTGGCGCGCGCGGTATTCGCCTGGGTAGGGGCCCGTCAGCGGATAGTCCGGAGATGGCGAGGCCTGCGAACTGGCCGCGCGATACAGCAGATCAGCCATACGGTCCCTTGCCTTTCCCGACAGTACATGCACCACCCACGGCTGGACGTTGCAGTTCGAGGGAGCCTGCCCCGCCATCGTAAATACGCATTCCATGACATCATCCGGGACCGGATCGGGGCGAAAACCGCGAATGGACCTGCGCGATCTGAGCAGGTCGTCGAGCACTTGGACGGGAGATGCGGCGGTGTTCATGACGGGAGTCCTCACGATGGTGCAGTCAGAAAGCCCGGTCGCTGGCATCGCCTAGCTGCGATCCGCCTTCGCAGTCCAGGATCGTGCCGGTGATGTAGCTGGCAGAAGCACTGCACAGGAAGACGGCGGCTTCCGCAATCTCGCCGATCTCTCCGTAGCGCCGTAGCGGAATGCGCGAAATGAGCGCCTGCCTGCTCGCGTCGTCGGGCGTTAGGCGGGCCATACCTTCGGTTCCCGCGATGGGGCCGGGCGAAATGCCGTTCACGCGAATGCCCAGGGGGCCCCACTCCATCGCCAGCGTCCGGATCAACTGGTTGATGCCGGCTTTGGCGGCGCAGGCATGCGCTTGCCCGATGGCCGGGTTGATCGCTTGCCCCGCGGTGATCGCGATCAGCGAGGCGCCCGGCTGGCGCAGCTTGTCGAGGCCGGCGCGAAAGACGTTGAAGGTGCCGTTCAGGTCGATGTCCACCACGGTGCGGAATGCGTGGCGGAAAGCGTCTCGGCGCGGCTGAGGAAGTTGCCCGCGGCGCCGGAGACGAGGAAATCGATCGGACCGAACCGCGCGACGCTGTCGGCAAGGGCGCGGTCAACGCCGTCGTAGTCGCGCACGTCGCACGACCTGCCGACGGCTTGGGGGCCGATCGAGAGCGCGGCTGCCTGCGCCTTGTCGGGATTGCGGCCGATGACCGTGACTTGCGCGCCAAGATGAGCGAACCGCGTCGCGATGCCCAGGTTGATGCCGCTGGTGCCGCCCGCGACGAAGGCGTGCCGGTCCTTCAAGATCTCGTCCCTGAATACGCTCATCGCGCTGTCCTTGCCGTCAGATGTTGCGTTCCTGGCCTTCCCAGTAGGGCGCGCGCAGCTTGCGCTTAAATATCTTGCCGGAATCCTCCCTGGGCAGTTCGGAAGCGATTTCGAAGAAGCGGGGCACCTTGTAGCCCGCAAGCGTCTTGCGCAGGCTCGATCGCAAGTAGTCCAGATCGATGCGTGCCCCGGGCAGCGGCTGGACGACCGCCATGACGGCCTCGCCGAATTCTGCATCCGGGATTCCGAACACCGCGCAATCGGCCACGCTGTCGAGCCGATGCAGTTCGGCCTCTATCTCGGCCGGATAGATGTTGGCCCCGCCCGACACGATCATGTCGGTCTTGCGGTCGCACAGGTAGAGATATCCCTCGTCGTCGAGATAGCCGATGTCGCCGGGCGCCAGCATACCGTCCATCTCGGCCGCGGCGCGCTTAGCGGGATCGTTCTGGTAGGTAAAGTCCGCCGCGCCGTGCCTGATCCCGACGACCTCGCCGATGACGTTGGGCGCAACCGCGTTGCCGGCCGCGTCGACGATCCTCACTTCGGTATTGGGCATCGCGCGGCCGACCGATCCAGGATGCGCCAGCCATTCCTCGGCGCCGATATGAGTGACGTTCCCCATTTCGGTCGTGCCGTAATACTCGCTGACGATTGGTCCCCACCAATCGATCATTGCTCGTTTGACCGGGGCAGGGCAGGGCGCTGCCGCGTGACCTACATATCTGAGCGACGAGAGGTCGTAGCGAGCCCTCACCTCCTCGGGCAGCCGCAATAGCCGCACGAACATGATCGGCACCATGTTAAGATGGGTGATCCGCTCGCGCTCGATTAGTGCCAGCAGCGCCTCGGGATCGAAACGCGGCTCCACGACCAGGTTGGCGCCGATGCGGATCGAGAAGATCGAATGGATGTTCGGGGCGGTGTGGTACAGCGGGCCGATCGTGGCGGTGATGATTTCCGCAGGGTCGCGCCCGCCGGTCAGATATTCCGTATAGCCGTACGAAATGCCCAGCATGTCCGATAGCGACTGCGCCTGTGCCGGAGAGGCCGGCGGCCGCTTCACCCCCTTGGGCTTGCCGGTCGTGCCGGAGGTGTAGATCATCGAGTTGGGGGCGACGGCAGGCTCGCGGTCCAGCGGTGCAGTGGCGCTGACGAGATCGGCCCAGTTGGGGAGGCCTTCCGGCACGCCTGCATCCTCGATGCCATAGGCTTCGCGTATCGCCGACGGCGTTTCCACCACGATGACGATCACATCTTCCGAGATCGCGGAGCGCAAAGGCGTGAGCAGGTCGGAGTGGATGACAAGGAGCTTTGCGCCGCTATCGCGCAGGATGTAGTCGGTTTCGGAAGCCGTGCCATGCCAGTTGAGCGGTACCGAATAGGCCCCCAACATGCCGACTCCGAGCGCGGCTTCGAAAAACGGCAGGTCGTTGCGCAGGCACAGGGCGACGCCGTCACCGGCACGGATGCCGAAATCCTCGAACATTCTCGCGGCGCGGCGGGCCCGCTTGTCCAGGTCGGCTTTGACCAGCATGCGGTTGCCGCTCTTGATCCAGCTCATCGCAATCCTCGCCCTTTTTTTTGCTGTCCGCGCGCTCCCGGCTCGGTTTCTACCGGTATGGCCTCGCCTTTGCCGGGGACCATCCCGGCTGCGATCCGCGCGGCGCCTTGCGTTCAAGCGCCGCGCGAGATCCCTCAGTCGGCTGGCAGAAGATTATATTCCCTGATCTTCTGCTTGCCGAGCTGGCTCATGTGGACTTCGTCCGGGCCATCGGCGAGGCGCAGCCACCGGTTGGTCGTGAAGAAGTACGCAATCGGCGTATCGTCCGAGACGCCCATGCCGCCGTGGCTCTGGATGGCGCGATCGCACACGAGCTGAGCCATCTGCGGCGCGACCACCTTGATCGCGGCGATCAGGTCCTTGGCGTCCTTGTTGCCGACCTTGTCCATGCGGTCCGCCGCCTTGAGCGTCAGCAGTCGTGCCATTTCGACGTCGCAGAAGCTGCGCGCCACGTCCTGGCGGATGCTGGACTGATCCGAGAGCTTCTTGCCGAAGGCGACCCGGCTTTCCACGCGGCGGGCCATGATCTCCAGCGCGCGCTGGGCCTGTCCGATCGAGCGCATGCAATGGTGGATGCGGCCCGGCCCGAGGCGCCCCTGCGCGATTTCGAAGCCACGCCCTTCGCCCAGGATCAGGTTGCTCTTGGGCACGCGGACGTTCTCGAACAGCAGTTCCGATTCGCCGCCGGGCGAATGCAGCGCGCCGAACACCTTCTGGTTGCGGACCACAGATACGCCGGGCGTGTCCTTGGGCACGATGATCGTCGAATGCTGGAGATGACGGGGCGCGTCGAAATCGGTCTTGCCCATCACGATCAGCAGCGTCGTCGCCGGGTTCATGTAGCCCGAAATCCACCACTTGCGGCCGTTGATGACGTAATCGTCGCCATCGGCGATGATCGACATCTCGAGGTTGGTCGCGTCAGAGGACGCCACCTGCGGTTCCGTCATGACGTAGGCGGAACGGATTTCGCCGGCCAGCAGCGGCCGGAGCCACTGGTCCTGCTGTTCGGGGGAACCGAACTTGGCGAGCACTTCCATGTTTCCGGTATCAGGCGCCGAGCAGTTGAAGATCTCGCTCGAGAAAGGCACACGGCCCATGATTTCGGCCAGCGGCGCATATTCGAGGTTGGTGAGTCCGGGTGAGAATTCGCCGTACTCGTGCGGCAGGAACAGGTTCCAAAGACCCTGTTCCCTGGCCTTGGCCTTCAGCGGCTCCAGGCCCGGCCATTCCTTCCACATGTTGTTCTGGTCGAGGATGAACTCGTGACGCTCGTGCTCGATCGGATAGACATGCTCGGTCATGAAGGCGCTCAGCTTCGCGATGAGCCCCTTCGTCTTGTCCGAATAATCGAAGTTCATAACTTCTCCTGACTTATGCGACGCAATGCGCGATTGAATACGAAGATGGCGCTTTCGTGCAGCTGGTCGCCGATGGCCCTGGGCATCAGCCCCGCACAGGCGCGCGCGTGCGATCCTTCGAGGATGGCGCCGAGCTTGAAGGGCGCGAGGACCGAGAACCATAGCGCGTCGTGCTCGCTGCGTCCGGTCGCTGACAGGTACCTGTCGACGACGTCGCCGATCGGCGCGAAGCCGTCCCACGGCATGACAGGCGGGTCCAGTCCGACATCCTGCGGATCGTACCAGGTGGCGGTCAGCCAACCGAGATCAAGAAGCGGGTCGCCCAGGCTCGCCAGTTCCCAGTCGACGATAGCCGCCAGCGCAGGCGACGACGGATCGTACATCACGTTGGCCAGATGATAGTCGCCATGGATGAGCCCTGGGCGCATCTCGCTCGGACGGTTCGCCTCCAGCCACCGACAGATCGCCTCTATGTCGGGCAGGGCGTCGTAGCCGGTCCAATTGTCGAACTGGGCGTAGGCGTCGAGCTGTCGGCGCCAGCGGGGCACCTGCCGTTCGAGCCAATGGTCGATCTTTCCGAAGTCGGAAAGGCCAACCGCATCGGTATCCACTCTCGACAACGCAACGATGCCATCGACGATCGCATCGCTCATGCGGCGGCGGACCTTGGGGTTTTGTGCGTGGTAATCGGGCATGCCCTCCGTGGCGTTGAAGCCATCGACCGGTTCCATGAGATAGAAAGCGATGCCCATGATGGAGGGATCGGCACAGCCGGCGATGAAAGAGGGATGTGGCACGTCGGTCCCGGCTAGTGCAGCCAGAACCTTCATCTCGCGGCGCATAACGGAGTCGCTCTCGGCACGCGGTCGACGGGGAGGGCGGCGTAGTACGAACCGCCGGTCCCCGCGCGTGAACTGAAGCAGGATATTCTGCGTACCGCCGCCCAGCGTCCCCGCGTCGCGTATGGGGCCGCTTTCAAGCCCCTGGGTATCCATCCAGGCTTCCAGGGCACCCAGATCGATCAGCTCGCGCCACACTTCGCGGTCGTGGGAAATCTCCGCCATCTTACAACGTCAGTCCGCCATCCACGACGATCGTGTGGCCAACGATGTAGGAGGCGAGCGGAGAGGCGAGGAACAGTGCAACGCCGGCCATGTCGGCTGGCTGGCCGAGCCGTGCGATCGGGATCTGCGCCAGCGCGCCTTCCAGGCGTTCGGGATTCTGTGTGGTGACCCTTGTCAGCTTGGTATCGACGAGGCCGGGCGCGATCCCGTTGACCCGGACCCCCTTGCCCGCCCAGGCCTGTGCAAGGGACCGGGTGAGCCCCAGGATGCCGGTCTTGCTGGCGCTGTAGGCGGGGTTTCCCATCGTCGCGTGATAGGCGGCGGTGCTCGATACCGTGATGACGGTGCCGCCCGTTTCACGAAGCATCGGAAAGAACCGCTGGGCACAGGTCATCATCGAGTTCAGGTTGACCTCGACCACCCGCCGGAACGATTCGATCTCGAATTCCTGCCGCTGGTAAAGGACCGTTCCCTGGCACAGGATCAGCACGTCAAGCTTGTCGAACCCAGCGGGGACGGACCGGACGCGATCGGCATCCGCGACATCGACTTGGCTGTAGGCCAGGCCGTCAAGCTCGTGCGAGTCTTCGTAGTGGGACGCCGAAGGTTTGGTGCCCCAGATGTGCGTGTCCGCTCCATTATCGCGAAAGGCGATAGCGATCCCACGGCCGATCCCGCTCGATCCGCCGACGACGAGTACCGTCTTGTCCGAACTATCCAAGGCCTTCATCCCGTCCTGAGCAAACGAATCGTTGTAAGTCGATCGACTTATTGAGTAGTCAGGCAGGATCGTCAATGTAAGAATTGACGGATCGGTTAAAACGCTGTCGGCTTGACGCCCATGCTACCCCTTTTTGAAGCCTTGGCGACGCCTTGAACTGACGATGAAAACGGAGAAGATGATGTCTGAACAGAGTAGCGGGATGGTTCATGGCAAGGTCGCGCCGGGTTACGAGCGGGTGCGGGCCGTGTTCGAAGCCAATTTTGCATCCGGCGCGGAAGTGGGCGCGAGCTTTGCCGTCTATCGCGACGGCAGGGCCTTGGTCGATCTTTGGGGTGGATATGCCGACCTCCAGCAGTCCAGGCCGGTGGACGAACGCACCCTGTTCGCCGTGTGGTCGACCTCCAAGGGGCTTGCTGCCCTGTGTGTTGCCTTGCTCGTGGAACGCGGCGCCCTGAAATACGAGCAGCCGGTGAGCACGGTCTGGCCCGAATTCGCGGCGAACGGAAAGGACGCGATCACCGTTGCGCAATTGCTGTCCCATCAGGCGGGACTGGTGGGGACGCGCGAACCGGCGACGATCTCGGATTACTACGAGCACGCCCGTGTGGCCGAACTCCTTGCGGGCCAGGCTCCGTTTTTCGAACCGGGAAAGTGGGGTTACCACACCCTGACGTTCGGAACGCTTGCCGACGAGTTGGTCCGGCGTGTCGATGGTCGCACCCTGGGGCGATTCTTTGCGGAAGAAGTGGCGGATCCGCACGGGATCGATGCCTACCTTGGCCTACCGCTGGAGGAGGATGCCCGCCAGGCCGAAATGACCGGAGCCGCCGATGCCGATGCGCTGGGCTTCGATCCGGGCGATCCCGCTTGCGCCGAAGCCGCCCTGCTCAATCCGCTGCTGGATTGGGCGTGGCCGAACCAACGGGCCTGGCGCGAAGCGGGGGTGCCGGGTGCCGGGGGCAGCGCCAGCGCGCGGGGCCTCGCGCGGCTTTACGGCTTGCTGGTCGCGCCGGAATCGCCGATCCTCAGCCCTGCGGTCCTGGAGCAGGCGATCCGTGAGCGCATTGCCGGCGTGGACCAATCGAGTGGCGGGACGGGCCGCTATGCGGCGGGCTTTCGCCTCAACACCGGCTCCATGGGTTCCAACCCGGCGGCGTTCGGCCATGCCGGCATGGGTGGCAGCGTAGGCTTCGCCGATCCGCATCGTCGACTGGGGATCGGATATACACCCAACCGGATGACGAACTACACCTGGCAGGCCTCCGATCCGCGCCTCACGCCGTTGCTCGCGGCGCTTTACGGGATCGAGGGCGCACGCTGAGGATGAAGGAAAGCGGGCGACGGCGCTGCGTTGCCTACCTTCCATACGAAGCCACAGACGAAGGCAGGCGCGCCGTAAAGCCACGCGCCTGCCGGGTGGACGATCAGGCCTGGGTCACGACCGGTTCGGGAATGTAGATCGCCTGCGGAACCATGTATTCCATCAATCCCTCGACGCCGTTCTCCACGCCGAATCCACTCTGCTTGTGGCCGGCGAAGGGGGTGTCGGGCCGCAGCTTCAGGTTCTGGTTGATCCACACGGTGCCGGTTTCGATCCGCCGGGCGATGCTCACTGCCTGCTCGACGTTCTTCGACCAGACCGCGCCGGCAAGGCCGTAGTCGCTGGCATTGGCGCGATCGACCACTTCGTCGATCGTCTTGAAGCGCAGCAACGGTAGCACCGGCCCGAACGCCTCCTCCTGAACGACCGCCGAATCTTCGGGAGGGTTGTCGACCAGCGTGATGGGAATGAAGTATCCCCCATTTTGCGGCACGGACGCTCCTTCGATTACGGTGAGCCCGCTCGCTTTGGCATCGTCGATCAGCGACTTCACCCGATCGAACTGGCGCTTGTTCTGGATGGGGCCGAGCACCGTTCCCTGCTCCGCGCCGTCGCCGACCTTGATCGCGTGGGCCAGTGCTACAAGCTTTTCCTTCAGCGCCTCGTAGATGTCCTCGTGGATGTAAAGGCGCTTGGTGGCGATGCAGATTTGAGCGGTGTTGTAGAAGGCGCCCATGAAGATGGCGAGCGCGGCTTCCTCGACATCGACGTCGGGCATGACGATCGCGGCATCGTTGCCGCCTAGTTCGAGCGTCACCCGCTTGAGATCACGGGCGGCGCTTTCGAGCACGCGTTTGCCGGTGGCTGTGGAGCCGGTGAACGAAATCTTGTCGAAGCCGGGGTGCGCTGTCATCAGCGGGCCCAGATCGTCACCGCCGGAAATGATGTTGAGCACGCCGGCGGGGAATACGTCCTTGAGCAACTCGCCGATCTTGAGCATGCACAGCGGTGTGAAGGGCGAGGATTTCAGAACCATGGTGTTACCCGCGACCAAGGCGGGCGCGATCTTCCAGAACGCCAGGTTGACGGGGAAATTCCACGGCGCGATGGCGCAAACGACACCTAGCGGGACATGCCCGACCTCCACCCGCTGGCCGTCACCCTTGGCGATGACCTTGTCGGGGATTTCCATATGAGAGTAGGCGTTCAGCCATTGCACCGCGACCATGATCTCTGCCCGCGCCCCGTCGAAGGGCCGCCCCTGTTCGCGCGTGAAGATGCGGGCCAGGTCGTCAGCGTGCTCGGTGAGGATCGTGGCAGCGGTGCGCAGCATTTCCTGGCGCTCGCCTAGCGGGCGCAGCCGCCAGGATCGGAATGCCGTGCGCGCGCCGGCAACCGCTTCGTCGAGTTGCTCGGCGGAGCAGTCCGGCGCGACGGCGAATGGCGTGCCTGTCGCGGGATTGACGATCTCGATAGTGTCAGGCGCAGTCACGAGCGAGCCGTTCACCAGCATGCGGTAGTTGTCGTCGATATTGGTCACTGCACTCTCCGTAGATTTGTAAGGCACGCGCGTCCCCAACATATGGGCGCGCGAATGTTTCATGCTTCCTGCCCGGCGGCGAGCGGCGACGCCGGCATCCGACGATGCCGGGTCGATACGGCGATGGTTGCTGCCGCGAGGGTAACCGATGCCGCCAGCATCGCGCCCGATCCGATTACGAGCACGGGAATGCTCCAGACCGTCACGATCGCCGAGGCGACCGCAGGGCCCGCAGCCATGCCGACCAGTTGCGCCGTGGGAAGCTGCATCGCAGCCCCGCGTTCTTTCTCCACCGATGTGAGATAGGGCATGTGGAACGATCCGACGAACATCCATACGAAAGCGAACGCCGCCGCGCAGATGGTGAAGAGCACGCTCGATCCGGTGAGCCCCATGATGCTGACGAGGATGGCGAGGATGCTCCCTCCTCCCAGCAAGACCGTACTGCCCTTGAACCTGGCACCCATCACTCCCGCGCACAGTCCGCCGGTGAGTTGGGCTGCTAGGGCGTAGGAAATCGCCGTGCTTCCAACGGTTTCTGCAAAACCCGAATGCCGGGCCAACGGGACCAGATAGACCCAAAGGGCCATGACCCCGGCCAGGTTCAGGGAAACGGCAAACAAGGCAACGATCCCGCGCCCGGACGGCAGGGCCAGCCTGAAGCCGGCAGCGCCAGTCTCATATCGGCGCGGGATCAGGGGCACCAGCACGAACGACGCCAAGTTCAGGCCGGCGATGATGGCATAGCTGGCTGAAGCGCCCCGCCAGGCGAACACCACGTTGGAAAACAGGAACGACAGTGCCAGCAGCGTCAGTGACTGCAGCAGGATGAATATCGCACATAGCCGCGCTGGCACCGGATGGCGCGACAGCATGCCGACCCACAACCACGACATCAGGCCGGCGCTGATCCCGCCGAAGAAGCGCAGCACCATGAACGGGATGCCAACGAGGTTCCCGCACAGAAGATTAACGCAGGCGCTTATGGCGATGGCTGCCAAGGCGATGGCACGCAGGTTTTCCGGCTTGAGCCGAAAGCCGGCGCAGCTTGCTGCGATCGCCATGCCAAGTCCTTCGAGCATGGCGGTCTGGCCGATCTGCCCCAGCGAGATCGCGCCTTCGCGCGCCAGTTGTCCCAGCATCAACGGCTGCAACTGGACAGCAAGACTGCCAAGCGCTCCGAGCATCACCACCGCCATGATAGCGGTGCGGGAAAAGCCAATCGGGGGCAGGGGAGCCGTCATCAGGCGTTAATCCTTTCCAGTATGGCCTTAGCAATGAAACTGCGCGTCAGGTCGTCGACCGATCCAGGCTGAAAAGGCCTGGCATGGGCGCGGTTCAGTGAACCAGGCACCGGGTGACGGTGACGGGCACCGCAGTCAGCCATGCCATGTTGCTGATCGGTTCGATCGATTCTGGTCCGGTCGGCATGATGTCGTTGCAGTTGATCCCTGCATTCTGACGCGCTACCTGCAACGCGAAGGTCTTCTGCTGCCCGTAGCCATGGGTCATGGCGACGGTCCCTTCGCGCAGTGTGTCGTCTACGAAGACATGCGCCTCGATCGCCCCGAAACCGGTGGCCACTTCCACCTTGTCGCCCTCCACCAGGCCAAGCCGCTCGACGTCCAGATGGGACATATGCAGCGGGTTCTCACGCTCCTTGCCCTTGCGGAACTTGGGTGCGTTCACGAACCAGCTGTTGTGCATGTAGGGCGTGCGCAAGGATATGAGCTTGAGGGTATGCGGCGGCTCGCTGGACAACTCCTCGAAAATGGTATCGAAACGGTCAAACAGTCCAGTCGCCTCGAACTTTGCCGGGAAGCAGTCGATCTTCTTGTCTGGATGCTGCAGGCAGACATCGAACAACGCATCGTAGGGCAGGGGGTCGAATAGCGCCGTTCCCGACGGCATTTCGCGCAATTGTTCAATCGAAAGATTCTTGCCAGCGAGCAACTTCTCGATGGACTGCGCTCCCCAGTCGGCATCCGGCTGGTCGTTCAACGGCGAATCCAGTCCGGTAGCCTGAAGGATGCGGGACAGGATCCACCAGTCGTTACGACGTTCCTGTGCCGGCGCAACCATGGGATCGGTATATTTGACGTTGGGGGTCTGCTGCATCCCCATGCCGCACAAATTGATGTCCGGTCGCTCTAGGAAATCGACGGTAGGCAAGACGAAGTCGGCCAGCTCGCCGGTGGCATTGCGGAACAGGTCGAGCGAGACGACAAGCTCCAGGTTCTCGAAAGCCTTGCGCCCTTCGGTCTCGCCGGCCACGCTGAGCAGCGGGTTGCCGGAAATCACGATCAGGGCTTTGATGTCGCCATTGTTCATCAGCGAGGTCATGATGTTTGCTGGCAAAGGAATGCTCATTCCAGGCTGCAGGACCTCGAACGTGCCGATCGACGTCTTCACCAGCTTGACGCCGGTCACCGGCGGGCATGACAACGCGAGTGCGTTGGGCTTGAAGGTCCCGCCCTTCCTGCCTAGGTTGCCGGTCACGAACTGCAGCATCTCCACCAGCCAGGCCGAGATCATGCCTTGGCGGCTCTGGTTTACCCCGGTCGCCATATAGACGATGCCTGACCGAGCCTCGACGTATTCGCGGGCGACTTTGCGGATGGCTTGTGCGCTCAGCCCGGTGACCCCTGCGACCTTGTCCGGCGAGTATTTGCGCACGAATTGCCGCATAGGTTCGACGTTGCGGCCATACTTGCCGACGATCGCGGCATCGAAGCCGGTGAGTTTTTCGACTTCATGCAGCAATGCAGCGAGGAAATAGGCATCGGTGCCCGGTCGTATGAGAAGGGTCGGGCCGGTTTCAGGCGATGAAGACTCGGTGATGCGCGGGTTGACGAAGCGCACCTTGCCGCCGCGCCGCTGGATGTTCTTGACGATCTCCCAGTCGTTGGTGGCGGACATCAGCGTCCAGCGAGACACTTTGGGGTTGCTACCAATGCACAGGAGATAGTCGGTGTTGTCGATGTCGGGAATCTTGAACGAAGAGGGCGATCCGAAGACCTCGGCCATCGTCGCCATCTTGTTCGATGTGTCCTGCGTGTTCGAGGTGAACCGCAGCGACGTCCCAAGCGATGCACTGAGGTAAGGCGCGAACATCGTGTAGGTCGAATTGAATGCGCCCGGATTGCCGGCATAAGTCGCCACCGCATCGGGGCCGTATTTTTCCCGGATGTTGCGCAACCGCTCGCCGATCTCGGCAAAGGCTTCGTCCCAGCTCACCCGCTGGAAATCTCCGTGCGCTTCCGTACGCGGGTTCATCCGCCGCAAGGGCCAGTTGATGCGGTCGGGATCCTCGTGGATTTCCAGGTACGAGAGTCCCTTGTGACAAGCGACGCCGCCTGCGGGATTGTTTTCGTCGGGTGTTATGAGGTTGGGTTTGCCCTTTTCATCGAAATGCACCGTCAACGGGCATCCCGGCTCGCAGATACGACAGAAACTGGTCTTCGATTGGGTCATGCCAGTATATTTCCAAGTTCCGCCGCACAAGAGGCAGCGCCTTCCCTCGCCTGATGGGGTAGCGCCGCCTCGATCAGCTTGTCGATGCTGGCAAGCTTGACACGGGGCCGGCCCAAATCCCGCCCGGCGAGACGTTCGACACGATCGATCGCGCGCCACCCGTCGAAAAGGACGATCCGGGCGTTGCGGGCGGTGAGAACCGCCTGCACCTGATCGCGGTCCAGCATCGCCGGCTGCAACGCACCCACAACATGATCGGCAAGGAGGCTGGCCACCGTCTCGTGGGCGCAGCGCCGATTGCTGCCGATGATGCCGCGGCAGCCCCGCTTGATCCAGCCGGTCACATAAATTCCCGGCAGACCGACGCCATCGTTGAGAACCTTGCCCCTTTCGTTCGGGATCACGCCGGTGACCGGGTCGAAAGGCAGGCCTTCGAGAGGGGCGCCGCGATATCCGCAAGCGGAAAGGACCAGCCCGACGTCCATAGAATCTATCTTGTCGCCACGTTCGAACCGGACCGCGTCGTCCCGGCGCACAGCGGTGTTGGTAACATATTCCAGCCGTTCGACCCGCCCGTTCCCACGCAGCGCCACCGGGGTCGCAAGGAAGTGAAAGACGATGCGCTTGTGTTCGGGAGACTGCGGTTTTGCCAGCAAGCCGCACATGATCCGATAGCGGCGCTGGGCGCGCCAGGTGCCTAGCGGATCGGCGCCGGGAACAGGCGGCTCCACGGTCCCGCGCACATGGATGTCGACGCCCTCGGAGTGCTCGAACTCCTCGAGCTCAGGATTGTTGAAAGCGGCGAATTCCAGGTCGCGTCGGCCCAGGATCACGACTTCGCGGACTTTGCTGGCCCGCAAAGCCGCAAGGGCATGTTCGGCTATATCGGTCTTTTCCAGCACGGCGATGTCGGTCGTCAGGATGCGCGCGATATCGACGGCAACGTTACCGTTTCCGACGATGACCACCCGCGGATGGGACAGGTCGAACTGGAGGTCGGCCTGGTCGGGATGCGCGTTGTAGAACTGCACGAATTCGCGCGCGCCCCATACGCCGCCTAGGTTCTCCCCCGGCACGCCAATGGCGTTGTGGCTGCCCGCCCCGTGCGCGTAGATGACAGCGTCGTACCACTTGGCCAGTTCTTCGGCCGCAACGTCTCTGCCCACCGACATATTGCCGAAAAACCGAACACGGGGGTCGCGCAGGATGAAATCGAAGAGCCGGTCGGTGATCTTCTTCTTTTCGCTATGATCGGGTGCGACACCGGTGCGGACCAACCCCCAGGGGGTGGGCAGTCGCTCGATGAAATCTATTTCGACCTGATGCTGTCGACTTTCAAGGAGGTGACCGGCCGCATAGAGGCCAGCCGGACCCGCGCCGATGATCGCAACGCGGATCGCACGTGATGTCATTTCGCAGTAACCTCGAAATAGTGTCGGTTTAGTTCGGCATACTGCGTCCATTGCGCAGGCAGGGAGCCTTCCTGGTATATCGCTGAGACAGGGCAGACATCCATGCAAGCGCCGCAGTTTATGCAGACGCGGGGGTCGATGAATAGTTGCTCCACGCGCTGGAATTCAGGATCGTCCGGCCCGGGCGATATCGCCGATACCGGGCATATCTCCGCACAAGAATAGTCGGCGACGCATGGCGCGGCGATCACATAGGTCATCCGTCATCCCTTGTTTCAAGCGCAGATTTCGGCTCTCTGTCATGACCAACTGACCGCACTGTCGCGCTCGATTTTCGGCGCATCTTATCCGGCCCTTTTGTTACTTATCTTTCTAAATTAATCGATTAATTAAGCATGTCAAGTCGTTGTGGTCTCGGGGTGGGTGCAAGTGTCCCCATGTATGGCTCCACTTAAGATGTGCACGCGCATCGCCAGAAGCTTACCGACGCATTGGGTAAATACCTGGCAGCGTCCAACATCCCGACCGTCAATCCCCCTTGCGTGGCCGGCAAGGTTCAGCTTGCTGAAGGACCGCGTATGCCGGCGCAGCTCGATTACCAACTCCTGGATCGATTTCGGATCGATATGCCGGGCAAAAACATCTTCCGCATGGCGCCCAATGGCTTGGTGCTGCCGAGGTTCGATCCGGATCGGTCGGGAGATAGCCAGTCATCGGAAGGCGGTTAAGTTTATCAATCGATTGACGTATATTGATTTGTGCGGGTAAACACCGCTTCGGTCGCTCACGATCATCGCACAAATGCTTGCCGGCACGGCGGTAACCCAAGTCACCGGCCGCTGCGGCGAAGGCGAGAATTTTCGAGGAGGACAATTTGGCAGGACCGCTGGAAGGTATTCGCATCATCGAGTTCGGCGGCATTGGCCCAGCGCCTTTCGCAGGCATGATGCTGGCGGATCATGGGGCGGAGGTCATCCGCATCGATCGGCCGGGAACCCGGCTCAATCCATTCGATCCTCTGCTGCGATCGCGTAAGTCGGTCCTGCTCGACCTGAAATCGCCTCGAGACTGTGATCAGGTGCGCGCCTTGTGCCGCGATGCGGACGGGTTGATCGAAGGCTTTCGACCTGGGGTCATGGAGCGTCTCGGCCTCGGTCCGAACGAGCTGCTCAAGGAGAATCCCCAGCTTGTCTACGGCCGCATGACTGGCTGGGGCCAAAACGGGCCGCAGGCCGCGCTGGCGGGACATGACATCGATTACATCGCGATTTCTGGCGCTCTTGGCACCATCGGCCCCGCTGATGGCCCGCCAGTGGTGCCGCTCAATCTGGTCGGCGATTTCGGCGGCGGAGGAATGATGCTGGCCTTTGGAATGCTGGCGGCCTTGCTCTCGATCCGCGACGGGGGGCAGGGTCAGGTGATCGACTGCGCGATGACCGATGGCTCGGCATTGCTGATGTCGATCATCTACGGGTGGAGGCACGACGGACGCTGGCGTGACCGCCGGGAGGACAATGTGATCGACGGTGGGGCCCCTTATTATGGCACTTATGCGACCGCTGACGGCCAGCATGTTGCCATCGGTGCGATCGAGCCGCAGTTCTATGCGATCTTGCGGGAAAAGCTCGGAATTCTGGATGACCCCGCGTACGACGAGCAAGAGGATCCATTGCTCTGGCCGAAGCAGAGAGAAGGTCTTCGCGCCATATTCCGCACGCGTACCCGTGCCCAGTGGTGCGAGATATTGGAAGCTACCGACGCCTGCTTCGCGCCGGTCCTCGACATCGCCGAAGCACTGCATCACCCTCACAATGTCTCGCGCGAGACTTTCATTGAAGTCGCTGGCGTGGTGCAGCCCGCACCGGCTCCGCGATACTCGTTGACACCATGCTCGCCGCCCCGGCCGGCGCCCGAGGCAGGTGCGGATTCGCAAGCTTTGCTGGGAATGTCCGAAGCGTGATGCCTACCTGAAAACGCGGACGGGCACCGTAAATCACGCGTGCCGGGAGTATTATTGGCGCTGGCTTTGGGCACTATCCGAAATGTGCTGCCCCGGAGACTATACATAAGGATTTTCGATCGCATGGATCCAGAGATTGCAAAGGTTTTTGCAACGCTCCCGGAACTCGACGTTGCCATCTGGACAATGCGCGCGCCGAATACAACGCGATGCTCACGGCTTGGCCGATAGCCAACGACACATTGGTATCGATCCGGGACATGATGGTTCCGCCAAGGCTAGAGACCTGCCTGTATCGGTACGCGTCTTTGCTCCGGCGGATCGCGCGTGGGCACCTTGCCCGCGATCTGCGGGATTCAGGGTGGCGGCTACAGGGCGCATGGGCGATGCAATATCCGTCGACGGGCTATTTTGCCGGGCCTGCCGTTTCCTGACTAGATAAACGCCTAATGAGACCCGTGCGCGGGTGGGCATAGACAGGCGTGCCAATTGCTGATTCTATGGGCTTTCCAGGGAGCAGAGTGGTCGTGGCGCAGCGTTCGATTGGTCAGGAGCGATTTGGGTTTTCAGGGTCCGAGCGCACGACGTCATCGCTGGACGCACTTGTATCGCTGGTCGCGGTTCTTTTCGATCGGCTTTATCCAGCCTCCAAAGGTGAGCCCGCTTGGCGCCCCTGGCAATGGCGAAAGGAGGCTCGATCGCTATATTGCTGCTCTGACGGCGTGTGGTCGTGGCGCTCAGTGACGAACCTGTTCCGCACGGCTTCCTCTCGTTTCAACGAGACGACCTCACCATCAAACCAACACTTTGGATCAAGCCGCCATGAACAGGCGCAATATGTCAGAGCAAGCTTGTCATGCCCGCAGGCGAAAGGATTTCGATCCAGTAGCCGTCAGGATCGGCAATGAAGGCGACAGTCTTCATCGTGCCATCTTGCGGCCGCTTGACGAAGGTGACGCCGAGTTCCTCGAAGCGGGCACACGCGCTATCCACGTCGGGGACGCTGATGCCGATATGTCCAAAGCCGCGCGGTTCGCCGTTGCCATGGTGATATCCCGCGAAACCTTCGTCGCTTTCCGTCCCCCAATTATGGGTCAATTCCAGCGTCGTCTCCCGCGCGAAGATAAATTTCGCGCGCTCCGCCGGATCCGTCGGAATGTCTTCGTCCGCTGCCAGATAGGCCAGAAAATAAAGCGAGAATGCCATCTCTGGAAAGTCGATCTTCTGCAACAGCGTCATACCAAGAACATCCTGGTAGAACGCAACGGACGGGGCAGGATCGCGGACGCGTATCATCGTCTGGTTAAGGACGAATCCTTCGGTTCCGGCGGCTCGGGACATGGTAATCTCCTGCGAACTTGTGGCTGCGGTGGCAAAGCCGGACGGTTTGAAAGTCATTGGGATGGCATGGGTCGCTCACGCGCTCGAACGAATGACGAGTTGTGAGGGAATGACGAGTTTCCTGGCGCTATTCTCGAAGCTGTGATCCACGCATTCGATCGCAAGCGCGGCCATAGCGTCGATATTTTGCCTGAAGGTTGTAAGATCATAAGCGTGCCAGGACGCCGCCGGGATATCGTCGAAACCAATCACGGCAGGCAGCCGCGCGCAGCCCCCGGCACGCAGACCGTCGATCAGGCCGATCGCCGTCAGGTCGTTCACGCAAAGGAGGGCGTCCGGTATAGAGGGGGCGTTCAGAAGCGTGTCGGCGGCCGCGAGGCCGCCGCTGACAAGATAATCGCCCGGCAGGACGATAGGCTCAGGCGCACCCAACTCCGCAAGAGCCATGCGGAAGCCCGCCAAGCGCGCGTCGCTGACGGAGCTTTCAGCGGGACCACCAACGAAGGCCATATGCCTATGGCCTCTTCCGATCAGAAGGCGTGCGGCCTGTTCGCCCGCAGCCTCATTGCCCGCCAGGATATTGTGGATGCCCGGCAACTGTTCGGCCGCGTTGACCACGACGACGGGCACGCCGTGGCGGGACAATCTCTCTGCGGCCTCTGCGGACTGGATCGAAAGCGACGTTATGATTGCATCCACCCGATATTCCATCAGGCTGTCGACGACGGAATCGATCTCGCTATCGCTATTGACCGGTACGAGCATCGCCCGTTTCCCGTTCGCGCCCAGCGCCCGGCAGATCGCCTCGCTCGCCAGCGCATGAAAGGGGTTCGCAAAGCCGCCCACAACCACGGCGATCATGTTGGACCTGCCTGAAAGGATCATGCCGGGCAGACGACTGGGCCGATACCCCAGTTCGCGCGCCGCAGTGACGATCCGCTCCTTCAGATCCGGCGATATGCTGGCGCCGGGCGTGAAGGCGCGTGATACCGCCGACTGCGAAACGCCCACCCGCGCGGCGACGTCT
The DNA here is from genome assembly GCF_059421905.1 of Sphingobium sp. GW821-FHT02B05. NCBI lineage: Bacteria > Pseudomonadati > Pseudomonadota > Alphaproteobacteria > Sphingomonadales > Sphingobiaceae > Sphingobium > Sphingobium sp. GW821-FHT02B05. The sequence continues at coordinate 65,238 of NZ_JBWKVW010000011.1, forward strand.
CGCGATGTCACCGCGCGTCGGGCTTCGGGAACTGTCGTTTTGCGACGGGGCAGGGCGCTTCCTTCGGTTCATTCGCACGCTTCAAGATGCCCCTTTACGCGGGCGGGACAGCGCTGTCTTGCTCGATGAGATTTTCGGCCTTGAGTTCTGCCCAGAAATCCGCCGGGATCACCTGCGCGAAGGCTTCGGCATTGTCACGAGCTTGCTTGGCGGTGCTCATCCCGGGAATGACGGCCGATACTACCGAAGGCGCCGCAGAGAATTGCAACGCGGCAGCGACGAGAGCGACCTTATGCGCATCGGCGATTCGTCGGAATGCCGCCCGCCGCGCAACCGCATCGTCGGGCGTCCCACCGGCATAATCATATTGTGGTCGCCCGGTCAGGAACCCGGCGTTGAATGGCGCGCCCACGACGACGGATCCGCCAGCCTTTTCGACGACCGGGAACAGTTGGCGCAATGCCCCAGCGTGGTGGAAAAGCGAATATTGGGTGGCGGACAGGACGATATCGGGGTCGGCCTCCTCGAAAGACCGAATTGCGGGTTTCAAGGTGTTGACCCCCACGCCCCAGGCCTTGATCAGCCCCTCTTCGCGCATGGCGGTCAGCGCCTTCATCGCGCCGTCGCGGGCGGTTTCGAACACCTCTGTCCATGCCTCGCCATGCGCGTCCGGTGAAATGTCGTGGACATAGACGATATCGATGCTCGCCAGTCCGAGCCGCTGAAGACTGTCTTCGATCGAGCGCCGCGCGCCGTCGGCACTGTAATCATGCTGGATCGCAAAGGGCGGAACGTCGTGAAATATCCCCTGCGTCGTGCCGGCAAGAGACTCGTCTGGCCGTAGCAGCCGTCCTACCTTGGTCGACACGGTGATGTCCGCGCGCGGCAGATTGGGCAGAACTTGCGCAAAACGGCGTTCTGCACGCCCATGACCATATAGCGGCGCGGTGTCGAAATAGCGGATTCCGGCATCGAAGGCGGCCTGCAATGTTTCTCGTGCCCCATCGTCGGTCATCGTCTTGAACGAATTGCCCATCGGAGCGCTTCCGAAGCCCAATGCGCCACTGGGCCGGTAGCGGGTCGATAAGGGTGTCTGCAAAACCATGCTGAACCTTTGGATTGTTGGAAGGTGAACCATCAATACGCATCGATCCTACTATGGTTGCATCGCGATGCAATAGGGCGTATTGGGCGCTCGCTCTTGTTTCGGCACCGGCAATGTGGTGGTGGTGACGCTGAACCACCGCCTGGCGCCTTGGGCTATGCCTATCTGGCGGCGCTTGGTGGGCCGGCGGGATCGGGCAATGTCAGCAATCTGGACACCATCTTGGCGCTGATATGGGTGCGCGACAATATCGTCCGGTTCGGCGGCAATCCGGACCGTGTGATGATATTCGGCCAGCCGGGCGGCGGCGCTAGCATGTCACCGCCGCCGGACCGATGCACGTTACCTGCCGGGCGAAGGCGTGGATGGAAAAGTCTGGCGCACCCGATATTACGACGTTGATGCGGCTGCTGATCGGACGCTGGACGAGCGATGGCAATGGCCGATCCGTTGGAAGGCAAGGGCGAAATCAGTTTCACCTCCACGCTGGATCATGACGTGCTCGCCCGTCATCCCTTCTTTCCCGACGCCCCGCGGGAAGCAGCGCATATCCCTTTGATCGTCGGCAACGCCCATGACGAAACTGCGCTGTGGATCGAGAAGATGCTGCGCGCGGGTGACACGACATGGGACAATCTGCTTGACCGGCTGGCGCGCGAAATGGTCGAGGATTTGGCACCCGATCATGTCATCCTCCGTTATCGCCAGTTCTATCCCGATCGCAGTCCAGGGAGATATTATTGGCGGCGACGACGGCGGGCCGATCCTGGCCAGGGCATCTGGTCCAGACGGAGGAACGCGCTCGCATCGATGCCCCGACCTGGATGTATCAGTTCGACTTTCCCTGTCCCGAAGCGGGCGGGATATTGAGGGCGTTCCACACCCTGGATATCCCGCCGGTGTTCGTCAATGTCGATGCGGCTCGATCGCGTACCGGTACCAGCCCCGATGCGCGGCACTTGGCGGGGCACATGGCGGACAGCTTCATCGCGTTCGCGCGGACCGGCGACCCGAACCATCGCGCCATTGCCGACTGGCCAGAATTTGATCTCGATACGCGGCCGACGATGATCTTCGACCGTCAGGTCGCCATCGAAAACGGTGCCCTATATCAAGCCGGGCGGTTAGATTTCCTCGGGCCAATAAAGACGCATCGGATTGTCGATCAGCAGTTTGCGCTGCAATTCGGGCGTCGGTGCGATACGCGGGATCATATCGACCAGATGGCCGTCGTCCGGGATATCGTCCTGCATGTTCGGATGGGGCCAATCGGTGCCCCACAAAACGCGATCCTGATAGTCCGCGACGAGCGGCGCAACCGCATCGGCAAAGGCATTCCAGGGATCGCCGGTCGGGTCCAGGCGGTCGGGACAGGTTGCCTTGAACCAGATATCGTCGCGGCTTTGCAGGAAAGCGCGAAAGGCCTTCATGTCGGCGCCATCGGGCCCCTGGGCCACATCGGGGCGCCCCATATGATCGATGACCAGCGGCACGGGGATCGCGTCCATGAAGGGGCGCAATTCTTCCAATATGTCGGCTTCGAAATAGATGACGACATGCCAGCCGGCGGGCAGGCGCTTAGCTACTTCCAGGAATTTGTCCTTGGGCGCGTCATCGACCAGTCGTTTGAGGAAATTGAAGCGGATGCCGCGGATGCCGCCATCATGCAGGGCGGCAAGATCAGCGTCCGAAATGGCGGGATCGACCACTGCGACGCCGCGGGCCTTGCCATTCGACTTGGCGATCGCATCCAATGTTGCGGCATTGTCGGTGCCGTGGCAGCTGGCCTGCACGATCACATTGCGGGCAAAGCCCAGATGGTCGCGCAGCGCGAACAGCTTGTCCGGACCGGCATCCTCCGGCAGATATTTCGCCTTCGCGCTGAAAGGGAAATCCGCCATCGGGCCGAACACATGGCAATGGGCGTCGATCGCACCGGAGGGCGGCGTGTAGAGCGGCTTGGACGGATTGCCGTGCCAGCTGGTAATGCGGTCGCTCATGCGAATATCTCTCCATCCATCAATTTACGCGCGGTGCGCAGCATGGCGGCGCTGGTGACCGCGCCGCTGTCATCCAGTTCCATGACGCAGGTCGTTTCGCCCGTGGGATGTTCGACCGACAGCGTCTTGCGATTTCCCTGCGGGATCGTGGCCACCTCAGAGGCAGGCGATCCTTCGATCAGACAGGCGGTGGCGACGCTAACCGCGCCCAGCACGCCGATGGAAGCATGGGCACGGTGGGGGATAAAGCTGCGCACCGTGACCGCGCCGCCATCGCGTGGCGGGGCGACCAGCATCATCTTGGGCACGGACTTGTCCGTGACGTCGCCCAGATTCATTCGCTCGCCAACGGCCAGGCGGATGGCTTCTATGCGGGCCTTCAACGCCGTGTCATTGTCCAGCGTCTCGCGATCTTCATAGCCGGTGATGCCAACGTCCTGCGCCTTCATCACGACGCAGGGCATGCCATTGTCGATCAGGGTGACGCGCACGCCCTCCACCTCGTCAGAAGCGTTGCCTGTGGGAAGCAGTGCGCCGCAGGACGAGCCGGCCGTATCGCGAAACTCCAATGGGATGGGGGCGGCAGAGCCGGGCACGCCGTCGATTTTGGCGTCGCCATCATAGCGGACCGTGCCGCCTGGCGTCTGTACCGTGGCGATGGCGATCTGCCCGGTATTTTCCATGAAGATGGCGACATTTGTTTCGCCGTCTGCTGCCGCGACAAGACCCCGTTCGATTGCGAAGGGACCGATGCCGGCCAGGATATTACCGCAATTCTGCGCGTCGGTGACGACCGCCTTATCGACGAAGACCTGGAGGAAGAGATAATCGACATCGACGCCTTCACGCTCGGACGCCTTTACGACCGCAACCTTGCTGGTCAGCGGGTCGGCGCCCCCCATGCCGTCAATCTGGCGCGGGTCGGGCGAACCCATGATGCGCAGAAGAAACGCATCGCGGGCGGCGATGTCGGCAGGCAGGTCTTCGGCCAGAAAATAGCCGCCCTTCGACGTGCCGCCACGCATCCACATGACGCGGGATTGGGTATGTGCTGTCATCTACTGTTCCGTTCGGTTCGGGCCTGTCGAGAACCCTGCGCGATGGTTCTCGACAGGCTCGAACCGAACGGGAAGGGGAGCAAGACAGCCATGAGGCTTAGATGTACTTCAAACCCATTTCTTCCAGACGCGGGCGCATATTGTAGATGTCGAGGCCGAGTTCCCCGGCGGCCAAGCGAACACGCTTGGCTTCCTCGGCGGCTTCGCGGGCCTGCGCCTTTTCAAGGACGGATGCTGCGTCAGCACGCGGCACGATGCACACGCCATCATCGTCGGCGATGATGACATCGCCCGGATTGACCAGCGCATTGGCGCAGATGACCGGTATATTGACGCTGCCGAGCGTATTCTTGACCGTGCCCTGCGCATGGACGGCCTTGGACCAGACGGGAAAGTTCATCTGGGTGAGGTCGCGCACGTCGCGCACGCCTGCGTCGATGATGAGGCCACGGCAGCCGCGCGCCTGTGCCGAAGTGGCCAGCAGGTCGCCGAAATAGCCGTCAGTACAGGGGCTGGTGGGGGCGAGAAGGAGAATGTCGCCTTCCTGCAACTGTTCAATGGCGACATGGACCATCCAGTTGTCGCCGGGCGCGGCCGAAATGGTGACGGCGCTACCGGCGATACGCGCGCCGCTGTAGATCGGGCGCATATAGGGCGCAAGCAGGCCGGTGCGCCCCTGCGCTTCATGCACGGTGGCGACACCGGCTTTGGCGAGGCCATCGATGACGGCAAGGTCCGCCCGCTGGATATTCTGGACGACGACGTTGGACATGGACCGGTTCCTTCTCCCAAGATGAACAGCGACATGGACAGTTGCGGGGTGATGCTCAAATCCGAACTGGCGCAATGCCATTAAATTTTGATAATCATAAAATATGGAACCCGATCAGTTCAATATCCGCCACCTGGCCGCCATGGCCGCCGTCGTCGATCAGGGCAGCGTAAGCCTGGCCGCGCGTGCGGTTAACCTGACCCAGCCCGCGGTGACACAAGGCATCGCCAAGCTGGAGGCACAGCTGGGCGTCCGGCTGTTCGACCGGCAGCCCGGTGGCATGGCCGCACTGGAGGCGGCGTTGCGACTGAAGCCCAGGATCGACGTGGCGCTGCGGCTGATCGGCAGCAATCGCGTGACGGCGGCGCAAGTGCGCGCATTTGTCGCGCTGGCGCGGGCGGGCAGCTATGCGGCGGCAGCGGCGATCACGGGCGTGGCGGAACCGTCGCTGCACCGCGCGGTCGGCGATCTGGGGTTGGCTGTCGGCAGCCGGCTGGTCGATCGACGGGGCAGGGGGGTGACGCTGACCAGGCCGGGCATGGCGCTGGCGCAGCGATTGCGACTGGCACTGGCGGAATTGCGGCAGGGGCTGGCCGATCTGGCAGATCTGAAAGGGGAGGAAGGGGGCCGAATATTGGTGGGCGCGATGCCGCTGTCGCGCGCGCGGCTGTTGCCCGACGCGATCATGCGGTTCCGCGCCGACTTTCCGCAGGTCGACATCAGCGTTGCCGAAGGCGCGCATGCCGAATTGGTGGGGCCGCTGAGGGATGGCGAGATCGACATGATGATCGGTGCGTTGCGCGATCCGGCGATGGCGCTGGATCTGGAACAGCGCGCTCTTTTCGAGGATCGACCCACCATATTGGCGCGCGATGGGCACCCGTTGGCGGCAGGCTGGGATGCAGATGCGCTGCGCCGCTACCCGTGGATATTGCCGCCGGAAGGCACGCCGCTGCGCCAATTGTGGAAGGCCATGTTCGCTGAACTGGGTGGCGATGTGCCCGCCGTCCCGATTGAGTGCGGATCGGTGATGACGATCCGGCAGTTGCTGGTGGGTGGGGATTATCTGACTTTGCTCTCCTACGACCAGCTGGCACTGGAATTGGAGGCGGGATTGCTGACGGATATCGGCCCGGCGCCGGGCGCGATCAGCCGGACCATCGGTCTGACCACGCGCGCCGACTGGCGACCGACCCGGTTGCAGCATCAGTTCATGGTCGCTGTCGAAGCGTCGGCTGGGCAGATGACTTCGTAAATTCTTATGATGCCGTGCCGGATTCGATTGGCGGCCGGCGGCCCGATCCGTCATCCATTGGCATCATGGAGCAGGAAATTGGTCTGATCGGATTTGGCGAGGCGGGGTCCACCTTTGCATTGGCAGGGGATTGGGCCGCGGCTGCGCATGTGTTCGATGCAAAGACGGACGATGCTGCAACGCGGGCCGCAATGCTGGCACATTATGTCGAAGCCGGCGTTTCGGCAGCCCCTAATCTGGCAGATGCGCTGAACGGCGTCACGCTCATCCTGTCTGTGGTGACGGCGGATCAGGCGTTGGCTGTGGCCCAAATGGCTGCGGGACTGGTTGCGCCCGGCACGCTCTATTGCGACCTCAACAGCGTCGCGCCGCAAACCAAGCAGGCGGCGGCGCAGGCGATGGAGGCTGCCGGCGGCCATTATGTCGATGTCGCGGTGATGGCGCCGGTCGATCCTGCGCGGTTGAATGTCCCCTTGCTGCTGAGCGGAGCGCGGGCCCAAGAGGCGGAAGCGCGATTGCAGGCGCTGGGTTTCGCCAAGACCCGCGTGGTGGGTGAGGCTGTCGGCCGGGCATCGTCCATCAAAATGATCCGGTCGGTGATGGTCAAGGGGATTGAGGCGTTGACCGCCGAATGCGTGCTGGCTGCTGCGCAAGCCGATGTGCTGGACGAGGTGCTGGCGTCGCTGGATGCGAGCGAACGGCCAAGGCCCTGGGATGTGCGGGCCGATTATAATCTCGACCGGATGCTGGTGCATGGGCTGCGCCGCGCCGCCGAAATGGAAGAAGTTGTCAAGACGCTTGAGAAGTTAGGCACCGGCGCGGCGATGACGCGCGGTACGGTGCAGCGGCAGCGGGCGATCGGCGCATTGGGCGTGAGGACGCCACCGGAAGGTTTGGGCGCGAAGATCGGTACGGTCGCGCAAGGGTGACAGAATTTTGGGGCAGGCGCCGTGCGCTGCTGCCTGAAATCCCGGCTTTCGCCGGTATGACGTTATAAGGTTGGAGACGAAAGCGGATGAGCCTGATTATCGATTGCCACGGCCATTATACCGTCCTGCCCAAGGGGCATGACGCTTGGCGCGAAGAGCAGAAGGCCGCGTTCAAGGCCGGGACGCCTTGCCCGCCCTATCCCGACATCAGCGACGCGGAAATTCGTGAGACGATCGAGGCGAACCAGTTGCGCCTGATCAAGGAACGCGGCGCGGACCTCACCATCTTTTCGCCGCGCGCGTCGGCCATGGCGCCGCATGTCGGCGATGCCGACGTTGCGAAGGAATGGGCGATCCGCTGCAACGACCTGATCGCGCGCGTCGTGGGTCTGTTTCCCGAAACCTTCGTGGGCGTGTGCATGCTGCCGCAGTCGCCCAAGGCGGATATGTCCAATTCGATCGCGGAGCTGGAGCGCTGCGTCAACGAGCTGGGCTTTATCGGCTGCAATCTCAATCCCGATCCGGGCGGCGGCCATTTCACCCATCCGCCGCTGACCGACAAATATTGGTACCCCTTCTACGAGAAGATGGTTGAGCTGGATGTGCCGGCGATGATCCATGTGTCGGGCAGCTGCAATCCGGCGATGCACGCGACCGGTGGCTATTATATCGCCGCCGACACGATCGCCTTCATGCAATTGCTGGAGGGCGATCTGTTCAAGGATTTCCCGACGCTGCGCTTCATTATTCCGCATGGCGGCGGCGCGGTGCCCTATCATTGGGGGCGCTATCGCGGCCTGGCCGACATGCTCAAGAAGCCCGACCTGTCGACGCACCTGATGAACAACATCTTCTTCGACACCTGCGTCTATCACCAGCCGGGCGTCGACCTGCTGGCCGACGTGATCGAGAACAAGAATATCCTGTTCGGGTCGGAAATGGTCGGCGCGGTGCGCGGCATCGACCCGACCACCGGCTTCTATTTCGACGACACCAAACGCTATGTCGATGCGCTGGAGATCAGCGACGAGGAACGGGCCGCGATCTTCGCGGGCAATGCTCGCCGCGTCTTCCCGCGCCTCGACGCCAAATTGAAGGAGAGGGGACTATGATAACAGAAGATCCCAAGCATCAGGATATTCACGAATATCTGGCCGAGATGGAGGATATTCCCGGCACCCGCGTGTTTACAGCGAAGCGCGCGCGGCAGGGCTATCATATCAACCAGTTCGCGATGAGCCTGATGAAGGACGAAAATCGCGCGCGCTTCAAGGCTGACGAGCGCGCCTATATGGACGAATGGCCGTTGACCGAGGACCAGAAGCAGGCGCTGCTGGCGCGCGATTATAATCGCTGCCTGGACCTGGGCGGGAACGTCTATTTCCTGTCGAAACTGTTTTCGACCGATGGCATTCCCTTCGCGGAAGCGGTCAGCACCATGACCGACATGAAATTCCCGGAATATCGCGAAATGATGATGCAGGGTGGCCGTTCACCTGAAGGCGTGCGGTCGATCAAGGCCAATGAAGCGGCGGCTGCCGCGAAGAAAGAGGATCGCTGATATGGCGCGGATTACCGCTGGCGTGGCGTCGAGCCATGTGCCGCTGCTGGGCGTTGCGTCCGACTTCAACAAGGATCGCGACGATTATTTCGGCCCGATCTTTGCCGGATACGACTGGACCCGCGAATGGGAAAAGGCCGAAAAGCCCGATGTGATCGTTCTGGTCTATAATGACCATGCCAGCGCTTTCGACATGAAGATCATCCCGACCTTCGCGATCGGGTGCGGCGAACGCTACAAGTCGGCCGATGAAGGCTGGGGACCGCGTGCGGTGCCGGACGTGGAGGGGCATCCTGACCTCGCCTGGCACATGGCGCAGAGCCTGATCCTGGACGAGTTCGACATGACCATCATCAACGAGATGGACGTCGATCATGGCCTGACCGTGCCGCTTTCCATGATGTTCGGCAAGCCGGACGCCTGGCCGTGCAAGGTCATACCCCTGGCTGTCAATGTCGTCACCTATCCGCCGCCGTCGGGCAATCGCTGCTGGGCGCTGGGCGAAGCGGTGCGCAAGGCGGTCGAGAGCTTCCCTGAGGACCTGAACGTCCAGGTGTGGGGCACGGGCGGCATGAGCCATCAGTTGCAGGGGCCGCGCGCGGGCCTGATCAACAAGGAATGGGACAATATGTTCCTGGATGGATTGATCGGCGATAGCGACCACCTGCGCCGTATTCCGCATATCGAATATCTGCGCGAGACGGGCAGCGAAGGCATCGAAATGGTGATGTGGCTCATCATGCGCGGCGCTTTGGGCAAGAACACCCGCGCGTTGCACCGCCATTATCATGTGCCCTGTTCCAACACGGCGATCGGCCATCTTGTGCTGCGCCCCGACAATGGCGAGGGGCTGGACATGACTGGCAGCGGCGTGATGGCGATCGCTGCGGAGTAGCTGCCTAAAGCCCTTCCCCCTCCCCCCTCTTTAAAAAAGAGGGGCTCATTTTGGAGTAGTTTCATGCGTATTGCCCTGGCCGGTGCCGGCGCTTTTGGCGAAAAGCATCTTGATGGCCTCAAGAATATCGACGGCGTGACCGTCACATCGATCATCGGTCGCGAACTGGAAGCGACGAAGAAGGTCGCTGACAAATATGGCATCGGCCATGTCACCACCGACCTCAATGAAACGCTGGCCCGTGATGATGTGGATGCCGTGATCCTGTGTACGCCGACACAGATGCACGCAGCCCAGGCGATCGCCTGCATGGACGCTGGCAAGCATGTCGAGGTGGAAATTCCGCTGGCGGACAGCTGGAAGGATGCGCAGGCGGTGCTGGCCAAGCAGCAGGAAACCGGCCTGACCTGCATGGTCGGCCATACCCGCCGCTTCAACCCGTCGCACCAATATGTCCATAACCGCATCAAGGCGGGCGAGTTCAACGTGCAGCAGATGGATGTGCAGACCTATTTCTTCCGTCGCAAGAATATCAATGCGAAAGGGGAGGCGCGTAGCTGGACCGACCATCTGCTGTGGCATCATGCCGCGCATACGGTCGACCTGTTCGCCTATCAGGCGGGCAAGATCGTGTCGGCCCATGCGATGCAGGGGCCGATCCATCCGGAATTGGGCATCGCCATGGACATGTCGATCCAGTTGAAGAGCGAGACGGATGCGATCTGCACCCTGTCGCTGAGCTTCAACAATGACGGGCCGCTCGGCACCTTCTTCCGTTATATCGGCGACACCAACACCTATATCGCGCGCTACGACGATCTGGTGAACGGCAAGGAAGAGGCGATCGACCTGGCCGGTGTCGCTGTGTCCAACAACGGTATCGAATTGCAGGATCGCGAGTTCATCGGCGCCATCCGCGAAGGCCGCGATCCCAATTCGAGCGTCGCCAAGGTGTTCGATTGCTACCGCGTGCTGGGCGAGTTGGAAACGCAGCTCGGCTGATCCACAGGCTCCCTTCGGGGTCGCAGGGAAGGGCGTGGCGGAGTTATCCGCTGCGCCCTTTCCGCTTTTCAACCGGTCAGCAACGGGTGGGTCATGCGCAGGTCGTCCAGCAGGTTCTCGATCAAGGCGATATCCTGAAAGCTGCCGATTGGCGTCGCGTTCCAGTTGCAGTGGGGATGCGTTTCGCGACTATAGAGGCGTAGCGGGCCAATCGCCTTGCGCCAATGATGCTTGCTCTTGCCATGGTCGCGCAGCAGCCGGGCCACCAGCAGGTCGATGAGCTTGTCCGCTGTCATGGCTGCGCATGTAAGGGTGTCCGCAGCGGCGTCAACCTTCGCGCGCGGCGCGATAGGCGCGGGGCGGCTGGCCGACATGGCGAGCGAAGAAGCGCGAGAAATAAGCGGGGTCTTCGAAGCCGACCGCATAGGCGATATCCGTCACCGATAATTGCGAATAAAGAAGCAGGCGGCGCGCTTCCAGCAGGGCGCGGTCGTCGAGCATCTGGGCAGGAGAAGTGCCCGCCACATGGGCGCAAGCCTGACGCAGGCCGGTAAGGCTGGTGCCCAACGCGCGAGCATGATCCGCGACCGGTTCGCGCTGGCGAAAACGTTGCTCAATCCGTTCGCGCAGCCGGGCGACCAAAGCGGCTTGCCGCGCGGTGCCGGGCTGGGCTTGTTGCGTCAGCGGCGCATGGCGCAAGGCAAGCACCATCAGCGCCAACAGGGCGGATTCGACGGCGGCGCGCTGGCCGGGGCCGGACCATCCCAATTCCTGCGCCATGCGGGTTATGATGTCCTGCGCGCCCATTCCTTCGGCGGCTGGTAGGGAGACGGCTTGGGGATGGGTGAAGAGCGGGGCAAGATCGGCATCACGGGCGATCAGATGGCGCAGATAACTGTCGGCGATGGTGATGACATGGCCGCTGGATTCGCTGTGCCAGCTAAAGCCATGGACGATGCCCGCCGGGATCAGCAGCAGGCACGGCGCGTCGAACACGACCTGTGCTGCCTCCGCCTGCATCGCGCCCCCACCCTGCGCGATCAGGATGACATGGTTGAGGTCGCGATGGACGTGCGGGCGGATCGTCCATTCGCTGGGGCGGGACCGATCGTCCAGACTTTCGACATGGACGAAGCCTTCCGCCACACTGCGCTGCGGTTCGCCATAGAGATAGAAGCTGGGGACGGGGGCGATCGACATGATGGATTGTCCAATCATGCGCCTGTTCCCGTCCGGCGGCAAGATATCAGGCAGGGCGTTGGCGCAGTGCCGCCAGGAGCGCTGCACCGGCCAGCGATCCCAATGCCATCACCAGTGCGACCTGCGGCAAGCCGAAATTCAGGGTGAAGAGGAGGCCTGCGAGAATCGGCCCGATCGCGGCACCTCCCCGGCCGATCCCGATGACAATGCCGGTCCCGCCGGCGCGGACGGCGGTGGGGAAGGACTGGGCGACCAGCGCATAGAGGCCGACCACCGCGCCATTGGTGAAAAAGCCGGCGCATGCAGCGACAAGGCTGAGGCCCGCCAGCGTCGTTTGCCCCTGCCCGAAAATCGTCACCATGATGGTAGAGGCGACCATCGCGACCATGACCAGGCCGCGCACCGGCAGGCGCCAGCTGAGCGCGCCGAGTAGCAGCGAGCCGATGAGGCCGCCGACATTGGCCCAGACTAGCACGCTGCCTGCCGCCGACGGGGCAAAGCCCATGTCCACGACGATTTTGGGCACCCATTTCAGGATGAAGTAGAACGTCATGATGTGGCAGAAATAGGCGAGCGTCAGCAATATGGTGGTGCTGGCAAGCCCCGGCGCGAACAGGGCGGCGAAAGAGGGTTTTGGCGCTGCGTCGTCGATCACAGGCAGGGCGCTGGCCGGCGCGTGACCCATGCGTGCGAGCAGATTGTTGATCCGGGGCAGGGCGCCGTCGGGGCGTTTCTGTAGGAGGAAGCCGATCGATTCGGGCAACAGCCAGAGCGAGACGGGCAGGAAGACGGCCGTGACGATCCCGCCGAACAGGAAGATGTCGCGCCAGCCCCCCGACACCAGCATCTGCGATGCGACCGACCCACCCACTATGGCGCCGACCGGATAGCCGGCAGCCATGATCGCGACGGCGACGCTGCGGGCGCGGGCGTTGGCCAGTTCGGCCACCATGGCGTTGGTGCAGGCAAGCATGCCGCCGATGCCGAGACCCGTCACCAGCCGGATGGTGGAAAGCGACAGAATGTCCCAAGCCTGGGTCGCAGCCGCCATGCCTGCCGCCATGACCACCAGGCAACCCAATATGGTCGGCCGCCGGCCAATCCGGTCGGCGACATTGCCAAGCAGCACCGATCCCGCCGCCATGCCGATGAGTTCCATCGACAGAACGAGGCCGAGCGCGGCACGATCAATGCCCCATTCCTTTGCGATGCCCGGCGAAACGAAGCTGATCGCCAGCACATCGAACCCGTCCAGCGCATTCAACAATATGCATAAGGTGATTGCCGCGATCTGGAGCCGCCCCATAGGGGCTTCGTCCAGCTGTCGCCTGATGTCGGTCATGCCCGCTCCCGTCCTGTAAATCTTATGTTTTCGTGCTTGTCATCCGACTGAGAAAATGTCGAGCGCGACATGATCCTTGTAACGCGCCGCGGTACAGAGGAATATGGTGCGACCAAGCCAGCCATGGGGGCTGTCACCCGCCACCTCGAACCGGGGCGTGGTACGGAAATAATATAGAGCGGGATCGACCACCTCGCCCGACGCTATGCGGGCCAACACGGGTTCGGGGCCATGGCGATAGCCCGGATTGACGACCGAAATGATGGTGCCGTCGCGGGCTTCGAGCGAATAGCGGGCAAGGATGTCGGCTGTGCCGTCGGCCCGTATCGATTGCCAGTCCGCGCCGCCGGGCAGCACCTTGCCAGTCAGGCGCGGACCATCGACACTGCCGCCGGTGATGGGGATGACCCGTTTGCGCACCCCATCGATCATGCCCAATTCCTGCGGTGCGCCGATCGACACGCGCAGGCGCATGGCCAGGGTCAATGCGGGTATCGCCAACATATCGGTCGCTGCGGCAGGGGCAGCGGCGCCGGCGATCGTCAGGGCGGGCATGGCCTTCAGCAGGCTGCGGCGGTGCATGTCGTGATCCATGGCCTCTCCTGTCATCTCTGGCCGGATCGTGACGATGTCCGGCGTCTCGCGATAGAGGCCGGGCCGTCCGTGGGTAGCGGCCCGGCCAAAGGTCAGGCGCTCTGCTTCGATTTATCGTAAGCGCCCAGGCCCGGTTTGTACGTCTTGTCGTCGATAAACTGCTTGATGCCTTCCTTGCGGCCCTCATTGTCGAAGCTGTTGGCCGACTCCTGCGCCCGGATCAGATAATCTTCGGCATTGTCATAGGTCATTTCGCGAACGCGACGAATGGCGTCCTTGGTGGCCTTGAGCGCAATCGGGTTCTTGCTCAGCAGTACATTGGCGACCTCCGTAACGCGCGCCTTCAACCGGTCGAGCGGCAGCGCTTCGTTGACAAAGCCCCATTCGGCGGCCTTTTTGCCATCGACATTTTCGCCCATAAGCGAATGATACATGGCGTTGCGGAAATTGGTGAGTTCGGTCGCGACCTTGGCCGCGCCGCCGCCGGGCAGGATGCCCCAATTGATTTCGGACAGGCCAAACTGCGCGTCTTCCGCCGCAAAGGCCAGGTCGCAGGCGAAGAGCGGGCCATAGCCGCCGCCAAAGCACCAGCCATTGACCATCGCGATCGTCGGCTTCTGATACCAGCGCAGACGGCGCCACCAGCCATAGCTTTCCCGCTGCGCGCCGCGCGTGCCGGCAAGGCCCTGCGATTCGGTTTCGCGGAAATATTCCTTCAGGTCCATGCCCGCCGACCAAGCCGTACCTTCGCCGGTCAGGACGAGCACGCCGACATCCGCGCGAAACTCCAGCTCGTCCAGAACGCGCATCATCTGGCGATTGAGACGCGGCGACATGCAGTTACGCTTGTCCGGGCGGTTGAAGCTGACCCAGGCGATGCCGTCTTCGACGGTATAGGCGACGGTTTCGAGTTCCGTCTGTTCGACGCCCTCAATGTGCAGGATGTTGGTCATGAATAAGTCTCCGGAAAGATAAGGTGGCGGATCAGATCGGATAATGGCCTGGCTCGGTTTCCATTGTGATCCAGCGCAGGTCGGTGAAGCTGTCGATACCGGCACGGCCGCCGAACTTGCCATATCCCGACGCCTTCGTGCCGCCGAAAGGCATCTGCGCCTCATCATGCACGGTCGGGCCGTTGATGTGGCAGATGCCCGACTGGATGCGGCGTGCGACCTTCAGGCCGCGCGCGGTGTCGCGGGTGAAGACAGAAGCGGAGAGGCCATAGTCGGTATCGTTGGCGAGTTCGATCGCATGGGCTTCGTCGCGGGCGCGAACGATGCCGACGACCGGGCCAAAGCTTTCGTCCCGGAACAGCTTCATCGCCGGGGTCACGCCGTCGATGACATGGGCGGGCATCAGGACGCCATCGGCCGGCCCGCCGTTCAATTGCGTCGCGCCGGCGGCCAGCGCGTCGTCGATCAGCGACTGGACATGGGCGACGGTCTTCGTATCGACCACGGCACCCAGCGGGGTCTTGCCCGCGCGCGGATCGCCGACGGCCATGGTCGCGACCTTGGCCTGAAATTTCGCGGCGAAGGCATCGGCGATGGCATCGACCACGATGATCCGCTCGGTCGACATGCAGATCTGGCCCTGATTCATGAAGGCGCCGAAGGCTGCGGCCTTCACGGCTTCGTCCAGGTCGGCGTCCTCCAGCACGACAAGCGGCGCCTTGCCGCCTAATTCGAGCAGCACGGGCTTAAGATTTTCAGCGCAGCGTTTCGCGATGATCCTGCCCACGGCGGTGGAGCCGGTGAAGTTGACGCGGCGCACGGCCGGGTGATCGATCATCGCGCCGACCACCTCGCCGGCGTCCTGCGGCGCATTGGTGATGAGGTTGACGATCCCGCCGCCAAAGCCAGCCTCGATGAAGGACTGGACGATCAGGCCATGGGTGCGGGGACATTGTTCCGACGCCTTGAGCACGACCGTGTTGCCGCAGGCCAGCGGCACGGCGATGGCGCGGGTGGCAAGGATGATCGGCGCGTTCCAGGGCGCCATGGATAGCACGACGCCGGCCGGGTCGCGGACCGCCATGGCGATGCAGCCGGGCTTGTCGGATGGGATGATCTCGCCGCCGATTTGGGTGGTAAGGCTGGCGGCCTCTCGCACCATGGAACTGGATAGCATGAGGTTGAACCGCGCCCAGCCTTCGGTAGCGCCAATCTCCTCCATCATCGCATCGACAAATTCGGTGGCCTTTGCGTCCAGCGCATCGGCGGCCTTCATCAATGCGGCGCGGCGGGCGTTGGGGCCGAGCGCCGACCAGGCTGGAAAGGCGGTCTGTGCTGCATCCACGGCGGCGATGGCATCATGGACGCTGGCGGCGGATGCGATGGTCGCGAGGGCGCCCGTCACCGGATTGGCGCGTTCGAATTTTGCGGCGGTTGTGCGCGATTCGCCGCCGATCAACAGGCAAACTTCCGATGCAGGCATATCCCGACTCCTCATTATTGTTATGAAACATAGCAATATTGATTGTTCTGGGCAATAGCATTATCGTCCGATCCATGGACAAGCCTGCTGATCCTGAAGATCGTTTGAACGACCCGGTCGCATCGCGACTGGGCTATATGCTGCGGCGGGCGTCAGCCGCGATGATGGCCGGATTGGGCGCCAGGCTGGCGGATATCGGGCTAAGGCCTGTAGAAGGCACGATCCTGATCCTGATCGGCGCCAATCCCGGATGTATCCAGAGCGATGTCGGGCGGATGCTGGGTATCAAACGGGCCAATATGGTGCCGCTGATCGCGGCGCTGGCAGAACGGGAACTGGTGAAGAGATCGCCGGTCGATGGTCGCAGCCTCGCGCTGTCGTTGACCGGGGCTGGCGAGGCGTTGCGCACGCAGGTTGACGCCATCATGGATACGCATGAGGCGCGGTTCGAACGGTTGCTGACAGGCAGAGACGTTGGATTGATGCGTGAGGCGCTGCGCCTGATCGCCGAGGAAGGCGAAGCCGCCAGGGAGTGAACTTCCAGCCGGTCGAAGGGTTACCCTCAACTCTTGGCTTGCGCGCGCCCATGTGGGAAAGGCGCAATCAGGGTTGCCCAACGATTATCGGACAAACAGATGACGCCATTGCCGATCGACAGGATGACGCGAGCCACCCGCTGTGCATGGGGGGCTATGGCGCTGGCGATGCTGACGCCGATGGCGTTGGGAGCCGCTGAGCCCGCTCCGTTCGAAATGCCGGGGCCCGCGCTCGACATATTGGTCATGCGCGGCGACCAGAGCTTGCCCATCGCGCAGGTGCCCAGCCTGGCCGAAGGCGACCGGTTGTCTGTCGAAGCTGATCTGCCCACCGATCAGGGCGCCCGCTTCATCCTCGTATCCGCGTTTCTGCGCGGTGCGACCAATCCGCCGCCCAAGGATTGGGTGCAGTTCGCCGAGACATGGAAGAAGAAGGACAAGGACAAGGCGCTGGTCCTGACTGTGCCCAAGGGCGCGCGTCAGATGGTGCTGTTCCTGGTCCCCGATACCGGCGGTGCGGAAGGCGTATTGTCCGACGCGGTGCGGGGCAAGCCGGGCGAGTTCGTACGCGCGACTCAGGATCTCAACCAGGCCTCGCTCGACCGGTCGCGGCTGGACGCCTTCATGCTGGCGATCAAGACGCAGGAAAACAGCCATCCCGAATATCTGCGCAGCGTTGCGCCCATGCTGGCGCGCAGCCTGTCGATCAAACTGAACGAGGATTGCCTGTCCAAGGTTGTCGAAATGCAGGCATCCTGCCTGCTCGATAACCGGGAATCGCTCGTGCTGGCGGACGTTCATAGCAGTTCGCTGGCGGAAACGCTGACCGGTGCGCCGACCGACCTTGCCATGCAACTCGCGTCCACGCGCGAGGCGGGCTATGGTTTCTATAGCCCCTATATCGGTGTGGTGCGTGACATCGCGAAGATATTCGGCGCGTTCAGCAGCCCGCAATTCGATTATCTGCCGACATTGAGCGTGCGTAAGCCCGACGGCATGTCGCTGCTGCTCAATGCCGCCCCATCCTTTCAGAAGCCCAAGTCGGTAATGGTCGTTGCCATGCCGGCGATCGAAGCGGACAGCCCGCCGCGCCTGCGCCGTGTCGGTGATGCGCCGGTTTGTGCGGCGCGGGCAGGAACCGTGTTGCCGGTGGAAGGGGCGCCGCTGATTTTCTCCACGGCCTATGCACGTGACGTAAAGCTGGCGCTCAAGGCGTCTTCTGGTGAAGTGATGGATTTGCCGCTGGAGGCGCGGGCCGACCGTGGTGGTTATGTGCTGACGGGCGCTGGCCTGCCGCCCGCGTTCACAGGGTCCGTGGAAGGCCATGTTCATGGACGCTGGGGGTTTGACCGTTTCGAAGGGCCCGACTTCATGTTGCAGATGCCTGACAAAGGCGGCTGGCAGGTCGATGGTGACGACGCTGCGCTGGTCGTTGGGCGCGACAATGGACTGGTGCTCAAGGGCGGCGCACCCGCGTGCGTGGAAAGCGTGATGTTGCGCCAGGGCGAAGGTGCGCCCAGACCGATGGAATGGAAGGTGCAGGGCCGCGACAGGCTGGCGCTGACGGTACCGCTCGCCGACCGCAAGCCCGGCGCACTCAGCATCGAGGTCAAATATCAAGGTGTGGCCCAGCCCGCCGCCGTGGCGCTGCGCAGCTATGCGCAGGCCAGTCGACTGGATGGATTGTTGCTCCATGCGGGGGACAAGGCGGCGCTGCTCTCTGGCCAGCGGCTGGATCAGGTGGACAGTGTGGAGGTTGGTGGCGTGTCGATGCGTCCGGACGGACTGACGCGGGACGGGGCCGTGGACCGGCTGCGGTTGGTGGCGCAAGGCGACCAGAGGACGGGCGCCGCCGGCACCGAGATGGCTGCGCGCATAAGATTGCGCGACGGACGGACCGTCAATCTGGCCGTGACGGTGGCGGCGCCACGGCCGCAGGTCGGGTTGCTCAGCAAGGATATCAGCCTGGGTACGCCGCCCGCAAATGGCAAGGCACTGGCCC
Organism: Sphingobium sp. GW821-FHT02B05; assembly: GCF_059421905.1. Taxonomy (NCBI): domain Bacteria; kingdom Pseudomonadati; phylum Pseudomonadota; class Alphaproteobacteria; order Sphingomonadales; family Sphingobiaceae; genus Sphingobium; species Sphingobium sp. GW821-FHT02B05. The sequence goes on from NZ_JBWKVW010000011.1 coordinate 83,925, forward strand.
TGAACGGCGACAATCTGCTGCCGGACAATGGCCAATTGGTCTTTTCGGTACGCGCCGACGAACGCACGAAGCTGAACGCCAGCGACGTGATCGAGGTGGCGTCGGTGGACGAGGATGCGCCGCCGATCCGGCTGACAGCGGCCACTGGTTTGCGGCTGGAAAGCCCAAAGGTGATGGTGGCGCGGCTGGACCCGAAGGCGATGGCGCCGGCGCTGTTCGGGCCGCTTCGCTTCCGCCTGCTGCGCGGGAACGAGGCCAGCGACTGGCAACCTTTGGTGACGCTGGCACGATTGCCGCAGATCGAGGCGGTGGCGTGCGAGGGTGAAGCGCAGGCATGCACCATCCGCGGCCGCGACCTGTTCCTGATAGACGCGGTGGGTACGACACCTTCGCTCGATCAGGCGTCGCAAGTGGCGCCAGGCTATACCGGTTCGGCGCTCAAGGCACCTGCGCCGCAGGATGGCAAACTCTATCTGCGCCTGCGCGATGCGCCTGACAGCGTGGTGACGCTCCCGGCGGCCTGACGGACGGGCGTATCATCCATGGCATTGATGAAAATGGACGGGGCATTTTCGCCGCTTTCGATTGAAGGCGATCGAATTCGTCTCTGTCCAGGCTGATCGATCGTCCAAATCATAAGTTGATGTGGCCATGGGCGCGCCGATCCGTGCGCGCCATTCTCCTCTCCATCCATATGAACTGGAGAGGATTGCCATGAAAACCCAGGTCGCCATTATCGGCGCTGGCCCCGCCGGACTGATGCTCGGCCATCTGCTGCGGGCCGAGGGCATTGATGCCGTGATCGTGGAACGGGCGTCGCCCGATTATGTGCTTGGCCGTATCCGCGCCGGCGTGTTGGAGCGCACCACTACCGATCTCATGGATCGGCTGGGTCTGGGTACGCGGATGCATGCGGAAGGGTTGCCGCATGATGGATTCCATCTGGCGGACGGCGAACGGCTCATCCGCATCGACATCGCCGAACTCACCGGGCGTCAGGTGATGGTTTATGGCCAGACCGAGGTTACTCGCGACCTTATGGACGCGGCACCGGAACGTGGCCTGCACATCATTTACGAGGCCGCAGACGTGGCGCTGCATGATGTCGATGGCGACGCGCCCTATCTCACCTACAGCAAGGATGGTGCGACCCATCGGATTGACGCCGCATTCCTATGCGGTTGCGACGGCTTTCACGGTCCCTCGCGCAAGGCTATCCCGGTCTCGGTCGCAACGGCCTATGAAAAAGTCTATCCTTTCGGATGGCTTGGCATTCTGGCCGATGTGACGCCCTGCAATCATGAACTCATCTATGCCAATCATCAACGCGGCTTTGCGCTGGCGTCGATGCGGTCGGAAACCCGCAGCCGCTATTATATCCAGGTGCCCCTGGACGAGAAGGTCGAAGAATGGCCGGATGATCGGTTGTGGGACGAGCTGGAGACCCGCTTGGGACCGGAGGCGGCCGCCCATATCACGCGCGGTCCTGCGCTGGAAAAATCGATCGCGCCGCTGCGCAGTTTCGTGTTCGAACCGATGCGCCATGGTCGGTTGATGCTGGCGGGTGATAGCGCCCATATCGTGCCGCCGACTGGCGCCAAGGGCCTCAATCTGGCCATGTCCGATGTCCATTACCTGTCTCAGTCGTTGATCGGCTACTTCAAACGTCATGACAGCGACGCGGTGGCCGGCTATTCGGACAAGGCGCTGGCCCGCGTCTGGAAATCCGAACGCTTTTCATGGCAATTGACGAAGCTGATGCACCGCTTCCCCGATAGCGATGCGTTCGATCGCCGGATGCAGGTCGCCGACCTCGACTATATCGCTTCCTCGGTTGCGGCGCAGACGACGATCGCGGAAAATTACGTAGGATTACCCCTGTAGATATGACCAGTCTCCCCACGCGCAAAATCGGCCCTTTTACCGTCTCGGCCATTGGCCTTGGCTGCATGAACCTGTCCCACGCCTATCTGCCGCGTCCCGATCCGGCCGAAGCGGAGCGGCTGTTGCGCCATGCGCTGGATGTGGGCGTGACGTTCTTCGATACGGCGGCTCTTTACGGCTTCGGTGCAAATGAAGAGCTGCTCGGTCGGACCCTGATGGATCGCCGGGGGGATTTCACTTTGGCGAGCAAGTGCGTGTTGGGGGAGATTGACGGCAAGCGTGGGCTGGATGGTTCGCCAGCGGCAATCACCCGCGTGCTGGAAGATTCGCTGCGCCGGCTGAATGTCGACCATATCGATCTCTATTATCTGCACAGGCTTGATCCCAAAGTGCCGATCGAGGAATCGGTTGGTGCTCTGGCGCGCGGGGTCGAGGCTGGCAAGATCGGCGCGATCGGTCTGTCGGAAATGTCGGCGGCGACGCTGCGGCGGGCGCAGGCTGTGCATCCGATCGCGGCGATGCAGACCGAATACTCGCCCTGGGTCCGCAACCCGGAAATCGCCGTGCTCGATGCCTGTGCGGAACTGGGCACGGCATTCGTCGCCTTTTCACCGCTCGGGCGTGGCTTGCTGGCGGGCAACCCCAATGCCGCCAACCTACAGCCGGGCGATATTCGTGGCGGCATGCCCCGTTTCCAGTCGCCGCACTTGGAAGCCAATTTGCGACTGATCGCGCAACTCAAGGGGCTGGCGGATCAGGCCGGTTGCACCGCGGCGCAACTCTGCCTGGCCTGGCTGCTGGCCAAGGGCGATCATGTCGTGCCGATCCCTGGGACCACCAGCATCGCCCATCTCGACGAAGATTTGGCCACTCTGTCGCGCACATGGCCGACAGATCTGATTGCTGCCGTGGGCGATATCTTCCGTTTCGATGCGCCGTCGGGCCCCCGCTATCCCCGCGAAGCGCAAGCGCAGGTCGATACCGAAACATGGGTGGGTGAACCACTAGCCTGAACCGGACGGGCCGATTCTCCTGTCTGTCCAATCAGTTGATTCGAATGGATGGGCTTTTCCAAGGGCGTGGATGGGCCATAGTCTGTCCACGCCCGATTATTTTGCATTTACGAAACGACCAGAAACAGGCGGCTTTCGGCCAGCGGGCCCAGCATTCTTTGCCGCTGCAATAGAAAGTTCAAAAAACCTTATTGACCGAATCATTGGGTGGACCTAGAGCGCTTTTCACCGGACGGGGCGCTGCCAGT
>NZ_JBWKVW010000012.1:0-85697 GCF_059421905.1 Sphingobium sp. GW821-FHT02B05
CGATACCGGGCGCATCGTGACCGGCACCGGCATTGCCGGATCGACGGTCGAGGTGCGGGCGGCTGACAACATGCTGCTGGGTAGCGCCACCGTAAATGCCCAGGGCAATTACAGCGTCACGCTGGCGCCCCCGCAACTGGATAGCGAACCGCTGGTCGTGACCCAGGCGGATGCCGCCGGCAATGTGTCCGATCCGACCAACCTGACCGCGCCCGACCTGACCGCGCCCGCACCGCCGACCGCCGACATTGCCGGTGACGGCGCATCGATGAGCGGAACGGGGGAAATCGGCGCTACAGTCACCATCACCGATCCGACCGGGATTGTGATCGGTAGCGCCACTGTCGATGGTGACGGTAACTGGGACACGGCGCTGATTCCGCCGCAAATTCATGGCGAACCGCTGATCGTGGTGCAGAGCGATGGCGCGGGCAATGAATCCGCCGAAGTGCCGGTGACCGCGCCCAATCTCAACGGGCCGGATGCGCCCGATCCGGTGACCGCAACGATCGATGGCGCCGGTGAGACGGTTTCGGGCACCGGTGAAATCGGTGCGACCGTGACCGTAACCGGCCCCGGCAATGTGGTGCTGGGCAGCGCGACCGTCGACGGCGACGGCAATTACAGCATCACCCTGGACACGGCACAGGCCAATGGCGAAAAGCTGGTCGTGGTGCAGACCGATGCGGACAATAACAGCTCCGTTCCGGTCATCCTCACCGCGCCCGACATCACTGCACCCGCCGCGCCGACCGCGCAGATCGATCCGACCGGCGCTGTCGTGACCGGATCGGGCGAAAAGGGCGCGACCGTCGCAGTGCGCGATGCCGACGGTACGCTGATCGGAACGGCGACGGTCGATGGCCAGGGCCATTATGCGGTGACGCTGACGCCGCCGCAGACCGATGGATCGCAACTGAGCGTCACGCAGAGCGATGCGGCCGGCAATGTGTCTGATCCGACGCCAGTCGCGACATTTGATCTGGAGGCGCCCGACGCGCCGACCGGCACCGTCGAACCGGACGGCAGTGCAGTCACCGGCACCGGTGAAGCGGGGGCGACCATAACCGTCACCGATCCCGCCGGTGCGGTACTGGGTACCGCCACGGTCGATGGTGACGGCAATTACAACGTTCCGCTGGACCCGCCGCTCACCAATGGCGAGCCGCTGACGCTGGTGCAGACCGACGCGGCCGGCAATGCGTCCGGAGAGGTCGATATCGCCGCGCCCGACATCACGGCGCCCGATGCGCCGACCGGTACGGTGACCTCCGATGGCACCGCCGTTACGGGCACCGGCGAGGTCGGTGCGACGGTCAGCATCATGGCCGCCGATGGGACGGTGCTGGGCACGGCGACGGTGGGGGCCAATGGCGCTTATATCGCCATCCTCTCCACGCCGCAGTTGAACGGCCAGACGTTGGGCGTCGTCCAGACCGACGCCGCTGGCAATGCTTCGGTGGAAGTCGATGCGCTCGCGCCCGATGTCACCGCGCCTGCCGTGCCGACCGGCACGATCGCACCCGATGGGACTGAAGTGAATGGCACCGGCGAAGCGGGGGCGACGATCACCGTCACCAACGCGGCCGGCACGGTGCTGGGCACGACGACGGTGCTGGGCGACGGCAGCTACAGCGTCACGCTCGACCCGGTTCAGGCCAATGGCCAGGCGCTGACGCTGGGCCAGACGGACGGCGCAGGCAATGCGTCCCCGACCGTGCCAATCACCGCGCCCGACATCACGGCACCCGATGCCCCAACCGGCACGGTGACGTCAGATGGCACGACCGTCACGGGCACGGGTGAGGCGGACGCGACGATCAGCATCATGGCGGCCGACGGCACGGTGCTGGGCACCGCAACGGTGGGTGCCAATGGCAGTTATGTCGTGACGCTCTCCACGCCGCAGGTGAATGGCGAGACGCTGGGCCTGACTCAGACCGATGCTGCGGGCAATGCCTCCGCTGAGGTCGATGTGGTCGCGCCCGATATCACGGCACCTGCCGCACCGACCGGGACGATCACGCCCGATGGCGCACAGGTGACTGGCACCGGCGAAGCGGGGGCGACGATCACCGTCACCAACGCGGCCGGCACGGTGCTGGGCACCACCACGGTGCTGGGTGACGGCAGCTATGGCGTCACGCTCGACACGCCGCAGACCAATGGCCAGGCGCTGACGCTGGTGCAAACCGATGGGGCGGGCCTGGTGTCGCCGCAAGTGCCGATCACCGCGCCGGACATCACGGCCCCCGGTGCGCCGACCGGCACGGTTTCGACCGATGGCACGGTGGTGACCGGAACCGGAGAGGCGGGCGCAACGATCAGCATAACCGCCGCCGATGGCACGGTGCTGGGCACGGCGACGGTGGGCGCCAATGGCAGCTATGTCGCAACGCTTACGCCGCCGCAGGTCAATGGCGAGACGGTGGGCCTCAGCCAGACCGACGTCGCCGGCAATGCGTCGAGCGAGGTTGACCTGACCGCACCCGACATCACGGCACCGATTGCGCCGACCGGCACGATCAGCGGCGATGGCGCGGTGGTCAGCGGCAGCGGTGAGGCCGGCGCAACGATCAGCGTAACCAATGCGGCCGGGACGGTGCTGGGCACCACCACCGTGTTGGGCGACGGCAGCTATAGTGTCACGCTCGACACGCCGCAGACCAATGGCGAGAAGTTGACCCTGGTGCAGACCGACGGGGCCGGGCTTGCGTCCCCGCAGGTGCCGATAACGGCGCCCGATACGACAGCGCCCAATGCGCCGACCGGCACGGTAACATCCGACGGCACGACCGTGACGGGCACTGGTGAGGCTGGTGCGACGATCAGCATCACCAATCCGGCCGGTGCCGTCATCGGGACCGCGACGGTGGGCGTCAATGGCAGCTATAGCGCGATATTGTCCACGCCGCAGGTGAATGGCGAGACGCTGGGCGTGACCCAGGCGGACGGCGCCGGCAATATATCGGTGCGCGTGCCGACGGTCGCGCCTGACATCACCGCACCGGCGGCGCCTACCGGGTCGGTCACGTCCGACGGTACGGTCGTGAACGGTACGGGCGAAGCTGGCGCGACGATCACCATCACCAGTCCGGCCGGCGCCGTCATCGGTACGGCGACGGTGGCAGGCAATGGCAGCTATAGTGCCACGCTGACGACCCCGCAGACCAATGGACAGACATTGGGCATCACCCAGGCGGATGCGGCGGGCAATGTGTCGCCGCGCGTGCCGACCCTGGCGCCAGACAGCACGCCACCGGCGGCGCCGACCGGGTCGGTTACGGCCGATGGTACGGTCGTGAACGGTAGCGGTGAGGCCGGTGCGACGATCAGCATCACCAATCCGGCAGGGGCCGTCATCGGCACGGCGATCGTGGCAGGCAATGGCAGCTATAGCGTCACGTTGACGACCCCGCAGACCAATGGCCAGACATTGGGTATCACCCAGGCGGATGCGGCCGGCAATGTGTCGCCACGCGCGACGGCATTGGCGCCCGATAGCACGCCACCAGCGGCGCCTACCGGCACGATCAGCGGCAATGGCGCCGTGGTCAGCGGCACCGGTGAGGCTGGTGCGACGATCCGTATCACCAACGCAGCTGGCACGTTGCTCGGCACGGCGGTGGTGGCGATCAACGGCAGCTACAGCGCCACGCTGACCACGCCGCAGACCAATGGCGAGAGGTTGACGCTGGTACAGAGCGACCCGGCAGGCAATATATCGCCTACCGTGCCGATCACCGCGCCGGATACGACGGCGCCTGTGGCACCGACCGCCGCCGTTTCTGCCAATGGTGGATCGGTGACGGGTACCGGTGAAGCCGGCGCGACGATCACCGTTCGGGCGGCCGATGGCACGATCCTGGGCACCGCGACCGTAGCGGCCAATGGCAGCTACACAGCAGCGCTCACGCCCGCGCAACTGAATGGCGAGCGACTGAGCGTGAGCCAGGCGGACGGGGCGGGCAATGGATCGCCCGATATCGCTGTCACCGCACCCGACCATACGCCACCCGCCGCACCGACAGCCGCTGTGTCGTCGACCGGTACGGTGGTGACGGGAACGGGTGAAGCGGGCGCGACCGTCACCGTCACCAATGCGGCAGGCGTCGTGATCGGCACGGCGCTGGTCGCGGCCAATGGCAGCTATTCGGTGACGTTGACCCAGGCGCAAGCCAATGGCGAGACGATCGGTGTCATCCAGACCGATACCGCCGGGAATCCGTCCACCTCCACCAGCGCGATCGCGCCGGATATCACCGCGCCGAACGCGCCGGCTAATCTGGCCGTCGATACCGCCGGCACCACGCTGACCGGTATTGGTGAAGCGGGGGCGACGGTTCGGGTCCGTGACGGAACCGGCACTGTGATCGGCACCGGGCAGGTGGGATCGGACGGTCGTTTCACGGTCACCCTGTCCAGCCCGCAGGTGGGCGGCCAGAATCTGACCGTCACCCAGACCGATGGCGCTGGCAACCAGTCCCTTCCCGGCACCGTCGGCGCGCCGTTCGACATCGCCGCCTTCGACAACAGCACGATCGCCCTGGTCGACCTGTTGCCGGTATCGACGGCGGTGAACCATGGCACGGCCAATTATCTGGCACTGGTGTCGCTCGGCGTGCTCAACATCAACGCGCAGGTCTTGGCGACGCCCAGCGTGGGCTTCACCGTGGCGGACGGGCATAGCCTCAACGCGGTCTTCACCTATGACGCAACGCTCAGCATCGGCGTGCTTTCCGGTTATTCGGTCGCGGTGCAGCGCTGGAACGGATCGGCCTGGGTCGCGGTGGGCGGCGGCACTGGCGCATCGCTGCTGCAATTGGGGTTGCTGAACGGCAATCTGGTCAGCACCGAAACGTTGGGACCGGGTCAATATCGTGCCTTCGTCACCTTCGACGGGACGTTGGGCGTTGGGCTGCTGGGATCGCTCAATGTCGCGGGGACCGATTCGGACTTCACCGACATCGGCGGCATCGTGCCCCAGCAGATCCAGGGCAATGTCATCACCGATCCCAGTCCCGACGGTCATATCGACATCATCAGTCCGCAAACGGTGATCGATAGCGTCACGGTCAACGGGGTGACGACGGCGGTCACGGCCAACGGCACCGTGGTGAACGGCGCCTTCGGCCGGCTGGTCATCAATCTGGACGGCAGCTATACCTACACCCCGTCGCCGACCGCCGCGTCGATCGGCAAGACGGACGTGTTCCAATATACGCTGATCGACCGCAGCGACGGGGAGACGGAAACGGCCAACCTGTCGATCAGGATCGGCAGCGACGACATCACCGCCGCCCCTGTGGCCAATCATGATATGGCGACCGCAGCGGTACAGTATCAGAATGTCGTGGAGACGGTGGGGCCAGCGGTCGAGTTTTCGTTCAGCACGCCGATTCTGAGCACCAGGTCCGGCAACGATAGTTTCACCGTAGCCGCCAACAGCCAGTCTGACATCACTATCACCGTCATCAGGGGTGGTACGATCGCGCTGTTGCCGAGCTACACGATCACGGTAAAGAATGCGGCGGGCGTGACTGTGGGCACCTACACCGGGACCACCGTCGCCGGGCTGCCACTGGGATCGGGCATCACGCACACGTTCGAGGATCTGCCAGCCGGCAACTATACCTATACCGTGTCCAGCACCAACCTGCTGGGGACGGCCTATGGCTCGACCGTCTATATCAGCGAATCCATCACCCATCTGGACCAGTTCAGCGTGTCGAGCGTGACCGGTACGCAGGGCGAGCTGCTCGCCAACGATGTGACCGGAACGGCTTTCCCGGTGGTAAAGGTCGGGACGGGCAGTGGCTTTGTGGAAGTCGGTGAAACGGCGGTGACCATTCAGGGCACCTATGGCACGCTGACGGTCAACGAGACGGGTCATTATAGTTACACGCCCGGGACGACGATCCCGCATTCGACGGTCAATCTGGTCGATAGCTTTACCTACCAGATCGTCCAGCCCAATGGCGTGACGGCTACCGCCACGCTGGACGTGACGATCAATGTCGGTTCCGGCGCGACGTCGGCGGTGATGTCGATCGAGGAGGCGAGCCTGCGCATGGATGAAGCGTCGTTGGTCAGCGACGACACGCACCAGATGGCCAGCCTGACGTCCGACACGACGTCGGACCAGTCGGTCGATCCAGTTCCCGAAGCAAGGATATCCTCGACCTTCGAAGAGGCGCCTGCGCCCGGCGCGGACGATGCAGCCGTGTCGGGTACGGATCTGGTCGCGGCGGCCTCCGCCGCAGATCCGGTCGATGCACCAATTCCAGATGAGCCTGCGATGGCGGCGACGGACCCGGCGGATACGCCCGTCTCCGACGAGGTGCTGGGCGAACTGGCCTATCAGATGTTCGAAGGTCAGGGCGTATTGGAGGATGTGCTGACAGCCTATCTCGAACGTCAGCCGCTACCCGAGCGGGTGGAACTGACCGAGGCGAGCGCAGTGTCCAGCCCGGAAAGCGTCGATCTGACCCCGGTGGACGTGCCGCAAGATCCGTTGGGATATCTCTCCTCTCCTGATGATATCGAAAAGCACAATGTAAATAACGGTCATGTGTTCTAGGATATGTCGAAAGCATAGAAAGAAATATCATCCATTACGAAAACGATATGATATTAAAGTTGCTACGTTAGTATGTCCGTAACCAATGGCATTCATTCTGGTCATAACTGGATAAGGATATGACCGGCGTGGGAACATGGTTCCAATACGGCAGAGCCTATCTATCGCTCGCCGGCGGCTTATTGATTTCGGCCGCATATGCACAGACCGGACCGGCGGTGAACCCCGCCGATCCGGTGACGCTGGAGGAAGCCGCGCGGGAGGCGATCGCCTGGCACCCGCTGCTGACCCAGGCAGCGGGCGAACTCAACGCCCGCACGACGGAGGTGGACGTCGCCCGTGCCGGCTATTCGCCGCAGATCAGCGCCGGTCTTGCCACCGGCTATGACAGCCGCCTGACCGCCGACTGGCGCCCCCGGCCGCAAATCAACGCCTCCCAGATGCTCTATGATTTCGGCAAGGTGTCGAGCGCCGTGGACGCGGCGCGGGCGGGTACGCGGGTCGGCGAGGCGGAAATGCTGCTGGCGGTGGACGGGCTGATCCGCGACACGGGCTATGCGATGATCGAAATGCAGCGCGGCGAAGCACTGCACCGGATCGGTCTGGAGCAGCTGGAACGGGTTCGGGCCATCAGTGACCTGGTCGATAGCCGCGTAAGCAAAGGCGCGGCGACCCGATCCGATGGTTTGCAGGCGCAGGCCCGCGTGGAAGCCGCGATCGCCACCCTGTCGCAGATCGAGGCATCGCGGCGGCGCTGGTCCAGCAACCTGGCCTATCTGCTGGGGCGGACCGCGCCGCCGACACAGGTCGATGAGGAAGTCCCCGTCTGGCTGATGGCGGCCTGCCGGCAGCCGCCGCCCGACTGGGCCGATGTGCCCGCCGTCATGGTGGCGGAGGCGCAGAAGGATCAGGCGGCGGCGGACCTCAAGCGCCGCAAGGCGGAACAATTGCCCACCGTCTCCATCGCCGGCACCAGCACGATCGATGTGTCCGATCCGCTGTCCAGCCGCCGAAGCGCCTATTCGCTGGGCCTGAACGTAACCAGCAACGTGATGGGCGGCGGCATTACCAAGGCGCGGGTGCGCGGCGCGGCCTTTGCGCTGGAGGCGGCCGATGCGGCGACCGAGCGGGCGCGCAACGAAACCGCCCAGCGCCTGGCCGAGGCGCAACAGCAGATCGACAGTCTGGGCGCGCTGCTCAAGACGCTGGCGTCGCGGGAAGGCAATATGGACGAAACCGGAAAGTTGTATCGCATGCAATATCTGGAAATGGGTACGCGCACGCTGGTCGACCTGCTCAATGCCGAGCAGGAGTTTCAGCAGGTTCGGTTCGAAGCGGCCAATACCGCGCACGACCTGCGGCGGTTGCAGATGGATTGTCTGTATAATTCGGGCCGGACCCGCGCGGCCTTTCACCTCACCGGCACGGTGGTGCGCGGGGTGACGCTATGAACATGATGCCGCCGATCAAGCCGGCCGGAAGTGCCGGCGCGACCACTGGTCCGGCTCCGGGCGCCGTGTCGATCGATGCCTGGCTGGACCTGTTGCAGCAGGTGGCGCGCCATTATGGCCTGCCCAACAGCGAACAGGGCGCCAAGCTGGCGGGCCTGTGGGCCGGCATGGAGGGCGAGCAGGCCAAGGTGCGCGGCATGGCCCGTGCGCTGGGCTTGTCGATCCGTTTCCGCACGCCCGACGCACGCGACAAGCTGTCCGGCTGGCGCCTGCCGATGATCGTGCGGATGAGCGACGGCGCGCTGGCGCTGGTCACGGCGATCGCCGAGGATGGGGAGGCGACCCTGTCGCTGGCGGGCGAAGGCGGGTTGCGCGCGCATATGGCGATCGCGGACGTGGCGCGGGGCGCGACCTTGTTGGTGATTGCCCGGCCGGTACGTGCGGCACCCGATGCCCGCGTAGATCCGTATATCCACCAGCAGGACGAAAACTGGCTGCGGCGGATCATTCATCAGGATAGCCGGTCCTATGTCCATGTGATGGTGGCGTCTTGCATCGCCAATATATTGGGCCTGTCCGGCGTCATCTTCTCGATGCAGGTCTATGACCGGGTGGTCCCGGCGGAATCCTACCCGACGCTCTACATATTGGTGCTGGGCGTGGCGCTGGCGATCGGTTTCGATTTCCTGCTGCGCCGGCTGCGGATGAACATCGTCGATGTGCTGGGCAAGCGCGCCGACCTGCGCATGTCGGACAAGGTGTTCGGCCATGCGCTGCGCGTGCGCAACCGGGCGCGACCGACCTCCACCGGCACCTTCATCGCCCAGCTGCGCGACCTCGACCAGGTGCGCGAACTGCTGACCTCCACCACCGTGGCGGCGATGGCGGACCTGCCCTTTTTCCTGATATTCCTCGTGATCCTCTGGTTCATCGGCGGGCCGCTCGTGCTGGTGCCGCTGGCCGCGCTGGTGCTGCTCCTGGTGCCGGGCCTGCTCGCCCAGCGCAAACTGCGTGCTTATGCGACCGCATCGATGCGCGAAGCCTCGCTGCGCAACGCCATGCTGGTAGAAGCGGTGCAGGGCATCGAAGATATCAAGGCGTTGCAGGCGGAGGAGCGCTTCCAGCAACTGTGGAACCGCTACAATGCCGAGGCCGGAGAGCAGCAGTTGAAGCTGCGTGGCCTGACCAACAGCCTGACCGTCTGGACGCAGAATGTGCAGAATGGCGTCTATGCCGGGATCGTGTGCGTCGGCGCGCCGATGGTGATCGCGGGGGACATCACGACCGGCGCGCTCGTCGCCTCTTCCATCCTGGGGTCGCGGATGATGGCGCCGATGTCGCAGGTGACGTCGCTGCTCAGTCGTTTCCAGCAATCGCGTGTAGCGATCGGCAGCCTCAATCAGATCATGGGGTTGCCGGTCGACCGGCCCGATGCGGAACATCGTATTTCAGTGAACACGATTGCCGGCGCAATGACGATCCATGGCGGCGTGTTCAGCTATGCCGATCCCAACAGCCCGCCGGCGCTCACCATCCCGGAACTGGAGATCAGGGCTGGGGAGAAGGTCGCGCTGCTGGGCCGCAACGGCGCGGGCAAATCCACGCTGTTGCAGGCGCTGTCGGGCATGATGCAGCCGGTGTCGGGCGAAGTGCTGATCGACAATCTGGCGCTGCACCATATCGACCCCAACGACCTGCGCCGTGACGTCAGCTTCCTGTCGCAGAACAGCAGGCTGTTCCACGGCACCATCCGCGAAAATCTGACGCTGGGCGCGCCGGATGTATCCAATGAGGAGATTCTCTCCATGCTGGCGATGACCGGGGCGATCCAGTTCGTCCGACGCCTGCGCAGCGGCCTGGAACATATCATATTGGAAGGCGGCAATGGCCTGTCGGGCGGGCAGATCCAGTCACTGCTGCTGGCGCGACTGCTGCTGCGTCACCCGACCGTCGCGCTGCTGGACGAGCCGACCGCCGCGATGGACGAAGTGTCGGAACGCCATTTCATCGACGGTCTCAAGACATGGGCGCAGGGACGCACGCTGGTGATCGCAACCCACCGGATGCGGGTGCTGGAGCTGGTCGACCGGGTGATCGTGATCGACAATGGTGGCATTTTGCTGGACCAGCCCAAGGATGCGGCGATCCGCACCATGCAGGCCAACCGGGCGAGGGTGGCATGAGCGGCGTCGCGATCATCGATGACGAATGGCAGTTCGACGATGAAGGGCGCGGCCGCATCACCGGGGCCAAGCGGCTGTTGTGGTTGGTCACGGCGCTCTTCGTCGTCGCCTTCACCTGGGCCTGGTTCGCCAAGCTGGACGAGGTCGCCAGTGGCAGCGGGCGGGTAGTGCCGACCAGCCGGGAACAGATCATCCAGTCGCTGGAGGGCGGCATATTGGCCAAGTTGATGGTCAAGCAGGACGATATCGTGAAGCCAGGCCAGATATTGGCGCAGCTCGACCCGACCCAGGCGGGATCGACGGTCGATGAAAGCGCGGCCAAATATCGCGCCGCACTGGCGAGCGCCGCGCGCTTGCGGGCAGAGGTCGGCGGCACGCCCATCGCCTTTTCGCGGGAACTGGATCCCTACCCGGAGCTGAAGGCGGCGGAAACGCGCCTCTATCGCGACCGTCGGGAAAGCCTGATGAGTTCCGACCGGCTGATCGACGAGTCCCTTGCGCTCATCAGCAAGGAGGTGAAGATCGGCGAATCCCTGATCGCCGTCGGCGCCGCCAGCAATGTCGAGGTGTTGCGGCTGAAGCGGCAGCAGGCCGAACTGGCCCTCAAGAAATCTGATCTGCGCTCGCAATATCTGGTCGAGGCGCAGCAGGATCTGGCCAAGGTCAGCGAAGAGGTGGAGGCGCTGGCGCCGGTGGTGCGCGGCCGGTCCGATACGTTGAAGCGCCTGACGTTGCGGTCCCCGGTGCGCGGCGTGGTGAAGAGCATCGACGTGTCCACCATCGGCGGCGTGGTGTCGCCCAATGGCGAGATCATGCAGATCGTGCCGCTGGACGACCAGTTGCTGATCGAGGCACGCATTTCGCCGCGCGACATCGCGTTCATCCACCCCAACCAGCGGGCGACGGTCAAGATCACCGCCTATGATTATGCCATCTACGGCGGGCTGGAAGGGACGGTATCGAGCATATCGCCGGACACGATCAAGGATGAGGTGAACCCGGAAATCTATTATTATCGCGTCTTCGTGCGGACGAAGTCGGTCGCCGTGGTCAACAAGGCGGGCAAGCGCTTCCCGATCGTGCCGGGCATGATCGCGACGGTCGATATCCACACCGGCAGCAAGACTGTGATGCAATATCTGCTCAAGCCCCTGAACCGTGCCCGTGAAGGTCTGCGCGAACGATGAGCGTGTCGCTGGAGGACAGGCTGGCCGCGATCGACGACCGGGTGCGGCAGGTGGCGCCGCTGGCGATCGACGGCACGCCGGCTGTGATACTGTTCCTGTCCTTCACCGACGGCACGGCGCGGGCGCGGACCATGACCGTCAGCGGGCCGGATGCCGCACTCTGCTGGAAAAAGGCGCTGCCGCTGCTGCGGGCGGCGGCGGATCGGCTGGACTGGCTGCGCGTCGATTGGGTCCGTGCGGTCGAACGGACCGACTGGCAGAGCCTGCGCCAACGGCTGGATGCGACGAAGCGCAATTATTTCCGGCTGGGCATCGGGCTGGACGCGAGATTGGAACAGGCCTTTCTGGAGACGGAAATCAACGCCAATGCCATGCTCTATGGCGGCAACCGGCATCCCACGGCCATCGTCAATGAAGGCAATTTCCTGCGCTATGCCCGGTTGCGCCACGGCATCAGGGCGATCGATTTCAGCGATAATGCGCCCATCTGGCTGTTCTCGACCGCCGGCCTGTTCATGGGCAAGGACGGCGTCCTTCACACGATCCGCGAACAAGGTCGCAATGCCGGGCGGCGGACGGTGGAGCGGCTGGATCCTGACCTGCTTCTGCGCCTGATCGACGACGGCAGCGCCTATCTCGCGTCGCAGGTGCAGGCGGACGGCCGTTTCCATTATGGCTGGCATCCCTGTTTCGACCGGCCGATCGCCGCCTATAACAGCCTGCGCCACGCCAGCAGCACCTATGCCATGCTGGAAAGCTGGGAGGTGACGCGGTGCCCGGACCTGCTGGCCGCGATCGAGCGGGCGCTGGCTTATCTGGAGCAGGAGCTGATCCGCCCGGCGACCTTGCCCGACGGCACGCCGGCGGCCTTTTTGATCGACCCCGGCAACGAGATCAAGTTGGGCGGCAACGCCGTCTGCCTGCTCGCCTTGGTCAAATATAGCGAATTGATGGCGACCGACCGCTATCGCCCGCTGCTCGACTGGCTGGCCGTCGGCATGCTGCATATGCAGGATGCCGACAGTGGGCGCTTCGTCCATGTGCTGGACTATCCGACGCTGGGGGTGAAGCAGGACTTTCGCATCATCTATTATGACGGAGAGGCGGCGTTCGGCCTGATGCGGCTTTACGGGCTCACCGGCGATCCGCGCTGGATCGAGGCGGTGGCGCGCGCCTTCACCCATTTCATCGCGGCGGGCCACGCGGCCGCGCACGACCATTGGCTGAGCTATTGCGTCAATGAACTGACCCGCTACCGCACCGACGAGGCCTGGTTCCGCTTCGGCCTCGACAATGTCCGCGACCATCTGGATTTCGTGGAAAATCGCATCACCACCTTCCCGACGCTGCTGGAGCTGATGATGGCGGCGCAGCATATGATCGCGCGCCTTTCCGCCGATCCGGACCACCGCCACCTGCTCGATACGATCGACCTCGGCAAATTCCATCGGGCGCTGCATGCCCGTGCCCATTATCTGCTAAACGGTCATTTCTGGCCAGAACTGGCCATGTTCTTTGCCAATCCCCGTCGGATCGTCGGCAGCTTCTTCATCCGCCATCATGCCTTTCGCGTGCGGATTGACGATGTCGAACATTATCTGTCGGGCCTCGTCGCCTATCGTCGGCACCTGCTGGGAACGCAGGCAGAGCAGGCGGCGCTGCCGGTCGAACGTGGCTGGACCGCGCGCAGCGTCTGCCAGGCGACGGGCGGGCGCTGGTTCGTGCCGCCGCCGGCCGATTGGCGGGCGGAAGGCCTGTGTATCTTTCCGCCCAGCCTGCGCGACGGCGAGATGGTGGTGATGCGCGGCGCGGCGGGGGAGCGGGGCATCGCCCCGCGCCTGATCGACCGGCTCCGGCCACAAGCCTCGGCGATCATCACCAGCGCACCCGAACGTTTCGCAACCACCGGCCTGCCGGTTCTGGCGGTGCATGATAATGACGAGGCAATCCTCGCGCTCGGACGTCATGCCCGCGCGGCGATGGCCGGCAAGCTGATCGGCGTGACCGGCAGTGCGGGCAAGACCACCATGGTCGCGATGCTGGCGCAGGCGCTCCGTCCCTGGGGGGATGTCGGAGAAACGCGGCTCAATGCCAACCTGCCCCACGGTATCGCCTGGAATCTGGCCTCCATCCCATGGGACACGCCCCATATCGTGATGGAATTGGCGATCGGCCGAATGAAGCAGAATGCGTTGCTGACCCGGCCCGATATCGCGGTCTTTACCAACATCGCGCCGGCACATCTGGAATTCCACCATGACCTCGCCACCGTCGCGCGGCGGAAAAGCGCGATTTTTGCGGGGATGGCGCCGGGTGGCGTCGCGATTCTCAACGCGGACATGGCGGAGCTGGCTCAGGTGCGTGCGCTGGCGCTGGCGCAGGAATTGCGCGTCGTCAGCTATGGCGAAGCGGCAGAAGCCGATTTCCGGCTGGTCGGGCGCCGGGGCGATCAGGTGCGGGTGGAAACGCCCATGGGCATGATCGACTATCGGTTGGGGGCACCGGGGCACCATATGGCGCTCAATAGCCTCGCGGTGCTGGCGACCTTGTTCGCTCTGTCGCTGGATATGGCGCGCGGGCTGGGAGCACTGGCCGATTTCCGCCCGCTCGCCGGGCGCGGCGAGGAAGTGGCCCTGACCATCGACGGGCGGCGGATAGCGCTGATCGACGAAGCCTATAATGCCAATCCTGCCTCCATGGCGGCGGCGCTGGAGCTGCTGGGCGGCCGGATCGGCGGACGGCGCATCGCGATATTGGGCGAAATGCTGGAACTGGGGCCGGATGCGACGGCCTATCACGCCGCGCTGGCGCCGTTGATCCAGCGACTGGGCATCGACTGCGTCCATGCCGCAGGTGCCCTATATACGCCGCTCTGGGCGGACCTGTCGCCGGAACGGCGCGGCCTCCACGCGGCGCATATCGGTCAATTATACGCCTGCCTGCGGGACACGATGCGGGATGGCGACATCATCCTTGTAAAAGGATCGTACGGTAGTGGACTTCACGAATTGGTCGCTCGGCTAAAAGCGGAAGCGGGGGGTGAAAATATGTCCGAAGTGGAGATGGTTTCGGTCGCATGATCGCAAGAAAATTACGGCGTTTATAATTCGTTAAGGTGGAAGGCGCAGCCTTGGGCCGCTCCACGAGAAACCGATGCAAGGATGACGGCATGGCCTCGCGCGAACGAAGAGAGGATTTATCGAGCCCGGACATGTCCGGACCCTCGCTGCTGGCCCTTGCCCGCCAGACGCAGCAGGCGCGGATAAACTGTTCCGAACATTTTCCCAAAAATGTGTTCCGCGATTCCGCCTGGGACATCATGCTGGAACTGTTCGCAGTCGCGGAGGAGGGCCGCTTCCTGTGCGTCAAGGACATCATGGCCATATCCGGCGAGAGTGCCACGGGCACGATGCGCCGTATCGAAAGCCTGGAGGAGGCGGAGCTCGTCGTCCGCCGCTTCGACCCGCGCGATCATCGCCGGATGCGGGTGGTTCTGAGCGATAAGGGGCGGGAGGCGATGATCTCCTTCCTTCAGCATCTGTTCGAGGTCGGCGAGACGGCGTCGCATAGCGATGTCCCGATCCGCCCCATTTCCTTCGTTCCTCTAACCCCGCGCCGGTCGCCCAATGGTCTGCGCGATTGTAGCTGACGCATGACATCCGCCGCGCACAGGATCGTCTCTGCCACTTTGTCGGCGCTGATACTGATCGCGCTTTTGGCGATGCCGGCGCTGTGGCGGCAGTCGCCAACCGCCGTGCCAGCACAGACCGCCATCGTCGTTCGGGCGAGGCCCGTACCGATCGATCAGGCGCCAGCCGTGCCCAAAGTGGAGCCGGCCCAAATCTATGCGCTCCCCACGGACAAGGCGCGGGCGCTCAATGCGGCCATGCCCTTCTCACACCGGGCCAATCCCGCTGCCAGCCCTTTTCACTTTACCGGCGGCGCGTCGGATCTGGCCCGCGCCACTGACTGCCTTGCCTCCGCGCAAATCTATGAGGCGGGCGACGATGTCGTTGGCGAGCAGGCGGTGGCGCAGGTGGTGCTCAACCGCGTGCGTCATCCCGCTTTCCCCAAATCGGTGTGCGGCGTCGTGTTTCAGGGGCAGGAGCGGCGGAGCGGCTGCCAGTTTACCTTCACTTGCGACGGGGCATTGGCGCGGACGCCATCGCCTGCGGCCTGGACGCGCGCGCGGACTATCGCCAAAGCGGCGCTGGCTGGCGCGATATTCCGGCCCGTCGGACTCGCGACCCATTATCATACCGATTGGGTCGTGCCCTATTGGAGCGCCAGTCTGGACAAGACGGCCAAGGTCGGCACGCACCTCTTCTTCCGCTGGGCCGGCTGGTGGGGCACACCGCCCGCCTTTCAGTCTTCGACTGGCGGTACCGAGCCGCTGATCGGCCGGATCGCACGCCTGTCTATGGCCCATCGCGACGGCGCATTGCCCGCAATGGCGGCACAAGAAAGCGCCGATCCGAGCGGCGCCGTGCCGGTTGCGGGGCTGGTCATGCCAGCCGCCAACAAGAGCTGGACCCCGGCGCCGGCCATACCCCTGCCAGTGGGTGTGCGACGAAGCCCGCCGCTTGAGATGGTGGAGGGCAGCGCAAGGCGTGAGGTCGCGCAGATCGCATTGGCGCCGGTGGGGCAATAGCGCGCTCCAGGCGATCAAGGTTGCGTCACCGAAACGGGGCGCTATGGGACGGTTGCGATGAACCATGTCCCGTCTTCCCGGTTGCTGGGCGGCCTGATCCTGGCCGTGGCGGCAGGCATGACGGGATGGGCGCTGTCTGCTGCGCCGATGCGCAAGGCCCCACCTGCACCCCGCCGGATCGTGTCGCTTAACCTGTGCGCGGATCAGCTGGTGGTGGCGCTGGCCGATCGCGACCAGATCGCCGGGCTGACGCATAATGCCGCCGATCCGCATATGTCCGCCGTGGCCGGGCAGGTACGGGGCCTGCCTGTCCTGAACGGATCGGCCGAAGCCGTGCTGGCCGCCAACCCCGACCTGATGATCGGCATGCCGGTGCGGCGCAATCCGGCGATCGCGGTGCTCAAGGCGCGCCATTATCCGGCGCTGGATCTCAAGGGCGCCGATAGTTACGAGGCGATAGTCGCCTCCATCCGCGATGTGGCGAAGGCGGTCGGCCATTCTGCGCGGGGCGAAACCCTCATCGCGCAGATGGATGCGGAGCTTAGCCATATCGGCAAGGCGCCGCCCGGCCGGATCGCGGCCTATTATCAGCGGCGCGGCTATCTGACAGGCACGGGTACGTTGATCGACGATCTGATGCAGCGGGCCGGCCTCACCAACCTTGCCGGTACGCTGGGCAGGCCACCCCTGTCGCAGATGCGGCTGGAGGAGGTCGTCGCTGCACGACCTGACTATCTGATCGTCGATAGTGCGACCGACCGGGTGACCGATCAGGGCACGGAAATGATGCACCACCCCGCGCTCCACAGCATCAAGCGGATCGGCATCCCACAGGCGTGGACCGTGTGCGGCGGCCCGGCCTATGTGAAGGCCGCCCGCGCTATGGCGCAGGCAGCCGCGTCCTAAAATTCGATGCCGGGCTGCGCCTTGACGCCCTGCTCGCGGAAGGGGTGCTTGAGCAGCGTCATTTCAGTGGCCAGATCGGCCTGTTCGACCAGCGCGTCGGGCGCGTTGCGGCCGGTGACGATGACATGCTTCATATCCGGTCGCGCGGCCAGCACCGCCAGCACCTCGTCCAGCGGCAGATAGTCGTAGCGCAGCACGATATTGAGCTCGTCGGCCAGCACCATGGCATAGCCGGGGTCGGCGATCATGCGCTTCACCTCTTCCCACGCCTCGCGCGCCAGGGCGATGTCGCGCGCGCGATCCTGCGTGTTCCAGGTGAAGCCTTCGCCCATCGCCTTGAATTCGATCCTGTCGGGAAAGGCATCGAACACTTGCCGTTCGCCCGTGGTCATCGCCCCCTTCACGAACTGGACGACGCCGACCTTCATGCCATGGCCGATCGCGCGCACGACCATGCCGAGCGCGGCCGTGGTCTTGCCCTTGCCCTTTCCGGTGTGGACGATCAGCAGGCCCTTCTCCACCGTCTTGCCGGCGATGATCCGGTCATGCGCCGCCTGCTTCTTCTGCATCTTGGCCCTATGCTGTTCCTCGGTGCGTTCCACCATCATCATGCTCCCGATAGGCTGGCGAGCAGCAGGCCCGCACTGTTGGATTTTGGTTTCCACAAGCCGCGTTCCAGCGCCTCGCTCAGGCGCGCGGCGGTTTCGCGCAGGGCGGCGGGGTTGGCGTCCGCCATGAAGGCGCGCACCGCCTCATCCTCGATGAAGGCGGCGTGGACGGCGTCGAAATGATGGTCGCGCACGGCATGGGTCGTGGCGGCGAAGGCGAAGAGATAATCGACCGAGGCGGCAATCTCGAACGCGCCCTTATAGCCATGGCGCATGATGCCCGCGATCCATTTGGGATTGGTGACGCGCCCGCGTACGATGCGGCCGATCTCATCCTCCAGCGTGCGGATCACGGGGCGTTCGGGGCGGCTATGGTCGTTATGGTAACTGACGGGTTTTTGCCCTTTCAGATGCTCGACCGCAGCGGCGATGCCGCCTTCGAACTGATAATAATCGTCGCTGTCCAACAGGTCATGTTCGCGATTATCCTGATTCTGGACGACGGCATCGGCTTCGCTCAGGCGGGTGGCGAACAGGCCTCGTTCGGCGTCGCCCTCCACCCCCGCGCCATAGGCATAGCTGCCCCAGTCGAGATAGACGTCGGCCAGGTCGGCGCGGCTGTGCCATAATTTCTCGTCGATCATCGCCTGAAGCCCCGCGCCATAGGCGCCCGGCTTCGACCCGAAGACGCGCGCCCCCGCACGCCGGGCGGCGGTGGCGTCGTCCTGCCCCTCACCGATCAGGGCTTCGGTCTCGCGCCTGTGGCGGGCGGCGGCGGGATTATCCGCCTCCGGCTCGTCCAATGCCATGACCGCGCGGGCGGCACTGTCGATCAGGTCCATCTGTTCGGGAAAGGCATCGCGGAAGAAGCCCGACACGCGCAAGGTCACGTCCACACGCGGCCGGCCCAGTTCCGCCAGCGTCATCATCTCGAATCCGACGACCCGCCCGGACGTCCAGTCCCAGCGCGGCCGCACGCCCATCAGCGCCAGCGCCTGCGCGATGTCGTCGCCGCCGGTGCGCATATTGGCGGTGCCCCAGGCGGACAGGGCCATGGCGCGCGGATAATCGCCCTCCCGCTGGAAATAATCCTCGACCAATAGTTGCGCCGACTTCTTCCCCAGTTCCCAGGCGACGGCGGTGGGCACGGCGCGGGTATCGACCGAAAAGAAATTGCGCCCGGTCGGCAGCACATCGGGCCGCCCCCGTGTCGGCGCGCCGGATGGCCCAGGCATGACGAAACGGCCATCCAGGCCGCAGAACAGCGCCTGCATTTCACGCTGGCCGCAAGCATCGACGCGGGGGGCGAGGTCGTCGGCAATGGCGTCCAGCACCATCACCGTGGCCTTGCCCCATGCGGGGCGAGGGTCGCTGTCGACCAACATCGCCGCCAGCAATTCCAGCCGTTCCACCGTATCGCCATGGGTGCGCCAAGGCTCGTCCGATATATCGGCCAATGCCTTTGGCCGCGTGCCGCTCCAGCGATCGCCCATCCGGCAATCGAGCGGGTCGAAATCGAGGCCCAGATCCTGCGCCATAGCCCGCAGCAGCGACGTTTGCCCGCCATGGTCGTATCCACGCGGCGTCCGCGCCAGCGCGATCAGCAGGTCGCGGCGCAGCCGGCCTTCTGGCGAAACGCCAAAGACATGCAATCCGTCGCGGATCTGCAATTCCTTCAGCTCGCACAGATAATTGTCGATCGCCGACAGCGCATCGTCGTCATCGCCCTGCGCGCCGGCATCCTTGTCCAGACCCTGGCTCTGCGCGAGGTCGATGATGTCGCGCCGCAACCGGTCCAGCCGGCGCGGGTCCATGCCGGCCGCCAGATAATATTCATCGACCAGCGCTTCGAGTTGCTTGAGCGGCCCATAGGTTTCGGCGCGGGTCAGCGGCGGGGTCAGATGATCCACGATCACCGCGCCGATGCGCCGCTTCGCCTGCGTGCCTTCACCCGGATCGTTGACGATGAAGGGGTAAAGTTGCGGCAGCGGCCCGGCGCAGATTTCCGGGAAGCAGTTTTCGGACAGGGACACCGCCTTGCCCGGCAGCCATTCCAGATTGCCATGCTTGCCGACATGGACGACCGCCTGCGCGCCGAAATGCGCCTCCAGCCAGATATGGAAGGCGAGATAGGCGTGCGGTGGCGGCAGCGCGGGGTCGTGATAGCTGGCCTTGGGGTCGATATTATAGCCGCGCGCCGGCTGAACAGCGAGTGCGACACCCCCGAAGCGATGCACGGCGAGGCGAAAGGCGCCGTCGCGCACTAAGGGATCGGCCTCCGGATCGCCCCAGCGCTCGACCATGGCGGCGCGCGCTTGTGCCGGAATGCCAGCAAAGGCGGCGCGATAATCGGTCAATGGCAGGGCGACGTCGCCGGGACGATCCAGCGAGGACAGGTCGTTGGTGACGCCGCCGGTCAGCAGGGCCATCAGGCCTGCGCCGGTCCTGGGCGCACTGCCGATATCATAGCCCGCCGCCGCCAGTCCGGCGAGGATCGCGGCGGCGCTGGCCGGCGTGTCGAGGCCTACGCCATTGCCGATCCGCCCATCGCGATTGGGATAATTGGCCAGCACCAGCGCCACGCGCCGTTCGCTTGCTGGCTTACGCCGCAGCCGTGCCCAGTTGGCGGCGAGATCGGCGACGAAGGCGACGCGGTCGGGCGCCACGCGCGGGACGATGATGCCGCATTGGGTCAGATCATCGAACCGCTCAGCCGCCTTGAAGGCGACGGCACGGGTGAAGATGCGCCCGTCCACTTCGGGCAGCACCACATTCATGGCCAGGTCGCGGGGGCCAAGGCCGCGGGCGGCATCCTGCCATTCGCCCTGTTCGACGCCGGCAAAGGCCAGTTGGAGAATGGGGCAGTCGGCCCGTTCCAATATACTGGCCGTGCGCGGATCGGATGTGGTGGAGGCGGCAAAGCTGGTCGCGTTCAGGATGACGTCCGCCCGGATGTCGGCCAATATGCCTTTCAACCAGTCCATCGCGAACGGTTCGCGCAAGGCCCGGACGTGGATCGGCGCGACATTGAAACCGCGCGCCTCCAGCGCTGCGGTCATCGCATCCACCGCGTCCAGCGTGCCGGCCACCATCAGCGCGCGGTAGAAGATCAGGCAGGCGACGGGGGCGCCTTGCCTCCAGCGCATGCGCAGGTCGGACAGGGCAGGGCGATCGACGCCGGAGAGATAGAGGCCGGCATCGGCGACCGGCACCGGATCGTCGGGCATGCCGGCATCGCGCCCGATCGTGTGCGCAGCCGTGCGCAGGAAGCCCAGCGCATTGGCCATGCCACCCTGCCGCAGATAGGCGCGCAGCCGGTCGATCAATGCCGCCGGCACGGTCGACGCCCGGTCGAGCGCAGGGTCATCCTCCCGCCCGTCGGCGATCGCGGCGAAGGCGATGCCCCGCTCCCGCGCGACCTGCGCGATTTCATCTATGCCATAGGGCCAGTAGCTTTTGCCGCCGAGCAGGATGACGCAGACGAATTTCGCCTTGGCGATCACCTTCTCGACATAAAGGTCGACCGAATAGGGGTGGCGCAGCTGGAGCAGATTGGCGAGGCGCACGCTGGGCGCACTGCCCGTCGGATCTTCATCCGTCAGGCGCGCCGCCGCCTTGGCGAAGCAGGCCAGTTCGCTGTCCGCCACCGTCAGGATCACGATATCGCCCGGCGACTGGTCCAGGTCGATCGCCTCCTCGCCATTGGATATCGTGCCGGGCGTGGCGGACAGAAGATGCATCAGCCGATGACCGGCTTGAGCGCATCCTCTATGGCAGGGCGATCCAGCCCCTTCTGGCCGATCACGACCAGCTGGGTGCGCCGGGTTTCCCCGTCCTTCCAGGCGCGGTCGAAATAATGCTGGATGCGCGGGCCGACCGCCTGCACCACCAGCCGCGATGGTTTGCCGGCCACCGCCACCATGCCCTTGACCCGCAAAATGTCATGGGCGGCAATCGTGGCGTTCAGCTGCGCGACCAGCGCATCGACATCGGCAATATCGCCGCCCGACAGGATGAAGCTGTCGAAATCATCATGGTCATGCTCCTCCATCCCGTCGATATGCGACGGGCGGGCGTCCAGATCATCTTCGGCCGCCGCGCTCAGGCCCAGCAGTGCGGCCGGATCGACGGCGCCTTGCGCGCTATGGATGATCGCCACGCCGGGGCGGGTTTCCGCCTTCACCTGCGCCTCCACCGTCGCCAGCGTGGCGGCGTCGACCAGGTCGGTCTTGTTCAGCACCACCATGTCGGCGCAGACCAGTTGCTCCTCGAACAATTCCTCCAGCGGGCTGTCATGGTCCAGATTGGGGTCGGCCGCGCGCGCCGCCGCCAATGCCGCCTCGTCCGTGGCGAAGCGGCCGGCCGCCACCGCGTCGGCGTCGATCAGCGCGATCACCCCGTCCACCGTGGCGCGGGTGCGGATGTCGGGCCATTGGAACGCCTTCACCAGCGGCTTGGGCAGGGCCAGGCCGCTGGTTTCGATGATGATATGGTCGGGTGGATTGGGCCGGTCGAGCAGCTTCTGCATGGTCGGCAGGAAATCGTCGGCCACGGTGCAGCAGATGCAGCCATTGGCCAGTTCGACGATATCGTCCTCCGGGCAGGCCGCGTCATTGCAGCCCTTCACCAGTTCGCCGTCCACGCCGACATCGCCAAATTCGTTGATGATGAGCGCCAGCCGGCGCCCCTTGGCATTGTGCAACATATGGCGGATCAGCGTGGTCTTGCCCGCGCCCAGAAATCCGGTGATGACGGTGGTCGGCACTTTGCTCATGATCTTGTCCCTTATCGCGCGTTATCAAAAACGCAGGGACGTACCGTTTGCGAACGGTCGATGAGCGAGAGCGGTCGGGCACCCATGTCAGGGCAGCCGGCCTTCGCGCATCGTGCGGCCCCTGCCGCTTCGTTCGTCGCTCAGACGGGTTGGACCGTGCCCTGGCCATCCCCTGGACCAAAGCAAGAGCGACCAGACGCCGGCAGGTCTCCTGGCTCATGGGTCATCGCTTGATACACGGCCTTCCCAGGCCTCGCATGTTGCAGCGTCCGGCCCAGTGGCTGCGGCACGGGCGCCTTGCCCCGTCGCATCTGTGTATCGCGCTCGCCACTTACAGTTGCAGGGACAGCCTCGGATTAGGGCTGCTTGTCGCCGCCCGCACCGCGTTCCCATTTTAAGCCTCTTGCGAGGCACCGGCGCGATCTTTTCGCCCTATGTCGCAAGACGCATGGGCAGACATGCGGATAGAGGCGGCAATGAAGGTCCGCAACTCTTTTCAGCCCGGCTCCAGCGACTGGAGCCGCCAGCGGCCATTGAAGGACAGGGTGGTGCGCGATAGCGGTGCGATGTCGATGGACAGGCTGGCGCGCAACGGCATGTCGAGCGCATGGGCGATTACGGCGCGGATCGGCATCGGGTGGGTCAGGGCGCAGACGGATGCCTCGCTCGCGGCAAGGGCATCAAGCCAGGCGCCCATGCGCAACTGACAGGCATACAGGCTCTCGCCATCCGGGCTACCCTGCGCCGGATCGGCCAGCCATTGGGCCAGCGCGTCGGGTTCCTGCGCCGCGATCGTCGCAAAACCGTGCCCGGCCCAGCGGCCATGGTCGATGTCGCGCAATGCCGGTTGGGGCAGGGGCGTGACGCCCATGGCCTGCGCCGTTTCCATGGCGGACAGGGAGGGACTGGACTGTACCGAATGTCGGAAACGGGCGGGCAGCGACAGCGCGGCGGCATCGCGCCGGCCAGCATCGTCCAGCGCCTCGTCAACGGCAGGAAAGCCACCCCGTCGGCTGGCGCGCGTCGGTCCGGCACAAAGCAACAGCAATAATGTCGGCAGCACAGCCTCCGGCAGATGATTGACGGCGTCCCCCCGCTCAGCCTAAAGCACGGGTCGTTCAGAAAGAAGAAGCCGGTGCAATTCCGGCGCGGTCGCGCCACTGTTATCGCCGTCCATAGCCGACGTCGAGAGCCAGACCTTCCTTCCGAACTGCGACATCATTTCCGGGGACGCGCAATCCCGTGCAGGAGTATCAGGCCATGGCGAACACCGCCGCTCTGTTCGACGATCCGTTCATCCCCGTTCGTGGCGATGCCACCATCCCGGTCGCGGATATCGCGCCCTGGGCCGTGCTGGGCACGCTGATCGCGCTCATCTTCCTCTATTTCGTCAGCACCGAACAGGGGGCCTTGGCGCTGTTCGACGGCATGTATGTGCATGAATATGTGCATGACGGCCGCCATCTCCTCGGCTTTCCCTGTCACTGACGCCCGGTCATGACCCGGACATTATTGTGGCGCGGGATGCTGGCCGGCATCCTGGCGGCCCTGCTCGCCACATTGGTCGCGCGCGTGATCGCCGAACCGCAGATCGACCTGGCGATCGGTTATGAGGCGTCGCATGCCGCGCATCATGCCCCGGCGCCGGGTGGTGAACCGGAACTGGTGAGCCGCGATACGCAGAAGGGCGCTGGGCTGTTCACGGCGCTGGCTCTCTATGGCGCTGCGGTGGGCGGCATCTTCTCGCTGGTGTTCGCTTACGGCTATGGCCGGTTCGGTCGGGTCGGACCGCGCAGCTTCGCGCTGCTGCTGGCCGGCCTCGCTTTCCTGCTGGTCGTCATCGTGCCGGGGATCAAATATCCCCAAACGCCCCCTGCCGTGGGCCAGCATGAAACGGTGGACATCCGCACCGCCGCCTATTTCATGATGATCGGCCTGTCGATAGCCGCGGCGGTGATTGCGGCCCATGTCCGCACGGCGCTGCTGCGCTCGCTGCGGCCTCTCGACGCGACCTTGCTGGCCGTGGGCGTTTTTGCGCTGGTCGTGGGCGTCGGCCAACATCTGCTACCCGTCATCGATGAAGTGCCGGCCGATTTCCCGGCCTCCCTTTTGTGGAATTTCCGCATCGCATCGATCGCCAGCCAGGCGGTCCTTTGGGGAACGATCGGCATTGCCTTTGGCCTTTGGGCGGAACCTGTGCTGCGGCGCGGATAGCGTCGCGAGCGCAGTACAATCTGAAAATCATCGCGGTCCGGCCGCTGTGGGTCGATTACGCGCGACCGCGACTTTGCCGATTTCTCATAGGTGGGCGTCGCGATTTTGTTTCTCGCCTGCGTCATACTTTGGAAGAGGGGCTTGTGGATTACGGCCCGTCCTTCGTTGAGCGGGGCAGGGGGACATGACGACATGCCCCCCATGCAGCTTGAATTCGCCGAAGAGAGGCATGGTCTAACATCATGGTCGATTTCCCTACTTTCGCCGCCTTGATCCGCAAAGGCGAACGCAGCAACATGCGCGCTGGCCGCATTGAGCAGAAGGGGGTACGGTGATGCAGGGCGATGTCATGACCTGGCTCATTCCGCTGATTTCGATGCTCGCCGCCGGGCTGCTGGCGGGTTTTGCCGCCGGCATTTTCGGCATCGGCGGCGGCTTTGTCGTGGTGCCTGCGCTGCTGGTCGTCCTGCCGCTGCTGGGCGGCACGCATGACGCCATCGCCCATGTCGCCATCGGCACCTCCGCCGCGACGATCATCGTCACCTCCATCCGTTCGCTGCTGGCGCATGCCAAGCGTGGCGCGGTCGAGTTTGATGTGCTCAAGACCTGGGCACCCTGGATCGTGTTGGGTTGCGGTGCGGGTGTCATGCTCGCCAGCCATGTCGACGGCACCACGCTCAAGATGATCTTCGGCGGCGGCGTCATCCTCATGTCGCTCAACTTCCTGCTGCCCAAGGTCAGCGACAAGGTGGTCAGCGACCATATGCCGTCGGGCATCCTGCGCGTCGGCATCGCTGGCGGTCTGGGCACCTTTTCGTCGCTGCTGGGCATCGGCGGAGGCACCATCGCCATCATGGTGATGACGCTGTGCGGCCGCACGATCCACCGCGCCATCGCCACAGCTTCGGGCATCGGCACGCTGATCGCCATTCCCACGACCATCGGCTTTGCCATCATCGGCCTCAAGGAAGGCGGGCTGCCGTGGGGATCGCTCGGCTATATCAACATCCCCGCGACATTGGCGATCGCGTCCATGTCGATGCTGACCGCGCCGCTCGGGGTTGCCGCCGCCCACAGCCTGCCGGCCGGCCCGCTCAAGAAGATTTTCGGCGTCTATCTGCTCATCATCGGCGCCCTGATGTTGCGTGCTGGCCTGAAGTTCTAAAGCCCGCCAGTTCCGATATTGCGCAGGGCCGCCAGCGACACGCTTTAACAGGCTTTGTCACTGGCGGCCTTTCGCGTTATCTGCGAGCGGGGGGACCATGATGGCGCAGGCGGACGCAATTTCGGTATTGCTGGTGGAGGATGACGAGGCGGCACGCGCCAACATCGCAACCATATTGAGCGGCGCCGGCATGGTTGTGGAACAGGCGACCGATGGCGTCACCGGCCTCAACCGCGCGGGCGGCGGCGGCCACGACGTCATCATCCTCGACCGCATGCTGCCTCATTTGTCCGGCATAGACATCGTCACCCGCCTGCGCGTCGCGGGCGTTGGCGCCCCTGTGCTGATGCTGTCGGCGCTGGGCCGCAGCGAACATCGGGTCGAGGGGCTGGAAAGCGGCGTCGACGACTATCTCGCCAAGCCGTTCGAGCCGGAGGAGCTCGTCGCCCGCGTCCGCGCACTCTGGCGCCGTGCCAGCCGGCGCAGCCATGAACCGGTCCTGCTGTTCGGCGATCTGGAATGCCATGTGAAGGCGCGCACCGCCTTTCGTCAGGGCAGGCATCTGCCGCTCTCGCCCAAGGAATTTGAACTGTTCCGTTACCTGATGGAACATGCCGGTGAAGTGGTGACGCGCGAAATGCTGCTGCGTCAGGTGTGGAAGCTCAGCTTCGATCCGCAGACCAATGTGGTCGATGTCAATGTGGGTCGTCTGCGCCGCAAGCTGGAGGACGGGTTTGACGGTCCGGTGCTGGAAACCGTGTGGGGTACCGGATATCGGCTGATCGTGGCGACGTCGGGACCCGGCCTTGCCTAGACCCGACCTGTTCCGCTCGGTCTTCGGGCGGGTCACGCTTTCGGCGCTGCTGGTCAGCCTGCTCTCTACGCTGGCGCTGTTCCTGGTGGTGCAGAAGATCGTCGATGATGATGGCCGGACCATGCTGGCGCGCGAAGTCGATACCGACCTGGCCGGCCTTGCCGACATCTATCTCAGCAGCGACGTAACCGAACTGCGCGCACGCATCGCCGACCGTCTCGCCATGAACCGGGAGGATGGCGAGCGCAGCTGGTATCTGCTGACCGATCCGGCAGGTCGCCGCCTTGCCGGCAATCTCGATCGCTGGCCCGTCATCGCATCCGAAGTTTCGGAAGCGCGCTTCATTACGCTGCCTGACGGCGACCGCATGTTCGCCCGTGCCACGCAATTGGGCACTGGCGCCCGCCTGCTGGTGGGGCGCAGCAGCTATCGCGGGCAGGCGCTGCTTGGCCGCCTTGCTACCGCCTTTGCCGTGGCGGGCGCGGGCATTGCGCTGCTCAGTCTCATTGCGGGTCATTTCGCCGCCCGTCGCCTGCGCGCGCGGGTGGAGGTGGTCAATGCCACATTCGCCGCCGTGCGCGCCGGTCGCATCGCCGCCCGCGCGCCGGGGGCGGGGGCCAATGACGAACTGGCCGAACTGGCGGCCAACACCAACGAGATGCTCGACCAGGTCGAACGGCTGGTGGAGGCGCAGCGCGCCGTGTCGGACCAGACCGCGCATGAAATCCGGACGCCCCTGATGCACCTCGATACGCGCATCCTCAAGGCGATGGAAAGCACGCAGGATATGGCCCTGCTGCGGACTCTGGACCAGTCGCGGGCGGAAATTCGCGGCGTCGTCCGCCTGCTCGATTCGCTGCTCGACATTGCAGGTACGCAGGCGATGCGGGGGGATCCGCGCGGCATGGCCGAAGTGGATCTGAGCGATATCGCCGAAAGTCTGGCCGACCTCTACGGCGCCAGTGCGGAGGATCTGGGCATCGGCTTCCATGCGCGGATCGCGCCGGGAGTGCGCAGCCGGGCGGACCCGATGCAGATGACGCGCCTGATGTCCAACCTGCTGGACAATGCGTTCAAATATGTGCCGAGCGGCGGGTCCGTCGTCCTCGAACTGGGGCCGGGGCCGCGCATCGTGGTGCAGGATAACGGTCCGGGGATACCTCCTGCCGATCGGGACCGGGTGTTTGAACGCTATGTCCGCCTTGACGGCGCGCGGGGTGGCGGGCATGGCCTTGGCCTCGCCCTCGCCAGGGCGATCGCAGAGCGGCATGACTTGTCGCTGCATGTGGAGGACGCCGCGCCCGGTGCGCGCTTCGTGCTTCAGC
Source organism: Sphingobium sp. GW821-FHT02B05 (assembly GCF_059421905.1). Classification (NCBI taxonomy): domain Bacteria; kingdom Pseudomonadati; phylum Pseudomonadota; class Alphaproteobacteria; order Sphingomonadales; family Sphingobiaceae; genus Sphingobium; species Sphingobium sp. GW821-FHT02B05. The sequence goes on from NZ_JBWKVW010000012.1 coordinate 27,859, forward strand.
CGGAGATTCGCGATGATTAGGCTGCTGCTGCCCGGATTGCTGATGATTGCTGGCCCCGCTGCGCCCGCGGCGGACCTATCGCCGCCCGACCCCGTGCTGCGCACGCTGCTGGAAGGTGATGCGGCTGATCGGGCGGGTAACCATGCAGCATTGCTCGACACGGCGCAGATATTGACGGCCTTGGGCGCGAAGCCCGCAGACGGGCAGGCTGACCTCGTCACCCAATGGACGCAGGAAGCGCATGACCATGGCGTCACGGCTTCCGGACTCGGTTTTCGTGGACGCGCGCTAGGACCGGCCTATCGCCACGGCTCCCTGGAGGCAGGACGCAGCATGACGGTGCGCCAGCTTTTCTTTGCCGGGCAGCGTGCCCAGATTTCGGTTGCTCCTGCGCGTGGCGCCGCCAATCTGACGATGCGGGTGCAGGCGGCGGACGGCAATACGCTCTGCGCCAAGCCGATCGGCGGTTCGCAGGCGAACTGTGTCTGGCTGCCGCTTTTTACCGATCGCTATGACATCGTGATCGAAAATGGCGGTGCGGCACCTGCGGCCTTCTACATGGTCGTTCGATGAAGATATCGCGCTGATTTTACGCGAAAAATCGCGGTAAGGCTGCGATTGTCACGTTACGCTCCGTCGTCTTAGCCTCACGCTTCGTCCATTCTGCACATCCGTTCAGGCGAAAAGTCCGGGCGATGGCGCGTTGTGTTGGTCATGGTTCAGATCGAAAGAGGAGAAGAGCCCATGACTCGTTCGAAGATTGTCGCCGCCGCTGCCCTGCTGGCCATGGTTCCTGCCGCCGCGATCGCGCAGGAAGGCCCGGTGAGCTATGAAGAGCAGCTAGCGCAGGTCGAAACCCAGCTTGTCTATCAGGCGCCCATCGCCGGGGTCCAGAACGACTATTGGTTCAATTATCAGACCGACCTGGCCGAAGCGCGCAAGGAATTGACCAAGGATTTGCGCGGCTCCTCCGATGCGGAGGATAATCGCGACGCCTGGGAGGAATATCGTGCCGAACTGGCCGATGCGCGCGGCGATTATGCCAAGGAAATGGCCGAAAAAGGCTATCCGGTCGGCGAAGTGCGCGTCCTGACGGATAATGGCCGCTAACTGGCACCGCTGATCCGGGCGATGGAAGGGGCAAGCTTGGACTGTCCCTTCAATCGGCATCCGGATCGCGGAAATTGAGCCGTCGTGTCACCGTATAGTCCAGTACGCCCACCAGCAGATAGCTGATCCACTGTTTCAACAGCGTAATGCCGCTGCGCCCTGCCCGATACGTGTCCAACGCGATGCGCCGACTAGCCTGCGCCTCGCGTCCGATGAAATCGCGTACCTGCGCGGCAAAAGCGGCATCTTCGATCCGCAGCATCACCTCCAGGTTGATGAACAGGCTCCGCATGTCGAAATTGGCCGACCCCACATAGACCGCATCGTCGATGACGATCAGCTTCATGTGCAGCTTGCAGGGCTGATATTCGTAAATTTCCACGCCGCGCTTCAACAGCGGCCCATAGAGCAATCGGGCCGCCGCCACCGTTGCGCCATTGTCCGATTTGGCCGGCAGGATGAGGCACGCGCCTTTGCGCAGTGCTGCGCGCGCGATACGTTTCAGCATGCCCCGACCCGGCGAGAAATAGGCGGCGATCATGTCCACCCGGCCCGCCTGTTCCAGGTCGCGCTTTACCACCTGCGCCCAGGGGCTGAGCCGCCGGGTCGGTCCGCCGATCAGCCAGCGGAACGGGTCGGCCGGATGATGATGCAGCGACGGATGCCATTGCCGCACCATGTGCCGCAACGTGCGGAACCGATGTTTGCGTGTCGCCGTCCAGCGCCAGAGTTGACCATACCACCGCGTCATCGCCTCCACCTGATCGCCTTCGATCAGCAGGCCGACGTCGCGCCAGCAATCTTCCGCCGGGATGCCGAAATAGCCATCCTCGACATTGAAGCCGCCGATCATCAACCGCCGGTCGTCGGCGATCGCCATCTTCTGATGATTGCGAATCAGGTAGCGGGTGGTGCGGCCGGTCCCGAATCGCGCGAAATGCGCGCCCGCCTCGATCAGCGGTGCGAAGAAGCTGTCGGGAGTCTGCGACGAACCGAACCCATCGACCATCAACGTCACCGCCACGCCGCGTCCCCGCGCAGCAATCAGCGCGTCGCGCACCAATGTCCCGCTGCCATCGTCTGCGAAGATATAATAATAGAGTTTCAGGCTGTGCCGCGCCCGGTCGATCAGGGCGATCAGCGTGTCGCGCAGCGCCGCTCCGTCCGCGATCAGCCGCAGATGATTGTCCTGCAAGCTGAGGCTGATATCGTCCGTTTCGACATGGGAGGGGGTGGGCTCGATCGTTGCCATATCTGTCTTCATGCCCATTTTAACCGAGCACCGCCATGGCTTTATGGCCTTTTCATTGACTCTGGGTAGGGGGGCTGCTAGGCGACCGGTTCAGGATTTTTCCATTCCTTGTTTGCAGGAGGCCCTGTTTGGCCCGCGTTACAGTCGAAGATTGCGTCGACAAGGTTACCAACCGTTTTGACCTCGTCCTTCTCGCCGCCCAGCGTGCGCGCGAAATTTCCGGTGGTGCAGAGCTGACGCTCGACCGCGACCGCGACAAGAATCCGGTCGTCGCCCTGCGCGAAATCGCCGAAGAAACCGTATTGCCCGACGATCTGCATGATTCGGTCGTCGCGTCGCTGCAAAAGGTGCAGATCGACGATGACGATACACCAGATGAGATCGGCTCGATCGCCCAGTCGGCGGAGGCGCTGCGCCTCACCGCTGCTGCGCCGCCGCGCAACCAGAATATCGGTGGCGACTACGACGGCTGATCGTTTCAAAAGTTTGGAGAGGGAAAGAGGCTCGGCCCGCGCAAGCGGGACCGGGCCTCGACCTTTACAGGGATAAGAAAAAGGCGCGGGGGGCAAACCTCCGCGGCTTTTTCATTTCGGTTGTTAGCAGCTGCCGTTGCGATCGATCGCCCGGCCGGCCAGCGCACCGGCACCAGCGCCGATGATCGTGCCTGGAGCACGGTCGCCGCGCGTATCGACGGCCCGGCCCAGCAGGGCACCGGCTACACCACCGACCAGCAGGCCGGTCGTGCCGCCCGACTTGCGACAGCGATAGCGGCGGTCGTCGCGATAGTCACGGCGGTCGGCATAGCGATCGCCACGATAATGGTCGCCGCGATAGTCGCGATGATAACCGCGACGGTCATGATCGCGCGCGAAGGATGCCGATGGCACGACGGCGGTCATGGTGGCGGCGGCAAGAGCGGTAGCCATGATGGCCTTACGAATGAACATGCTGCTTCTCCTCGAACCTGTAATCTCTGACTGTGATTCGGGTTATGGCATGCGCACCATGTTGCGATCCTGAACCGCCCTGTTATCCGGCGTTCAGCTAAGTCGATCCCGCGTCAGAGTGACAGCCCCTGTTGCTGACCGTCCAGTTCCGGCAGCGCCCAGTCTATCGCCCCGCGTCCCTTTGCTTCCAGAAAGGCATTGGCCTTGGAAAAGGGCCGCGATCCCAGAAAACCGTTATGGGCCGACAAAGGGGAGGGGTGGGCGGACTTGATGACCAGATGCCGGCTTTGATCCACGAAGCTGGCCTTGCGCTGGGCATAGGCGCCCCACAAAAGGAAGACGACGGGCTCTTCCTTTTGTGCGACCAGGCGTACGATCGCGTCGGTGAACAATTCCCAACCCTTGCCCTGGTGCGATGCGGCGCGGCTCATCTCCACCGTCAGCACGCTGTTCAGCATTAGCACGCCCTGCTTCGCCCAATGTTCCAGAAAGCCGTGGCGCGCGCGCGGGATGCCCAGATCCGTCTCCATCTCCTTGTAGATGTTGACCAGGGACGGCGGCGTCCGCACGCCCGGTTGCACCGAAAAGCACAGGCCATGCGCCTGCCCTTCGCCATGATAGGGGTCCTGCCCCAATATCACCACCTTCACCTGATCCAGCGGCGTCAGGTCCAGCGCGCGGAAATATTCGCTGCCCTTGGGGAAGATGCGCTTTCCCGCCGCCTTTTCGGCCTGAAGAAACTGTTTCAGGCCCTGCATATGCGGGGCGGCAAATTGTTCGGCCAGCGGCGCGCGCCAGCTGTCGTCGAGCTTGATGATATCGTTCATGCCCGCCAGATGGGGCGCGGCACAAAGTCCTGTCAACCGGGCGCATTTGCCGATCCGGATCGGGGTAAAGGGTCTTGCCTCCCGCGCGGCGATCCGTAACAGGACAATCATGCCGCTTCACCGTTCGATCAGCCTGCTGGCCGCCCTTGGCCTGTTCTTCGCGCCCCTGCCCAGTGCCGACGCTTTCGGCCCGCCGCCCAAGTCGCAGGTCCAGCAGACGGCGGAGGCCAAGCTGCTCGGTGAGTTTACCCGCTTTTCCGCCTTGTCTGACGGTACGGTCGGCGTCGCGGTGCGCGATCTTCAGACGGGAGAGACGCAGGCGCTGAACGGCGACACCCTTTTCCCCATGGCCAGCGCCTACAAGGTCGCGGTGGCCGGCCGAATCTTCGCGCTGGTGGACGCCGGCGACTTGCGGCTGGACGATCAACTGGCGCTCGATCCCGCGCTGGCGAGCGAGGGGGGCATAGCCTGGATGTTCAACCGTCCCGGCGCGACCCTGTCGGTCGATCGGCTGCTGGCGTTGATGCTGCAAAAGAGCGACAATAATGCGACCGACGTGCTGGTGGCGCGCGCCGGCGGGCCGCAGGCGATCACCGCCTTCGTGACGAAATTGGGCGTCACCGGCCTGCGCGTCGATAGCGACACGGCACATCTTCTCTATCGCGCCATGGGCATCCATCCGCAGTCGGGCAGCTTCCGCCAGAATGCCGACGCCGCGCGCCGGGCCAACCCGCTGCTTGTCACGCGGGATATTCGCGACCTGCCCAATCTGGCCTTCGCCATGGAGCCGCAGGATACCGCCACGCCCACGGCGATGCTGGACCTCATCACCGCTTATGAATCGGGCCGCGCCTTGTCGGCGGCCAGTACCCAGCGGCTCTTCACCATCATGGCCCATTGCGAAACGGGCAAGGCGCGGATCGTCGGCATGCTGCCGCCCGGCACGGCGGTCACGCACAAGACCGGGTCGCTCAACGGCACCGGCAATGATGTCGGCATCGTCCGCCTGCCCGATGGCCGCCGCTTCGCCGTGGTCGCCTTCGTCATGAAGGACAGCAAGGGCCATGTGTCGCGCGACCGGATCATCGCGGAGGCTTCGCGCGCCGCCTATGATTATTTCCTCTATGCTCCCGACCGGGCGCACGGTCTGGCGCATAACTCTTAACAGGGATCAAGGCTGTCGTTACGCTGGCGCCTGAAGAGGATGCCGGAGATACAAGATATGAGCCGTATCACCCGCTTCCGGGATTTTTGGCCCTATTATTTGCAGGAACATGCCCGACCCGGCACGCGCGCGCTTCATTATGCGGGCACCAGCCTCGTGGTCGGGCTGATCGCAAGCCTGCCCTTTGCCGGCGGCTGGTGGATGGCGGCGGCGGTGCCGCTGGCGGGCTATGGTTTCGCCTGGGCCGGCCATGGCCTGATCGAGCGGAATCGCCCGGCAACCTTCCGCTACCCGTTCTGGTCGCTGCGAGCCGATTTCGTGATGTGGTATCGCTTCCTGACCGGCCGCATGGGATGCGATCTGGCGCGCGCCGGGGTGCGCCCGGACGGCACGGTCGATCCCGCACGGCGCGTGTCCGCCTGATGGCTTGACCCGGTCCTGCTCTCTGCCACAAGGGGCGCGATGACCTTGTCCGCCACCTTCTCGCAGCCCGACCGGGCAACCCTGGCACAACGTTGGCAGGCGCTGGAGGCGCGGTCGGACGGCAGCTTCTTCCTTGGGTGGACCTGGATTTCAGCCTGGCTCGACAGCTATGGCGTGCGCCCCGACCTGCTCGCCGTGACCGACGCAGCGGGATCGGATGTGGCGCTGGCGCTGCTGGGCCATGCGATGCGGCCCCGTCCGCTTGGCCGGGTCGCGACGCTCAGCCTCAACCAATCAGGCGATCCACAGGCCGACCGCCCCTATGTCGAATATAACGGCCTACTGGTGGAAAAGGGGCGGGAGGCGGAAGCGACCGCCGCTGCCCTCGCCGCCTTAATCCGCCGCCGCGACTGGCGTGCCTTGCAACTAAGCGGCATCGCGCCGGATGCGGCGCTTCTTGCCCTGCCGGTCCGGCGCCGCACGCGCGTCGATCGGTCGCCGGTCTATCAGGTGGATCTCGACGCGGTGCGTGCCGCCGACGGCGACTATCTCTCGTTGCTCAGCAGCAATAGCCGCAGCCAGATCCGGCGCGCGATGAAGGATCATGGCGGCCCGCTCCCCGACGTCAGCGTCGGCGGACTGGACGATGTCGGTATCTGGCTGGACGAAATGGCCGCGCTCAACGGCGGCCGTCATGCGAATAATGCGTGGGACGATGCCGGTTTCCGCAATTTCGTCGCGACCATCGCCGCTCGGGGGCTGCCGTCTGGCACGGTGGAACTGCTTCGTTTCACCGACGCCGGCGGCGTGGTTGGCCTGCTTGTCAATTTCGTCCATCGCGGCGCGGCGATGAACTATCAGTCCGCCTTCGCATCGCCCCGTACGGCCAAGGACAAGCCGGGCCTGCTCTGCCATGCGGCGGCGGTGGGCCATTATGCTGCCCGTGACCTGACCCGCTATTCGCTGCTCGCGGGCAAGGATCGCTATAAACAGAGCCTCGCCACTTGCGAGGAGTCGCTCGAATGGTGGGTGCTGGAACGCTTCAGCCCGCGCCTCGAAGCCGAAGCGCTGCTCCGCCGTCTGCTCAGGCGCCCAGTTTCCGCATGATGCGATAGACCAGCCGGCGGATGCCCTGCGCTTCGGGCTGGGCGCTGACCTTGCCGACCGGCAGGCCGCGCTTGCGCAGCAGTGCGTTGAAACTGTGCAGTTCGCCCTCCGCCACGCTGCGGTGAGACCGCCATGTCACCGACAGGCTCACCGATACGGTCGGGCCATTTTCCACGAAATGAGGGGCTTTCACCGGCACATGGATGGCGTCGCCCGGTTCCAGCCGAACTGCCTCGCCACGCGCCTTGAACCCGTCCTGCCAGACCAGGTTGCGATGCCCGCCGCCATGGAAATCCTCGCTCTTCTGCGCCGGAACCAGATGCTCGTCGCGCGCGGGGAAAACGGTCATCGTCTTCACGCCCATGATCTGGAGCAGGATATTATGCTCCGGGTCCATGTGAAACGGCGTCACGCTGCCGGGGGAGGAGAGGAAGATGAAGGCTTCCCGGTGCAGCATCGACCCGGTTTTCGTCGCCACGATCGGCTCAAGTTCCGCCAGCGCATCGTCCAGCAACGCAGCATAGGCCGGGTCGCGCTCGACATTCTTGAGCACCGCCCAACTGCCGTTCGTCTCGATCGTGCGGATCGTCTCGCCCAGCGTCAGCCCGTTGGACGGCGTCTCCTCGGCGGTCACGCCCAGCGGCAGCTTGCCCAGATTATATTCCACGGACGTCGTCGGCATCCGTTCGGCCAGCATCGCCAGTGCGTCCAGCGTCAGCAGGCCATGGCCGACCAGCCCATGGCTCAGCTTGGTCGACCGGTCGGGATAGGCGGCGGCAAAGATGGCACGCGCATCATCGGGGAAGGTGGCGCGGGCGGCCGGCGCAATCGGGCTATGGGCGGTCATGCCTGTCCTTTCAATCTTCGGGCGAGCGTCTCGACGCCGTTGGCGATGGCGAAGGCGGCGCTGCGCTGCATCCGTGCCATGCCGCTGCCGTGCAGCGCGATACGATATTGTACGATGGTCCGCCGTTCCGCCCACAGGCTGTCGATCATCGGATGATCGGCGGCGGCGCAACTGTCCATCCAGCCGATCGTCGGATCGTCCTGCACCGCATGGAGGTTGGCGATCTCGATCAGCACGCCGGGCGAAAAACGGCCCAGCGTCTCGTCGAAGGCGATCTTGAAGGAGAAGGCGCCTTCGCCATGGCGGAAATTGACCAACATCGCGATCGCCTGTCCGTCCAGGTCGATGCGCAGCATATGCAGCCGCCCCGCGTCGAGGGCGGCCATGCAGGCAGCCCGAAAGAAAGCGGCGTCGGCTGGTTTGCATCCCAGCGCCGTGCCTTCCCGTCCCTTCCATCCCGATGCTTCCAGCTTCAGGAAATCGTCGCACCAACCCGCCAGATCTTCCTGCGCGCTCAGCAGCCGCGTCTCGACCGTTCCCAGTTCCGCCAGCCTTTTTTGCAGGCGGCGCAATTCCTTGCGCTTCTTGGACCGAACATGGGTTTCCCAATAGCTGTCGGCGCTCAATTCGGACCGCAGCATCGCCCGGTCGTACCGATGGATTTCCACCCGCCCGCGCCGTTGCTCTACGCATAGCGCCTCCAGCGCGGCGGCATTGGCGCCGGCCGCATCCAATCCCTCCAGATGCAGAAAGCCACCGGCCCAGGACGCCGCGTCAAGTTGCGCCAGAAAGCCGCGCCAGGCCGCGATCTCGTCACCCTGCCGGATGATCGGCGCGCCGAAAAAGCAGTGATCGTGCATCCAGTTGCCGACGCAGCCGATCGGCAGCCGCCCATGGCGGATTTTGCCCACCACCGGCATCAGCCCGATGAGCCGGTCGCCGTCCCATGCTTCGATCAGATGCACATCCTGCCCGGCGGCCAGATGGTCGATGGCCGCGCCCAGCATGTCGGGCGCGTAAAAACCGTTGGCCTCGGCCGCCTCCCGCGCCAGCGAGAGCCAGGGCGCGCGCGCACCCTGATCGGTGCCGGAACCGGTTGTCGGAAGCGCGGGATGGGAAGCCATGTCCATGGCCCTGCCATAGGCGACAAAGATTAGGGGGCGGTAAAGATACGGGAAAGCCCGTTCGTCCCGCGCCGGTCAGGAGGGGTGGTTGGCGCAAGAGGGGTTTACAAGCCGCCGCAGATTGTTCGAGAGGGATGGAGCAGGGACGGAGGCTTATTCGCCGCTCATCCCAATGCCGAGAGGGAAATGCATGACGATCCTCGTTACGGGCGCCGCCGGTTTCATCGGCATGCACGTCGCCGACCGGTTGATGGCGCAGGGCCATGCGGTGGTCGGCATCGACAATATGAACGATTATTATGCCGTCTCGCTGAAGCGCGATCGCATCGCCCGGTTGCAGGCGGCCCATGGACGGCTCTTCACCTTCCACGAACTGGACTTTGCCGATCTTGATGCGTTGCAGGTCGCGCTCGCCGATCAGGTGATAGAATCGATCATTCATCTGGGGGCGCAGGCGGGGGTCCGCTATTCCCTGATCAATCCCCATGCCTATGTTCGCTCCAACCTGGCCGGCCATGTCAACATGCTTGAACTGGCGCGCGAACGGCGGGTGCGGCATCTGGTCTATGCCTCTTCTTCCTCCGTCTATGGCGGCAACGACAGCTTGCCCTTCCGGGTGGAGGATCGGGCCGACCATCCCGTCTCCCTCTACGCCGCGACCAAAAGGGCCGATGAACTGATGGGCGAGACCTACGCCCATCTCTTCCGTATCCCAATGACCGGACTGCGCTTCTTCACCGTCTATGGTCCATGGGGGCGTCCGGACATGGCGATGTGGATCTTTACCAAGAAGATATTGGCGGGCGAACCGATCCCGGTCTTCAACCATGGCCGGATGCAGCGCGATTTCACCTATATCGACGATATCGTCGATGGCGTCATCGCCTGCCTCGACCATCCACCTGCCGATGACGGTGCGGTCAAGGCTGGCGGCAGCCGCGCGCCGCACCGGCTCTACAATATCGGCAACAACCGGCCAGAGGAATTGATGCATCTGATCGCCGTGCTGGAAGATGCGCTGGGCAGGAAGGCGGAGATTGATTTTCAGCCGATGCAGCCGGGCGATGTCCATGCGACCTATGCCGATATCAGCGCCATATCGCAGGATGTCGGCTTTGCGCCGAGCATCGCAATCGAATCGGGCGTACCGCAATTCGTGCAATGGTATCGTGACTATCACGCGGCATCGTGACGTCATGGTGCGCCGCGGCACTAAGGGGTGAGATGTTCAGCGGCTCATCGCTAACCTTGGTCGCTTCATCTTGGGCTATTGGGGAGCAACCGATATAAAGTGCTAATTTTATCTCGCACTTGCAAAATAGATTGCCATAAGTGCCTGAAACGGCGTAAGCCGTCACCCATGTCGGTTGCGAAACTGGCTAGGGGTCGCGGAACGAAGGAAGACGGCACATCGAATGCGATGGTTCGTCGCCGTGGATCCGACGGGGTCTTCCGGTCGGTTGAAACGGATAAAAGGGCTAACGCGTGTCGACACCAGCTTCGAAAATCGTCCCCATCGGATCAGGCAGCCGTATCGTGGAGACTGCATGCCGCAGTCTGGCGATCGCGGCTACCGGACTGAATGCGCTGGAAGCCAAATTTGCCGAGCGGGATTTCGCCGCGACTTTCCTTCGCGTAATCGGCGTTATCATGAAGGTGCGCGGTCGCGTGATCGTGACGGGCATCGGCAAGAGCGGTATCGTCTCGCGAAAGATGACGGCGACGCTGACTTCCACCGGCACACCCGCGATCTTCCTGCATCCGGCCGATGCGGGACATGGCGATCTTGGCATGATCACACCGGACGATGTCGTGTTGATGCTGTCCCATTCGGGCGAATCGACCGAACTCGGACCGATCATCCATTATTGCAAGCGCTTCGCCATCCCGCTGGTCGCCATCACCGCTCAGGCGCAAAGCACGGTCGCCACATCGGCGGACATGTGCGTGCTGATGCCCGAAGTGGAGGAAGCCTGCCCCAATTCGCTGGCCCCCACCACATCCACCACGGTGCAGATGGCGCTGGGCGACGCGATCGCCATCTCGCTGATGGAAATGCGCGGTTTCTCTGCCGACGATTTCCACAAATTCCACCCCAATGGCAAGCTGGGCGCGCAACTGCTCAAGGTGCGCGAACTGATGGCCAAGGGCGGCGACGTGCCGATGGTGCGGGAGGATGCCTCGCTCCTCGACGCTACCATAGAAATGACGCGCGCCCGTCTCGGCGGCACGGCGGTCGTCGATCGCAACGGCCGGCTGATCGGTGCTTTCACCGATGGCGACCTGCGCCGTACCGTGACCGGCAAGCAGAATCTGACCGATTCGGTCGGCCGCTTCATGACCATGACGCCGCTGGCTGTCGGCCCCGACGAACTGGTATCCGAAGCATTGCATCTGATGCATGAGCATAACATCATGCTGCTGTTCGTCTGTGACAATGGTCGCCTGGTCGGCGCCGTTCACATGCACGACCTGTTGAACGCCGGGGTTGCCTGAGCCTTCTCGTCGTCATTCCCGCGCGGGCTGGATCGTCCCGCCTGCCGCGCAAGCCGCTCCGCCTGATTGCGGGGCGGACGCTGCTGCACCGTACCATCGCCATGGCGCGGGCGGCGATAGGTGATCGCGCCGACGTCGCGCTGACGGTCGCCACCGATGATGATGCCATTGCCGACCATGCCCGCGCGGCCGGTTGCGATGCGGTGATGACGGACAGCGCCATCGCCACTGGCTCCGGTCGCGCGCTGGCCGCCGCGCGCGCGCAACCGGAACCGCCGCGTCTCGTCGTCAATCTCCAGGGCGATTCGCCGTTCCAGCCCGAAGGCGCGCTCGGTGCCGTGATCGCTGCGCTTCAGGCGGGCGCGCCGGTCGCCACCCCGGTGATTTTGCTCGACTGGCCCGCGCTCGATGCGCTGCGCGAACATAAGATGCGCTCGCCCTTCAGCGGCACCACCTGCGCCCGCGCGCCGGACGGTCATGCCCTCTGGTTTTCCAAAACCATCATCCCCGCCATTCGCGGCGAGGACAAGTTGCGCGAAACCACGCCCCGCTCGCCGGTCTGGCGGCATGTCGGCCTCTACGGCTATGCCCTCGACGCGCTTGAGCGGTTCGAGGCCTGTCCGCCCACCGCGCTCGAAGATCTGGAGGGGCTGGAGCAATTGCGGCTGCTCGAACTGGGGATTCCGGTCATGACCGTCGCCGTCGCTCCGCCGCGTTTCGACAGCAGCGGCATCGATACGGAAGCGGATATCAGTCGGGTCGAAGCGCTGATCGCGCTCTATGGCGATCCCACGCCACCACTTTAAGCGCCGAACCATGCGTCGCCTCTTCATCATTCGGCACGGCAACACCTTTGCCACCAGCGCGGAAGCCTGCCGCGTCGGCGCGCGGACCGACATCCCGCTGGTGGAAAGCGGCCGCGCCCAGGCGGATAGGCTGGGGGATTGGTTCGCCCGGCAGGCGTTGCCCATCGACCGTCTTTTCTCCAGCCCCTTGCAACGCGCCCGCGAAACGGCCGATCGCATCGCGGCGGCCACCGGTCATGCCTGCGACGGCAGCCTCGACTGGCTGGGGGAAATCGACCACGGCCCTGATGAAGGCAAGGCGGAAGCGGACGTGCTCGCCCGCATCGGCGCGCAGGCGCTGGCCGACTGGGATGAACGTGGCATCGCGCCGGACGGCTGGATCGTCGATGCCGACCGGCGCGTCGCCGCCTGGCACGCCTTTTTCGCGGAGGGCGGCACGGGCATCGACTTGCTCGTCACCAGCAACGGCGCGGCCCGGTTCGCCCTGATTGCCGCGGGCCTGCCCCTCGGCGCGCTCAAATTGCGCACCGGCGCCTTTGGCGAACTGGCGGTCGATGCCGACGGCAAGGTCATGTTGGTGCGCTGGGACGATCGGCCCTGATCTTCAGCCGCACTCCACCGTAACATGTTCCATGCGCGGTAGTGCGCGCACCCGTGCCCGCACCTTGGCGCCGTCCGCGCCGGGGGCCAAACTGATGATCGCGGCATGGGCATGCGGTCCGATGCGCCAGACATGCAGGTCGCATATGGTCGCACCCTCGGCCTCCACCAACCCGCGCACCCGCGCCATCAACGCCGGCTCTGCCGTGTCGAGCAGGATTGCGGCGGTATCTTTCATCAATCCCCAGGCCCAACGGGCGATGACGACGGCGCCCAGCAGCCCGACCGCCGGGTCCATCCACCACCAGCCCAGATAACGCCCGGCCAGCAGCGCGCCGATCGCCAGCACGGACGTCAACGCATCGGTCAGCACATGCACATAGGCAGCGCGCAGATTATTGTCGCCATGGCCCTGTTTGTGCCCATGGTCATGATCGCCATGCCCATGCCCATGCCCATCGCCGTGCCCATGATCGTGACCATGGTCATGCCCCAGCAGGAAGGCGCTGATGATGTTGATGACAAGGCCGATGACCGCCACCAGCGTCGCTTCGCCAAAAGACACATCGATGCGCTGGAAGAACCGCATGCCCGATTCGATGGCGATGAACAGCGCCGTACCCAGCAGCAGCAGGGCGGAGGCGAAGCCGGCCAGATCGCCAACCTTGCCGGTCCCGAACGTGTAACGCGGGTTACGCGCATGGCGCTTGGCATAGCCATAGGCGGCCGCCGCGACCGCCAGCGCGCCGGCATGGGTCGCCATGTGAAAGCCGTCCGCCAGCAATGCCATCGACCCGGTGATCCAGCCGAAGGCGATCTCCACCACCATGGTCGTGGCGGTCAGCCATACGACCCACAAGGTCCGCTTCGCATTCTGGTCATGACCGGCGGACAGATAGATATGGTCGAAATAATGGCGGTCATCGCCCTCGTCCGATGCGGGGAGGGCGGTGTCTTGGGTGTCATGGCCATGTCCGCCATGATGGTGGCCATGTTCGTGCCGGTGCCCGTGCCCATTTTCGTCATGATCGTGCATCGTCATTTCCCGTAGCGGCGAATCAGCGCCAGCATTTCCTCGGTCGCGGCCGTCCGCGCCTCGTCGGACAGGCCCGGTCTGGCAACATGCTCGCGCATATGCTGTTCGATCAACTCTTCCATCAGGCTGCCGACCGCGCCGCGCACCGACGCGACCAGTTGCAGCGTTTCAGAACAGCCCGCGTCTCCCGCCAACTGTCGTTCGACAGCGGCGACCTGGCCTGCAATCCGGCGCACCCGCGCCAGCAACTTGTCTCGATCCGCGATAATGTGCATAGGGTACCCCCCTATACTATATTTCCCAAGACGCATAGCCCATCTTTCGCCTAACAGGGGGCATGGCGGACGAACTGGACTGCGACCTGGCGATCATTGGCGGCGGCCTCTCCGGCGGCCTGATCGCGCTTGCCTTTGCTGCCTTGCGGCCGGAAGTCCGGCTGGTGCTGGTCGAACAGGGGGAACGGCCTGGCGGCAACCATATCTGGTCCTTCTTCGACGGCGATGTCGCGCCTGCTGATCGCTGGCTGGTCGATCCGCTGGTGGCCCATCGCTGGCCGCAGGGGCATCAGGTTGATTTTCCAGCCTATAGTCGGCAACTGAGCACGCCCTATAACAGCGTAAATACTGTCCAACTCGCTGTCGCACTTGAACGGTCTTTGGGCGAAAAATTGCTTGTCCATGCTACGGTCAAGGCGCTTGCGTCCGATCATGTCGCACTGGCAGACGGCCGGACGATCAGGGCGCAAGCGGTAATAGATGCGCGGGGCGCGGGCGACCTGTCGGCACTGCGGTGCGGCTGGCAGAAGTTCGTCGGTCATGCCCTGCGATGCGATGCGCCCCACGGCATCGACCGCCCGGTCATCATGGACGCGACGGTCGATCAACAGGACGGCTATCGGTTCGTCTATCTGCTCCCTTGGGACGATCGAACCATTTTCATCGAGGATACCTATTATAGCGACAGGCCAAACCTCGACATTCCCACCCTCGATGCCCGCATCGCCGCCTATGCGCAGGCGAAAGGCTGGCACGGCGAGGTCGTCCATCGCGAACGGGGCGTGCTGCCCGTCGTTCATGGCGGGGACTTCGACCGCTACTGGCCAAAGGATGATCCCGTCGCCCGCGCCGGGGTGCGCGCCGGCCTGTTCCAGCCGATGACCGGCTATTCCTTGCCTGACGCGGTGCGATTCGCCCGCTGGTTGGCCGATCAGCCGCTCGACGGCCTCGCCGCGGCGACCCGCGCCTATGCCAGGGCACATTGGCGGCACGGCGGCTATTATCGTCTGCTTGGCAAAATGCTGTTCGGCGCTGCCCGCCCCGATCAGCGTTGGCGCATTTTCGCCCGTTTCTATCGTCTCCGCCCCGCGCTGATCCAGCGCTTCTATGCCGGTCGGTCGACGATCGCCGACCGCATCCGCATCTTGTGCGGACGGCCGCCCGTGCCCATAAGGGATGCCATGCGAACATTGTGGAATCCGCCCGCCTGATGAACAGGCCAAATCCCAGACGCGCGATCGTCATCGGCGCCGGCTTTGGCGGCCTGGCGCTTGCCATTCGGCTGCAATCGGCCGGCATAGACACGACGCTGGTGGAGGCGCGCGATCGCCCTGGCGGCCGGGCCTATATGTGGGAAAAGGACGGCTTCACCTTTGACGCCGGCCCGACCGTCATCACCGACCCCGATTGCCTGGCGGAATTGTGGCGCCTGTCGGGCCATGACATCACACAGGATGTCACCTTGATGCCGGTCTCGCCCTTCTACCGGCTCAACTGGCGCGACGGCACCAATTTCGATTATTCGAACGACGAAGCTGCCTTGCGCGCCGAAATCGCCAAACTCGATCCGAACGATGTCGCCGGCTACGAACGCTTCTGCGATTATGCCGCCGGCGTGTATGAGGAGGGGTATCGCAAGCTCGGCGCAGTCGCCTTCCTCGACTTCGCCTCCATGATCAAGGCTGCGCCCAGCCTTGCCAAATATCAGGCCTGGCGGTCCGTCTATTCCGTCGTCGCCAGCCATGTGAAGAATGAGAAGCTGCGCGAGGCGCTTTCTTTCCACACGCTTCTGGTCGGGGGCAATCCGATGAAGACCAGCGCGATCTACGCGCTTATCCACAAGCTGGAAAAGGATGGCGGCGTCTGGTTCGCCAAGGGCGGCACCAATCGACTGGTGCAGGGCATGGCCACGCATTTCGAACGGCTTGGCGGCACATTGCGGCTGGGCGACGCGGTCACCCGGATCGAAACCTATGGGGACAAGGCGACTGCGGTGCATACCGCGTCGGGCTGGCGGGGGGAGGCGGATGCGATCGCCACCAATGCCGACCTTATGCACAGCTATCGCGATCTGCTGGGCCACCATCCGCGCGGACAAAAGCAGGGCCAGAAGCTGGCGCAAAAGCGCTGGTCGCCCAGCCTGTTCGTGCTGCATTTCGGCATCAAGGGAAGCTGGCCGGGCATCCCGCATCATATGATTTTGTTCGGTCCGCGCTATGAAGGGCTGCTGACCGACATCTACGATCATGGCGTCCTGCCGCAGGATTTCTCCCTCTATCTGCACCATCCGACCGTGACCGATCCGTCGATGGCGCCGGATGGCCATTCGACCTTCTATGCGCTCGCGCCCGTGCCGCATATGGGTAAGCTGCCGATAGACTGGGATCAGTTCGGGCATGCCTATGCAGAACGCATCCTGGATGAAATCCAGCATCGGCTGATTCCCGATATCCGGTCGCGGATCGTCACGCGGTTCCATTATGCGCCAACCGATTTCGACCGCGATCTCAACGCGCATATGGGGAGCGCCTTCAGCCTGGAGCCGTTGCTGACCCAGAGCGCATGGTTCCGTGCGCACAATCGCGACGATGTCATTCCCAACCTCTATCTGGTAGGGGCCGGCACCCACCCCGGTGCGGGCATCCCCGGCGTGGTAGGCAGCGCCAAGGCTACCGCAGCGCTGATGTTGGACGATTTACGATAAGGGGCACGGCCCCACGGACGGACGAAATGAAGAGACTGGCAGTATATTGCGGATCGGCGACGCCGGCCGACCTCACCTATATCGACGCGGCGCGCCATGTCGGTCGCACGCTGGCGGAGCGTGGCATCGGCGTCGTCTATGGCGGCGGGCGTCTGGGCCTGATGGGCGCGGTGGCGGATGCGGCGCTGGACGCAGGCGGCGAGGTGATCGGCGTGATCCCCGAAGCGCTGGTCGGTGCGGAAGTCGCGCATCGTGGCTGCACCCAATTGCACGTCGTCCAGACCATGCACCAGCGCAAGCAGCTCTTCACCGATCTGTCGGACGGGTTCGTGACGCTGCCGGGCGGTGTCGGCACGATGGACGAATTATGGGAAGCGATCAGTTGGGCGCAACTGGGCTATCACAGCAAGCCGGTGGGGCTTCTCAACGTCGCGGGCTTCTACGATCAACTCATCGGCTTTAATCGTCAGATGGTGGAGGCCGGCTTCATCCGTGCCCAGCATGCCGGCATCCTCATCCACGACGACAGCATCGAAGGGCTGGTCGACGCGATGGCCGCCTATCAGCCGCATGAGACGATCTTCGCGATGAAGGCTGCGCGGCTTTGATTCAGTTTTAAAATGCTCCGTTCGCTTCGAGCGAAGTCGAGAAGCTGCTAGCGCGGTGCTTCTGGTTTCTCGACACGCTCGAAACGAACGGAGGGCGGGTGACTTTCCGTGCGGAGCAGGGCATGTCGTGACCATGTCTTCCGCTATCCCCGATCGCGCTGCCCTCGTCACCCATGCCCGCGACAGTATCGCGCGCGGCTCCAAATCCTTCGCCATGGCGTCGAAACTGTTCGATCGCGTGACGCGCGAACGGGCCTGGCTGCTCTACGCCTGGTGCCGCAAGTGCGACGATATCGCCGATGGCCAGGATCATGGGGGCGCGATGACCAGCGTGTCCGATGCGCAGGCGCGCCTCTCCATGATGCGGGTGCTGACGGACAAGGCGCTACGCGGCGAGCCGACCGGTGACCCCGCCTTTGATGGCTTCGGCGTGGTGATGCGCGAATGCGCGATCCCCGCCGTCTATGCCCATGACCTGATCGAGGGGTTCGCGCTCGACGCCCGCGACTGGCGCCCTCGCACAGAGGACGACATGCTGCGCTATTGCTATCATGTCGCCGGCGCAGTCGGCTGCATGATGGCGGTGCTGATGGGGGTCGATCCGGAAGATCAGGCCACGCTCGACCGGGCCTGCGACCTTGGCCTTGCCTTCCAGCTCGCCAATATCGCCCGCGACATCAGTGAGGATGAGGCAGCCGACCGCTGCTACCTGCCGCAGGAGTGGCTGGCGGAAATGGATATTCCACCTGGCGAGCATATGAAGCCCTGGGTTCGCCCGCGCCTTGCCATCCTTGCCCGCCGCATGGCCGACATGGCCGCCGCTTATGAGGCAAGCGCGCGCCACGGGACGGGTGCGTTGCCGCCTCGTGCGGCCTGGGCCGTGCTGGCGGCGGCGGGCATTTATGGCGATATCGCCCGACATGTCGCACACCGGGGCGAACATGCGTGGGACCAGCGCGTCGTGACGCCCAAGCGCGAGAAGCTGGGCTGGGTGGCAAGAGCAGCGGTTCAGGTCGTCGGCAGGGCGCGCCGCTGGCCGGCTTCCACCCTTCGTCCCGCTACGCTCTGGACCCGCTCCGACTAACGGCGCGGCGGCCTGGCCGTCTGCATTGGCGCAGGACAAAAAAAGGGCCGGTACTTTCGTACCGACCCAAGGCATGTTCGCAGGAGGAACATCGGAAGGCGGGGCGGCGAACAAGCCGCCCGGCCAATGCGGTGAAAACTTACTGGTTGTAGGCGCGCTCGCCATGTTCGCCGAGGTCGAGGCCTTCATATTCGACCTCCTGGCTGACCCGCAGACCGGTGACGGCCTTGGCGATGAAGATGGCGATGGCAGTGCCGATCGATGCCCAGATGATGGTCACGACGACCGCTTCGATCTGAACCAGCAGCTTGGCGCCGATTGCATAATCTTCCGCGCCGGGGCCACCAAAGGCGGGCGAGTAAACGATCGCGGTACCGATCGCGCCGATCATGCCGCCGATGCCGTGGATGCCGAAGGCGTCCAGCGAGTCGTCATAGCCAAGCTTGGGCTTGAGGACGGTGACGGCGTAGAAGCAGATGATCGAAGCCACAGCACCCAGGATGATCGCGCCGAACGGACCGGAGTTGCCGGCGGCAGGCGTGACGGCAACGAGGCCGGCGATAATGCCCGAGCAGAAGCCCAGGGCCGAGCCTTTGTGACCGTTCAGCTTTTCGGCCAGCATCCAGAACAGACCACCCGAAGCCGTAGCGACGAAGGTGTTGATCATGGCGAGTGCGGCAGAACCGTTGGCTTCCAGTGCCGAACCGGCGTTGAAGCCGAACCAGCCGACCCACAGCAGGCCGGTGCCCACGCCGGTCAGCGTCAGGCTGTGCGGGGCCATCGGTTCCTTGGGGAAGCCGATACGCTTGCCCAGGATGAGGCAGGCCACCAGAGCGGATACGCCGGCATTGATGTGCACCACGGTGCCGCCGGCGAAGTCGAGTGCGCCCGCCTTGAAGAAATAGCCCGAGGCGGCCCAGACCATGTGAGCGATCGGGAAATAGACGATCGTCAGCCAGATGGCGGCGAACACCATGACGGCCGAAAATTTGATGCGTTCGACCACCGAACCCAGCACCAGCGCGACGGTGATCGCGGCGAAGGTCATCTGGAAGCAGACGAAGACATATTCAGGGATTTCGACGCCGGCCGTGAAGGTCGCAGCCTGCGAAGCGGGTGTGATGCCCTTCAGGAACGCCTTGTCGAAGGTCGAAACGAAGTTGGAAAGGCCGCTGGTATAGTCGGGGCCGAAGGCCATCGAATAACCGTACATGACCCAGATGAGCATCGCGAGACAGGCGGCAGCGCCGATCTGCGTCATCACCGACAGCATATTCTTGCTGCGGACCAGGCCGCCGTAGAAGAGGGCCAGGCCCGGCAGGATCATCGCCAGCACCAGGATGGTGGACGTCATCATCCAGGCGGTATCGCCCTTGTCGACCGTGGCGGCGGGTGCCGCAGCGTCCTGCGCCCAGGCGGGCAGGGCAGCGAAGAGCGAAAGCGCGGTCGCCCCCGCCACGCTGCTGATTTTCTTGGAAAAGGTCATCATTCCCCCCTTCTTACAGCGCGGTTTCGCCGGTCTCGCCGGTGCGGATGCGCACGGCCTGACCGACATCGAGGACGAAGATCTTGCCATCGCCGATGGCGCCCGAATTGGCGGCCGCCTGGGTCGCTTCCACGACGCGGGGCGCGAGGTCGTCGTCGCAGACCACCTCGATCTTGATCTTCGGGACCATGTTCGTCGAATATTCGGCGCCGCGGTAGATTTCGGTCTGCCCCTTTTGGCGGCCGAAGCCCTTCACTTCGCTGACCGTCATTCCTGCGATGCCGAGCGAGGAGAGTGCCTCGCGGACATCGTCAAGCTTGAACGGCTTGATGATAGCCATGACAAGTTTCATGTCGCCCCCTGTTACTGGTGTGCGGGGACATACTCAGCAAGAGGCGTGCCAAAACACTAAAGGCGCGTTAACGCGAGGTTATGCTGCGACGGTTATCGAAATGACGCCAAAAAATTGTGCAGCGCGATTTTGCTGCCTAAAAAATGGGCAGCGGCCACCTGCGGCCGCCTACCAGTGCGCGCCTTCGGCGACTGCTGCTGCCTCTTCCGGCGTAGTAGGGCGTCCCAGTACCGCGTTGCGATGGGGAAAATGTCCGAAACGCGCGATAGTTGCATGATGCTTGCGTGCAAAATCGAGCGACTGTTCGTCACCAGCACCTTCAAACAACGCCAACGAGAAGTCCTGATCCTCGATCGCTTCGCTATGTTGGAATGGCATGTAGAAGAAAAGGCGCCCGGCGCCGCCGATCTGGATGTCGTAGCCCAGTGCGATAGCGCCACGGGCCACGTCGCGCGCCAAGGGGTCGGTCGCGAAGGCCTCTGCCGTACCGCGGAACATGTTGCGTGGTAACTGGTCGAACAGCAGGATCGCTGCGAGTGCATCGTCCGCGCGATCGAGAAAGCCTTCCGGGGACAGCGCCTGCTTTTCCTGCCACAAGGTCCGGAAACGCGCAGCACAGGCCCGGTCAAGGTCGGGGTCATGGCTATACCAACCCTGTTCACCGACCTGGTTGAACCAGAAATCGAGCAGGGCGGCGGCCCAGTCGGCCGTCACCGCATCGTGGCTATCGGTCAGCATGTTCATACCCAATGAACAATGATCATGCGATGCCGTTCCGCCATTCATGCGATAGCAGGCTCAGGTCGCCGTGCCGCCTATCGTCAGGCCTTCCAGCAGCAATGTGGGCTGGCCCACACCCGCCGGCACGCTCTGCCCACCCTTGCCACACATGCCGATGCCTTCGTCCAGCGCCCAGTCGTTGCCGATACCGATCACCTTGGTCAGCGCGGTCGGCCCGTCGCCGATCAGGGTCGCGCCCTTGATCGGATCGCCGATCTTGCCATTTTCGACCTTGTAGGCTTCGGTGCAGGAGAAGACGAACTTGCCCGATACGATATCGACCTGCCCACCGCCGAAACTCTTGGCGAAGATGCCTGACTTCATGCGGCTCAGCAGGTCTTCCGGATTGTCCTGACCGCCCTTGATGAAGGTATTGGTCATACGCGGCATGGGAGCATGGGCGTAGCTTTCGCGGCGGCCATTGCCGGTGGGGGCGACGCCCATCAGCCGGGCGTTCAGCCGGTCCTGCATATAGCCCTTGAGGATGCCATCCTCGATCAGGATATTTTCCTGCGTCGGCGTGCCTTCATCATCGACGGAGAGCGAACCGCGGCGGCTCATGATGCTGCCATCGTCCACCACCGTGACGCCGGGCGCGGCGACGCGCTGGCCGATGCGGCCGGAAAAGGCGCTGGTGCCCTTGCGGTTGAAATCGCCTTCCAGGCCGTGGCCGATCGCCTCATGCACCAGCACGCCGGGCCAGCCTGGGCCAAGCAGCACGGTCATTTCGCCGGCGGGCGCGGCGATGGAGCGCAGATTGACCTGCGCTTGGGCAAGAGCTTCGTCGATGGCCCGGTTCCAGATCGTCGGGTCCATCACCTCGTCATACAGATAGCGGCCACCAATGCCGAACACGCCGGTCTCGCGACGGCCATTCTCCTCCAGAATGACGGAAACGTTCAGGCGGACGAGCGGGCGAATGTCGGTCGCGGTAAAGCCGTCGGCGCGGACGATTTCCACCACCGACCAGCTGCCAGCCAGGCTGACCGACACTTGCGCCACGCGCGGATCGCGGGCGCGGGCGGCGGCGTCGATCTCACCGCACAGCTTCACCTTCTCAGCGAAGGGAACGATCTCAAGCGGGTTGGCATCGGTGTAAAGGTGGCGATTGGTGTGCAGCGGCGGCGGGGCGGGCTGGCCTTTGGCCGGATCGAGCAGGGACAGCGTCTGCGCCGCTTTCGCGATCGCGGCTTCGCTAATGTCGTTGGCATGGGCAAAGCCGGTCATTTCGCCCGATACGCCGCGCAGGCCAAATCCGGCGTCGGTCGAATAATCGGCGGTTTTCAACCGCCCGTCGTCGAAGCCGAAGCTCTCGCTCGCCCGATATTGCAGATAGAGCTCGCCGTCGTCGCATGCGCCCAATGCCTGAGCGGTCAGGCGGCGCGCAGCATCGGGATCGAGAAGGCCCGGACGATAAAGAAGGCCACGGGCATCAGTGAAGAGGGGGGCGAGGTCGGTCATGCCACCCGATATAGGGGCGGCATCACCCAAGCCCAACGGAAATTTTAGAGGCTGGCACCCGAAGCAATGTCAGGCTTCGTCGCGACGTCGCCATGGTCGGCCACGCCGCCGATCAGCACGAAGCGACGGTCGCAATAGCCGCAATCGACATAGCCATGCTCGTCGATTTCCAGAAAGACGCGCGGATGGCCCAGGGCGGCGGGAATGTCTCCGCTGCCGTCGCAGGACACGCGGGACTTGGAGACTCGGATGGTTTCGGGCGGCTGGATCATGGCAAAGCGGTTAGCAGCCGTGCCGGTGCGCTGCAATATGCGGCTTTACATCAATGAAGACTGATGCCGGAGGCGGGGCATTTTGCCGTGTGTGTTGGCGGTCTTTGCGACCAAGATCGCTAATCTATTCATCTCGTTCATTGCCGCTCGCCCGGGTAGTGAGTACTGTGATCTCATGAACCAAGACCGCGACGACGCCCCGGACGCCTATCGGCTTGACGCGCAACTCATGTCCGACCTGTGGATTTTTCGTGCTGCGGCGCGGTTCGGGTCGATCACCGAGGCCGCCCGCCATCTGAACGTAACCCAAGGGGCGGTCAGTCAGCGCGTGCTTCGCCTGGAGGGTCGGCTTGGCGCGGCGATGTTCGCAAGAAACAAGGGGCGCATCAGCCTGACCGAGGCGGGCACGTCATTGATGCTGGCGATGACCGACGTTGCCGCAACGCTGAATACCACGCTCAGCGGCATAAACCGCCAGCAAGGCGGAGCGATCGTCGTCAGTTGCCTGCCATCATTAGCGACCGAATGGCTGGTCCCAAATCTCGAGAGTTTCTACGCCGAGCATCCGGGGATCGAAATCTTCGTCCGGTCCGAGCTGCTCCCGTCGACCGCCGAGCGACTTGAGGACGACGGGATCGACGTGGCGATTGACTATTCGCCCCAGGCCCCAGCCGGGCTCCACGAATTGGCATCGTTGCAGGAGCAGCTGTTCCCGGTGAGCTCACGCGAATATCGCGAGCAATTAGAACAGCACGGCAACCTTGCCTCCGAGCCAGTCGTGGTGTTGCACGACGACAGCCCGTGGATCGGTGGTGCCGCAGGGGACGAATGGGCAGCCTGGCGCGACGCCGCAGGCCGCCAATGGCCGGACGGCAAGCGT
This sequence comes from Sphingobium sp. GW821-FHT02B05, assembly GCF_059421905.1. Lineage (NCBI taxonomy): Bacteria > Pseudomonadati > Pseudomonadota > Alphaproteobacteria > Sphingomonadales > Sphingobiaceae > Sphingobium > Sphingobium sp. GW821-FHT02B05. The sequence continues at coordinate 51,501 of NZ_JBWKVW010000012.1, forward strand.
ACCGAGCGCCATTTCAACATGGCGCATCTCGCTTATCACGCCGCGATGTGCGGACGAGGCCTGGCAATGGGCCGCGCCGTGATCGTGAACCGGCTGATGACGCGCGGCGAGCTTACCCTCGCCCTCGATGCGCCGCCTGTCCCCGGCCCGACCTTCCGCTTTCTGACTCACCGGCCCGGCAATGCCAATTCGCCGGTCAGACGCTTTGCCGCCTGGTCGGTCAAGGCGATGCGCGAGACACAGTTGCAGACCCTGTCGCTCCTGACGAATCCGGGATGAGCATCCCCTAATGAGTTCAATAGCAATGCTGGGTTGCCGGGAAGGGGTCTTGCCGGGATCATTGGCATCATGAGCCAAAGCCTTAGCAGAATCTCGAAGCGCTCCTTCTACACCGCCGACCTCCTCGGCAGCAATTAGGACATGGCGATCGATCTTCCGCCCGAACCTGGGTTTTCGGACGCCATGTCCGCGCTGGTTCGACAATTGCGCAGTAGGCAGGTCACCGTCTGGCGTGGACCCGCCAAGCGCGCGCGTGCCGAGGCACCTCCGATCGCCATCGCCGAACTGGTCGCGGCGCGCAAACGCATGGAGCGCTTCCAGCCTGTGCTCCGCCGGCTGTTTCCACAAAGCGAATGGGACGGGCGCGTGCGCTCGGCATTGCTGGATTGCCCGATCGTGCCCACCGGGATCGGATATCTGCGGATCAAGGCCGATCATGCGCTTCCCATGACCGGGTCGATCAAGGCCCGCGGCGGCATCTACGATCTGCTGTGCCGGATCGAGCGGATCGCGCTTGCCGAGGGGCTGATTGGAGAAGGCGACGATTATCTGGCCTTAACCACGAGCAATGCGAAGCGGGCGCTTGGTCGCCATCGCATCGTTGTCGCCAGCACCGGCAATCTCGGCTTCAGCATCGGCCTGGCCGCGCGCGCTTTCGGCATGGCCGCACAGGTCCATATGTCGCATGACGCGAAGCGCTGGAAAAAAGATCGGCTCACCGCGCTGGGGGTGGAGGTCGTCGAGCATCCGTTCGATTATTCCCGGACGGTGCTTGCCGCCGAAGCTTCGGCACAAGCCGCAGGCGACGACTTTATCGACGACACAAGTTCGCGCGATCTGATGATCGGATACGCACTCGCCGGCGACGAGATCATCGAGCAACTCGCCGATGCCGGGGCCGTGCCGAGTGTCGAGCGACCATTGGTGGTCTATCTGCCGTGCGGGGTGGGCGGCGCGCCTGGAGGCGTGACGTTTGCGCTAAAGGAACGCCTCGGCGCCGCGGTGCACTGTGTGTTCGTCGAGCCAGTGGCGTCGCCGTGCATGATGATCGCGCTCGCCAATAGCGGCGTCCCGGCCCCCATTTATGAATATGGGCTCGACAATGATACCATCGCGGACGGCCTCGCCGTTCCATTGGCGTCGGATCTCGTACTCGACACGGTGGGCGACCGCATCGACGCGGTTGTTGCCGTCCCCGACGGGATGATGCTCGAATGGGTGGCACGGGCGTGGCGCGAGGCCGGACTGCGGCTCGAACCTTCCGCGGCAGCGGCGTTGGCGGCGATCACCCCGTTCGTCGAGGCCGCGCCGCATTTGCAGGACGCGGTGCACGTCGCCTGGGCGACAGGGGGGTCGCTGCTGCCCGACGACGAGTTCGCCGCGCTGCTGCGCGCCGCCGATGCGGGCGCTTATCATTCCAGCTAATGCCCCTTTGAGTTTTTCGGCATTGGAGAGAGGCTCCGGCCATGGTCCGTTGCACCATGAGCCGGAACACCGGCCGTATCGATGAACAGGGCGGCGATGCAGGACCGTCGGCATCTAGGGGGCAACACCATGCGCAAATCTTATCATCTCACGCTGGCCGCGGGCATCTCGCTGGCGGCATTTGCTGCTCCGGCGGCGGCGCAAACCAGCGACGCGGCCGCAACCGCCGCGCAGGGCGGCGAGTCCGAGGGTAACATCGTCGTCACCGCCAACAAGCGGACCGAACGGCTTCGCGAGGTTCCCGCCGCCGTAAGCGCGATTAGCGGTGAATCGCTCGCCCGCACCGGGGCAACCAGGCTCCAGGACTATGTGACTCGCGTGCCCGGCCTGATCCTCGACGACACCAGCTTTTCCAACGGCGCGAACCAATTGACCATCCGCGGCCTCAACACCGGCACCGGCGGCAATCCTACGGTCGGCATTTATGTCGACGACCTGCCTTATGGCGGCAGCAACAGCAGCAGCTTCGGCGGCTCGACCGTCCCCGATCTCGACCCGCTAGACCTTGAGCGCGTCGAGGTTCTTCGCGGCCCGCAAGGAACATTGTACGGTGCAGGCAGCCTTGGCGGACTATTCAAATACGTCACTGCCGCGCCCGACCCCAATGCCGCGTTCGGCCGGGTGCAGGCCGATGGCCAGTTTGTCGATGGCGGCGGATCGGGCTTCGGGCTCCGCGGCGCGGCGAACGTGCCGCTGGCCGACACCCTCGCACTGCGCGCGAGCGGCTTTTACCGCGAGGATCCCGGCTTCGTCGATAACGTCACCACCGGCGAGCGCGACATCAACCAGTCGCGCGTCTATGGGGGCCGCGGCGCGCTCGGCTGGACCCCGGCGGCAGGCTGGTCGGTGCGCGCCTCGGCGTCGCTGCAGAAGCAAGAATCGGACGGCAACGCCGTAGAAGATCACTTCATCACCGGCTTCGCGCCGAAATATGGCAATCTCCAGCAGGCCCGCGCGCCGGGTACCGGCAAGACCGAGACATTCGTCAGCGCCTATGCGCTCACGGTCCAGGGCGACCTGGGCTTCGCGACGCTGACGTCGGCAACCGGGTACAATCACCAGGATCTCGACTTCAACCTCGACGTCACCGCCGCTTATGGCGGTATCCTCGCCGCCAATGGCATCCCAGGGGCCGGTGTCGCCATTGTCACCGATGCCGGGCTCAATAAATTCACCCAGGAATTGCGGCTGGCATCCAGCGGTTCGGGGCCGCTATCATGGCAGGTCGGGGCCTTCTACACCCATGAGAAGGCCCGCACCCACCAGTTCTTCTCGGCGTTCCTCGCCGCGACCGGGGCACCCTATCCGGTAACGCTGCCGACGCTGCTCGACGCTCAGGTCCGCTCGACGTTCGAAGAAATCGCGGGCTTCGGCACGGTGACCTACGCCTTCTCGCCGGCCTTCGATATCACTGCCGGCCTGCGCTACAGCCATAACCAGCAGCGCCAGCGCCAGACCAATGACGGCCTTTTCATCGGCGCCGCCGCGATCGATACCACTTCCAGCGATGATTCGGTCACCTATCTGGTCAACCCGCGGCTGCGGCTCGGGGCGGACACGATGCTGTACGCCCGGTTTGCCACCGGCTTCCGGCCCGGCGGTCCCAACAATCCTGTGCCGGGCACTCCGGCTTCCTACGGGCCTGATCGCACCACCAATTACGAAGTCGGCGTGAAGACCGGCCTTGCCAGTGGGCTGAGCCTCGATCTGGCCGCCTATTGGATCGACTGGCGCGACATCCAGCTCAATCAGCGCAACGCCGCGGGCCTCAACTATAACGGCAATGGCGGCCGCGCAACCAGCAAGGGGGTCGAGGCATCGCTGTCGTGGCGGCCAGTCGCGGGGCTGATCGTCGACGGCAATGTCAGCTATAACGATGCGGTGCTTGCCGAGGCGCTGCCGCCGGGCAATGCCGTTGCCGCCAAGGGCGACCGCCTGCCGTCCGTGCCGAAATGGACGGCGCAGGCCAATGCCGACTATGAGTTCCCGCTGGGCGAGGACCTGCGCGGCGCCGTCGGCGGCGGCATCCGCTATATCGATGATCGTGTCGGCTATTTCGACGGTGCGGGCGTCACAAGGTATCAACTGCCGTCCTACACCGTCGCCGATCTGCGCGCGGGTCTGCGGTTCGATACATTCTCGCTCGATGTCTTCCTAAAGAATGTCGGTGACGCCCATGGCCAGGTCGCGGCCTATACCCTCGGTCCCGACGTACGGGTCTCCGTCATCCAGCCGCGGACCCTGGGCGTATCGCTCTCCAGCCGCTTCTGATCCGCGTAGTTGCCCCGATGAACCGGTACCGTTGATATGACCTTGCCCCCGAACACTATCGAACCTTTCCATGCCATCTCCATCAGCCGGCTCGCCCACCGGTTGGCGGCAGAGGGCAGGTCGGTGATCCATATGGAGTTCGGGCAACCCTCGACCGGCGCGCCGGCTGCGGCAGTCGCAGCGGCGCGCCACGTCCTCGAAACCGATCCGATGGGCTATTGGGAAAGCGATCTTCTGCGGGGGCGCATCAGCCAGTTCTACCGCGATACTCAGGCGGTCGAAATCGATCCGTCGCGCATATTGCTGACCTGCGGCGCTTCGCCGGCGCTGGTCCTGGCGTTGCTCTCTGGCTTCTCGCCCGGGGATCGGGTGGCATTGGCCCGCCCGGGCTATGTCGCGTATCGCAACAGCTTGCGCGCCCTCGCCATGACCCCGGTCGAGATCGATTGCGGCGCAGATGTCCGTTTCCAAATCTCGGCAGACGCGATCGCTGCTCTCGATCCGGCACCCGCAGGCCTGATCATCGCCAGCCCCGCAAATCCGACCGGGACGATCATCGAGCCCGAAGAACTCGAGCGTATCGTCGCGATCTGCCGTGATCGCGACATTCGTATTCTGTCCGACGAAATCTACCACGGATTGACCTACGACGCCCCCGCGGAGACCATCCTGCGATATGCGGACGACGCGTTCGTCATCAGCAGCTTCTCGAAATTTTTCAGCATGGCGGGCTGGCGGCTGGGATGGGTGGTCGCACCTGCCGATCTGGTCGAGGCAGCACGCGCACGGCTGGGCAATCTGTTCCTCAGCGCGCCATCGCTCAGCCAGCATGCAGCGCTGGCCGCCTTCGACGACATCGACGAGCTTGAAGGGCACCTTCACACCTACCGGCGCAATCGCGCACTGCTGCTCGAAGCATTGCCGGCACTTGGCCTTGGTGAAATTGCTCCGCCCGACGGTGCTTTCTATATCTATGCCTCCGTCGCGCATCTCACTGCGGACAGTCTGGCCTTCTGCACGCGCCTCCTGAATGAGACCGGGGTGGCGACAGCTCCGGGGATCGATTTCGATCCGGTGCGGGGCGGTGGCTTCATCCGCCTCAGCTTCGCCGTAGCCACTCCGTTGGTCGAGGAGGCGATCAAGCGTCTCGCCAAGTGGCTGCCGCAACAGACCCCGCTCTCCTTTGCCGCGGCCTAGCGTCAGCCCAAAGCGGCGAGCGGCGTGTTGAGAACCGGATAAGACTGCCAGTCGGCAAAGTCGTAATGCCACCATTCGTGCGGGTCGACACTGAAGCCGGCGTCCTCCATCGTCCGGCGCAGCAGGTCGCGATGCCAGCGTGCGCGGCTGGTGCCGCCGCGATAGCCGGGACCGGCACGAGCGCTTGCCTCGTCATAGTCGCTCGGCATTATGACCGGGTCGCCGCCCTCGCCCTCGATCAGGGTAAGATCGACCGCACAACCCCGATTGTGCTTCGAACCCAGCGCCGGGTCGGCGACGAACTGGCGTGCCTCCAGCGGCACTGCTTGCCAGAACAACCAGGTGACCGACCACGGACGATAGGCATCGAGGACGACCAGGCGGTATCCGTGCTCGCGCAGCGAGGCTTGCGCGCGCGCAAGTGCCTTGGCCGCGGGCCGCTGGAGATAGGCGGTAGCGCGATCGTACAACGCCAGGCCCATGAAGTTGTTGCTGGAGGCGTAGCGCATGTCGATTGCAATGCTCGGATCGACGGTGCGAATGTCGATGAGATCGCTCGCTCCGGCCGACGCCGGTAACTTTGGTGGCGAGACTTTGATGCTCTCTGCGCGGAGTCGCGCGAGGTCGGCCGAGATCGCACGACGAAATTGTGCGATCATCGCTCCGGTAAAGTCGCGCTGCTTCAGCGCTATTCCGTCGATGACCGCCGTGACTTCGCCGTGGTTTGATAGCAAAAGCCGTCCCGCCGCATCGGCGATCGGCTGGTGCGACAGGCCACAGCCGTCTGCGAACAGCACACCGCCTATTTCGTAGATGTCGAGCAGCGCCCGATCCGAACCGTAAAGGCCGATGAATGCGGCGATGGCGGGCGCGGGGTTCGCTGGCTTGGCTTCATCCATGTTCAGGCGCGCTTCCTGTCATTCGTTCGACCACACACACCTCGCGGACCATCGCCAGGACTTCGATTCGTGTCGCCAGTTTACCAATGTCATGGAAATTCTCGACGTCCACCGCGAGGGACAGGCCATCCGACGTCCGCCGAAACTCAATGCCCCAGGGGATCACGGCCTGCCGCGCCAGTGTGTCGAGCACTTGGCCAAGCACATCTGGACAGGCTTGGGTAGAGACCTTCAGCTGGACCAGCGGCGCACGCTTGGCACCATGAAGGGGCGGGATCGGTTTTGCGGATAGGTGGCAATTTGCCATGGGACGACCTTCAGACTCGATGCTCCGTGACGCCCCGGAAGGCGCGGCTCTCCGGCTCAGCAGAGCCGGGCGATGCTAATTCGAAGTCGGAGCGAGCGTAGCAAGGTCATGCCGCTCGTATAGCGCCTGCCGCGAAGCCAGGCATGCGAGCAAAGCTAATATGGTCATTGCGAGAGCATAAGTGCGGCCGGGAATAATGGGCCCAATAGCAAACCTGCATTGCCGCTCGGCGGGAGCCGCCGGAAACCGTCTGCGGACGATTTGGAAGCAGCAGACGTATGACGATCGCGGATGTCGAGCCGGTTACGGGCAAATGGGTATCAAGCGGTGCTTCGGCGCGCTGGACGATTGACGGGGGCGCCTATCTCAACTTTTCCGGCGCTTGCTATCTCGCGCTGCATCAAGAACCTTGCCTGAGAGAGGCGGCGCTGGAGGTGATCGCGCGCGGCGAGCCGTTCGCCCAGCAGCTTCCGCCGCCTTATGGTATCCGCGACACCATTTTCGAAACGGTGGAGAGCGCCGCTGCCGATTTCATGGGTACCGAGAGTGCCGTTTACTTCGCTACGGGTTTCCTGATCGGCCAGATCGGCCTGTGCGCCCATGCCGCGCCCGGCGACCACCTCTATCTGGATGCCGGCGCGCATTACAATCTCGTCCAGGCGGCGCGGCTTGCCGACCTGCCCGTCACCAAATTCGCGCATAGCGATCCGCAGGGCCTGAAAGACGCGATAGCGGCCACGCTGCAGCCCGGCCAGCGGCCGATAGTCGTGACCGATGGAATGTTCGCCACCTCGGGAGACCTGGCACCGCTGGACGCCTATGCCGAAGTGATTGCTCCGTTCGCAGGACGCATGTTCATCGATGACGCCCATGCGTTCGGCGTGCTGGGTCGCAACGGCCGGGGCACGGCGGAGCATTTCGGCGTCGAGCCCGTCGCCCACGGTGGCGCAACGCTGAGCAAGGCCTTTTGCGCGCAGGGCGCGGTGATCGGCTGCACCCGGAAAGCGGCCGAGCGGGTCAACCGGCTACCCCCAAAACGCGGCGCCAATGCAGGCTCGCCGATATCTGCGGCCGTATCAACCGCGGCGCTGCTTTATGTCGCGGCGCATCCGGAGCGCCGGGAGACGCTGTCCAGGCTTTCCGGCCATGCCCGAGCGCGACTGGGCGAAGTCGGGCTGGCGATATCCGACTCACCTTCGCCTGTCCTCGCGTTCACGATCGGGAGCCGGCACGATATGCGGCGCATTCAGGCGCGATTGTTCGACAAGGGCATCTATCTGCCGATCTCGGACTATCTGGGGGCGGGGCCCGAGGGCGTCTTTCGCTGCGCGATCTTTGCTGACCACAGCATGGATGACATCGACCGGCTCGCCAGCGAGATCGGAGCGGCGGCATGACGCGGGCGTCGATCGCTCGCGGCGCCGATGCCGTACTGGACCAAATTACCGAGGGCCTTTTGCGGCTCTACCCGGAAAATGCCGCCTATCTCGGAATCGACAAGGACAATCGCGTCGCGCTCAAATCGCGACTTAGCGACCGCTCGCCCTGCGGTGTGGCGGAGGCGAAGGCCCATGTCGAGACGATCGTACACGCGCTTGGCGCACTCGGCGACGTAGCGATGCCGCCGGATCGGCGTATCGATCTCGACGTCGCGGCGGCAGCCTATGCCTATGCGCGCGAAGGCATGGAATTTGGCTTCGGCGAGGTGGCCTGCCTCAATGTCAACCTATCGCACCGCTCGACGCCCTATGTCGTCGCGCAGAATACCGGCGCGGTGCTCGAAATACCTGAATTCCTCGACAGCCAACATGGCATCGCCAGCGACGCCGACGCCGATGCGTATCTTGCGCGGGTACGCGCTTATGGCGCCGCTCTTGCCGGCGAGACCGCGCGCATTCGCGCCGACACCGACCGAGGAATCGTCCTGCCCGACTTCCTGCTGCACAAAACCATAGCCCAGCTCAAGGCAGTCCACGACCTGCCCGGAGACCAGTGGCAGGTCGTCACCGCGCTCGCCCGGCCGGGGCGCGACGTCCCCGCTCATCTCAAAGCGGCCGAGGCGCTGGTCGCGACCGAACTGCGGCCGGCGCTCGAGCAGCAGATTGAAGCACTTGAGGATGCTATCCCCTCGGCTACGTCCGATGCCGGCGTGTGGAAGCTTCCCGACGGCGCGGCTTATTATGACTGGGCATTGCGCATGTCGACGACCAGCGCGATCAGTGCCGAGCAGGTCCACCAATTGGGGCAGGACCAGCTTCGCGAACTGCATGCCCGGATGGAACCGCTGTTGCGCAAGCGCGGCCTCACCCAAGGGTCGATCCCCGAGCGTATGGAAGCAGTGGCGACCGATCCGGCAAACCTCTACCCGAACAACGATGCCGGCCGCGCCGCATTGCTCGGCTATATCAACGACCGTCTCGCCGCCATTCGCGCCCGGATGCCCGATGCGTTCGACACACTCGTGCCTGGTAATGTCGCCGTGAAGAGGATTTCACCGGCGATCGAGCTTGGTGCTCCCGATGGCTATGCCGGTCCCGGATCGCTCGATGGCAGCACCGCCGGCATCTATTACATCAACCTGCGCGACACGGCGATCTGGCCGCGTCACGCCTTGCCGACCCTGACCTTCCATGAGGCAATTCCGGGCCATATCTGGCAGGGCGAATATGCCAATCAGCTGCCGCTCGCGCGCTCGCTGCTTTCGTTTAATGCCTATTCCGAAGGGTGGGCGCTCTATGCCGAACAACTCAGCGCGGAGCTGGGCATCTACGCGGACGACGATCTTGGAGAGCTCGGCTACCTACAATCGCTTGCCTTCCGCGCTTGCCGACTCGTTGTCGATACCGGAATCCACGCCCGGCGCTGGACTCGCGATCAGGCTATCGACTGGTTCGTTGCGAACAACGGATCGCCGCGGGCACAGGTCGCCGGAGAAGTGGATCGCTACTGCGTCTGGCCGGGACAATCGTGCAGCTACAAGATCGGCCATAGCCATCTGGCCGCGCTGCGCGATGACGCGCGAGCGCGGCTTGGCGACCGGTTTCCGGCCAGGGCGTTCAACGACATGCTGGTCCAGAGCGGCAACGTTCCGTTATCGGTTCTGACGCGTATCTCTGATGGGTTCGTCCGGCAGCATCTCGGCTGATCGGGCCTAGGCGATGCCGGGTTCCTCGGCGAGGCGCTCGCCGCGCCAGTTGCGGTACAGGAAGATCGTTCCCACCAGCACGAACAGGCACGGCGCAATCGTATAGCCGAGCCGCAGTCCGATCATTGCCTGGGGGCTCTGGTTCGCCGCGCCCCCGACGAAGCCGAACAAATGGAGCAGCTGGCCGGAGACGAACGCGCCGGCCGACGAGCCAAGCTTGATCGAGGCCACCATGATGCCGAGGTAAAAGCCGAGCGCGACGACCGTGCCGTCCGCCAGCTTTTTCTGCGCTGCGCCAAGGATCGATGTCTGGATCAGGACGCCGACTACTCCCGAGCCCAGCCCGACCACCGCCAGCCCCGCATAGGTCGCCGCGATCGGACCATAGCTGGCAACGAACAATAGGACCATCGCAGCAAGGGTCGCGATGTTGCTGGAAAGCATTGCCACCACTGCAGTGACGCGCCGGAGCAGAAATGGCGCAAGCGCCATGCCCAGTACGACGGTGATTCCCAGCGCGCCCTCAAGAAGCGCCAGCGTCCCGGCGTCGCCGCGCAGTACATATTGGTTGGCGAAGGGCAGGAATCCCAGGATGATCACCACGCTGCCGTTGAGGCACACGACAAGCCCGAGGAAATTGTAGAAGCTCTTGTTGCCGATCGTTCGGCGCAGCGATCGCCAGATCTTCGTCGGCTCGGCGTCAGCCGGAATCATCCGCACCGGAATCGCGCGGGTGCTGAGGATAAAACCGAACAGAGCGACTGCGACCACCGCAGCCATCGCCATCGCCATCAGCGAATAGCCGCGGGCACCGCCGCCCAGATTGGCCACGAGCAGCGGCAATGCGGCGCTGCCCGCGACGGAGAGGATTTGCGCGGTGATCGCAGCAAGCGCGAGCAGTCCGCTCAGCTCGCGCGGCTCCTTGGTCATCTCGGTAGCAATTGCGAATTGCGATACACCGATCGCAGTCTGGGCGATCGACGACAGGATCAGCAGCAAAACAGCGATTGTGGCGACTTGATAGACCGGCAGACCCGGCGGCAGCGCGAAGACCGCCGCCAGCGTGGCGATGAACACCAACGTCGCAATGGCTATGGCTGGCGCGCGAGAGCCGATCCGCATCGACCATTGATCGATCCAGCCCCCGAACATCGGATCGACCAGGGCGTCCCAGATTTTCGGAAGCGCAATCACCAACCCGGCGAGACCTGCAGGGATGTCGGCAATCTGGGTGAGGTAATAGAGCAACAACAGGTTGAGCGGGAGCGAACCCCAGGTAACGCCGACATTGCACAGCGTGTAGCCAAGCCACCGTGGTCGAAACATACTATTTCCGTGCAATGCCTGCCCCCAAATCTCGCGTACGATCACCGACTCTCGGCTCAGGCTATCCCAGCGCCGAAAGCGTGCCACATCGTAATCGCTAATGGCATCATCAGCGTCGCGATGCTCAAGCAACCACCGGCGTAAAGCGCAGATGATGATAATCGAAGCTGAAATCGGCGAGTGGCGACAATGCCCGCATGGTGATCCCCGTTACACCGCCGTCGACGACAGTGAATCGCACCATTGCATCCTCGCCGACACCGCGGGGAAATCGGGTTCGGAAAGCGTCATGGCCAAAGGCCTCGAGCGGGCCGGCAAAGGCAGGCGTCGGAAGGAAGCGGAGCGTCAGACCACCATCCGCAAGGCCGACTTCGATGTCACCGTACCAGGGGTCACGATAGGTTCCCGTGTAGCGCGTCAGCGGCAAGGAGGGGCGACCTTCCGGCGCGGGCATGCCACCATCGTCGATAACTGCATGTACCTGGGCATGCAGACTGTCGACCGTTCCGCGCGCAGCGGACAACCAATCAAAGGGTTCGACGCCGATCAGCTGGTCGAGCAGGGCGTAGCGCAGCGCAGAAAGCGCATCGGCTTCGCCGGAATTGGTGAATATTGCCAATCCGATCCCCGCATCGGGCAGCAATACGATCCGCGAGGTCTGTCCGGCGAGTTGTCCAGCATGCGTCAGCATCCGGCGATCGCGATATTCGGTGACGCCCCATCCCAGCGCATAGCTTTCGAGGACAGCGCGATGCGGCGCATCTGCGTCGGGCCCGGGCCCGCTGGCAATGATCGTCTGTGGTTGCCACATCTCGTTCGCCTGCACCTCGCTCCACAGGCGCGCACCGCTCGACAGTCGCCCCTTGTTCAGCTGAACCTGCAGCCACGGCACGATATCGGCGATGCTGGCATGGATGCCACCGGCAGGCCCGTTCACGTCGGATTCGTCCGCGGCAATCTTCTCGATCGGCCCCATGCCGATCACCGGCGGGCCCAAACGCGCGTGCCGCGCGACGCACTTATCCGATAGCGCCAGCGATGGGTTGGGCGCCGCGTCGGTCATGCCCAGCGGAGCGAAGATCGTGCGCGCCACATAATCATTCCAGGTCAGGCCGGTGACCTGCTCTAGGACCATGCCCGCGACGATGTAGAGGCAATTGTCATAGGCATAGCCGGCCCGGAATCCGGCTGCCGGTGCGAAATGCGGCAGCGCTGCCATGACCTGGCTTGCGGTAAAATCGCCCTTCCGCACCAGCATCAGGTCGCCCGCGCCTAAAGGAAGCCCGCTGCGATGCACCAGCAAGTCGCGCACCGTCATCATCTGCGTGACGGCCGGATCCGACATGCGAAAATCCGGGAGGTGGCGAACCACCGGGTCCTCCCAGCCGAGATTGCCCTTATCGACCTCAATTGCCAGGCAGGCAGACAGGAATGCCTTGCTGTTCGAAGCGATTGCGAACTGGCTGTGGATGTCGACCGGTGCATCCTGATCCAGAGCGCGGACGCCAAGTGACTCGAGCATCACCCTCCCATCTGGCTGAACGATCGCTATCCCGATGCCGGGGATTTCGAACTCCCGCATGAAGGCAAGCGCGATGGCCCGAATCTGCTGTTGCAAGCTGGCGATCCCAGTCAATCGAGATACGGGGCGCGGTTGCCGGCGATGCGGGTCCATTCCTCCGCCGTGAACGGCAATTGCGACGTGACCAGGGAGTCATGTTCGAGCGGGGAGCACAATGATGGCCAGTCCGACCCCATCACGAACCGCTCGATGCCAATGCGACGGGCAATCTGCACGAAGCGTTCGAGCAAGATAATATTCTCGGCAGAGGTCGGATCGAGCACCAGCACGACCGACAGATCGATGATAATGCCGCTCGAACCCGGCGCATGCCGTTCCAGCGCTTCGGCATAATGTTCGAGCACCATGACAGAATCGGCGACGCCGCCGCCGCCGCCGCCATGGGCCAATTGCACGATGATGCCCTCGGCCCGGCTGAGCACCGCGTCGATGAATATCCGCGTGGCGGATGGGTCGAACGGGCCAGCATGCCGCACATGGATCAGGAGTGGGAGCCCGGTTTCTCGCACCGCTCCAACAAACTCGGCAAGCACGGATACCTGCGCCGGAGACTGCGGGTCGAAACCACTATTTCCTAGGTGGAGCTTGACCCCAGATGCGCCGGGCCTCCCCGCCCAATAATGCAACTCATCGATTGCGAAGGCACTGAAAGGATTGATTCCGACAAACGCCTTTAACCGGCCGTCTGATGCCAGGGCAGCATCGACGTTGAACTGGTTCTCATCGCGCGTCAGCGCCGCAGCATTGGTCATTCCCGGTGTGGCAAAAGGGGAACTGAACATATAGGCCTCGGACAGCAACACGCCTTGGGCAATCCCGGCTTCATCGAGCTGACGGAGCGCATCCGTTCCTTCGCGCGGCTCGAGTAGTGCCGGATTCAACTGTGCGAACATCGCTGGCATTCGCTGTGCCACGCTGCGCAGTTCGGCGGTGGCCTCCGGCGATTGGATGTGCAGGTGGTGGTCCGCGGCCGATACGATACGGCAGGGCTCGCTTGGCTCTCCTTTGGCTTCCAGAAGCTGAGCGCCGTCCTTCAAACACATCCAACCAACCCCGTCCTGATACGCCGACATACGACGCGCCGAGCGGGTCAATTGCCACGAAAGAAAGCTAATGTGCTCATTAGATTCCGCAAATCACATTCGCCATGCGTCGCTCTTTACGGATTTAAACTCACGCTGAGCAGGATCATGTATTGCGTCATCCCGATCACCTCACCGGCCACGTACCCACCTTGAGATATCAACGCGAGGGTGGAATTGGTGCGATCACTATGCTGCTCGACCTGAATCTCGCCGGGGCGGGCACCAATTTTTTTGAATTGCTCGTGCGCGACGCGCTCCGCTTGGGCTTGCGGGCCCGGTCCTTAATAGGGCATCAGGTACCAGTAGATGTCAGCCGACTATCGGCCGAATCCGAGCCCAAATTGGAAAGTGAACAAACGATCGGTTCGGTGAGGCTCGGGGACGATTGAATATCGTCTTCTGGGTCTTTCCAGCTTCGCTAACTTCCTGAACGGATGTCCGCTTCGTCCAACCGCGCGCCCAAAAACCGCCGGTCCGAAACCGGCCAGCTTCAACCGTCATCCTGTGCATCTCGGGCGAACGCCGGAGGTCGGCTTTTGAAAGAACCCGCCGTTCGATACATCGCTGGCGAAAGGCGGAAAAGTCCCAGGACCTTTCGGCAGCAGTCCGACCGACCCGTCGTTCAGCAAACGCGGCGCGAATGACCGCTCGAACTGGAGTTTGTCATTCGCCTTACGCCGACGTCCGCTGTCCCCACGCGCTTATTGTAACTGTTCAGGCTCAGACCGCCGCGACACCGCCATCAACGAAGAGCTCATGGCCCGCGACGAAACTGCTCTCTTCCGACGCCAGGAACAGCACGGCACGGGCGACATCTTCGAGGCGCGCAAGGCGCCCCAGCGGAACCCCCTTGATAATTTCTTCCTCGGCGCCGGGCGTCTTGTCGAAGAAGTCCCGGATCAGGTGCGTTTCCGTGGCACCTGGCGCGATTACGTTTACGCGGATGCCCCGGTCCTTCAGATCGTTGGTCCAACTGCGCGCGAAAGAACGAACCGCTGCCTTGCTGGCATTGTAGAGCGACTGGGATGGATACGCCTTTGAACCCGCGATCGAGCCATTGAGGACGATGACTCCACCCTGCGTCATCAGCGGCAGTGCCTTCTGCACGGTGAAAACCATCGCTTTGACGTTGAGGCCGAACGTGGAATCGAAATGGGATTCCTCGATGGCTTCAAGCGGGACGGGTTCGTGCATGCCGGCATTGGCGAAAACGACATCGACCCTGCCGTGGTCACGCTCGATGCGCTCGTAGAGCGTCGTGAGGTCGGCAAGGTTCGTAACGTCGCCCTGTACGCCGATCGCGCCGTGACCGATCTGGCGAACCGCGTCATCGAGCGATGCCTGTCGACGCCCAGTGATGTACACCAACGCCCCTTCCTCAGCGAAGTGCTGCGCGGATGCCAACCCGATGCCGTCACTACCGCCGGTAATCACTACGACCTTGTCTTCGAACCGCTTTGTCATCATATCGTCTTTCGATAAGTGGAGGAATTCTCCACTTCAAATATGGAGGAATCCTCCACTTAGCAAGTCGAGGATGAAAGGTTTGACCGAAGCAGGCCTACGCGCTGACGCGGAACGGAACCGCCAAAGCATTCTCGTCGCGGCGGAGGAACTCTTCCTGGAGCGGGGCGCCGGCATTCCGCTGGAGGAGGTGGCGAAGCGCGCGAAGGTCGGGATCGGCACGCTCTATCGTCGCTTCCCGACGCGGGAATCGCTTCTGGCGGCCACCAGCAACGAGCGGTTCTTGTCGGTCGCGGAGACGAGTTGCGCGCGTGATACGGATCAGGATCCCGGCGACGCAATGCGCCAGTTTCTCGAGGAGCTCGCGATCAATACGAGCGTCTATCAAAGCCTCGCCGCCTCGCTAGGGACTGTCATCCAACACGGCACTCCCGGCTGTATGGCAATCACCTCGGAAGGGCAGCGACTGCTTCGGCGCGCGCAGGAGGCAGGAACCATTCGGGCCGACGCGACCTTCGACGACATCATCTGTGTGGTGAGCGCGATATCAATCGCGGTCGAAAAGGAAACCGCACCGGTGTCGCGCGTTGCGCATCTGGTGGACCTGCTCCTCAACGGCATGCTTGTGCGGTGATGCGTCCGGTGCCCTGCACGGGCTGACCTCTCCGGGAACCATTGCCTGGGTGAGAGCCGCTAAGCCGCGGCGAGATGCCGGGCGATGTTGGCCATGCAGACTGCCATATAGCCCTTCCACTGCGCCTGCACGAACAGCCACAGCGGCAATCTGGCGATCCGGTTCTTCGCGGCGAAGGTGTAGGTCCACGTCACCTCGACCTCGCCGCCTTGCTGCTCGAACCAGAATTGTCCGACCGCCCCCGACATGAGATATTTGAGCGCGAAGCTCGGCTGCCAGATGCGATAGGCGAAGTAGCGCGCGCGCTGGTAGTGCGTCACCCCTTCCCGGACGGTGCTACCGTCCGCGAGGTGCACCGTCCGCGTCGAGCCCGGCTGATCCCACGGGCCTGACACCTGCGAGGTGGCGACTATCCCGGGCAAAAGGCCGTAGCCAGTAAGGATCTTGGGCAGGACATCCTCCGCCACAAGGAAGTCGAACACGTCTTCGATCCGTCCCGGAACGCGGATCTGCTGCGTCACGGCGGCGCGGACCGTGGACGGTATCTGGGCTGAAGCATCCGGCAGCGACTGGTTGAGGGTTGCAGTCGTCATCTCGAGATTCCTTCGTCTGTAGCGGTGTGGGGGTCAGAGCGTGCCATCTGTGAGCATCTCGCGGGTGCGCTTCAGCGTGGAGAGCAAGGCGGCCTTGTAGCCCTTGTCGCTGTCGAACTGCGCCTGCTCGGCCTGTTCCTTGGGGCCGCCGGGGGTTTGCCCGCGCAGGCCGAGATAGCAGTAGAATTTGAGTTGAAGCTGGCCCGCTTCGTCCTCGAACAGTTCATTGACGATGGCGCCCTCGCGTGGGCCGGTTGCCTGGAAGAAGGTGATCTTGGCTTGTTGCTCCAGCACGATGATCTCGCGCAGGTCCTGGCCGGCGATCGTCGCCTCGCGCACGAAGTGGGTGGCGCTCTCCTCGGTCACGTCGCAGCGGGTGCACAGGCCCGGCGGCAGGAAAAGGCGGGCGTCGCGGGCCTTGCGCTCCAGCCCCTGCCACACCTGTTCGCGGGTCAGCGGCGTCTCGCCTTCGGGGTTCACGGCGACGGTGGCGGTCGAATAGATCATGATGATGGTCCTTGTTCGGAAAGGTGGGAAAGGGGTCAGCCGACGATCTGCGCGACGTGATCGCGGTAGGTGCGCAAGGGGCGGCCGAGCAGCGCGGTCAGCCGGTCGACATCGCCCGCCTCGGGGATCATGCCGTCGCTCTGGAAGCGCTCGGCCATCTGGCGCATGTCATAGGCCATCCAGCTGGGCATGAAGGCGCGCAAATTCTGTTCGAAGCCGGCGGTGTCGTTGCCGGGGAAGACGATCTCGCGGCCGAGAACGTCGGACCATATCGCGGCGGCGTCCGCGCCGGTCAGCGTGTCGGGCCCGACCAGGTTGATATAGGTCGTCGGCAGCGGCTCAATCGCCTCAACGCGGCGGATCAGCTCGATCGCGGCGACCTCGCCGACATCGCGCGCGTCGATCATCGCCAGGCCCTTGTCACCGATCGGCATGGGATAGATGCCGTAGCCGGTGACCACGTCCTTCACCGTGATCTCATTGTCCATGAAATAGGCGGGGCGCAGGATCGTGGCGTGCAGGCCCATCGCCTCGATCATCCGCTCGACGCCGAACTTGCCGGCGAAATGCGGCACGTTGACGTAGATGTCGCTGTGGATCACCGATAAATAGACGATCCGCTCGATCCCGACCTCGCGGGCGATGTTGAGCGCGATCACCGCCTGGGTGAACTCCTCCGCGACTACGCCGTTCAGCAGGAACAAGGTCGACACGCCCGACATCGCGGCGCGCAAGGAGTCCACATCGAGCAGGTCGCCCTGGACGACGGTCACGCCGGCGGGGAAGCTGGCTTTGGCGGGATCGCGGACAAGGGCGCGGACATCGGCGCCGCGTGCGACGAGCTGGCCGACGACATTGCGGCCGATAGTGCCGGTAGCGCCGGTTACGAGAATGGTCATTGTGGTCACTCCTTGGTTGAGCCGGTTGGCATGTCCCAATTTAGTGATCCACACGCACGCCAATAGACGCTATATCTGGACAGGCCGTCTCACAGGTGGAACATATGGATCTCCTCGCGCTCGCAGATTTCAACCTGGTTGCGCGGCACGGAGGGTTCGGTAAGGCGGCCCGCGCCGCTGCACGCCCAAAGGCGACATTGTCTCGGCGCGTGGCGGAATTGGAGGCTAGCCTCGACTTGCGCCTGTTCGAGCGGGGCGCGCGGGCACTCAAGTTGACGGAGGAAGGACGGGCGCTGTTTGAACGAACCGCCATCCTCCTCACCGAGCTTGACGAAACGGCGGCCGCCATCGCTTCGCGCGGCCATAACCCCCGGGGACGGCTGCGGATCAGCGCACCATTGCTCTTTTCGCAGATCGCGATGGGCAGGATCGCGGCAGGGTTCGCGGTCAAATTCCCGGAGATACGCCTGGAAGTCACGACCGAGGACCGGGCGGTCGACATGGTCGAGGAGGCCTATGATCTGGTGATCAGGGTCAACCCCGCGCCGGATGATGCGTTGGTCGGACGCGCCTTCCTCCAGGATCGTCTTGTCGCAGTGGCAAGTCCGGACTTGCATCGTTTGACCGATGCTCCGGTGCCGGCAGTCGTGCGCGGGGCCATCGGGCAACGGCAGACATGGGAGTTGGCAACTGCATCGGGCAAGACGAACATCCAAGTCGATCCTATCCTCGGACTGTCATCGCTGGTGATGGTGCGCGATGCGGTACGCGCGGGGGCCGGCGTGGCGCGGCTCCCGCTGTCGCTGGTCAGCCACGACCTAGTCACCGGCATACTGGTGCATTGGGGCGACATCGAAGGGCCAGGCACTGCGCTATGGGCACTGTATCCCTCACGCCGCTTGCTAAGTTCACGCGTCTCGGCATTCCTTGACCATCTCAAGGAAGCCTTCCCACAGGGAACACCGGAGGAACTGGCCGCCTATATTGCGTGGTGACGGGCGAGGTGCCCGCGAGGATAAGATCGGAGGACAGCTTCTGACTGTAGCTGCCGTTCGATGGCAGATTGTGAATGGCGCAAAAGTCCCAGGCGCCCGTGTCCGGCTCTCTTCCGGAAATGGGCGCCAAAGGTTCAAATCTCGGTGTTTTCGGCAAGGGCAAGCGCGTCTTCCATGTCGATTCCGAGATAGCGTACCGTATTCTCTATCTTGCTATGACCGATAAGAATCTGGACAGCTCGCAGATTGCCGGTCGCCCTGTAGATGATCGATGCCTTCGTTCGCCGAAGCGAGTGGGTCCCATACTCGCTTCGCATCAAACCGACCCTTGTCACCCATCCGTCGACGAGCCAAGCATACTGCCGTGTGCTCAGATGCCCATTGACCCGGCTGGGGAAAACATAGTCGTTCACCGTGCCGCCTCGGCGTTCGAGCCATGCCAGCAGGCTGGCCTGAGTATCGGGCAGCAGTTCGCATTGAACGGGCCGCCGCGTTTTCTGCTGCATCACGATCGCCCGCGTTCGGATCTGGCCTCCGCTGACAAGGTCGCCGATCTTCATCTGCACGAGGTCGCAGCCTCGAAGCTTGCTGTCGATCGCCAGATCGAACAGGGCACGATCTCGCAGGCGGCGGCGCTGGTTAAGGTAGAACCGGATTTCCCAAATCTGCTTCGGTTTCAGGGCCCGCTTTGCACCCACGGTCCTTCCGGCATTCCAAACCGGGCGCTTGGTGGCGATGAGTTCTACTTCAGACATATCCATGATCGTTCTCCGATGGCCACATTGGCCATCTGCAGAACGCTCGCCGACGAGGATGCGCAGGACTTGCTGTGCGGCTCGTGCCGACCAGAGATTGCCGTTCACGTCTGATGGCGCGAACGTCCGGGTCTGTCAGGAGCTGCCAATCGAGCACCATGAAGCCGCCGGTCGGCAGCCGCTCAGACATTGTCATTCAGGCCATCGCCATGGCTTCTCGAACGAGTGATTCGGGAAGCCGCTACTAGGACGGATATGGTATGTAAACATGTGACCGGACATGCTGGCGCGGCTGTCGTAGCGTTTGTGGTGGCCCAGCGATGCCGACGCAAGCGCAATGCGCGATCAATCCAGGCTGAGGTGCACCGCGTCCAGCAAGACGGCCAGCGCCGGCAAGAAGGCGGCAGGCACGCGGAGTCGGCGTAGATGGGCCGCCCGCCTGAGACTATTGTCCATAAGGGTGGCTATTTTGATCGCCTGACCATAGCGCTCGATCAGCATCTGGAGCAGACGATCGGGATCACCATAGGGCGCCCAGCCGGCGAGTTCTTCAGTAGCCGCTGTTTCTGGATCATGGCTGTCGCTCACAGCGTCGCGGCTGTGGCCGGGACAGCGGGAGAGGCCGCCGTCGCTCCCAGCATGGCGCCGGACCCATTGCTTGCAGCCTGGGGCCTCGCGCCGCTTGATACCGTGCGGGCAGATCTGGCAGTCGAAGCGCTGGGCACGTGGCTGGTTTTCTTTCGTCAAGGGCGTCGGGCTGGAGTCGAGGCGGAGGCAGCACCCGCGCCTGGATGCACCGCCATCGCAGCATCCATCTGATGGAGAACGCGCCGGACGCGGCCTGAATGAGCATCCCACTAGACGTGTCGGCGTCTTCGGCGCGCGTCGACATAACCGGTTGTCGATCGGCCAGATGATCAGGAGGGTAAAATGGCAGATTGCCGATCATGAGGAGGCCACCCAGCCAGCCACAGGAGATGGTGGGTCTGCCGCCACGCCGATTCCTCCGGCACAAGTGCCGCAAACGCGAGGGGCGCCTGTATCTTGGTGCTGCGGTTATAGGCGGGCTTCATTCCATAAGGAGCGTGCGATCGACGAGTCCGAGGTGGGCCGGCTTTTCGACCGCCAATCTGTAGAATGTGACACTTGCGAGCAAAGCCGCCGAGATGAGAGCAAATTGGCCGACCGGCGCGGGGGGCTTCCTTCCTTCAGGTGTCAACGCGCCAACACGCATCATAGTCGTTAGCTTACGTCATTTCGCTACAGTCCTGGGGTTGATCCCCCGTTCGCGGATCGGGGTCGCGACGTGCGTGGTCGTGTCACTCCCGCGACGAACTTGTCCCTTAATACTCGCTTTCATTCCCTCGAAAGGATCGCGCCATGAAACTATGGGATCAAACATCTAGACTTAGCAGAGACATGTCTTCTTCTGACGAGAGCCCGCTCGGGCGAAGGCGGATTATTGACCAAAGCCAACCACGCCAACGGCATATTTTCATAAAGCCGTAGCCTCTTTAAACCCGCAACATGAAGATGCCAGAAAAAGAAAAAACAACTTTACAACATTTCCGCGCCTTCCGTCGGTTGCTGCCTCGATTGGAAAGACGGTATGTGCGCCCGAATGTTGAACGAAGCCTTGAGTACCTCCTTATACGATGCCGTCGCAATGTCGCTTTCCCGGGACGGGATCGACGGACTTTCCCTGCGCGGGGTTACGGCGCAGGTTGGCAAGAGCACATCCGCAGTATTTGCGCTTTTCGGTGGCAAGGATGGCCTGCTGCGCGCGACCATGGAGGCTCTGGCGATCATGGATGCTGCATTTCACGATCGCCTGTCAGCTGATCTTGCCGGCTTGCCGATCGACGGGGCAACATTAGTGCAGATAGTCATCGATTACATCCGCGCCCGCCACAAACAGGATTTTGCGCGTAGCTGGCTGGAGGCCGTCTATAAAAGCGCTCAGTTCCCGCCATTAGCCGATATTTGCCGGCAATGGGATGCGACGCGCACAGCTTTCTGGACGCGCCTGCTCGCCGATAGCGCCTTTGCTCCACTCGCGCCCCTGCTCTCGGCCTATATATTGAGCGAGGAAGCCTATGCCGCCGCCCTGATGGGCAGGGTCGATCATGGCATCTTGTTGCAGGAGACGATTAACGGGCTGATCGCAGGGTGCGGACAGGTGCATGATCCTATCCGCCCGCGCGGGCGGATAGGATCATGGGCAGAACGGCGTGCTTTTTCCGATGCACCGGCTACACTGCCCGAGGCGCCAAGCAAACTTCAAGACCTGATGGACGCTGCTGCGCAAGAAATAATCCGCCATGGGGTATCGGGCATCAATCTCAAGAAGATCGCCCAGCGGGCAGGCGTTCCGCCGTCCCAGATAGTCTATCACTATGGCGCCTTCGCGACCTTTCGCCATCAGGCAATCTGGAAGGCGCTGATGCACGCCCTGCCGAGATATCTTGATCTAGCCTCCGCGTCCGCTCTGCCCGATGCTAGTCGTGACTGGAGCTTGCAATTGGCGCAGACGACGCAGTCTGCGACGCCTGATGATCCCGCCGGTTTCTATGTAAACTATGCACGCACGCTGGGACAGACCAGCCTGTCGGTGCCGCGCGAACAGGATCTGGAACCCCTCGTCATGCAGCTGCGCGTAATCGAGGGCGTCGGCATTTTCAACGCGAGCCATAGTCACTGGCCACCCGCGCTGGCTTTGTCACGGGATACGGCCGGCGCCTTTGCCATATGGATCAAAGGGCGAGCGATCCTCAACGAAGCGACGGGGATGCCTGCGGTGGCGACTGCCAAGCTGATCGTGCATGCCGCAGCGACGATGGCGGCAGGCAATGATGGTCTGGCGACGGGCCGGGCCTAACAAGCGCAACCGTTTCAAACCAGCGTTACGGGATTCAAGGCGGATACCAGTTGAGTCAGCTGTGTCGGCGGCGTCATCAGTACAAGGTCTGAAGTTTATAATGTAACCAATCTGCCGCAATCCACAGCTAGAGGCGCATGAGAATCGAACTGCCGTTACAGCGGCGGTGCGAATCAAGGATCAGGACGGCACAATCCAGAGTGCCGAACATCAATATGGGGCGCTTCCAGATGTCGAACTATCGTTACGAGACCAAGATACTTGCAGGTCACTACTCCCTCCGCACGCTTGTCGCCGCGCTCATGCTGGGAGGCGCCTGGATTGCCAGCGCGCCTGCACATGCCCAGGCTGGCGAGGATGCAGGCGATGAAATCATCGTCACGGCCCAGAAGCGGGAGCAGACGTTGCTGGAAGTTCCCGCGGCCGTGCTAACGCTGAGTGGCGATCAATTACGCAAGGATGGCGTGAAGGACTTTCTCGACCTTGCCCAGCATACGCCGGGTGTGATTGTGTCGAACACCCTGGTCGGTGGCCGTACCGTGCAGAACTTCACCATTCGTGGCATCGGTTATGATGATTTCCGCCCCAATGGCAATCCTTCCGCGGCCGTGCACTTCGATGGCATCTACCAGGGTTCCTCCGCGCTGATCGGCGGCCAGATGTTCGACGTGCAGCGCGTCGAGATACTGAAGGGGCCGCAGGGCACGCTCTACGGCCGGAACACGACAGCCGGCGCCGTCAACGTCATCTCCAACAAGCCCAGCGACACGCTGGAAGGCCGCGCCGAAGCGAGCTACTCCAGCTTCGACAGCCGCCGCTTGGAAGCTGCCGTCAACGTGCCTCTCGCCCAAAATGTCGCCCTTCGCGTATCGGGGCTCTACGACCATACCGACGGCTATCAGACGCGGCTGGGCGCAGGGCGCTATGCTGGCACCACGCCCAATCCGATCATTCCGGTAGTCACCGATCCGGGTTACAGCGACAAGGTAGGGGGCTCGACCTTCTACGGTGGCCGCGCGCTCCTCTCCATCGGCAAGGGCACCGGCACCGAATTGCTGTTAAACCTGCACGGGTTCCAGGAAAAGGGCGGCCAGCCGCTGGCCGAGGCAACGGATGGCAGCACGCCCCGCTACAGTTTTTACGGCAATATCGATTCGAAGCGCGCCCGCAAGAATTGGGGCGCTTCTGCGACCCTTTCGCAGGATATAGGCGACACCATGGTGCTGACCGTGCTGGGCGGCTACGAATGGATGAAGAACGATTACGACTGGGACGACGGCACGCCCCAGCGCACATATGATATCCTTTACCGGGACAAGCTGCAGCAGGGATCGGTCGAGGCCCGCCTTCAGAACAAGACGGCCGGCAATTTCAACTGGACCGTCGGCGCCGCCTATTTCCGGGACAAGATCGACCTCTACAGCGACCTGGACGGGTCGGACACCTTCCGCACCAAATTCGCAGCGAACTATATCCAGAACCGGAACAGCCTGGCCGGCTTCGCGGACGTGGACTTTCTGGTCCTGCCTCGCCTGCGTGCCGACCTCGGCATGCGTTACACGCGAGAGGAAGCGACCTTCCAGGGTTATACTCGTGATCTCGACCCCTATGGTCTTTCGATCGGCAAGCTCGTGTTTCCGGGCCTCGACGTGAATTTCGACAATCGCATGGTCAAGTCCAGCCCATTGGGCCGCGCCTCGCTGACATATGAAGTCAGTGACAGCACCCGCATCTATGGATCGTTCGGCCGCGGTTTTCGTGCCGGTGGCTTCGATGGCACGACGATCTGGTCCGCCCCGGAAGCCGAAGCGTTCAAGCCGGAAACCGTATGGGCCTATGAGGGCGGTATCAAGTTTATGCCGCGCGGTGGACCGGTCCAGATCGAAGTTGCCGGTTTCTACTACGACTTCTCGAACATCCAGGCGAGTACGTCGAAACAATATGGCACGTCAGGTGCCTTCACCAGCGTGCGGACCAACGTCGGCAAGGCGCGTTCGTTCGGCGGCGAAGCGTCGATTACCGCCCATCCGGTCAAGCCCATGACGATCAATGTCGGCGTCGCCTTGTTGTCGACAAAGATTCTCGACATCGAATCCGCCAGTGCGGCCGAGGTCGCACGTCGTCTCGGCAATGAACTGCCGCAGGCGCCGAAGATGACGCTGAACGGCTCGATCAGCTATGACTTCCAGGTTTCCGACCGGCTGACCATCACGCCGCAGGTGGATGCGCGCTATGTCAGCAAATATTACACCGAACTGGATAACTATCAGAGCATCGGTGATTACACGCTCGTCAATGCTCGAATCGGGTTCGAGATCGATAAGCGCTATACGATCGCCGGTTTCGTGCGGAACCTGACCGATGCCTATTATGCCTTTGGCCTGGGTGGCGCGTCGGCGAGCAGCAAGACGCAGTTGAGCGCACCGCCGCGCACTTGGGGCGTGTCTGCGGGTATGCGTTTCTGATGGCCGCGCTCAATCGGCGCATGCTACTGACCGGATCGGCGATGGGCAGCCTGCTGCTCGTCGCCGGCACGGCGCACGCACGTACAGCGCCACTCTTTCAGCACGGGGTCGCCAGTGGCGATCCCGCCGCGGACAGCATATTGCTGTGGACTCGCATCACTACGCCAGATGCGGCACCGCTCTCCGGCAGATGGATCATTGCAGAAGACGCTGACTTTTTACGAACGGTCGCGCATGGCCCGTTCGTGGCATCGGCGGCCCGTGATCATTGCGTGAAGGTCGTGGCATCCGGCCTGAAGCCGGGCCACACCTATCATTATCGGTTCGAGGCGGCGGGTCAGCGCTCGCCTGCCGGCATGACGCGCACGCTCGAGATCGGTGCGCTCGACCGGCTCGACATCGTCCTGACCTGTTGCAACATGTACATGTTTGGCGAATTTCACGGCTATCGCGCGATCGCTGATCGTCTGAAATTGGACCTGGTCCTGTTCGTAGGGGACTATATCTATGAATATGGGGCCAATTCCTTCCCCGGCCTGCATGATATCCGCGCGATCGAGCCGGCACATGATACGGTCAATCTGGCCGACTATCGCGCCCGCTACGCCCAGGCGCGCCGCGATCCCGCGCTACAGGACGCCCATGCCCGCGCACCCTGGATCTGCATGTGGGACGATCATGAGATCGCCAATGACGACTGGGTCCATGGCGCACAGCATCATGACCCGGCCAAGAATGGCGACTGGGAGGCGCGCAAGGAGGCAGCCATCAGCGCCTATCTGGATTGGATGCCGATCCGCGATCCGGCGCCAGGCCATCCCTATGCCATCGAGCGCAGCTTCCTTCTGGGCGATCTGGCCACGCTGGTGCTGCCCGAAACCCGGTTGCAGGCGCGGGACCGTCAACTGACACTGACTGAAGACATGACCTATCATGTGATCGATGGACGCGATCCCGCCGCGCCCAAGGTCGTGAACGATCCGGCGCTTGACCGCCGAAACCTGCCCCAGGGCTATCGACTGGAACCGGACATCGCGGCCTTCCGCGCAAAGCTGGCCGATCCCGCGCGCCAAATGATCGGGACACGGCAGATGGACTGGTTGCGACAGGAAGCCCATGCACACACAGCATCGGGTCGCCCCTGGTTCCTGCTGGGCAGCGCCACCATCTTGTCGAGCTATGTCTATCCGGACCTGACCAAGCTGGGCAACGGGCCGGCGGCCATGGCGCCATTCTACGCCATGACGCGCTATGGCCTGCCGATGTTGAACCTAGACAGTTGGGACGGCTATCCGGCCGAGCGTGCGCGCGTTTACGACATCATCGAACAGAGCGGTGCCAACATGCTGGTCCTGTCAGGTGACAGCCATATGGCGTGGATCAACGAGCTCCATAAGGGGGATCGCCGGCTGGGACTGGAAGTGTCTGCGTCGACCATTACGGGGCCGTCTATCGGTGAACTGATGTTGCCGGACGGCCCCGTGAACGAAGCGTTCGCGCGGGATAATCGTGACGTGCTTTGGTGCGATACGCATGCCATCGGTTTCGTCGCCGTCACCTTGACGGCCGACAGCGTCGATGCCGTTTTCGTGCGTGTCGTAAACCCTCGAGAGGCCGTGGGACGGACGGAGATATCCCGCACTGCCCATGCCCGGATCAGCGACGGTCATCTCAGTGGCTGGACCATGGCGGGCTAACGGCGACGCTGCTGCCCGCTTGTGCCGGACTTAGGCCGGGCGGGCAGCAGTTTTTCGACCTTGGTGGAACATGAGGATGGCAAGGCCCACCATCGCCGCAAAGCAGGACGGCAACGCATAAGTCAGTGTGATCACCCGTCGCCCGGCTAGGCTTACGGGGTGGTCAGGTAGGAAGCCATACCCGGCAACGGCGCCCATGCCAGCGCAACACCAATGGCCGCCGCGACCTTCGTGGCGAAATTGAACAGTGCGTAATGGGTGGCTGCGAGTCCTTCCCCGGTCTGCGCCGCTCTCACACCGACATGTTGCGCCAACATTGCGCGAAGCAGGAGATAGCAGCAATGCCCCACTAGCGGAAGTCACGCGGCCTGATCTTGATGCCTTCGGTCGGCTGCCCAGGGATGATGCCCGATCATAGCCGCAGATCGGGGATGTAGATGTCGCGCGGTGTCCGGCCTAGCGCGCGCTCAGCCGGACCGCGACGATCGGGCGCCATGGAGTTGCGCACCACGTCCGCGCGGGCGACCTGATAGACGCTGGCGACGTCCTCCCGCCGGCCAACGCTGGCGACCCTGCCCACGACACCCACATTGGGGACGTCAGTCACGGCCGAGTTCGTCCGGTGGGAGCAGGGGAAGGGCACGCGCCGGCTTGTCGTCGAATGGAAGCGGCATTCGCCGCGCCGCCACGAGTGGGAGGCTTGGAGCGAGCCGGTCGCTAAGGTTCACAGGAAGCGTCTCGACGGCTCGGGCGGCATCGTGAGCCGCAGCGTCGCTCTGAAGGGGCTCGAGGACTATTTCGCCTAACGGCTTCGAAGACGTTGGGGGAGAAGATATCCGCCGATAGCGTCGGCGGTGCTGATCGGCGTCAGTCCGAGCTGGCTGCTGATTCCCGCCTGCCGATCGGACCGGCACTTGCCGCAATATGCCGCGTCGGCCACGACGCCTTGCGCAGGACGCCAGTGGCGGCCGCAATGGCGGCACGTCGGCAGACTTACGGTCAGTATGGCCGATTTCCGGCTCATTGGGGGGTCGACTTGTACCTTCAGCCGGTGAACAAACCGTGAATCAATGTGACGTCGATGTCAAGCCTGCCTGTAGGCAGGTACGACCACACATCCTCTTCCATCCCCGGGCGCCTGTCACTCCGCAGTCTACTTGGATTTGGGCGACATCTGCTCGTCGAGACCCTTTACTCGACAGCAGCGAGCGGACGGTCTCCATGTCGATCGTCGCGTCACACACCGCGCCCCACTTGTCGAATCCGAAGACGTATGCAGGCAGTAGGATTCTGTCCCGTCCCATCGCGGACGGACCAGCAAATGCTCACGGAGCATCCGCGGTCGGCATTGTTCCACCGCGAAGGAGCAGCCAGGCCTCGACCGGCTGCCACATGGTGAAGGAGTGGGCCGGCGGCCCGCTTTTCTTGAAGCGCCGTCTCCTCGGCATCTGACAGGATTCAGACATCATGAACACGCGAAGCACGTGCGGCTGTCAGGCCGCCACGAAGAATGACGGCTGTCATCTCGTCCGCCCGCTCGACCTCGATACCGGCTGGACTGACGAAGGTGAAGGTCCTGCGGCCGGCACGGCGGTGGTCCTCGAGGTGAAGACAGGGAGGCGCGTGGCATCGATGGCCATGTCCTGCGCTATCTGCTGATGCAGGCCGGCTACCATCATGATCGACACCGCCCGGGCGCTGCCGTCGCTGCGATCATCCAGATGCTGCGTCACCGCGACCGGAACGGGCGCACCGTCTTGTCGGAGATGCTGGGCACGCACGGCCGCCCATCGTGAGCCGCTGCCTGCGCTGCCGCGGACCACCATCGCGCTGCACCCCCTTTTTCCCGAACAGCAGTAGATCGCTCATGACCAGCTTGCTTGCCGGCTCCAGCCGGTACATTCCGACGATGGGCGGGACCGACGACGTCGGCCTCCGCACCGTCCAGATCCTTCGCCGGCTCGAAGACGGTGTCCATCCCGTCGTCTGGCAGGTGTGCTTCGACACCCAGAAGGCTGCGGCCCACCTCTACACATGGATCCGCTCGAAGCCGGAGAGCTGGGAGCTCTGGGGTCGGATCGCCCTCCGTCTCGGCGCGGACGCGGTCCATTCGCTCATCCTTGCAGGCGCCATCGCGGAGGATCGGGAGCGGATGGTGGTCGAGCGCGAGCGCGGGAAGCAGGAGCGGCGTCTTGCGCAGACGATCGACCTCTATCTCTTCACGCCGTCCGGCAAGCGCCCCTATCTCGGGCTCGAGCGGGGCAACGATTGCACCCCGTTCTTTATCATGAAGTTCGACGAGAAGTGGGAGTGCGACCGGGTCTCCGACTGGCTCGCATATAACAAGCATCGTTTCGCCGAAATGGAGCGGATGTTCCACGAACTCGGCCAGCACGCGCTCGAACGCCACATCCTCGACGGGATGCGTGCCACCGAAAAGGAAGTGAAGGCGCCGGGAGAAGCCGATCGCGGGTGACGGCCCCTCAGGTTCTGGATGGGTGAATGAGCGGCAGCGCGCTCGTGCCGGTCGACACGGAGATCGATCATGCCCTCACCGCGCCCCGCGTCAATCCTTCCCTAATCTTCGCCCGGAGCTTCTCCAGCCGGCCGGTCCCGCTCGGTACCGATGTTACGCTCGACTTGCGAGGCGGCGATCGCCTCGGGTCGACCGGCATCATGTAGGATCTGGACTTGGACTGGGAGCCCGAGTTCATGCGGTCCGTCTCTGACGCCTGCGCGGAGCAGCGGATCCGCGGCCGCAACTGGTTCACGATGCCGGCCGTGCTGCTAGGCGGGGAGAGCGGCGCAGGACGAACCCATGTCGCACGCCGGCTCGCCCGCGCCGCCGGCGTGCCGCACATCACCTTCGACGCGTCCACGGACATGTTCGTCGGCCACCATGCCCGGCCGGACGTGGCGCTTCCGCTCCCGATCATGAGCGCGATGGTGGCCAGCGGCTGCGCCAACCCGGTCGTGTCGCTCACAGGGATCGAGAAGGCCAGCGACGACATGATCGAGGTCGTGTCGCGCCTGGTGGACGCATCGTCGAATGTGGCCGTCCCTGACGCGTCCATCGCCACGGTCATCGACTACGGCGCCGTGACATGGATCGTACAGTCGCGCGATACGGAAGCCGTCCCGGATGGTCTTGCCTATCGGCTGCGGCGCATCGATCTTCGAGGCGCCAGCTGGGAGCAGATCGATCTGCGCGTCATCGACATGCTCGCCTCGATTTTGCGATGTGGCGGTTGCGGCCCGCCGCAGACTGGCCGGACAGGCCTGAGATCGGTACCGTGATTCGCGGGCAATCGAACCGCGGGACTTCTCGCGATCCAGAGCATGACGGGCAGTCGGGCAGCGGATCGGCAAGTATCGTGATGGACCACCTCGCTCTGCGCATTGCCGACCGGTCGGCGCACATGGTGATGCGCTTTGGCGCGCTGGCGGTTCACACGTCCGATTCCGGAGGTCGGATAGTCGTGCCGTGATCGACGGCCTGTTCGAGCGCAAGGGGCTGATCGGCTCTTGGTTGGATCGAATTCTGCGGCATCCGGTGGCCGCTGGCCGACCCTACCGCATCATATCCGTGCGAGCGACGTTGTCCGGCCGCGTGACCGTCGTCGAGTTCAGTGCTGCTCCGGCCGAGTGGTGAGTCCCCTGGGCAAGGCCGTGGGAGCCGATATTCTGATTGATCGCTTTGAGGGCCGCCGGGAAACCGGCGGCCTTTTCATTGCCAACGTCACAAAAAAGGGCAGAAATCAGCCAATGACAGAATCAGGTTGGCTGAATGTCACTGTAAGGGTGTGCCAGTGCATCGGCAAAACTGGTGGGCGATGACGGACTCGAACCGCCGACATTCTCGGTGTAAACGAGACGCTCTACCAACTGAGCTAATCGCCCCACGCAGGGATTTCCGGCGCTTCTACCGAATTTTGGCGTTCGGTCAAGGGTACGTTTACGGAACGTAGCGGCAACAAGCGGAACAGAATGGACCTGAGAGTCCCGGAATAGTCCCGGAGCCGCAAACGCCTCCATTTGACCGTTGCGTCACCGGGGTTTCGACCCGATGAACAGAGTAGGGCCGTCTAAAATTGTGATATTGAAGCCAAGCCCTCCGGGGAGGGGTGCTTCCTTGAAGGGGATGTGGCTTTCCTTCAAAATCGATGAAATCACCGCTTTCGCCGGGTGCTGAGCATCTACAATGACGCCCATTGCCAACATGTTCGGCAGCTTTTCGGCACCCATGCCAACCCGCCACCCGGCCTGATCAAACGCCTTCGCAAATTGAAGTGCGAGTGCCAGCGCTTCCGGGTCACCATCTGTATAGCGCAAGTTGAGGGACTGGGGGATTTTTGAAGCTTGGTTGATGACTATCGCTTGCGAGGCCTTCGGAAGTTCGCGCCATGCTATCGCCTGACGCAGCCGTTCAGCGCTCAACTTCGCTTCTTCGGCCTCTCTTTCAAATTGGGCCGCCCGCGCCTGCTGCTCAGCAATTGCGGCGTGTGCCTTTGCTAGGCCTGCGTCCGCTTCAGCCACCCGCGCAAGTGCGTCCTTACCGCGAGTGTCCGCGTCGGCGATCCGCCTGATTGATATCGCTTCCTTTTCATCCGATGCTTGGCTCGACAGAAACGATGACAGGTAGCCTGTCACCACTGCAATGCCTCCTGCAATCGCCGTAATCCATAACAGTAGATCGCTCAGTGACTGCTTTGCGGCAGTCGACAACGTCAGCATGCGCCCCCTTAAGCCACCTCTACATGGCCGCGCGTACCGAACCTCCTTGGCTTACATGGCAGCGAAGGTGGAACGATACGCGCTGGCACAGTAGCATTGCGACGGCCATCTATCCTTTATTCCTATATAGGCGGCAGGGCTACTTAGTAAGTCGGGAGGGAGCGGGAAAAAGCAATCTGTATAACTTCCATGAAAATTCAACAGGTTACGAGTAACATTACCTATAATCTTTCTATAACCAGATTATACCTTCTAGGAGTGATTTTCCGGCCCAGAAAAGTCTTTAATTTTCAAAGGGATTATAGTTTTGCCCCCTCAGAGGTCGCAGAAGATTATAGGGTAAGGCCAATCCCAGAAACCGCAGGAATTCGCCATTTTTTTGCGGATGATCGGTACAGATTGGCGAGATTACCTTTTCTCCGATTTCATTCCGCTGCCAGCGTTGATTGGCGGTTGAATTTGGCGCTGACGAACTCAATTATGCGAGCAGCAGGAGGACACCGATGGATAAACCACTTGATGACGCTACCGACGACTATGTAAATCGCCTTGCAAGCGATGAGGCGCTGCTGTCTGCGGAGGACGTCGCTCGACGCGCAAAAGAAAAGGCCAATCGCACTCTTGACATTGTGAACGCGGAAAAGACGAAAGTTTTCTTTGATAATGTTAGTAGCAGGGTCACGAGGCTTAATGCACGCTTGAATGGTAAGATCACAATTACCAAAGTCGGTGAAGGCGGTCGAGGAACGGCGATATTTTTGTCCCTCAAAGTTTAGGCTACTCAGCTGCTAGCGATACTTTTAAGACCGGTTTGCTGCCGCTTCAGATTACGTCACACCCTCCAACGACACGGTGGAAGCATATATAACGTTAATGGACGCCAGCCTATCGCATCGAACGATCAGCGCCTCAAGTTTCAGTTTGGCCGATGATGAGTGGATTGACGGGGCTCTAGCAGCATGGCTTGCAACTGCGGCCTTTTAACCGCCCGACCGCATCAAAACGCATCAGCGCACGTCACTAGATAATCGTTGACCGGTGTCGTGTACGACGACTCTTTGGATGTTTTCGATAGTGCATCAAAAGGGACATAAAAAGCGCGCGGGCGAGGCGGGGGGAAAAGCGAGTTTTCAGGGGTGATGTCCCGATTTCTTCGATCCGAGAGCATCAGAGCGATGCGGGCGCGCAAAGCATAGAATATGAACTCGGGCTACCGCGCTTGAACCTGTTGCTACAGGCGCAATTGCCTATTAGCCATGGAGGCATGTCGATTGCGTGAGGGATGAGATGCGGACGATCGAAGGTAAGGATGCCTGGGCCAATGTCGCGAAAAATCGCTTTTCGCAATGGGATAAAGATATTGAGCGATTTAATAGTGCGCCCTTGAGCATCCATCATGAGCCGAAATTTCTAATCGACGATGACAGTACATTCTTTTGTATCGGGTCATGCTTCGCAAGAAATATCGAGGAGCATTTGATTTACAGGGGACGCAAAGTTCTCTCGAAGCGACTGATCGCGCCAAAAAGCGAGGCTCCTGCTCGGCCCAACGGGATGGTCAACAAGTTCACCAGCATGTCTGTCTTCAATGAGCTACGTTGGGTTCTAGAGAAGCCGATCGTCGATGAACGCCTGTTCGAAGAGATAGGATCTAGCTGGCAGGATTTGCAGCTCGGTCCCGGAATACCCCTCGTTACGCTGGAGCGTGCTATCGAAAGACGTCATTACCTTATCGATTCGTACTTCTCACGTGTGGCACAGGCATCCGTAGTTATAATCACTCTTGGATTAAATGAGGTTTGGTTCGACAATCGCTCTGGTTGCTATCTGAATAGCGCTCCATCCTACGCTTCTACCAGACGCGACGACGGGCGCTATTCTCTGGTAGTAACGGACGTCGTGCAAAATCTGGAAGAACTAGAGCGTATTAGGGCTACGCTAAGGGTGCTAAATCCAGAAGCGAAAATGATCGTCACAGTGTCACCTGTACCGATGGCAGCAACTTTTACTGGCGTAGATGTTGCAATTGCTAATACACGATCAAAAAGCGTGCTACGCGTAGCTGCCGAGCAATTTGCGCAAGCTCACGATAACGTCGATTATTTCCCAAGTTATGATATCGTAACCTTAGCTCCGAGGAGTATTGCTTACGGCGTTGATTGCCTTCACGTAGCAGATTCAGTCGTTGGCAGAATAATGAAAATGTTTCTTGCAAGCTATGTCGGTGTCCAGGGCGACCCACCCGCCTTCACAGAGATCGGCTATCTAGCGGCAAACCCTGATGTCGAAGAGGCCGTTCGCAGCGGCATCGTGGAATCCGGCTACGAGCACTGGATTCATCATGGACAGGCGGAACGGCGGCTGCTCACGCCGACGGGTGGGCCGACCGACCTCATGATTGCCGCAGGCGCTGTATAAGATCGCCGGTCTATACAAATTTAATTTGCCTGCAGCATCTGTTTGTCTGGCTCGTAATGATTTTCAGAGGCGGCCCGCGTGGTGCGGACCGCCTTTGGCATGCGACAATGTCAGTCGCTATCAGCTAGGTAAGAGGAAGTTGCTCACGATCAGTTCGCTCACCGCCTTCGGATTGCCTGCCCCCGCTGTCTATGTCGTCGGCACCTCGGCGACATGGAAAGCAGCGAAGGTCGCGCGCGCGCCCGGTGTGGAATTGATGGTCAGCAAAAACTTGCCGCTGATGCCCGCCAACTGGTCGGCCAGATGGGCGAAGTCGTCACGCGAAAAGACATCCTGACCATAGTCCCGCTCGCACCCCCAATAGGGCGGGTCGAGATAGAAAAGCGCGCATGGCCTGTCATAGCGCCGGATGAATTCGGCATAACCCAGCTGCTCGATAACGACGCCCGCTAATCGTTCATGTATTTCCGCCAGCATCGGTTCCAGCTTTGCAACGTTGAAACGCGTCCCGGCCTGCCGATCGACGCCGAACCCCCGGCCTGCCACCTTACCGCCAAAAGCGAGCCGTTGCAGTGAGGTGGT
>NZ_JBWKVW010000013.1:0-81366 GCF_059421905.1 Sphingobium sp. GW821-FHT02B05
TCAGCCAGATGAACGGAAGCTTCGTCCCGCCTGGCACGCGCATCGGCAAGCGTAACCCGTGGCCAGGCTCAAAAGCCATCGTCTTTTGCTTGCCGTCGTAAGTGAATTTCCATCGCCATATTTTTCCGGCACTCGGGTGACGAACAGAAGTAGACGGTTGGTATCTGTCAGATCGTAGGATTTGGGGCACGGCTTTGCCGCACGGACTTTGGCGTCACTGAGCATCGGTCGTCTCCAAAAGCACCACGTTTGTCGACCGCCGAGACCACAAATCGTACCACGTCTGCCGCAAACCGGTGCGGATGCGCGTGGACGACTTCAACCAGGCTGGTGAGCTAAGTGTCAGTAGTCAGGGAGAAAAATCGATATCGATGGACTTATGAAGACCCCTGCGGGAGAGGTTAGTGGCGGAGAGGGTGGGATTTGAACCCACGATACTATCGACGATTGAGATGATGGGTTTAAACGACCTACTATTTCTGCACGTTCGAGGGTCGGTCTGGCACCAACGGACAGGCGCCGGGCTTCGTGAATTGCATCGTATGTGCTTTATTAATTCATTGGAAAAAAAAGCGCTCGATATGAGCGAACAGAACCAAGATCGCGATTAGAACATTGCTCGCAAGCCAATAACCGCTGAAACTCCAGAAACGCCCTCGCCCGCAGTCCGCGCACTCAGAGCGGTTCTGCCCAGCTTCCGCTCCCAGTTTAATCCGATGTACGGGGCAAGAGATCGGTTCCGCTCGTAGCGAAGCCTAACACCCATTTCGACACGCTCAAAACCCGTCCCGACCTTCAATGCTGGCACGTCCTGAAACGCAAAATCCAACTCGACTTCGGGTTCAAGCACCAGGGACTGGGTTATGCGCTGCGTATAGCCTGCTTTGCCACGCGCGTGGACGTCCCCTTTATTTGATACGAACAACTGACCTTGCAGCTCGAACCAGTAAGGCGCCAGCCCTTCGATACCGATCAGCGCGTAACTGCGCTGTGGATCGGGTCGAAAGTCCTGGCGCACGCCCAGCTGCATATTGAACCAAGGATCAAGAGCGTGGCGCCAGAAAGCATTGATTTCTATGCGTTCAGCTCTCTCGCCAAAAGTGCCTTCGCCCTCGCTAGCCAGCACAATCCGATCGATATCGCCGCCGTACCATGCCTGCCCGTCCCAGCCGAAACCATCACTGCCCTTGCCGGCGCGAAATTCCAGCTGGTCCACCTGAAGCGCGAAAGTCCTGAATGTCATCTCCTTGCGCATTGCCGCGCGCGAGGCCGCCATAAGATCAGGCGCGAAGAAGCGTGCGGCAGGAAAGTCGGTCGGTATCGGTGGCGGCGGGGCGTTGCCGGGTTCGTCGGAGACTGTCCTCACGGGCATGGCGTGATCGGAATGATCCATTCCCTGCATGTCCTGCCCATCCATATCCACACTTTCGATGTCCACCTTAGAATGATCTATGGAGCCATCTGTCATCCCGGCATGTTCATCGGCCTGTAGCGGGGCCGCAGTACTTTCCTGGGCCTGTACAGAAAGCGGCGAGCCAACCAATAGCAGCGAGGTGAGGATCGGAAAGAGGCGAGCCATCAGGCTTCCTCGCCTTTGCGAACCGTCACGACACGCATCATTCCGGCGTGCATGTGCAGGAGCATGTGGCAGTGAAAAGCCCAGTCACCTTCAGCGTCGGCGGTAAGATCGAACGAGGCCTTGCCACCCGGCAGCACGTTGACAGTATGCTTGCGCGCGCGATTGCCGGGCTTGCCGCTGACCAGTTCGAAAAAGTGTCCATGGATGTGGATCGGATGCGGCATCATGGTATCGTTGATGAGATTGATGCGCACGCGCTCCCCCAGGCGAAAGGGGATCGGCTTCGGATTCTCCGACATGGTCTCGCCGTCCATGGACCAGAGATACCTCTCCATATTCGCGGTCAGATGTACGTCGATCTGGCGGCTGGGCGCGCGCGGATCGGGATTGGGATCGCGCGAACGCAAGTCCGCATAGGTGAGCACCCGGTGATCAACGTTTTCCAGCCCTGTTGGACGATCAGCAAGCCGGTCTACCGGCATCGGGGAAAGCGTGGCGACGCCCGGGCCCATCTTTACGCCCGGCGCGACCGCAGGATCGCGCATCGACATCGAATGACCACTCATCGAACTATTTGCCGGCTTGCTGAGGTCGATCACCCCCCCCTCGCCCATGTCCATGCCATTCATATCCATACCCATGTCACGCATGGTAAGGACGGGTCTGTCGCGCAGTGCAGGCGTTTCACCAATGAGCCCCGACCGCTGCGCCAACGTCGCGCGGACGAGACCGGACCGGTCGATAGCCTCGGCGATTACGCCGTAACTCTCCGCCGAACCTGGCTCGACGATAAAGTCGTACGTCTCGGCAATCGCGATCTGCAATTCGTCGATCTCGATAGGCTGAACGAGATTGCCGTCGGCAGCCACCAAGGTGAGCGGCAAGCCCGGGATCCGGAAGTTGAAGTTGGTCATAGACGAGGCGTTGATGACGCGCAGCCGCACTTTCTCGCCTGGCGCGAAGAGGCCTGTCCAGTTCTCGACATTGCCGTGGCCATTGACGAGGAAGCTGTAGGTCGATCCGGTCACATCCGAGATGTCGGTCGCATCCATGCGCATCTTCGCCCAGGCGAGCCGGTCTGCCAGCGACTGATCCTTCCCTGCCAGCAGCCCCGAAAGTGTTTGTCGCTGCCGGTTGAAGTAGCCGCTCATCATTTTAAGGCGGCGCATCTGCTCATGCGGATGAATAGGGCTCCAGTCTGACAGGACCAGCACATGCTCACGGTCACAGGCAATAGGGTCCGCACCGGATGGGTCGATCACGATCGGGCCATAATGACCCATCGCCTCCTGCATGCCCGAATGGCTGTGATACCAATAGGTGCCCGATTGGCGGATCGGGAAATCATAGGTGAAGGTTTCGCCCGGCCGGATGCCGGGGAAACTGACGCCGGGCACGCCGTCCATCTGGAAGGGGACGATCAGGCCGTGCCAGTGGATCGAGGTGTCTTCCTTCAGCATGTTGGTGACGGCAAGCTGGACCCGCTGCCCTTCCTTCAGGCGGATGAGCGGCGCAGGGACGGTGCCGTTGATGGTGATGGCATGGGCCGATCGTCTGCCGGTGCCAAAATGCCCCTCCCCCACGGTGAGCGCAATGCGATCGCCCGACAGGACGCCCGGCGCGGGGTGGAGGCCTGCGGTGCCGCTGCGCGCCCAGGCCGGGAAGGCGCGGGCCAGAGACAGCGCGGCAGCGCCTTTGAAAAGGGTCCGGCGGTCAAGGGACAGGTCGGTCATGCCCCTTCATACGCGAGCGCAGCGTCAATCCCTCAAAGTTTCCGTGAGTTTTGCGCGGGCGCGATAGAGGCGGGTTTCGACCGCCTTCTCCGTGATGCCCAGCACCTGCGCGGCTTCGGCCTGGCTCATCTGCTCGATCGTGCGGAGCAGCAGCACATCCTTCAGATTGGCCGGCAGCGTGGCGATGGCGGCGTTGATGCGGGCGACCTCCTGCACGGACCGAGCCGCCTCCTCCGGCGTGGCGTTCGTGTCCGCAATGCCGAGCGCGTCGTCGATCGGCTTTGCAAAGGCGAAGAAGCGGCGGACGGCGCGGCGGCGACCCCAATCGCGACATTTATTGAGCGTGATGCGCGCGATCCAGACGCGAAACGGACGCGATCCGTCATAGCGGGCGAGCGCGGCAAAGGCGGCGACGAAGCTTTCCTGCGTGATGTCGAGCGCTTCGTCAGGGTCACCGATGGCCCCGCGCGCCAGCCGGAACACCGCGTCGCGATGGCGCCGCATCAACACGCCATAGGCGGCCTGATCCCCGGCCAATGCGCGGGCGGCCAAGGCGCGATCTTCGGGATCGGCGGTCGTCACCGGGCCGGCTGGGTCAGTGCCTTGACGATCGCGGCATCGAACTGCGCCGCCTGATCGGGGCGCAATACGCCGCGCATCGCGAAGATATGCTGGAGCGTTTCCTTTTGCAGCTGCCCCATCACATGATGCGAGCGATCGACGGCTTCGGCCACCTTGGGACCATAGCCATGTTCGGCCTCGATCGCGGCGGCGAGCCGTTCATTGTCGGCGCGCATTGCCGCTTCCAGCGCCTCGCGCCGTTTGGCAAAGGCCGCCTCCAGCGCGTGGATGCGCTGTTCCTGCGCGGCGTCGAGCGTCAATCGCTGATGGAGCAGGGCGTGGACTTCATTTTCGACGCGAGGTGCCGGCGCCAGCCAGATGCGGGCGACCAGCACCGCGCCAAGCGCCGCCGCGAAGGCCACCAACGCGACGAATATATAACGCCGGCCGTTCATTGGCCGAGCAGGCGGGATGGCGCATAGTCGGACATGCCGATCGGCACGGGCGCCGCTTGTGCGGGCGCACCGGGCACGATGCTGCCAGCCCAGCCGATGCCGATCGCCAGCAGGCCGGCCAGCACCAGGCTGCGCCGGGCCATCGCCCGTTCGCGCCGCCGGGCAAGGCCGCCCATCACCGCCGCGTCCATGTCCGCCAGGCGCGCATCGGTCGGCATCGCCCGCATCGCGCCTAGCAACTGATCCAGATCGCTCATCCTATATCTCCATCCTTCCCCACGCATACGCGCGAGCGCCGGCTATCCCTCATTTAAAAGGTCGAAAAATTATGCGCATGGGTCGAGGGGTGCGGCAAGTCCATGCGTATCACCCCTAACCACCCTGTCTGGCCACCCCGATGGAGACCATCCCATGACCCCTTATGTCCTGACCGCCGCTGCCGCCCTTGCGCTGGCCCTGCCCGGCGTTGCGAGCGCTCACAGCAAGCTGGTGTCGTCCACCCCGGCCGCCAACACGACCGTCGCCAAGCCAACCAAGCTCACCTTGACCTTTTCCGAAACCTTTCTGGCCCCGATGAGCGGCGCGGAGCTGGTGATGACCGGCATGCCGGGCATGGCCGATCATCCGGCGATGCCGATCAAGGGGTTCAAGACCAACGTCGACGGCAAGACCATGACCCTGACCTTCCCCCGCGCCCTGCCCGCCGGCAGCTACGACCTGAAATGGCATATCGTCGGCGCCGACCAGCATAAGATGGAGGGCGGCTACAGCTTCAAGGTGAAGTAAGATCCGATGACCGATGGGGCACTGATCGGCGCACGCTTTGCGCTGGTGATTGACCTTGCCCTGCTGATGGGCCTGCCGCTGTTCTGGTGGGCCATGGGCATGGCGGGGCGCAAAAGCGTGCTGGCCATATTGGCGCTGGGCGGCATGGCCCTGTCCTCGCTGTGGTTGCTGGCCAGCACTGCGGCCATGACCGGCACGCCGATCGGCGTCGTGCTGGCCGTACGGGGCGGCGCGCTGCAGCTGGCGCTGGCCTGCCTTTTCCTGCCGCAGGGCCTTCGGGTCGCACTGATCCCTTCGGCAGTCGCGGCCGCTAATCGCCATGGTTGCGGCATTGCGGGGTCGGGCCGAACAGCAGTTCGGCAAGCGGCGCACCTGATGATTCGAGCGGCGCGCCACCGCGGAGCAGCAGGCTTTCACCTTCATTCAAGGTGAAGCCCTTGCCCGCTTGTTCGATGCGGACCGCGCCCGACTCTGCGATGATAAATTCTTCACCGGGCAAGGCGGAAACGGAGCAGCCGCCCTGCGGCAGGAGGATGAGGCCGGCGCTGATCGGCCCGTCGGCGAGCGGCAGGATATGCCGCGATCGGTGCCGTTCGGGGCGGCGGCAGCCGTTACAACTGCCGCAGCGCGCGGGCCGGCCGGATCGACATCAGCGGGATCGCGCCGGCAAGGCCGATACCCAGCGTCAGCAGGGCGCCGCCGCCCAATGTCGCCAGCACCACCCACCAGTCGGGCGACCAGCTGAATTCGAAGATCCGAACGATCACGAACCAGGCCGCCGTCAGCCCCAGCGCCAGTGCGACCAGCGCCAGCATGGACGCGAGCAGGCCATATTCGATCGCCTGGGCAGCCAATATCTGCCAGCGGGTTGCGCCCAGCGTCTTCAATATCACGCTGTCATAGCTGCGCGCCGCGCGTGACGCAGCGATGGCGCCGACCAGCACAGCGATGCCCGCCAGGATCGCCACCGAGGCGGCAGCGACGATGGCGCGCGACATCTGCGTCATGATGGTGCCGACCTGATCGATCACATCGCCCACGCCGATGACCGACACGCCGGGAAAGGCGGCGAGCAACGCGCGGGTCATGGCCGCATCGTAGCGGGCATCCATGGTGATGGTCGCGGTCATGCTGTGCGGCGCGGCGGCCAATGTGTTGGGGGAGAAGACGAGGATATAGTTGAAGCCCATCGTGTCCCAGTTGACCT
Organism: Sphingobium sp. GW821-FHT02B05; assembly: GCF_059421905.1. NCBI lineage: Bacteria > Pseudomonadati > Pseudomonadota > Alphaproteobacteria > Sphingomonadales > Sphingobiaceae > Sphingobium > Sphingobium sp. GW821-FHT02B05. The sequence continues at coordinate 6,322 of NZ_JBWKVW010000013.1, forward strand.
TTCGCAGGGAGGCGATGCGCGCGGTGATTTCCCGACCGAGGATGCTGACGGTCAGCGTATCGCCGATGCCGATGCCCATGATCTTCGCCGCTTCCTCGTCCAGTGAGACGAGCGGCGGGCCGGCATAGGCGCGCGGCCACCATTGCCCGGCGGTCAGGTCGCTGCCTTGCGGCAAGGCTTGGCTGTAGGTGACGCCGCGTTCGCCACGCAGGAACCAGGCGCCTTCCGGCAATTCCTTCAGGTCCGCGACGCGCTGGGCACCATAGGCGACGATCGTGCCGCGCAGGGACGGCACGATGTTGAGTTGCGCTTCGGGCGCCTGTTGGCGGGCGATGGCGCGGAAGCGATCGACCTGCGCCGACGGGATGTCGAGGACGAACTGGTTGGGCGCCTTTTCCGGCACGGCGTTGCGGATTTCGCGATCGAGGCTGGTCTGGATGCCGGCAAGCGTCACGAACAAGGTGAGCGCCAGGCCCAGCGCGACGATCAGCGCGGCCGTCTGTGCGCCGGGGCGGTGGAGGTTGGCCAGAGCGAGGCGCAGCAACGGACGGCGCGGGCGCGGCGCGAGTTGGGCGAGACGGCGCACCGCCCAGCCCAGGCCGAGCAGCAGCAGGAGAACCGCCGCCGTCGCGCCAAGTACCGCTGCGGAAAAAAGCGGTTCGCGCGCGGTCAGCAATGCCAGCGCGACCAGCAGCCCCCCTGCCCCACCCATGGCGATCAGGCTGTGCCGGTCCATGCCGCTGCGCCTGTCCACAGCGCCACGAAATATGGCGGCGGCGGGCTGGGTGCGGGCGCGACCGAGCGGCGGAAAGGTGAAGAGGAAGGCGATGAGCAGGCCGTAGGCGGCGCTGGTGACCAGCGGCAGGGGATGGAGCCGAAATCCGGGGCTGACCGGCAGCACATCGCCCGCCAGCGCAACAATCAAAGGCGGCAGCAGCGCGCCGACACCAAGCCCGGCAGCGATGCCAAGCAGCGCGACCGCGCCGACCTGCATCCGATAGATGCGACCGATATCGGCGGAGGTCGCGCCCAGCACTTTGAGCGTGGCAATGCCGCCGCGCTTGCCGGCCAGATAGGAGGCGACGCCATTGCTGACCCCGATACCGGCGATGACGAGGGCGGCAAGGCCGATCAGCGAGAGAAATTGCCCCATGCGTTCGATGAAGCGATTGGCGCCCGGCGCCGCGCGATCCTTGTCCTTGAAGGTCCAGCCATCGCTGGCATGTGCCTTTTCCATGTCGTTGCGAACGATCGCGGCGTCGAAACCGGGTTTAAGGCGGATGCGATATTTGGCGGTATAAAGGCTGCCCGGCTGAACCAGGCCTGTTCGACGCAGTCCATCTATGGATACGATCGCCACCGGGCCAAGGGTGAAGCCTTCCCCCAGCCTGTCCGGCTCGTCGGCGATGATGCCACCGATGGTGAATTCAGCAGTGCCATAGCGCAGCCGGTCGCCAGGCCGGACCTCCAGCCGCTCCGCCAACGCTTCGCCGATCAGCATATGATCGGGACCAGATGGGCGATAGGCGCCGCTGCGCAGAGTAAGCCTGCCATAAAGGGGATAGACGGCATCCACCCCCTTCAATTCGGTGAGGATCGCCGGCGGCGCATCTTTGCCGCCCTGCCCCACGCGCTGCGCCATTGCGCGCAGGCGGATGGTTTCGCTGAGCGTGCCAAGTTGGCGAAAGGCCTCCTTGTCGCCCAGCCGCGCCTCGCGTTGGGTCATGGCGATTTCGATGTCGCCGCCCAGCAGATTGCGGCCACGATCGCTCAATTCCTGCGTGATGGCAGCGGTCAGGCTGCCGATCGCGGCCAATGTCGCCACGCCCAGGAACAGGCAGAGGAAAAGAAGCCGCAGGCCGCGAAAGCCCAGATGCAGGTCGCGTCGCGCTATGCGCCAGCTGGCGCGCCAGTTCAGTGCGTTCACGCCGCGCTGTCCGATATGATGTTGCCGTCGCGCATTTCCACGATCCGGCCGCAACGCTGCGCCAACACGGGATCATGGGTGATGATGACAAGGGTCGCGCCCGCCGCCGACTGCCGTTCGAACAGCAGGTCCATGATGGTGGCGCCAGTGGTCACGTCCAGATTGCCGGTAGGTTCGTCGGCGAAGAGCAATGTCGGGCGCGGCGCGACGGCACGCGCGATGGCGACGCGCTGCTGCTCGCCGCCCGAAAGCTGGGCTGGATAATGGTCGAGCCGGTGGCCAAGGCCTACGGCGCGCAATTCCGCCGCCGCCCGGTCGAAGGCGTCGGCATGGCCGGCCAGCTCCAGCGGCACGGCCACATTTTCATGCGCGGTCATGGTGGGGAGAAGATGGAAGCTTTGCAGGATGATGCCGATGCGGCCACGGCGGGCCTGCGCCAATGCGTCCTCATCCAGCGCGCCGAAATCGACGCCCCCCACGCTCGCGCTTCCGCTGCTTGCCTGTTCCAAGCCCGACAGCACGGCCATCAGCGAGCTTTTGCCCGATCCCGACGCGCCGAGGATGGCGATGCTTTCCCCGCGCAGGATGGTAAGATCCACGCCCTTGAGGATCGCCACCGGCGCTTCGCGCGTTCCAAGCGAAAGGGTGACATCCTGCGCGCGGATCGCGATAGAGGTGGGATCGATGGGCAAATGCATGAAGAAGGAGCGCTCCTTGGGCCACAAGTGGATGCAATATGGGGCGTTGGCACTATTTGTCCAACTGACGGTGGCCTGTTCGGATAAAACACCCTCTCCGCCACCGTCAGGCAATGACGTACAGGCGATGAATCGGATGCAGCCGGCGGTTCCGGCGGCTGACGAACGGCTGGTGGTCGCCTTTGGCGACAGCCTTTATGCCGGCTATAATCTGGACCAGGAAAAGGGGCTGGCGCCGGTGCTGGAAAAGGCGCTGGTCGCGCGCGGGGTGAAGGCGCGGGTCGTCAATGCCGGGGTGTCGGGCGATACCACCGCGGCGGGGCTGGCGCGGCTCGCCTTCACGCTCGACGGCCTGCCGCGCACGCCCGATTTGATGCTGGTGGGGCTGGGCGGCAACGACATGCTGCGCGGCCTTTCCCCGGCCGAGACGCGCCGTAATCTGGACGTGATATTGGCGCAGTTGCAGAAACGGGGCATCCCGGTGCTGCTGACAGGCATGCTGGCATCGCCCAATATGGGGCCGGACTATGCCGCCGCCTTCAACCCCATTTTTCCCGAATTGGCGCGTAAATATAAAGCCGCGCTTTATCCTTTCATGCTGGACGGCGTGATTGGGCAGCGGACGCTGCAACTGCCCGACGGCATCCACCCCAATGAACAGGGCGTAAAGGTGATCGTCGGCAAGCTGGCGCCGGTCGTGGCCGACGCGCTCAAGCCATGACGGCACGGATCAGGGTCGGCCTGATCGGCTATGGCATGGCCGGCCGCGTGTTTCATGCGCCGCTGATCCGTGCTGCGCCGACGCTGGATCTGGTGGCGATCGCGACCAGCCGTGCCGATGAGGTGGCCGCGCTCGACCCGGCGATCGCCTGCATGGAAGCCTCTGCCCTTCTGTCCGATCCGGACGTCGATCTGGTAGTCGTTGCCACGCCGAGTGCGACCCATGCCGCGCTGGCCGCCGATGGCTTGCGCGCGGGCAAGCATGTGGTCGTGGACAAGCCATTTGCCCTGTCGCTGGCGGAGGCTCGGGGTCTGGCGAGACTGGCGCAAACCCATGGCAGGCAGCTGACGGTCTTCCACAATCGACGGTTCGACAGCGACTTCCTGAGCATCCGGGCTGCGATAGCGGAATGCGTGATCGGCCGGGTGACGCATTTCGAATCCCATTTCGATCGCTTCCGTCCGGAAGTCCGCGACCGCTGGCGTGAGGATGGATCGCCAGGATCGGGCGTTTGGTTCGACCTGGGTCCGCATCTGGTCGATCAGGCGCTGGCGCTGTTCGGTCGGCCGCTGGCGGTGAGCGCGGACATTGCCGCGCTGCGCCCCGGATCGGCGGCGGCCGATTGGGCCCATGTCGTGCTGCGCTATCCAGGCATGCGCGCGGTGTTGCATGCCAGCCTGAACGCGCCGGGCGGCGAGCGTGGCGGGAGCCCGCGCTTTGCCGTGCATGGCAGCGGGGGATCGCTCATCAAGCGGTGCCTCGATCCGCAGGAGGCGCAACTGATTGCGGGCCTGCGACCGGGTGAGCCTGGCTGGGGCATCGATCCCGATCCGCTGGAAATTCATGACGGTGCCGGAGGCATTATGCGGCGCCCGGCAACAGCGGGATGCCAGCAGCTTTATTATACCCGGCTGGGCACGGCCCTGATGAAGGGCAGCGCGCTGCCGATTCCGCTTGAAGAGGCGCTGGCGGTGCAGGAGATTGTCGAAGCGGCGCTGCTGTCGGCGCAGGAAGAGCGTGTCGTGGCAATCCCCCTGCCCTGAACACGCCTCGTAAAAGAATGAAGGATGAGAGATGCGCTTGACCTTGCCTACCATGCTGATCGCCACGGTCTTTACCGCACCGGTTGCAGAGGCCCGGCCCGATCCCGCGGCGCCAGTGGTGACGATAGCGGACGGCGCGCTGCGCGGGGTAAGAGAGGATGGCGTCATCGCCTTTCGGGGCATCCCCTTTGCCGCGCCGCCGGTGGGCGATCTGCGCTGGCGCGCGCCTCAGCCCGTGGCGCATTGGCAGGGCGTGCGCGATGCCAGCCGCTATGGGCATGATTGCATGCAATTGCCCTTCCCCAGCGACGCCGCGCCGCTCGGCACGCCACCATCCGAAGACTGCCTCTATATGAATGTGTGGAAACCCGCACGGGCCAAGGCCAAATTGCCAGTGATGCTGTGGATCTATGGCGGCGGTTTCGTCAATGGCGGATCCTCGCCACCCACCTACGCCGGCGCGGCGCTGGCCCGGCAAGGGATCATGGTGGTCAGCTTCAACTATCGGCTGGGACGGTTCGGCACCTTCGCGCATCCTGCATTGACGAAGGCCGACGCCGACAAGGGGCTGCTCGCCAATTACGGCTATATGGACCAGATCGCGGCGTTGCGCTGGGTGCAATCGAATATTGCAGCCTTCGGCGGCGATCCGGCCAATGTCACGATCGTGGGCGAAAGCGCAGGCGGCATGTCGGTCCATGCGATGCTGACGTCCCCTGCGGCACAGGGGCTGTTCCAAAAGGCGGTGATCCAATCGGGCGGCCCGCGCCTGATGGACGAAGCGACGGTCGCGGCGGCAGAAAAAGTGGGGGCCGCCTTTGCCGAGAAGAAAGGGGTCCCGCCCGACGCGCCCGATGCGCTGGTCCGATTGCGCGCGCTGCCGGCCGATAGGATGGTTGACGGGCTGAACCTCGCCACCTTGTCCGCGCCCGGACCGCGCACCTATAGCAGCCCGGTGGCCGACGGACGGATCGCGGTCGACGCGCTTGCCGCCTATCAGGCCGGAAAATTTGCGCGGGTGCCCGTGTTGATCGGCGCGACCAGTAACGATATTGGCGGTCCGGCCGGCGCGATGGTGACCGGCGCCCGATCCATGGCGCAAACATTCGCAAACCAGGGCGTGCCCACTTATTATTATCGCTTCTCCTATGTCGCGCAATCGCTGCGCACCGCCGAGACAATAGGTGCAGGCCATGCCAGCGAAATTCCCTATTTCTTCGACACCGTCGGGATCAAATATCGGCACGCGACGACGCCCGCCGATCATGCGATCGGGCGGCTGGCCAGCGGCTATCTGGTGAATTTCGTGAAAAATGGCGATCCAAACGGCGCGGGCTTGCCCGACTGGCAGCCTTATGTTCCGCAGGAATCGCGCCTGCTCGACATCGGCGCGCAGGGCGGTGCAGCCGTCATGCCGGACCCTTGATCGGCCGAAAAAACAACGTGTTATCAGCACATATCCGACGTATTTTCGGAATCATCGCAACGTGTCATCATGTCGGATCGAACGTGTGATCAGTTTCATTGCGATCATCGCGAATCGCCAGTTTTCCGCCATTGATCGGCGGCCAGCTGTGACGGTAATCCGTATAATCTCCTCATAAAAATCTCTAATGCGTGTTTGCCCGATAATTTGCGGGCTGGTTAGAGGTTGAGCGGCTTCCAGCTGGCGCCTATCCATTTCCTCAGCGGGCTGTCAGGCGGTTGTGCTTTGTTGCACAGCAGCATGGCAAGAAGGCGACTCCAACCGATCATTGCATCCGGTTTGACTTATCCGGTGGATTAGGCGCATTAAACGCTAACCATTTTACCGCCATGATTCGGCAATGAGGGGCGCCATGTCGTTTACCGTCAACACGCTGCGTAACGTCACCACGGCGTGCCAGCAAATGCGCGATCATATCAAGACGATCGTCTTCCGCCCGGACACGCGCAAGATGCTCGACATGACCTTTGGTCCGACCGTCGCCGCCGAGCTGATCGGCCGCACGCCCGAAGCATTGGCCAAGGCAGAATCGAAGGGCCGCCTGCCCCAGCCCAAGCAGCAGCCCAACGGTCGCCGTTACTACACGCTGGAAGATTTGACCCAGATTCGCGAGGCGCTGGGCATCCATGTCGGCAAGCAGCCCGATGAAGATGCCGTCGTGCTGGCGGTCCAGAATTTCAAGGGCGGCGTGGGCAAAAGCACCATCACCAAACATCTGGCCGACTATCTTGCCCTACATGGCTATAGCGTGCTGGTGATCGATTGCGATCCGCAGGCATCGACGACGACCATGTTCGATATTCAACCCGAAACGTTGATCGACGACGATCATACGCTGGGCACGTTTCTGTCGCCGCGCAGCACTTTCAGCGATTTTGCCCAGACGATCCGCGACACCCCCTGGCCCACGATCAAGATCGTACCGTCCAGCCTGGGGTTGCAGGATGCGGAATGGGATCTGACCTCCACGTTGCGCGAAGGCGGACAGGCCGTGCGAGAAAGTCTTCAGGCGCTGCGCATCGGCATATCCAGCGTGGCCAAGGATTTCGATGTCATCCTGCTCGACCCACCGCCAGCCATGGGCTTCCTCGGCCTCAATGTGATGGCAGCCGCGACCGGCCTGCTCATCCCGGTGCCCGCGCGCCAGCTCGATTATCTGTCGACCATCCATTTCATGGACACGATCGCCGACAATATCGAAATCCTCGAACAAAATGGCACGCCGGTCAATTACGGCTTCATTCGCGTCGTCTGCTCCACCTTCTCGCCCAGCAAGCCGGGTGAAAATGACATGTGGCGCATCATGCAGGCGACCTATGCCGGCCTGCTGCTGGGTCAGCCGATCCTGGCATCCGAAGAGATCAAGAATGCGACGCAGGCCTTCCGGTCCATCTATGAATCGAAGCCTTCCGCGTCGCACCAGACCTATATGCGGTGCCGCGACAATCTGGACGCCGTGTTCGGCGAGGTCGAACAGCAGATCCGGCAGCAATGGGCATCGACCAGCCTGACCGGCGCTGACGCCAGCGTGAGTGTCGCGGCATGAGCCGGCGGTCGCTTATCAGCGAAGCCCTGGCATCCGTCCCGTCCGAACCGGTAGCCGTACCCGATGTGGCACCGGGCGAGACGGCGCCGGGTCGGGTCAATTTCACCAACAAGCGCCTGGAGGCCTTTGGCGAGGCCGCGCGGATCGTGAAGCGGCCGACCATCCGGTTGAAGCCGGCGGAATGTTCGATCTGGCCGGGCAATGCGCGCGATTATTCGCTGCTCGACGAACCGCGTTTGCGCAGTCTGATCGATTCGATCCTGGCTGAAGGCGGCAACCGCATTCCTGCCGTCGTGCGCCGCACCCCCAACGGCCCCCTGCCCTATGAGCTCGTGACGGGAACGCGGCGGCACTGGGCGATCAGTTGGCTCAACGGCAACCATTATCCCGATATCGATCTGATCGCGATCATCGAGGATCTGGACGACGAGGCCGCCTTCCGTCTTGCCGATATCGAAAATCGCGAGCGTGAGGATATTTCCGATCTGGAGCGCGGCCTCAATTACAAGGCAGCGGTCGATCGCTTCTATGGCGGCGTGCAACTGCGCATGGCCGAGCGGTTGAAGATCTCCAAATCGCAGCTCGCTCGCTACATCGCGCTGACCGATATCCCGCCCTTCCTGATCAGCGCCTTTCACTCGCCGATGGATCTGCAAGCGAAATATGGCGAGAAGCTGCTGCCGCTGCTGCGCGATGCCGCGAGCCGGACCAAGCTGGAGGCTGCCGCGGACCAGATTGCATCGGAACAGAGTTTCCGGCGTTCGGGGGACGAGCAGCCGATCGCGGGCGCTGAAGTGATGAGCCGCCTGCTCAAGGCGATGACCGCGAAGGGACGTGTGCAGAAGGCCGCGATCGCTGGCAGCAACGGCAAGCCGATCGGCGAGGTCGTGAAGGATCAGCAGAAGATCCTGACGCTGACCCTGACTCCGTCGGACCTGTCGACCGACGCAATATTGGAAGCGTTGCGGCCCGTGATCGATGCGGCGCGCATTCGCACCGCCAAGCGGCGATGACCGTGGGACCTTATGGAAATGAAAAGCTGAAAATAGAGGAATAATCCTTATATTTCAGGTTGTTATTTCACTTTTCCCCCCAGGGGGACGGCAAACGGGATGATGCGTGGTGGGGAATGAAGGCGAACTTAAGACGGCGCTCAAGGAGCGCAAGGTCCAGTTCGAAATGTTCTTCACCCTGCCCGATTTCAGCGATATCTCCTTGCGTGATTATCAGGAAACGATGCAGCGGCCCTTCTTCAGCCTGTCGAAGCGCAAGCGTATAAAGCCTATCGAATATGTCAGTCCCGACAGGTCCGTCACGGTCCATGTCTCGCCCAATCCCACCTATGGCATGGCGACCATCTGGGACGCGGACATCATGATCTATCTGGCCTCGCACCTCAACGAGCTGCGCGAACGCGGCCTGAACGACCTCTCCCCCGTCATCCGGTTACAGCCTGGAGATCTGTTGAAGCGGATCTGCTGGGGCACCAGCGGGCGCGCCTATGAGCGGCTGGTGAGTGCTCTCGACCGATTGCAGGCGACAACGATCAAGACCAATATCCGTGCCAGCGCGAAGAGCCGCGAAACGACCTTTTCCTGGATCGACAGCTACACCCATCTGGTCGATGAGCGAACGCAACGGTCGCTCGGTATGGAAATTACCCTTTCCAAATGGTTCTTCGACGGAGTGATGGACAAACGCAATGTGTTGGCTATTTCGCCGCTCTATTTCGAAATTACGAGCGGGCTGGGCAAATGGCTCTATCGGGCGTCCCGCAAGCATGCTGGCGGCAATGGTCCGGAAGGTTTCGTGATCGGTTTTGAGACGCTGCACCAGAAAAGTGGAAGCGAAAGCAGCTATCCGGTGTTCAAGCGGAAGCTGCTCGACCTGGCCAAGATAAACGAGCTGCCGGACATCAGTCTGGAGGTCATCAACCCCGACAGCACGAAACCCAAGATGCGGATGGTAATGCGCCGACATATGGTCGAGCGCGTGCGATCTGCACGGTCCGCTCCCCTGCCCCTCACGTCGACCATGTCAGATAATGGCGAGGACGCACTAGTCGATCCACGTCATACGATGGGCCTTATCGCACAAGCTGCGGGCGGCTTGCGCAGCTCGGGTGCCGACAAAGGCAAAGCCCGCCATGCGCCTTCGACAAATGGGCGCGCGCGCGACATATTGGACGCTGACATTCTGGAGGCGATCCGAAGCGATTTCCCTGGCTGGGATTATGACGAACTGATGCGCCGCTTTGATGCTTTCCTTGGCGCCAACCCGCATGAATTGCCCCGCAACTATTCCAAGCGCTTTTATGGCTTCGTGAAGGAGCATCATCGTCGCAACAAATTCAAGCTGCGGCCCTGAACCTCGTTCCAGCGTGTTTTTAGAATCATGCGATTTGCGTGGTCGATGAACTTTCCCGGCTATGCGCCGGCTGCGTCGCGCCGATGAGATATGGCGCATAATCCAGCAAAAACGGCCTGCCCATATTTGCGCGACCGCTATTTTCTCGCCCGCGATCAGCACTAATAGACTTGGTAGCAGTCGGTAATAGCCGATTCTGAAAACACGATGCTTTTACGAGACGGAAGGGTTGTAACCACCCTCCCCTCTCCTTCACGCTGGGCAATCCCGCTTTTGCGGCTGTTAAGCAATCAGCCCTGCGCGGCACAGTTTGCTTTGGGCAGAAAATTTGGCGCCCAACGTGTTTTCGAAATTGTTCGGTCACAAAGCGCATGACTGGGCGGCGCGCAGCCCCGCGCTCGCTGGCGGAGGCTAAATGCCCCTATTGGTGGCAGGCGAGATTGCGGCAGCGCACTAGCACCCGATCCCTCTGCGCCAGAGCGGATCTGTGCGCTGCCCATGACGATCGCGGGCTTCGATCGCATTCTGACGGGGCACTGCGCTGATGATGCCCGCTCCACAAAATGGCGCAATAGAACAAAAGCGGAAATTTGCTCCAGGGTGCCTCTAAGCCTCTGTGAGCGCCTTTCGGCGTCGAGCATGTAATTGGTTGGCTGGGGCCTGAAATGGCGTTCAGCGCGCTTCTGGCGGGGTCAGCATTTTCACATGTCCGACCAAAAATCACCTTCCGAAGGATCAACGAGCGGGTCAGGAGGACTAGAGGCGGCAGGTAGGCTCGCGATGGGAATGCTATAATTGCGGTAGCTGGCCTGACCAGACCGCTCCAGCAACAATCCTGCCTCGGTCGCGATAGTGAGCAACTTGATGGCGCCGGCCGAGGTAATGCCAAGTCGGTGCGCGACGAGCCGGCTGCTAATATACGGATGTGCCATTGCCAACATCACGACGTCCTTCAATCGACCGGGGCGCCGGCGATTGGCGATCTGTGCAGCGGCACGGTCGCCATAGCTGCGCAGCCGTTGTTCCTGTTCGAGATGGTGGCGGGCGCCCGATATGATGGCCTTCAGCCAGAGCCGTTCGAATTGAATCGATGTGGCCATCTTCCATGGAGCACCGCCCAGCTGGAAGCCGAGTGCGACCAGACCGCCGAAAGAGGTGTCCGATCGGCCGGGCCCGAAGCGGTCGCCGATCAGGAAACTCGCCACGGCGTCACCACGGCCGATCGGTGTGCTTGTTCGCCAGGAATGGGCCAGATGTGCGCCCTGTATCAGGGGCGGGGCGGGGGGCAGGGCGGAGACGGCTTTTTGCCATGCGTCCACTCTCAGACGGATATCGGCCAACGGCAATGAAGGGGTGACCCAGGGTGCAACGGGAATACCGCCATCCTCCACGCCAAGCCAATCGAGCAGACCGGCGCTGTCCGTCTTCAACATGTCCAGCGTCACCGGCGCACCGACCGCTCTGCGCCAATGAGTCAGGTCGAAATCTGCCCCGTTTATGCTGCCGCGCCCATCGATCGTGAAGGCATCCGCGTCGATCATCGTCGCGTCGATCCACGCAAGGGCCTGGCGTTCGGCGATGAAGCGTCGTATCTTCCAGGGACGACGGATCGGGCTGAACCGCTGCCGCTCCTCAATCCGCGTCAGCATGGACTGGGCGTCTGCATAGTCGGTCAGCAACGTGTTATCACCGATAGCACGCTCTGTTTCCGACGATTCATCCCCAAAAAGCATCAATTCAATCTCTATAAAATATAACGCTATTACAATAATATACGGCTCATCATTAAACGATGACGCCGTTTAAGATAGTTCGCTTTTACAAAGATTGTTCGCCCGCGCCAATCCTTCCATCTTTCGGACCGATTGGCGCGGGCGGCGCAGGCGCTTATGCCTTGTGCCATGTCCGCCACGATCCTCCTGTCCATCCTCTATGCTGGCCTGCTGTTTGGCGGCGCGGCGTTAGTCCATCGCTATCGCGCCCGCCTTGGCGGGTCGCGCTGGCGCGTCCACGCCTATGGGCTGGCGCTGGCCGTCTATTGCACCAGCTGGACCTATTTCGGCGCGGTGGGCAGCGCCGCGACAGGGGGATGGGATTATCTGCCCATCTATCTTGGACCCGCGCTGTTGATGGCGTTGGGTGGGCCTTTCCTGCGCCGGCTGCATGTCGAGGTGCATATCGATGGCGCGACGTCCATATCCGACTTCATCGCCTCCCGTTTCGGCAAGAGTAGAATGATCGCCGCGCTGGTGACGATCATCCTGCTGTTCGGCACCATTCCCTATGTCGCGCTGCAATTGCGGTCGGTCGCCTTCAGCTTCGCATTGGTGTCACACACGCCCGAAAGCACGACACCCTTGATCGGCGCTTCTGCGGCGCTGGCCCTGTTCGCCATCCTGTTCGGCGCACGCCGCTATCAGGTAGCGGGCCAGAATGAAGCGATCCTGTTCGCGGTGGCGACGGAATCCGTGCTAAAATTGCTGGCGCTGCTGCCTGTGGCGGGGCTGGCCATCTGGCTGCTCTGGACCATGCCGACGGCACAAGCTGGAGAGGGGCTATCCCTGTTCCGTAGCAGTTTCGCACCGGCGCGACTGGACAGCGATTTCCTGGTCACGACGCTCTTGTCGATGCTGACCATCCTTTGTTTGCCTCGCCATTTCTTCGTCAGCGTCATGGAAGCGCGCGGGCCGGACGATATCACGCACGCGCGCTGGGGCTTCATCGCCTATCTCCTCGTGACTGTGCTGGCGGTACCGCCGATCGCGGCAGCGGGGCTGGCTTTTCTGGGGGAGGGGGCGGCACCGGATCTGTTCGTGCTCAGCCTGCCGCAACATTTCGGCTTCAACGCGCTGGCGCTACTGGTCTTCTTCGGCGGCCTGTCGGCCGCGATGGCAATGGTGGTGACGGAAATCGTCGCCATCTCCAGCATGATCTCCAACGATCTGTTCGCGCCAATATTGCTGCGCCGCTCCGATGCGGGCGGACATATGGGGGAAAGGCTGTTGTGGGTGCGCCGCGTCGCCATTATCAGCCTGATCTCGGCCGCCGCCCTCTATGCGATGGCAACGCCGCTGACGACCGGGTTGGCCTCGGTCGGGTTGATCGCCTTTGTTGCCATTGCCCAATGCGCACCGGCACTGATCTGCGCGGTCTATCGGCCACATAATGATCCGGTGGCGGGCGGGGCCGGGCTTTTGACAGGCTTTGCCATCTGGATGCTGGCGCTGTTTCTGCCGTCGGTGGATCTATTGCCGGACTGGATCCATCGCTGGACGGGTGGCAATGTGGTCACGCTCGGCACGATCGCCAGCCTTGGCGCTAATTTGCTGGCGACCCTGCTGGTGTCCGCTCGGACCGTCGGTACCGCAGCGCTCGTGCGGCAGCGCGGTATCGCACCGGTCGGCACGATGGCGGCGCTGGGCGATCTCGTCACCCGCTTCGTCGGCGTCGATGCGGCGGCGGAAGCATTTGGCTCGGATGAGCGGTCGGATCGCCCGATCGACCAGGGTAGCGCCCGCACGGCGGAGCGGATGATCGGCAGCGTGGTGGGCGCTTCCTCCGCCCGCGCGATCATGGCGTCGGCCATTTCCGGGCAGGGCATGGGTTTTGCAGAAGTGGCCCAGGTGCTGGATGCGTCGGGGCAATCGCTCCATTTTTCGCAAGGGCTGCTGGCAGCGACGCTGGAAAATATCGACGTCGGCGTCAGCGTGATCGACCGCGATTTGCGGTTGATCGCCTGGAATAGTCGCTATCTCGACCTGTTTCGTTATCCGCCCGGCTTGGTCCGTGTGGGCGTGCCTATCGCCGACCTGATCCGCTTCAATGCCGAGCGTGGCGATTGCGGGCCCGGTGAGGTGGACGACCATGTCGCACGGCGCCTCAGTCATATGCGTAGCCGCAAGCCGCATAGTTTCGAACGCTATAGGCCCGATGGACGTGTCATCAAGACGGTGGGCGGGGCGATGCCCGATGGCGGCTATGTGATGAGCTTTACGGACATCACTATCGAGGCGCAGGCGCGGGCCGCCACCGAAACGGCCCGGCGCGACCTGGAGCAGGCCGTGGCGGAACGCACGGCGGAATTGTCGCGGGTCAATGCGAAGCTGGCGTCGGCAATGGCCGACAAGACGCGCTTTCTGGCGGCGGCCAGCCATGATCTGTTGCAACCGCTCCATGCGGCCATGCTCTTCTCGTCCGCGCTGCGCAGGCGGCTGGACGAGCCGGAACGGGCCATGCTGGCGCGGCTGGACCGCTCGATCGAGGGGGCCAATGATCTGCTCGGCGCGCTGCTCGACATATCGCGGCTGGACGCCGGCGGCGTGACGCCGCAGCGGACCCGTTTTGCCGTGCGGGCGATGCTGATCGACCTGACCGAGAGCCTGGCGCCGCTGGCGGCGGAGAAGGGCCTGTCGCTGCGCGTCGGGGCAGGGGACGGATGGGTGGAGACGGATCGTTCCCTGTTGCGGTCGATCATCCAGAATTTTCTGTCCAATGCGATCCGCTATACCGAACGCGGCGGGATCATCGTCGCGGCGCGGCGACGGGGGCAGGAACTGCGGATCGAAGTGCGCGACAGTGGTATCGGCATCGCGCCCGACAAGCTGGACATCATCTTCCGCGAATTCGAACGGCTGGGGCAGGGGAGCGAGAATGGCATCGGCCTGGGACTGGCCATCGTGGAGCGCTCCGCCGCGCTGATCGGCGCAAGGGTGGAGGTATGGTCGCAGCAGGGGAGAGGGAGTTGCTTTGCCATCAGCCTGCCTTGCGTTGGGGCCGATCCGCAGCATGGCGTGCGGCCGGATGCCGTTGGACAGGCTGCATCAGGGCTACGGCTGCTGGTGGTCGATGATGACGGCGCCAACCGCGCGGCGATGCTGGCGGTGCTGGAAGCGATGGGCAATGGCTGCGTCGTGGCGGCAGGCGAGGCAGACGCGATGGCGGCTGAGGGGCCGTTCGACGGAGCGCTGGTTGATTTTGAGCTGGGGGCTGCGCGGGACGGCATAGACCTGATCGAAGCTCTGCACGCGCGCTGGCCGTGCCTGCCTGTGGCATTGGTGACGGCGGAACGCGGTGCATTGATGCTGGAACGGGCACGACAACGGGGTATCACCATATTGGCGAAGCCCTTGGGCGGCGGCGTGCTGGATCATTGGATTGCCAATTTGGGAAATAAATCGAAATTACCCTAGTAAATATAACCATATTGGATAATTATCGATCTGCACCCAAACCTAGCGCGCGGGCCGCCAAAGCCGCCTGGGTGCGGTTCTGCACGCCCAGCTTGGCCAATATGGTTGTCATATGCGATTTAATGGTCGATTCCGCCACGCTCATTTCATAAGCGATCTGCTTGTTGAGCTGTCCGTCCAGCACGCCCAGCAGGACGCGAAGCTGGGTAGGGGTGAGCGAGGCGACCTTATGTGCCATATCGTCGATGTCGCCGGCGGGGGCGAGGGCAGGGGCGGGACCATGGCCATCCAGCGCCGCGGCGATCGCTTCCTCGATAACGGCCAGATCCTGATCCTTGCCGATGAACCCGACCGCGCCATAACGGCGGGCTTCGGGGGAGGCGACTTGCGCCTCCGCACTGGAGATGACGAGGATGGGGACGGAGGGGCGCTCGGCGTGGAGCAGGGCGACGCCGGAAAAGCCCGCCGATCCGGGCATTTTCAGGTCCAGCAGGATGAGGAGCAGGTCGCTGGTCGCGTTGGCGATCTCCACGGCGCGATCGAGGGTCGAGGCTTCTGCGACACGCGCCTGCGGCGCGACCGCCTCCACCGCCATGACCAGTGCCTGACGAAACAGCGGATGATCGTCCGCCACCAAGATGGTGCCCAATGTTGCCGGCGTCGTCGTCAGCGTCGCGTCCCTCTCCGATGTTGGTCCGGCCGATCTGTCATCGATCCGGGATAGGGACTCGCCCTGATGGGGGGCAAGTCCTTTATGGTTATTTTCCGTTGCTGAAACGATCTCTCAGGCGTGTGCGAACGGACTGTCGGCGATCAGCCTTTCGACCACGGACGGATCGGCCAGCGTGGAAATATCGCCCAATGCGCTAGTTTCGCCCTCTGCGATCTTGCGCAGGATACGGCGCATGATCTTGCCCGAACGGGTCTTGGGCAGGCCCGGCGCGAACTGGACGATGTCGGGCGTCGCAATTGGGCCAATCTCGTTTCGGACCCAGGCGACCAGCAGCTTGCGCAACTCGTCCGATGGCTCTTCGTTCGCGTTCAACGTCACATAGGCATAGATGCCCTGACCCTTGATCGCATGGGGCATTCCCACGACCGCCGCCTCTGCGACCTTGATATGGGCGACCAGCGCGCTTTCGATTTCCGCCGTGCCCATGCGGTGCCCGGACACGTTGATGACGTCATCCACCCGGCCGGTGATCCAATAATAGCCGTCCTCGTCGCGGCGGGCGCCGTCGCCGGTAAAATAGCGGCCGGGGTAGGTGGTGAAATAGGTCTGGAAGAAGCGTTCATGATCGCCATAGACAGTGCGCATCTGCCCCGGCCAGCTTTTGGCGATGCACAGATTGCCTTCGGTCGCGCCGTCGAGCTGCTTGCCTTCGGCATCGACCAGCAAGGGGTGAACGCCGAACAGCGGCTTCGTTGCCGAGCCGGGCTTCAGATCGGTCGCGCCGGGCAGGGGGGCGATCAAAATCCCGCCGGTTTCGGTCTGCCACCATGTATCGACGATCGGGCAGCGTCCTTCGCCGACGATGCGATGATACCATTCCCAGGCTTCCGGATTGAT
Organism: Sphingobium sp. GW821-FHT02B05; assembly: GCF_059421905.1. Taxonomy (NCBI): domain Bacteria; kingdom Pseudomonadati; phylum Pseudomonadota; class Alphaproteobacteria; order Sphingomonadales; family Sphingobiaceae; genus Sphingobium; species Sphingobium sp. GW821-FHT02B05. The sequence continues at coordinate 22,869 of NZ_JBWKVW010000013.1, forward strand.
CGGTTCGCCCACGCTGCCCAATATGCGCAGCGAGCTTCGGCTGGCGGCCTGCACAAAGGCGTCGCCTTCGCGCATCAGCGCGCGCAGCGCCGTTGGCGCGGTGTAGAAGATCGACACCTGCCACTTGTCGCATATCTGCCAGAAACGGCTATGGTCGGGATAGTTGGGGACGCCTTCGAACATCAGTGTAGTCGCGCCATTTGCCAGCGGGCCGTAAACGACATAGCTGTGGCCGGTGACCCAGCCGATATCGGCGGTACACCAATAGACCTCGCCTGGGCGATAATCGAACACATGCTCATGCGTCATTGACGCCCAGAGCAGATAGCCGCCGGTCGAGTGCAGAACGCCCTTTGGCGTGCCGGTGGAGCCGGAGGTGTAGAGGATGAAGAGCGGGTCTTCTGCGCCCATGGCTTCGGGCGCATAGTCGGTAGCGGCGGCATCGCGCGCGGGCCCGTAGAACAGGTCGCGGCCTTCCACCATCGGCACATCGGCGCCGGTGCGCTGGACGACGATGACCTTCTCGACCGAGGTACAATGCGTGATCGCGGCGTCGACATTCGCCTTGAGCGCGACCTTCTTGCCACCGCGCAGCCCTTCGTCGGCGGTGATGACCAGGCGGGAGTCGCAATCGCGGATGCGGCTGGCCAGGCTGTCGGGCGAAAAACCGGCGAAGACGATCGAATGGACTGCGCCGATGCGGGTGCAGGCCAGCATGGCGAAGGCTGCCTCCGGAATCATCGGCAGATAGAGCGTGACCCGGTCGCCGCGCTGCACCCCCTGGCCTTTGAGCACATTGGCGAAGCGGCAGACTTCCTCATGCAACTGGGCGTAGGTGACGATGCGGCTTTCGGCCGGATCGTCACCTTCCCAGATGATCGCAGGCTGATCGCCGCGTGTCGCAAGATGGCGGTCGATACAGTTGGCGCTGACGTTCAACTGTCCGTCGGCAAACCAGCTGATGCCGAAATCCGTTTCATCAAAGCTGCTTTCATCGACCCTGGTAAAGGGCGTGATCCAGTCCAGCCGCTGCGCCTGCTCGCGCCAGAAAGCGTCGGGATCCGACGCCGCCAGCGCATGCAAGTCGGCGGCGGCGGTGGCGGTGATGCGGGCGTCGGCAGCCAGGGCGGCGGGGACGGGGTATAGCGCTTCGCTCATATATCGAGAACCTCTCCAGCTCTTTGCTCCAGCCTAACCTAGCGCCGGACGGTCGCCATCCTCGACCAAAGTCGAGGGTCTTTGGCACCATGGTCCGCCTTCTCTCCCACCCCACCTGCCCCGCATGATGGCTTCACAGGCCGGACTTGCCACCAACCCCGCACAGACGGGACCGTCCGGCACGGAGAGGCATGATGACATTAGTGACATCGGCGACCTGGCCGACATATCGGAACTGGCGGAACAGTGCGGCGATAGGCGCCCTCACGGCGGCCATCTTTGCAGGGCCGACTGCCCGTGCCCAGACCGCGCGCGAGGCGGAACTGGAGGCGCGGCTCAACCAGTTGGAAGCGGCGGTGACGGCGCTCAAGGGGGAGTTGCAGGCGGCCCGTACTGACCAGCAGGCGTCGGCGCAGATTGCCCAAAAGGCGGATGATCGTGTCGCCACGCTGGAGAGCAAACCGCCCCCAGAGGGTTTCCAGATCGGCGGGACCAGCTTCAAGATCGGTGGATTCGTCAAGATGGTGGGCAGCGCCACCCGCTATGACGATGGCGAGATGCCGGGCGGCGCGCTGGGCAAGGAATTCTATTTGCCGCAGCAGATTCCGGTCGGGGGCCAGAGCAGCCATGACGTGATCGGCCATGCCCGTCAAAGCCGGCTGTCCTTCGAAACGGAAACGCCCGTCGGCGCCAAGTCGCTCAAGAGCCATATCGAGTTCGACTTCGGGCTGGCGACCGCGCCGGCCGGGGCGCAGCGCGCGACCAACCCCTATACGCCGACGCTGCGCCGCGCCTATTTTACCTATGGCAACTGGCTGCTGGGGCAGGAATGGACGACCTTCCAGAGTCCCAGCCTGTTGCCCGAAACCACCGACTTTGTGGGTCCGATGGAGGGCACCGTCTTCGTGCGCCAGTTGATCGCGCAATATCGGCAGCCGTTGGCCGACAACCTGTCGCTCTATCTGGCGGCGGAAAATCCGCAGACCGAGACGGTGACGCCGGCCGCGGCGGCGCTGGTCGATCGTGACAATGACCGCATGCCCGATCTGGTGGCGAAACTGGCGTATAAGAGCAAGGCGCTGGAATGGCATATCGCGGGGCTGATGCGGATGCTGTCTGTGAATCGTGAGGAACAGGGCGACGCGCGGGATGAAACGGCGATGGGCTGGGGCGTCAGCGGTGGCGCCCGCGTCGCCTTCGGCCCGCAGGGGCGGCATGATGTGCGCCTGCTCGCAACCTATGGCCGGGGGATCGGCCGCTATCTTGGGCTGGGCGCGGTCGCCGATGTGGTGGACGATCCCACGCGCACGCAACGGCTGGGACTGGTCAGCAACCTGTCTGGCTATGCGGCGGTAAAGCTGGGCTGGACCGACAGCCTGCGCTCCACCTTCATGGCGGGTTATCATCGGGCCTATTATCCGTCCGATTTCACCGTGCCGGGGCTGGCGGACAAGGCCGCCTACAGCCTGGCCGGCAACCTGTTCTGGTCCCCGGTCGAGCATCTCGACCTTGGCGTCGAATATCGCCATACTCAACGCGACGTCGTCAGCGGCCTTACGGGCCAGATGGACCGGCTTGAGATGGCGGCCAAATATACATTCTGACTTGGGTTCACGCGATTCCATCCGACTGGACATCGCACTTGAAAGGAGAGGGGCTTATGGCGACGACCTATGACGACGGCCAGCCGAAACAGCATGCGGCGACGCAGAACGAGAAACTCGTCATCGCCGCGTCCTCATTGGGGACGGTGTTCGAATGGTATGATTTCTATCTCTACGGCCTGCTGGCCACCTATATCAGCGCCCAGTTCTTTTCGGGCGTGAACGAGACGACGGGCTTCATCTTCGCGCTGGCGGCGTTCGCGGCGGGCTTTGCGGTGCGGCCGTTCGGCGCACTGGTGTTCGGGCGGATCGGCGATCTGGTCGGGCGCAAGAATACCTTCCTCGTCACCATGGGGATCATGGGCCTGTCGACCTTCGCGGTCGGCCTGCTGCCGAGCTACGCCAGCATCGGCGTGGCGGCGCCGATCGTCCTGCTGCTCATGCGGCTGGCGCAGGGGCTGGCGCTGGGCGGCGAATATGGCGGGGCCGCCACCTATGTGGCCGAACATGCGCCGGAGGGGAAACGTGGCCTCTATACCAGCTGGATTCAGACCACGGCGACCTTCGGCCTGTTTGCGGCGTTGCTGGTGGTCATCGGTTTTCGTTTCGCGCTGGGTGAGGAGGCCTTTGCCGCATGGGGCTGGCGCCTGCCCTTCCTGATTTCGATTGTGCTGCTGGCTGTGTCGATGTGGATACGCCTGCAACTCAACGAAAGCCCGGTCTTCCAGAAGATGAAGGATGAGGGCAAGACGTCCAAGGCGCCACTGACCGAAGCCTTCGGCCAGTGGGGCAATCTGCGCTGGGTCATTATCGCATTGCTGGGCGCGGTCGCGGGGCAGGCGGTGGTCTGGTATGCCGGGCAATTCTACGCGCTCTTCTTCCTGGAAAAGACGCTTAAGGTCGATGGCGCGACCGCCAATATCCTGATCGCCATCGCGCTGGCGCTGGCCACGCCCTTCTTCGTCGTCTTCGGCTGGCTATCGGACAAGATCGGGCGCAAGCCGATCATCCTGGGCGGCTGCGCACTGGCGGCGATCGCCTATTTCCCGCTGTTCGGGGCGCTGACCAACGCCGCCAATCCGGCACTGGCAGCAGCGCAGGCATCCGCACCCATCACGGTCGTCGCCAACGGCAAGGAATGTTCGTTCCAGTTCGATCCCGTGGGCAAGAACAAGTTCGACACATCGAGCTGCGACATCGCCAAGACCTATCTGGCCAAGGCGAGCGCCAGCTATGACAATGTCGAAGCACCGGCCGGCAGCCCGGCGATCGTCAAGATCGGCGCAGCCAGCTTTACAGCGCCCGATCCCGCGACGCTGGCGGGCGATGACAAGAAGGCGGCGATTACCGCCTTTCAGGACGAGCTGAAGGCGGGCCTTGCCAAGGCAGGCTATCCGGCCAAGGCGGACACGGCGCGGATCAACAAGGTGGCGGTGGTCGCTATATTGTGGGCGCTCGCGATGCTGGTGACGATGGTCTATGGCCCGATCGCGGCGATGCTGGTCGAACTTTTCCCCAGCCGCATCCGATATACGTCGATGTCGCTGCCCTACCATATCGGCAATGGCTGGTTCGGCGGCTTCCTGCCGACCACGGCCTTCGCCATGGTCGCGGCGACCGGGGATATCTATTATGGCCTCTGGTATCCGGTCGTGATCGCCGCAGCGACGGTGGTCATTGGGCTGCTGTTCCTGCCGGAGACGTTCCGACGGAATATCGACGACTGAGACAGCGAGTTGGACAGGTAAAATCATGGAGGGGCGGCGCCAGTCGGTGCCGCCCCTTTCTGTTGCGCATGGAACCGGTGCGAAAAAGCGGGTGTTTTCGCCAATTTATGGGATAATATTTTCGGCTTTTTGCGCCGCGCTAGTGGAAATCCACGAATTTTCGGGTTTTTCGCGAATTGGCACGGCCCCTGCAATGTCTTCGGCATGATCCACAACGGATCGCCAAAGAGATTTCAGGGAAGGACCATCATCATGAAGACCATCGCATTTGCCGCCGCCATTCTCGCCGCCACCGTTGCCGTTTCGGCCGCTGCCACCCCCGCCTTCGCGCAGCCGCAGGGCCGGTTCGGCGATGCCAAGGTGACCTATCAGGCGAAGACCGATCGCTATTGCTTCCGCGAAACCCGCACCGGTTCGCACGTCCCGAACATCCGGTGCCAGACCAAGACGGACTGGGCGCAGGACGGCCTGACCATCAGCCGCAAGGCGCCGGTGCAACTGGCCCAGCGCTGATCGCTTATGCCCTTTCCTTGCCCTCGCCCCGGCATCGCGCCGGGCGAGGGCAGGGCGATTCTTGCCGGCGCTACGACGCGAAGCGGGCGATATCGTATGGCGCCATCGGAATGTCGGTCGCGCCCCTGGCGATGATTTCCGCCATCGTCTCGCCCACGCCCGGCCCGATCTGGAAGCCGGAACCGGGGCCGCCGAAAGCGTAGTATAGCCCGCTGACGGCTCGCAAAATGCGAAAAACAAAAGGCTCTGGCCCCGACGAAGCGGCGTCAGAAGGTAAAGCTCGCCCGGACCGTGAACTGGCGGGGCGTGCCCGGCTGGATCCACAGCGCCGAATAGGAGCTGGCATAATATTTCTTGTCGAACAGGTTGGTGACGTCCGCCGACAATTTGATCTGCTCGTTGATGTTGAACGATCCCAATAACTTGGCGATGGTGTAGCTGGGCAGATAGAAATCCGCCGCCGTCTGGCCCAGGCGCCGGCTGACATGCGTCACGCTCGCGCCCAGCATCGCTTCATGATCGCCGATCGCGAAATTCTTGAACAGCAGTGCGTTGCCCTGATGCTTGGGAATGTTGATCAGCGGATCATTCTTGCTGACCCCGGCAGCGGCATAGTCGTCGGCCCAGCCGGCATCGGCATAGGCATAGGTTACGAACAGTTCGAACCCGGCGGGCAGCTTGGCATTGACGTCGAACTCCACGCCCTGGCTCTTGGCCTCGCCGACCGCGATCGACAGGCCGGTCAGCAGGTCGGCGGTCAGGACGTTGCTCTTCTTCATCTTGTAGAGCGAGAGCGTGCTGGTCAGCTTGCCGTCCGGCGTCACGAATTTCGCGCCGACTTCATAGCTTTTGCTGACTTCCGGGGCGAAGGGATTGTTGTTGACGTCGACGCCGCTGTTCGGCCGGAACCCCTTGCCATAGCTGGCATAGAAGGACAGGCTGCTGGTGGGTTCGAACACCAGGCCGGCCATCGGGCTGAACTTGGCGTAGGACGCCGGATTGGTGGTGCCCAGGCGGTTGTCGATATTCTGGCTGAAATCGTCGTAACGGCCGCCAAACCGGACTTTGAACTGTTCCGTGATTTCGATCTGGTCCTGGGCGTAAACGCCCCAGGCCTTCTGCACTTCCGTCGAATCCTGGATCACCGACGTCGGCACTGGCGCGGGGATGGAATAATCAGGGTTGAAGATGTCGATCGAATAGGATTGATCGGCAGCTGTCGGGCGATAGCGCAGCTGGAACGTCTTGATCTTGAACCGGTCCCAGTCGCCGCCGATACGGATATTGTGGACGATGGAGCCGGTTTCCAGCTTGCCGCTGATTTCGCCACGGAACACCATATGGGTGGTGCTATAGTCGCGGTACCGGCGCTGGCGCGACAGGGTCTGCCCGTCATTGTCCAGGCGCTGACGGCCCAGTGCCAGTTCAGGATCGCTGGAATAGCCCTCGAACGTCGTGTCCTTATATCCGGCGCCCAGCATCAACGTCCAGTCATCGTCGAAGTCATGCTGATATTGCGCCTGATGCCCCAGCACGCCGATCTTGATCGGACCGTCATTGGGATTGCTCAGGAAACGCGAATTGGGGATGGCGCCCAGATCATAGCTGGTCGTGCCATCGGCATTGACGGTCGGGATCGCCACCACGCCGCGATCGAAGGGCACTTCCTGCTTCACATATTCCAGTTCGTAGGTGAAGATGTCCCGGTCGGACAGTTTCGCCAGAAAGGATGGGGTCAGCGTATATTTCTGCGTCTCGACCGTGTCGCGGAAGCTTTCGGCCTTTTCGACCGAGCCGTTAATGCGCACCGCGATTGCATCGCTCAGCGGTAGATTATAGTCGCCTTCGGCGCGATAGGTTTCCCAGCTGCCACCTGCGATCGAGAAGCTGCCGCCTTGATCGAAGGTCGGCTTCTTGGTGACGATATTGATCGTGCCACCCGGCTCGCCGCGCCCGAAGAGCGCGCTGTTCGGCCCCTTGAGCACTTCGATCCGATCGACATTGGACGCATCGCGCGGGCCGCCATAGCCGCGACCGCCGTTAAAGCCGTTTACCAGGAAGCCGCTCGGGAAATTCTCGTCCCCGGCAAAGCCACGAATGGCGAAACTGTCCCACAGGCCGCCGAAATTATTCTGCTTCGACAGGCCGCTCGCCAGTTCCAGCGCGGTGTCGAGCCGGGTGATGTTGAGATCCTGGAGCAGCTTGCCTTCCAGAAACTGCACGGCCTGCGGGATTTCCTTGACCGGCGTGTCGCCGAAATATTGGCGCTTGAGACCTGTGACGACGATGTCGCCGTCGGCTTTTTCTGCCGCCGCCGGCTCCTGGGCCTGGGCGATCGAAGACATGGGGATGGCGACGGTGCTGGCGACGCAGGCCAGACGGAGGGCGGATAACGTGCGCATGATGCTGTAACCCCTTATAAAATCACTATTCCCGTAAGTCCTGCGAACATTGGGGGGACCGGTTCTATCTTTCATTCCCACGCGGACTTTGTCCTGTCGTCGGGGCCGATCCTTGGGTGACTTTCCACCGCTTTTGAGCAACGAGGCTCAGTTGCGTGACGGAAATATTACGTCAAACTTGGCTCATGGGACGGCGCAAAATTGTGAATCCTGAGCCGCTACGGCAGGAAAATGCTGCGCCTGATACTGCGTCATGACCCGTGCAAAAGCGGGAAAAACGGCCGCCTTCCAAGCAAGGCAGGCGGCCAGTCGATCCGACGCAGCACCGTCAGAGATATTTCAGCCACCATATGTCCTTGCGCCGCTGTTTCAGCTGCGCGAACCAGCGGGTCGGGACATAGAGGACCGGGATCAGGATGAAGACCCAGATCCACACCCAGCTAAGATGATCGACGCCGAACACCATGCCCTTGGTCGGGCCGTACATCAGCAGCGCGACATTATAGACGAGCTTCAAGACATAGAGGTGCAGCACATAATAAAACATCGGCGCGCCGCCCAGCATGGCCAGCGTCGGCATCGCCTTGCTGCCCTCCAACCGTTCGAACAGCGCCAGCAGCAGGCAGCCCGCGCCGATGGTCGGCATCAGGAACAGCAGGGAGGGCGGATATTTGGTCAGCGCCAGAAAGCTCATCACGGTGCGCAGCGGCGTGTCCGCCACGAACCAGGGCTTGTCGCCATAGATGTTCAGATAACGGATCAGGACGAAGCCCAGGATCAGGCCAAGGCCAAGCAGGGTGAGGCGCCAAATACGTGGCGCGGGGTCGCTGCCACGGGCGAACCAGGGACCGCAGGCATAGCCCAACAGGATGACGCCGATCCACGGCAGGATCGGATAGGTGGTCTTGACCATGGTGCCAGCCAGTTCCAGCTTTTCACGCTGATGCAGGATCGCCCAGGGCACGAACCAGGGGGACTCCCCCGTCAGACGGATCGGATCGAGCAGATTGTGCAGGCACATGATGCTAAGGCCGACCGCGAACTGCGCCGGACGCGGCAGATGTAGCAAAGCGGCCAGCGCCACCATGCTGATGCCGATGGCCCAGATCACCTGCAACCAGATCGCCGTCGGCGGAAAGGCGGGCGCCTGCGTCGGCCAGGCATAGCCGACGACCGTAAATTCCAGAAAGATCAGGAACAGCCCACGTTTCAGCAGAAATTCGGACACCTGTCCCTTGCTGTGCGACTGGCCATAGAGCCAGGCTGACAGGCCCGTCAGTGCGACGAAAGTCGGCGCGCAGAAGGTGGAGAGCAGGCGGGTGAAGAACAGGCCCGGATCGGTCGTGTTGGCGTCCACCGGATCGGTCACTTGCAGATGCAGGAACCATGTCTCGCGGACATGGTCCACCAGCATGAACAGCATGACGAGGCCGCGCAGCGCGTCGATCGCGATGAGCCGCGTCCGTGCCTTCGCGACGCCGATCGGTGATGTCGTGGCACCAGGGCCGATGATGGGCGCCTGGCCCGCTATGCTGTTCATAACCCCGCTTCCTGTCCCCGCGATGCCGTCTGGTCGCATATGATACAACATATCATTTATGGCAATAGGCATTGCGCCTTGTCGTTGGCGACGAGCGGCTCCTTCTCGATGCCCCCGTCTATCCGTCTATCAGCCTACGAAGCTATGGCGCGCGCACCACCGAATGTTCCGAATATGTGACATGGAGAAGCGAAAAATATCAAAGAAGAAGGGCCGGCGAAGCGCTATGCTTCGCCGGCCCTTCGTGCGTTACGCAGGAATCGATCGTCAGGCGGCTTCGAGCGCGACGATATTGACGATATGCGCCTGGGTATATTCCAGCAGGCCCGCCTCGCCCAGTTCGCCGCCCAGTCCCGATTGCTTCACGCCGCGGAACGGGATGTTGGCGTCGATCGCCAGATGCTGGTTGACCCACACCGTCCCTGTGTCGATCTGCATCGCGACAGACGTGGCCCGTTCCACATCCTTGCCCCAAACCGTGCCGGCCAGGCCATAGTCGCTGTCGTTGGCGCGGGCGATGACATCGTCGATATCGTCATATTTCAGCACCGGCAGAACCGGGCCGAACTGTTCTTCCTGCACCAAAGGCGCATCTTCGGGCAGGTCGCGCACGATGGTCGGCGCGATGAAATAGCCCGGACGGTCCATCGGTTCGCCACCGGCCAGCACCGTGCCGCGCGTCTTGGCGTCGGCGATCAGGGCGCTGACCTTGTCGAACTGCATCTTGTTCTGCACCGGCCCGATGGTCGTGCCCTGCTTGGCGCCGTCATCGACGATCGCCTCGTTCGCCAGCTTCGCCAGCTCGTCGCAGAAATCGTCATACATGGCGCTGGGCACATAGGCGCGCTTCACCGCAACGCAGATCTGCCCGGCATTGGTCATCGCGCCCTGATAGACCTTCTTGGCCACCTGCCGCGCATCGACATCGTCCAGCACGATCGCTGCGTCATTGCCGCCCAGTTCCAGCGTCACCCGCTTCACCGTGCCGGCGGACGATGCCATCACCTTCTTGCCAGTCGCGGTCGATCCGGTGAAGGCGACCTTGGCGACATCGGGATGGCCGGTCAGCAGCGGGCCAAGCTCATTCTGGTCGCAGACGATGTTCAGCACGCCGGCGGGCAGGATATCCCTGGCCAGTTCGCCGAACAACAGGGTGGTCAGCGGCGTGGTGGGCGCGGGTTTCGACACCATCGTGTTACCCGTAACCAATGCCGGCCCCAGCTTGTTCATCAGCAGGATCAACGGGAAATTCCATGGCGTGATCGACGCGACGACGCCCAGCGGGGTGCGGTGTTCGACGACCTTGTTGCCGCCTTCGTCGCGCAGCACTTTGGGTTCGATCCGCATCGCGGCGAAGGCGCGCAGGGTGAAGACGCTGCCCATGATCTCGTAACCGGCCTGGTCCAGCGGCTTACCCTGTTCGGCGGTCAGCAGGCTGGCGAACTCGCCGATCCGGGCTTCCAGCGCATCGGCCAGTTTGTTGGTCAGCGCCGCGCGTTCCTCGACCGGGGTCGCGGCCCAGCCGGGCTGCGCCTTCTTGGCTGCCGCGATGGCGCGCTCGGCCAGCGCCTCGTCCGCCTTGGGGCAGAGGGCGAAGGGCTGCGCCGTTGCCGGGTTCACCACGTCGAATGTGCTGACACCGGCGACCAGTTCGCCGTCGATCAGCATCCGAAATTCATGATCCATGAGTCGCTCTCCATTTATTGGGCACCGTCCGGATGGCATTGCCTATCGCAATTCGGCCCGGCTGCCTGTAGCATATATTTGTGCGCTAGGGATACAATAATGGCAAGGGGTATAGTGAAGGGATGAAACAGGGGGCCGATCTCCAGTCGCTTGTGGGCTATCGCGTGCAGCGGGCCAATCTGCTGATGGAAACGGATGCGCGCGCGGCGCTGGCGGACCATGATCTGTCGCCGGCTAAGATGACGGCGCTGATCCTGATCCGCGACAATCCCGGCTGCGACCAGACCGCGCTGGGCCGCGCGCTCAGCATCAACCGTTCCAGCGCGATGAAGCTGGTCAATATCTTGGCCGACAAGGGGCTGGTGGAGCGGCGACCGGGTCGCGACCTGCGCACCAACGCGCTGATGCTCCTGCCCGAAGGCGCGCGCCAGCTGGACGCGATGCTGGCGGCGGTGCGCCAGTCCGACGCGCGCATGACGCAGGGATTGAGCGCGGAGGAACTCAGGACGCTCCGTGCGCTGCTGGCCCGACTGGGGCCGGCGCCCACGCCGGACGACGATGAGGATTGACGACAAGGCCGCTTGCACAAACTGTATCCTTGGCACACAATTGGCGCGAAACAAGCGGTTGATTCGACGCAGGCAGCCGTAAGAATGGGAGACAGGTGCGCGTGACGGAAGCTGCTTTGATGGATGGACCGGCAACATCGGACCGGAGCCTCCCGCCCGCATCGCTCGATTGCCTGCTTCGACCGCGCTCGGTCGCCATCATCGGCGCGTCGGACAAGCCCGGCGCGCTGGGCGCTTCGGTCCTGGCCAATCTGGTGCGGCAGGGCTTTGACGGCGACATCCATCTGGTCAATCCCAAGCGGAAGGAGATTGGCGGCCGGCCCTGCGTCGCCTCGGTCGACGACCTGCCAACCGGTGTCCATGTCGCTGTTCTCGCCATCCCGCGCGCGGGCGTGCTGGACGCCATCCGTGGCCTCGCGCGCAAGGGCGTGGGCGCCGCCGTCATCTTCTCCGCCGGCTTTGCCGAGGACGGGCCGCAGGGTCTGGCCGACCAGCATGAAATCGCCCGCATCGCCCGCGAAAGCGGCATGGTGGTCGAAGGGCCGAACTGCCTTGGCCTCGTCAATTTCCGCGACAATGTCTCACTGACCTTCATCGAAATGCCGGAGGCCAAGGCGCAGGGCGATCGCCGTGTCGGCATCGTCTCGCAATCGGGCGCGATGGCCGCCGTGCTGGCTACGACGATGATCCACCGGGATGTGCCCTTGAGCTGCTACATCTCCACCGGCAACGAAGCGGCGAGCGGAATAGAGGATTATCTCGCCCATCTGGTCGATCAGCCCGACGCCGCCGTCATTGCGCTCATCGCCGAACATGTGCGCGACCCCGCCCGCTTCTTGGCCGCCGCCCGTGCGGCGCGCGCGGCCGGCAAGGCGGTCGTGCTGCTCCATCCCGGCCGCAGTGCGGCGGGCGCGGCCAGCGCCGCCACCCATACAGGGGCGATGGCCGGCGACCATGCGGTCATGACCGTCCATGTCGAGCGCGCCGGCGTCATCCTGGCGGAATCGCTGGAGGAACTGGGCGACATCGTCGAAATCCTCGCCCGATCATCTGACGCAGGCGTAGGCGGCACCGGCATCGTCGCCGAATCCGGCGCGTTCAAGGCGATGATGCTGGATCTGGCCGAAGCGGTCGATCTCGACCTGCCCAAATTGACCGATGCGGACAGCCCGGCCTTGCGCGCGGCGCTGCCCGATTTCGTGCCCGTCACCAACCCAATGGATATTACCGCCCAGGGGCTGGTCGATCCCGGCCTTTACGGTCGTACGCTGGCCGCGCTGGCGCAGGACGACCGGATCGGCACCATCCTGCTCACGCTGATTCAGACCGACACCGGCACGTCGCATGTGAAGTTCAGGGCCGTGCTGGATGCGCTGGAGACCATCGGCGAGACAAAGCCGGTCATCGTCGGCGGCGTCGATGAAGGTGGCGCCGTCTTCGCCGACGACCTTAGCGCGCTGCGTCAAGCCGGCGCCACTTACCTCCCCACCGCCGAACGCATGCTGCGCGCGCTCGCCCGCATTTCCGCCCATCGCCAGCGCGACGCGGCGGTCGCGCCGCTCGACGCTCAGCCGGTCGATGGCCTTTCCCAGGTCGGCAGCACCATCCCCGAATATCGGTCCAAGGCAATCATGGGGGCGCAGGGCATCGCCTTCCCCGCCTTCGAACTGGCGCGCAGTGCGGCGGAAGCCGTCGCCGCGGCCGATCGCCTCGGCTATCCGGTCGTGCTCAAGGCCCAGTCGCCCGAACTGCCGCACAAGAGCGATGCGGGCGGCGTCATCATCAATCTGGCCGATGCCGATGCGGTCTCGGCGGGCTGGGACCGGCTGATGGCCAATCTCGCCGCCTCGCGCCCGGACTTGGTCCTTGACGGCGTACTGGTGGAGGGGATGGCGGCCAAGGGGGTCGAACTGATCGTGGGCGCGCGCAACGACCCGCATTGGGGGCCGACCATCCTCGTCGGCTTCGGCGGCGTCGCGGCGGAATTGCTGCACGACGTCTGCCTGCTTCCGCCCGACCTGACCCGCGATGCGATCATCGCGCAGATCCGCACGCTGCGCATGGCGCCGCTGCTTGATGGCTTCCGTGGCGCACCGGCCATGGATATCGGCGCGGTCGCCGACATTGTCCAGCGCCTGGGCCAGATGGTTGCCGCCACGCCCGCGATCAGCGAAGTCGATCTCAACCCGGTGATCGTCTATCCGCAGGGGCAGGGCGCGATCGCGCTGGATGCGCTGATTTCCCTCTAATAACCTCCGTCATTGCGGGCGGAACCCGCTCCGCTCGCAATGACGGCATAGTCAGGTCAGCGCATAATAGCGCAGCACATTGCCGTCCGCTCGCCGCTCGCCCACGCCGATGAACACATGTTTGGTCAGCCAGTCATGCTTGCCGACCGGGCATTCGAAGCTGGGATTGCCGCGCAGATAATAATCCTGCTGCTCCACCGGCTGTCCGTCGGCAAAGGCCCAGTCCCGCAGCTTTTGCATCGTGTCGGGCTTGCGCCCCCACAGGAAACCGCGATTGTTGAGCAGGATCAGCGTCCCATCCTCCTCCTCCAGCATATAGCGCGCGTCGAACACGGCAACATCGTCCGGCCGGAAATAGGCATAGTCGCCGCCCGATCCCGGCACCGCCTTGCCCTTGATCCGCGGCCCTTCGAACGTGCCGCCATCGACATAGACGGCGCTGCGATTGCCGCCCATCGGCGTGTTGACGATGGTCTGGACGCGCGGGAATTGCAGCCGCACCTCCATCGCGAATTCCAGCCGCGGATTGTCCAGCGTCGAAAACAGGTCACTCATCATCCAAGCTCCAAGGTTCCGCCATCGACAAAGAGATTGGCGGCAGTGATAAAACTGGCCTCGTCCGACGCCAGGAACAGCACGGCGCGCGCGACTTCGTCCGCCCGGCCCATGCGCTTCATCGGCACGGCCGCGATCATCGCCGCGCGCAGATTGTCCACATCGGCCTCGTTCATGCCCGGATTGCGGTGCAGCAGCGGCGTCTCGATCGGGCCGGGACTGACCAGATTGACGCGGATGCCCTCGCTCACCAATTCCCCCGCAATCACCTTCATTGCCGCATAAAGCCCGCCCTTGGCCGCCGCATAGGCGGTGTTGCCGGGCACGAAGGCATGGCCGCCGATCGACCCCGTCGCCACGATCGACCCGCCCCGGCCCATCAGCCGCAGCGCCCTCTGGATGGCAAAGACACAGCCCCGCAGATTGACGCCATGCACATGGTCCCAATCGGCCGGCGTCAGGTCGCGGATCGGCGCGAAGCCGCCCACGCCCGCATTGACGAACAGCGTGTCGATCCGCCCGTCCTGCACCGCGATGTCGGCGATCACCGACTCCATCGCGTCCGGATCGGCAATGTCCGCGCGATAGCCCCGCGCGCCGTCCATCCCGGCCACCGCCGCGTCGATCGTCGCCTGATCCCGCCCGGTCAGCCGCACGATCCCGGCCTCCGCCGCGAAAGCCTGCGCACTGGCCAGGCCGATGCCGCTATTGCCGCCGACCACCAATATGATCTTGTCCCTGAACCGCATGCTCTCTCTCCGGCTCAGAAGGGCGAATGGGGATTGGGGCTTTCCGTCGGCACATCCTGCACCGTGTCCCAATGTTCGACGATCATGTCGCCCGCGATGCGAAAGATATCCATCACCGCAAAGCCCGGATCGCCCGCAAACCGCCGTACATGATAATGGACGATCACATGGTCGCCATCGGCAAAGCGCCGCTTGATGTCATGCACCGCATCGGGATTTTCGCTCCTCACCTTGCGCAGGAAGGCTTTCAGCGGCGCCAACCCGGTGTCCACCCACTGATTATGCTGGATATAGTCGGGCGCGATGAACCGGTCCGCCGCGTCGCCATCCATTGGTATCAAAACATGGTCGAACATAGCCTGGACCAGATCCAGATTGCGCTGTTCCTGCTGCGTATAAGCCATCATCCTCTCCTGTATATTTTCCGCTGGCGCACGGCCTCGCTTTTCGGATACGATAACGATCGTTATTAAAAGAACAAGAGCCAAGGAAGAGGAAAGCGCCATGAACCGCGCCGATTATGACCGCTATGCGCAGGCTTTCAACGATCGCGACTATGATACGGTCTTCGATTTCTATGCGTCGGGCGCCAGCATCCGCTTCTTTGGCGTGGACCTTGGCACGCGCGACGCATTCAAGTGCTTCTACGGTTTCCTCCATGCCCATGTCATCGAGACGCTCACGATCGAACGCTTCGCCGCCAGCGAAGAACTGGTCGCGCTGGAGGGGATTATTCGGGTCGAAGCCACGCAGGATCTGGATGCGGCAACGCTCGCGGCGCAGGGCCTCGACCAGTTCATGCCGATCGCGAAAGGCGAAGTGCAGCAAATGCGCCAATATATCCATTATCACGTCGCCGATGGCCGGTTCACCAGCGTGGGCTGCGCCATCGTCGGCTTGACTTGAGCGCCGGCAGATGCCCTATCGGGAGACCATGTCGAACAGCAGCCCGCCCCAAAAGACGTCGGCGTCGGCCGAAACCAGTCCTGCCGATACGCTCCACCGCGTCCTGCGGCTCGCCAACAAGCTGATGGCGCCTTTCTCCACCTATCTGGAGCATCGCTACAAGATCAGCCTGAACGAGTTTCGCCTGTTGATGCTGCTTGGCCGCTTTCCCAATTCGGCCAGCCATGAACTGGCGGAGATGACCGGGGTAAACCCGATGAGCGTCTCGCGCGCGGTCGCCGCACTCCAGAAGCACGGGCGCATCACCGTGGAACGCGACCCGGCCAACAAGCGGCGCAAGATATTGGTCCTGACCGAAGAGGGGCGGCGTCTCTATCTGCTGATGCGGCCGCAGACCGACAAGGTCGCAACCTATCTCGTTTCCGACCTCAAGGCCAAGGAAGTCGATACGCTCAACCAGTATCTCGACACGCTGGTCGACACGCTGGAAGCGAATGACGAGTCGGGCAACAGCCGCTTCCTGGAATTCACCCGGCCCGACGGCGACGAGGACCCCGCCGCCTGAGCGGACGAGGGACCGTTCAGGCGCGGGCCGTCGATGTCCGGTTGCCCAGTGCCAGCATCACCAGCAGCATCGCCAGGAAACTGACGCCCAGCACCCCGGTCAGCGGCAGGATGGAGACCGAGGGCAGCAACGACACCGCTGCGCTCGCTGCGGCCGTGATCGCCAGCTGCAACGTGCCGAGCAGACCCGCCGCCGCGCCCGCGCCGCCCGCCGCCGCATCCAGCGCCGATATCGCCGCGGGCGTCAGGATGAAGCCGGACAGGGCGAACAGCAGCATCGACCAGGGCTGGAACAGCGCGATCGGCACAGGCATCGACATGCCCGCCGCGGCGATCAGCGCGGTCGCGCCCATCGCGACCAGCGCCACGCCCGTCACCAGAGGCCGCGCGCCCAGCCGGCGCATCAGCGATGGCGCGAACTGGGTGGCGATGATCGACGTCACGGCATTGAGTGCCAGCAACAGGCTGTAGTGATGCGCAGTGAGGCCAAAGCCCTGCGTATAGATGAAGGGTGCGGCGGTCACGAAGGCGAAGGGGACGGTCGTCGCCAGCCCCGCCACCAGCGTCCAGCCCAGAAAAGAGGGCGTGCCGAGCAGCCGGCCATAGGCATGCAGCACCGGTTGACGGTGCTGCCGCCGCTGCGGCGGGAGCGATTCGGGCAGGAAGAGCGCCACTGCGACCAACGCCACCGCCCCGCCGCCGGCCAGCAGCAGGAAGAGGCCGCGCCAGGACATGCTCTGTAACAGGATGCTGCCCGCCAGCGGCGCCAGCACCGGCGATATACCGATGATGAGGAAGGTAAAGGCCATCAGCTTCGCCGCCCGATGGCCGCTATGCCGGTCGCGGATCATCGCCCGCACGCTCGACGTGCCCGCGCATGCGCCCATGCCCTGTAGAAAGCGACAGGCGATCAGCATGTTAAGGCTGGTCGCCATGGCGCAGGCAACGGACGCGATCGCGAACAGCAACAGCCCGCCGATCAGCGGCCGGCGCCGGCCATAGCGATCGCCCAGCGTGCCGAGAGGGATCTGCGCCAGGGCCAGCCCAAGGAAAAAGGCGGACAGGGTACGCTGCACCGCGCCGCTGTCCGCCGCCATCGCCCGCGCCATGCCCGGCATGGCCGGCAGATACAGGTCGATGGCAAAGGGGCCGAGCGAGGACAGAAAGCCGAAGGCGATGCCCAGCAACAGGGTCGGTTCCGTCTCCTGCGGACCCGAACGGCGATCGGCTTGTGCCATATATATTTATATCCTCTCCCTAATTAGTAACGAACGTTATATTTGTTTGCAGGCGGCGACAAGCGATTGCTGCATGCCACATGTCGTCGTCATCGCAGGACAAAGGACGGGCGCAGGTGCCGAACATGGCGCGGCATTTCGATTTGCATAATGTGTCATCAGCATACAATGTGCGGCTGAAAAGGGGGCATGGCGTCGCAGGCCGCCCCGCATAAGATCAACCGAGAGGAGCGCAGCCCATGGCCCCCGTTTCGACCATCGTGTCGTCATTGCCCGCCGACGATCCGCGCAGCATCTTGGCCAGCCAGCCGATGCGCCTGCCCCAATGCGTCGCCATCGCGATCTGCTTCCTGCTCAACGCACTCGACGGCTTCGACATATTGGCCGTCACCTTCGCTGCGCCCGGCATCGCCAGACAATGGAGCATCGGGCCCGGTGCGATCGGGCTGGTCGTGTCATCGGGCCTTGCCGGCATGGTGGTGGGATCGCTCACGCTGGGCCAGCTGGCCGATCGCATCGGGCGGCGGCCGCAGGTGCTGCTGTGCCTCGCCATCATGGTCAGCGGCATGGCCGCATCCGCCTTCGCCCCCAACGTGCTGCTGCTCTGCCTGCTGCGCGCTTACACCGGCCTTGGCCTGGGCGCGGTGCTGGCGGCGGTGAACGCGCTGTCGGCGGAGTTCGCCAATCGCAAGCGCCGCGACCTGTCGGTCAGCATCATGGCGGCGGGCTATCCTGCCGGCGGTATCGTCGGCGGATGGGCGGCGGCGCAGTTGCTCAAACATCATGGCTGGGAATCCATCTTCCTGTTCGGCGCGGGCGCGACGGCAGTGATGGTCCCGCTGGTGCTGCTGTTCCTGCCCGAATCGATCGGCTGGCTGGCGACGCGCGGCGGGCCGGATGCGCTGGCGCGGATCAACGCCATATTGCAGCGTCTGGGGCAGCCGCCGGCGGGTCGGCTTGTCGCACTGGAAGAGCCGAAGGCCGCCATGCGATCGCTCTTCACCGACCGCTATCGTGCGACGACGATCGCGCTCATCTTCATGTATGGCCTGCACATGATGACCTTCTATTATGCGCTGGGCTGGACCCCGGCGCTGGTCGTGTCCCTGGGTTTCGATCCGTCGCAGGCGACGATCGTGTCGGTATTCATGAACATGGGCGGGGCGACCGGTGGCGTGATGCTGGGTTTCCTGTCGCCGCGCCTCGGCCTGCGTCCGCTGGTGCTGTTCGGGCTGGCCGGCGCGGCGGCGGCGGTCGCGGCCTTCGGCGCGGTGCCGGCCGACATCGTGATGCTTCAGGCGGCGGCTTTCCTGCTCGGCTTCCTCGCCAATGGATCGGTCGTGGGCCTCTATGCGCTGATCGCGAACATCTATCCCACCACGCTGCGCGCGACCGGCACCGGCACAGTGATCGGTTTCGGCCGCTGCGGCGCGGCGCTTGGCCCCTTCCTCGCGGGGCAATTACTGGCGATCGGGGCAGGGCGGGGCGTCACCTCGCTCGCCCTCGCGCTCGGCTCCGCCGTGGCGGCGCTGGTCCTTCTGGTCGCCCACCTGCGCGTGGCGGACGAGGATGCGGTGTAGCTGCCAACGGATCATGGTTTATCAACCCACTTCACACCGCCCGTTCCGCATCCATCATCGCCTGCAACATGCGTCGCCCTTCCACCGCGTTGCGATCGCTCTTCAGCAGCAATTCTGGTGGGTTCTCGCCCACCACGGCCAGCATCGCCTCGATCTCCTCGGTGGCGAACTTGTCCTCGGCGATCACGGGGCGAAGATACGCCTCCATGATGTCGATCGCCCGCGCGTCCGTCGTCGCCATGGCGAAGAAATAGGTGCAGCTATGCGGCGTTTCGGGCGTCACGGCATGATAGACCCGGCTCGACGCAAAGGCTTCGCCCGCCCGTTCATGCCCCTGCGGAAATCGGCTTTCGTCGATACCGGCATGAAACCCCGGCATATGGAAATCCATCCCGCTCACCCGGTCGATCCGGCTCAGGTCATGGCCCATATGTGCCACCACCGGCGGCGCGGCGGCATCGCGCATATGACGGCGGCTCCCCAGAAAGCCGGGCCGCTTGACCACATCTTCGGGCGTCGCTGCATTGTCCAGCGTCCCGATCGAACTGCCATGCAGGAAGGCGAGGTGGGTCAGGTCCAGCAGATTGTCGTTCAGCAACTGCGCCCGACCCTTCACATGCTCCACGAACAGGGCGCGCGCTGTCATGCCCGGCGCTGTCAGGCCGATCGCCTCCAGATCCGGCAGCAGCGCGGGATCGGCCCTGTCAGCGTCCCCCATCCATATCCATGCCCACAGCCCATGTTCGATCAGCGGGTAGCTGGGGATATGATAGGATCGCGGGGTGAAGCTCTGGCTCGGAATATCGGTGCATTGGCCGTCCGGCCCGAAGGCGATGCCGTGATAGCCGCAGATAATTCCGTCCCCCTTGCGACAGCTTTTGCCCAACGGGAAATGGCGGTGCGGGCATCGCCCGCCGACCGCGACGGCCTGCCCATCCTGCTTGCGATAGAGGACGACCGGCTGATTGAGGATCGTGCGCGCCAGCAGCGCCTCCCCAATCTCATGCGTAAAGCCGGCAACATACCAGCCATTGCGGACGGCGAACGAGCCGGCGGTGAAGGGATACATGATTTAAGCCTCTCCTGATTTCTATCAGACGTACAGTGTAAGTTCGGCACAAATCCGGCAGCTGTCAAGAGCGGCGTCCGTTCACCGTACAAAGAGGCGGGGACGCATTTTCCGGCTGGCAAGCCACGAAACATTCGTGTAGATGAAATATTCATGGATGCGAAATCATCAGATCGCGATCTGGGCGCCCCCCTCCTGATCCTGCCGGGATTGCTCTGCGATTCCCGCATGTTCGGCGAGACGCTGGCGGCTTTCTCCGGCAGCGGCGTGGTGGACGGCTTTTACGCCGGTTGCGATCGAATCGAGGAGATGGCCGACTATGCCATCGCCCGCATGCCCGACCGGTGCGCCCTGCTTGGCCATTCCATGGGCGCGCGCGTCGCGCTGGAAGTGATTCGCAAGGTGCCCGACCGGATCGAACGGCTGGCGCTGGTCGATACCGGCGTCCATCCGGTCAAGCCCGGCGAGCGGGAAGGGCGCCACAAGTTGCGCGACCTCGGTCGCGACCGGGGCATGGCCGCGCTGGTCGCCCAGTGGCTGCCGCCGATGATGGGCTTTGCCGGCCTGCGCGACGAAGCGCTGATGGACATGCTCTACGCCATGGCGGTCGACGCCGGCCTCGCTACGTTCGAGGCGCAGATCGAGGCGCTGCTGCACCGCCCGTCGGTGGATACGCTTCTGCCGGCCATCGCCTGCCCGACCATGGCGATCGTCGGCCGGCAGGACCAATGGTCCCCCGTCGCGCAGCATGAAGCCATCGCCGCCGCCATTCCCGGTGCGCAATTGCGTGTCGTCGAACGGGCCGGCCACATGATGCCGGCCGAAGCGCCAATGGCCTTCAATGCTCAGGTGCAGGACTGGCTCGCCATCCCTGTCCCTGTCCTGTTTTCGTGAACTTCCAAACAAGTCGAAGGAGAGGTTTGAATGACTGACAAGACCCTGCAACAGCTGCTCGATGAAAAGGGCGATATCGTCGAATTCCTGCGTAACCAGCAGGTCGGCCCCAACGCCTATCCGGGCGTGCCGGGCGAATATAGCAACTGGCGCGACGAACAGCGCAGCTGGGCGGAAAGCTCGGTCCTGTTCAACCAGAGCTTCCACATGGTCGACCTGCTCGTCACCGGCCCCGGCGCGTTCGACATGCTCGCCTATCTCGCGCCCAACAGCTTCAAGGGCTTCGTGCCGAACCGCGCCAAGCAGTTCGCCCCCGTCACGCCCGAAGGCTATGTGATCGGCGACGTCATCCTCTTCTATCTGGAAGAAGAAAAGTTCGAGCTGGTCGGCCGTGCGCCCTCGATCGAATGGGTCGAATATTGGGCCTCGACCGGCAAGTGGGACGTGAAGGTGGAACGCGACGAACGCACCATCGCCCGCCCGCTCGACCAGCAGGGTTATCGCCGCAACTATCGTTTCCAGTTGCAGGGGCCAAACGCCATGCCGGTGCTGGAAAAGGCGATGGGCCAGACCCCGCCGGACCTCAAATTCTTCCACATGGCGCCGATCACCATCGCCGGCGTCGAAGTGCGCGCGCTGCGTCACGGCATGGCCGGCCAGCCGGGTTACGAGCTTTTCGGTCCGTGGAAGGATTATGACACCGTCCGCAACGCGCTCATTGAAGCGGGCAAGGATTATGGCCTGACCCTGTGCGGCGGCCGTACCTATTCGTCCAACACGCTGGAATCCGGCTGGATCCCCTCGCCGCTGCCCGCCACCTATACCGGCGAAGGCTCGAAGGGCTTCCGCGAATGGATCGGCGAGAACAGCTATGAAGGCAAATGCTCGCTCGGCGGCAGCTTCGTCTCCGACAATATCGAGGATTATTACCTCAACCCGTGGGAGCTGGGCTATGGCATCATGGTCAAGTTCGACCATGAATTCGTCGGCCGCGAAGCGCTGGAAAAGATCAAGGATCAGCCGCATCGCCAGAAGGTGACGCTGGCCCTCGACAATGAGGATATCGTCCGCGTCATGAGTTCCATGCTCCAGACCGGCGACAAGGCGAAGTTCCTCGAATTTCCCAGTGCCGTCTATTGCATGCACCCCTATGACGCGGTGCTGAAGGACGGCAAGACCGTCGGCCTGTCGACCTGGATCGGCTACACCATCAATGCCGGCCGCTTCCTGGCGCTGGCGATGGTCGACGCCGAGTTCGCCGCACCGGGCACCGAAGTGACGTTGCTCTGGGGTGAACCCGATGGCGGCACGTCCAAGCCGACCGTCGAGCGGCACGTCCAGACCGAAATCAAGGCGATCGTCTCCTCGGTCCCCTATTCGGAAGCTGCGCGCGACCATTATGCCGACGGCTGGCGCACCAAGGCCGCGTAATCGGAAAGTGATTTCAAGTCCGATGGAACATCGGACGGCTCGGAAATCACGGCGAATAAAAGCCTATGCCCGAGCGGGGCTGGAACGGGGGATGCCTGAAAGGCGTCCCCCGTTTTGTTGCTCTAAAGCCGTCACCCCAGCGAAGGCTGGGGTCTCAGGCGGCAGTAAAGGGAGGCCGGCCGCCTCGCGCTATCCGTTCGCGCAGCGCATCCGTGCCTCAGATCCCGGCCTTCGCTGGGATGACGGCATGGAATTGGGGCGTCTGCCATCTCAAACGGGCCAACCTCATCGGCTTCCACACAATCCTTCCAATGTAGGATAATAGCTGATCTATCCTGATGGATGGATCACAGCCCTGACCAGTCCTGCACATTCGCATATCCCGCGCCTATAGGGTGCGCTCCGCGCGCATTCCGGTCGCTTCTGTGTCGCGCGACTGGCGCGCGATCGTCGCGCATCTGTCGCGTCCCTGTGACCCAGGTGGCGCGTCACCGGCGCACCGCAGGCGCGTGGGGGGCGCGTCGCGAGCGCTTTACGCCCAAATACCCCTGCAACACTGTGAACTTCGCTCGTCGCCTGGGCGTCGCGCCGATATCGCAGCCGTCTTCAGAGCGCGGGCATCTCCGCGGCGGCGAACAGGCGCACGGCCTGCTCCAGCTTGGCGATGGTCCGACCCTCCACTTCGGCGGTGAAGCGCGGCACCGGGATGGCCAGCGCAAAGGCGCCGACCGCCTCGCCCTCGATCACGACCGCCATGCCCAGGCCGCAAATGCCCGGCGTATATTCCTCCCGCGTGCGGCCGATGCCGGTCGCGCGGATCTCCGCCAGTTCGGCGCGCAGCTGCCCTGCGTCCACGATGCTGCTGGGGGTGAAGCTCTCCAGTGGCGTCTGCGCGAAATAGGCGTCCAGCTCCGCCTCGGACAGATGCGCAAGCAGCGCCTTGCCCGCCGCCAAACAGTGGAGCGGGCTGCGCGTGCCCACGCTGATCGAATAGCGCAGCGACTGTTCGGCCGTTTCGGTGACGATCGCTTCCAGATGCCAGCCATCGCGTACGAAAAAGGAGGCGGTCTCGTTCATCTGCAAGCGCAGCGACTTGACCAGCGGCCGGACCTTGTCGGCCAGCGACATGGCGACGCGCGGCGAGGCCAGCCGTTCCAGCGCCGGACCGGGCAGGTAACGTCGTCCCTCCCGCGCCAGATATTGCCGCTCCACCAATGTCGCGAGCAGATAGGACAGGCTGCTGACCGGAATGGCCAGGCCCGCCGCAATCTCCTGCGCCACGACGCCGGCGGGGCGCGCGACGACATATTCGATGATGTCGATGGTGCGCATCGCCGATTTGACGGTGGACGGCGTGGTCCCATTCATATGTCAGCGATACCCCTGTTAGCTGCGCGGTGCCGAGCCGGACCGGAGTGTCCGGCGCCTCGGCAATCGCGGCCGTCAAAAAATCAGGCTACCCTGCCTTTCGGCGAAGCGCCATTCCCCCTCTACCGCCACGAAACGGTCGTGAAAGCTGCCGACTCTAGGCGCTCCCTCGCCCGTGAACAACAGCATAGCGCTTTCCCCTGTCGCTTGGCTTTCGCTCACCACGTCGATCACGACGTTGGAACAGACATGCCGCGTAGTCCGCGCCGGGCGGGACAGGAAAGCGGCCAGGATTGCGTCCCGCCCCACGATCCACTCGTCGGGTGCGGTCGGCCGCGCCATGCGGCCATCACGCGCATAAAGCGCGGCAACGTCCGCCCATCGTCCCGCATCGTTCAAATTGGCATAGAGTGCTACCAGCCGGGCGCAATCCTGCTCGATCGCGCGGCGCTGCTCCTGCGTCACGGCGCGGCTCACAGGCGTGCGTCCGCCAGATCCGCGCCGGCGCGCAACGATCGCAGCTTCTTCCAGGTCACGGCCGGGTCGATCTTGCCATATCCAGCAAAGGTGCCGAACCCGCAGTCGGTGCTGGCGACCACCCGATCCTTGCCGACGATCCCGGCAAAGCGCTCGATCCGCTGGGCGATCAGTTCGGGATGCTCGACATAGTTGGAACAGGTATCGATCAGGCCGGGGGCGAGGATCTTGTCGTCGGGCAGCACCCCGCGCTGGGCGGCATCGCGCCACACCGTCCATTCATGCTCATGGCAGGGATTGGCGCCCTCGAACAGCAGGGTCGAGGGGCGGGCGGCCAGGATGATGTCGATCACCTTTTCCAGCGGGATGTCGTGATCGTGCGGGCCTTCATAATTGCCCCAGCAAATGTGCATGCGCATCCGGTCTGCCGGGATATTCGCGGTCGCGGCATTCAGCGCTTCGACATTGGCGGCGGCGATCTTCAGGAACTCGTCCTCGCCTGCATCCTGATAACCGGTGTGGCGCGACATGGCGAGGTCGGGGCAGTCGAGTTGCAGGTCGAACCCGGCCGCCACGATCGTCTCATATTCCTCGCGCATCGCATCGACCAGATCGGCGAGATAGGCGTCATGGCTGGGATAGTGGCGATTGACCTGAAAGGCGGTGATGAGGCCGGGAGAGGCGGCGTTCATGAAGGCGCGGGTGCCCGGATGGTGGGCCAACGCCGCCTTGAACCGGCGAATATCCTCATGCAGCGGATCGAGCGTCACCAGCCTGACCGGCCCGATGCAGGAAGCGCGGGTAAATTCCTGCGATCCCATGATCGCCGCCAGTTTCCGCCGCAACTCCGGCAGCGGCGCAAGGTCGGCGGCGACCTTGCGGTCGATATGGCCGCCAAAGCCCGACAAGCGCTCGATCATATAGGTGGAATAGCCCACCTTCCCCAACTCGCCGTCGCTGACGATCGACACGCCCGCCGCGATCTGCGCCGTCACCGCGTCCGACACCGCCTGCTGGACGGTCGTATCGAACAGCACCGCATCATAGGCCTCGCCCTTGTCGCGGGCCAGCAACAGCGGGGTCAATGCGTCGCCGCGCGGCAGGCTGCCGACATGGGTGGTGGCGATGGACATGGCTTGATCTCTCTCCCTGTAACAGGGCGGATATCTGCCACATGTTCAAGAATATGGACATATCATAAATATGAAATTATCAGCGCTCCAGAGTGGCCTTGTCTGGACAAAGCTGCGACTCTCACTATATACCGCTCGGTATGAAAATGGCAGCCGAACCCGTAACGAGAGGACGCCCCCGGGAATTCGATCCCGAGGAAGCCCTGTCGGCCGCGCTCCAGGTTTTCTGGACGCGCGGCTATGAAGGCGCGTCTCTGGCCGAACTGACCGACGCCATGGGCATTACCAAGCCCAGCCTCTATGCCTGTTTCGGCAACAAGGAGGCGCTGTTCCACAAGGCGCTAGACCTCTATGAGCGCGACAAGCTCTGCTACATGCGCTCGGCATTGCAGGAACCGACCGCGCGTGGCGTGGCAGAGCGGCTTTTGCGCGGCACATTGCAGATTCAGACTGGTGGCAACGATCCGCGTGCCTGCCTTGGCGTCATCAGCATGGTCGCCTGCACCACCCAGGCAGAATCGATCAAGAACGACGTGATTGCGCGTCGCGCCTCATCCGACAAGGCGCTGGTCGAGCGGCTGGAACGGGCCAAGGCGGAGGGTGACTTGCCCGTCGGGATCGAACCGGACGCGCTTGCCACCTATCTGACTGCTGTCATCCAGGGCATGGGCGTGCAGGCCAGCGGCGGCGCATCCCCACAACAGCTGGAACAGCTGGTGGAAACCACCATGGCAATGTGGCCGACCAATTGATCTGAACCACGTAAAACCGTCCATTCAGCCGCCATACAGAAAAAATTACCAAGCGGTACAGAAAGCGGTTGACGGAAGGGTGCCTCGGATTATATACCGACAAGTATGAAATCCGGTCGAGGCATCCGCCTCCAAGGAGGCACCATGAAAAATACCTGTCTAAGCTAAGTCGCTCGGCTTGGCGGCCTGCCTGGTCTTGCCGCCTGCATCATATCATCATCGTCTGGCCATAGGGTCGGAGCATCGCTCCGACGCGGTTGGCTTGTGCATTCCCGCAGCCGCCACCGGTTCGGGAGAGTATCGCGTGCGCCCGCAGATGGCGTCCGCGGCCGGGTCTGCACGCAAATAGGGGTTTGAAACCATGGCCTATATTGATTTCGCCCAGCCGCTGCCCGCGGTTGGGGACGGCATCTCCTTGCCTGCGATCCGCGACCGGATCAAAGCGGCCGCTACCGGCTTTTCGTCGATGGAATGGCAGATCGTGCGTCTGGCGCAGACCGACGGCCTCGCCTCCCTGCGGGAACCGGGGCGCTGGTCCCGCTTCAAGACATTGCTCTTTGGCCCGCAGCCGCATTTCAAACTGGCGGACACCAAGCTGGAGGCGCTGCGCCGCCTGGCCGTGGAGGCCTGGCATGAGGGCTTCGCCGTCCGCCCATCCGCCATCCGAAACTTCCGCGAGGCAGGGTTTAGCGAAGGACAATTGGAAACATTATTGTCCGCCGTCACCGCAGCCCGTCGCACCATCAAGGGGAAATATCCATGAACATGATCGCAAAGATCGACAGTGATACGCAGGCCGGAAAAATCGGGTCTGACGGCACGACGCGGCGCTGGCGTGGCCGGCACCTCGCCTGGGCGGCGCTGGGCCTTGTCGTGCTGGGCGGCGCCAGCTGGAAATATTGGGGGCAGACGGAAGCGCAGGCTTCCGCCGCGCCGCTGGCGGCTGTCGGCGTCTCCGCGCCGCTCGCCCGCAGCGTGACCCAGTGGGACGATTATGTCGGCCGCTTCGCGCCGAGCCAGACCGTGGAAATCCGCCCGCGCGTGTCGGGCGCCGTGACCGCCATCCATTTCCGCGACGGCGATTTCGTGCGTCAAGGCCAATTGCTCTTCACCATCGACCAGCGCCCCTTCCAGGCGGCTCTGGCCGAAGCGCGGGCGAGCAGCGCATCGGCTCGCAGCGCCCTGCTGCTGGCGCAGAATGACTATGCCCGCGTCCAGCGGCTGAGCGGCGACGACGCCGTGTCGGCCAGTGAAGTGGATTCGCTGCGCTCGCGGCTCCAGGCGGCGCAGGCGGCTCTGGCTGGTGCGCAGGCCCGCGAACGCAGTCGCGCGCTGGACATGGAGTTCACCCAGGTCCGTGCGCCCATTTCGGGGCGGGTCTCCGACCGCCGCGTCGATATCGGCAATCTGGTGGCTGGCGCGGAAGGCAGCGGCGCGACCCTGCTGACTACGGTCAACAAGCTCGATCCCATCTATTTCAACTTCGATGCGTCCGAAGCGCTCTATCTCAAATCGCAGCGCGACAAGGATATTGGCGGCGCGGTCGAGGTGCGGTTGCAGGACGAAGCGGCCTATAATCATCAGGGCCGGCTCGACTTCACCGACAATGGCCTTGATCCGCGGTCGGGCACGATCCGCATCCGCGCGGTGTTCGACAATCCGGGCAATTTCCTGACCCCCGGCCTGTTCGGCAATATGCGCCTGGCCAATGGCGGCAAGGCCAACGCCCTGCTGGTCCCGGACGAAGCGATCCAGTCCGATCAGGCGCGCAAGACGGTGCTGGTGGTGGACAAGGACAGCAATGTCGCGGTCAAGCCGGTCGAACTCGGCCCGATCGTCGATGGGCTGCGCATCATCCGCTCGGGGCTTGGCCCGCAGGATCGGGTGATCGTGTCGAACATCCAGGCCGCCATGCCCGGCGCCAAGGTGGCGGTGAAGCCGGCCACGATCCGGCCGGCCCCCGCGCCGGTCACGCCGGTCGACAGCGCGGCACCGATAGCCGCCCAGGCGACCTTCGCCCGGTAACGGAACGAGACTTCATTCGAACAATCCCTGCCCGTGATCCGGCCCCCGCCGGATCGCGCGGCATCCCTTTCGCTCGCAAAGGACGATCCGATGCGCTTCTCCCGTTTCTTCATCGACCGGCCGATCTTCGCCGCCGTCATCGCGGTGGTCATCACCGTGGTCGGCGCGCTTGCCTTCATCGGCCTTCCGGTGTCCCAATATCCCGATATCGTGCCCCCCACGGTCACGGTGTCCGCCCAATATCCCGGCGCATCGGCGGAAACGGTCGCATCGACCGTGGCCGCCCCGATCGAACAGGAAATCAACGGCGTCGACGACATGCTCTATCAGAGCAGCCAGTCGACCGGCGACGGCAAGGTCGTCATCACCGTCACCTTCAAGATCGGCACCGACCTGGACGCCGCGCAGGTGCTGGTGCAGAACCGCGTCGCCGTCGCCACGCCGCGCCTGCCCGAAGAGGTGCAGCGGCTGGGCATCGTCACGCGCAAGACCACGCCCGAATTCCTGATGGTCGTGAACCTGCAATCGCCCGACGGCACGTTCGATCGCGACTATATCTCCAACTATGCCCTGACGCAGGTGCGCGATCGTCTCGCTCGTCTCGACGGCGTGGGCGATGTTCAGATGTTCGGCGCGCGCGACTATGCGATGCGTGTCTGGATCGACCCCGACCGCGCCGCCGCGCTCGACCTGACGGCCGGCGAAGTCGTGTCCGCTTTGCGGGCGCAGAATGTCCAGGTGTCGGCCGGCTCGATCGGCCAGCCCCCCTATGATCGCGGCGAAGCCTTCCAGCTTGGCGTGGAAATGCAGGGCCGCCTCAACACGCCCGAGCAATTTTCCAACATTGTCATACGCACCGACGCCACCGGCCATCAGGTGCGCGTCAGCGATGTCGCGCGCGTGGAACTGGGCGCGCAGGATTATGGCACCAACACCTATCTGTCGAACAAGCCCACCGTCGTCATCGCGACGATGCAGCGCCCCGGCTCCAACGCGCTCGACGCGGCAGAAAAGGTGAAGGCGGAGATGGAGCAATTGTCCAAGCGCTTCCCCAAGGGCCTGGAATATAGCATCATCTATAACCCGACCGAGTTCATCAGCCAGTCGATCGACGCCGTCTATCACACGCTGATCGAAGCGGTGCTGCTCGTCGTCCTCGTCATCCTCATCTTCCTGCAAAACTGGCGCGCGGCGATCATACCGATCATCGCCATTCCCGTCTCGCTGATCGGCACGGCGGCGATTCTCGCCGGGCTTGGCTACTCCCTCAACAACCTGTCGCTCTTCGGCCTGGTCCTCGCCATCGGCATCGTCGTCGACGACGCGATCGTCGTGGTCGAAAATGTCGAGCGCAACATCGAGAATGGCATGTCGCCGCTGGAGGCCGCGCGCGTCTCCATGGATGAAGTGTCCACCGCGTTGATCGCGATCGTGCTGGTGCTGTGCGCGGTGTTTGTGCCGACTTTGTTCATCACCGGCATTTCCGGCGCCTTCTATCAGCAGTTCGCCGTCACCATCTCCACCGCGACCGTCATTTCGCTGATCCTCTCGCTTACCCTGTCGCCGGCAGCCGCGGCTCTCCTGCTCAAGGAAAAGCACGGCCCCCGCGATCGCAGCGGCGATCCGGCCTGGCGGCAGAAGCTGGGCGTGGCCGTCGATGGCTTCAACAGCGGCTTCGACCGGATGAGCGCGGGCTATGGCCGTCTCACCCGCTTCCTCGTCGCGCGCCCCAAGAAGATGCTGCTGACCTATGCCGGCCTGATCGCCGCCACCATCGCCCTCTTCTGGGTGACTCCCGGCGGCTTCATCCCGGCGCAGGATCAGGGCTATTTCCTCGCGGTCGTGCAACTGCCCTCCGGCGCCTCGCTCGAACGCACCGACAAGGTGACGCGCGAAGTCGCGGCGAAGATCCTGCCGATCAAGGGGCTGCGCGGCGCGGTGATGTTCGCCGGCTTCCATGGTCCCTCTCAGACGCAGGCACCCAACAGCGCGGCGATCTACTTCCCCTTCAAGAGCTTTGCAGAGCGCAAGGAGGAAGGCGTCACCTATGCCGGCATCATGGAACAGGCGAACAAGGCGGTTGCCGGCTATGACAAGGCGCGCATCCTGCTCGTGCCCCCGCCGCTCATTCAGGGCATAGGGTCGGCCGGCGGCTATCGCATCATGCTGGAGGACCGCGAGGATCGCGGTTACGCCGAACTCAACAAGGTCGCCAATGATCTGATCGCCAAGGCGAACCAGACCCCCAGCCTCGCGATGGTCTATACCCTGTTCGACGTCGGCACGCCGCGCGTCTATGCGGATGTCGACCGGCGCAAGGCCGACCTGCTGGGCGTGCCGCCCGAACGCATCTTCGAAGCGATGCAGGTCTATCTGGGGTCGTCCTTCGTCAACGACTTCAACCTGCTGGGCCGTACCTATCGGGTGACCGCGCAGGCCGATGCGGAGCATCGCGGCACGGTGGCGGATATCGCGAACCTGAAAACCCGCTCGAATAGCGGCCAGATGGTACCGATCGGCTCCGTCTCCACCTTCAAGGACAAGACCGGTCCCTATCGCGTGGTCCGCTACAATCTGCTGCCGGCGGTGGAGATCGACGGTGACACGGCGCCGGGCTATTCCTC
This sequence comes from Sphingobium sp. GW821-FHT02B05, assembly GCF_059421905.1. Classification (NCBI taxonomy): domain Bacteria; kingdom Pseudomonadati; phylum Pseudomonadota; class Alphaproteobacteria; order Sphingomonadales; family Sphingobiaceae; genus Sphingobium; species Sphingobium sp. GW821-FHT02B05. Next base: position 53,682 of record NZ_JBWKVW010000013.1, read on the forward strand.
CGGCCAGTCGCTCGCCACGATGGAGAAGCTCGCCGACGCAAGCCCGGCCGGTTATGCCAGCGAATGGACCGGTGTCGCCTATCAGCAGGTCAGCGCGGGCAATACCGCAGGGCTAGTGTTCGGCATGGCGGTCTTCTTCGTCTTTCTGGTGCTGGCGGCGCAATATGAAAGCCTGACGCTGCCGCTCTCGATCATCCTGATCGTGCCGATGTGCCTGTTCGCGGCCATGCTGGGCGTGAACCTGCGCGGGATGGATAATAATATCCTGACGCAAATCGGTCTGGTCGTATTGATCGCCCTTGCCGCGAAGAACGCCATTCTGGTGGTGGAATTCGCCAAGCAGGCGGAGGAAGAGCAGGGGCTGTCGCCGATCGAGGCCGCCGTTCAGGCCGCGCAGACCCGTCTGCGTCCGATCCTGATGACCAGCTTCGCCTTCATCCTGGGCGCGGTCCCGCTGGTGATCGCTGCAGGAGCGGGTGCGGAACTGCGGCAGGCACTAGGTACGGCCGTCTTTTTCGGCATGGCCGGTGTGACCGCCTTCGGCCTGCTCTTCACCCCCACCTTCTATGTCGTGTGCCGCGCTCTGGGCGATCGTTTCGCCCGTCGTCGGCGCCCGGACGCCGAACCTGCGTTGCAGCCGGCCGAATAAGGATAAAAGCCATGACAAGGAACTTCATCGCTTTGCTGCTCGGCGCCAGTGCGCTTACGGCCTGCGCCGCCGGGCCGGACTATCAGGCGCCCGCCACGCCGGCCACGGCCGTCGCTCCTTTCATCGGAGCGACCAGTCCGACAGTCAGCGCGGCGGCCGCGCAGGATCATTGGTGGACGCTTTACCGCGATCCGCTGCTCGACACGCTGGTCACCGATGCGCTCGCCGCCAACACCGACATCAGGGTGGCGGTGGCGCGGATCGAGCGGGCACGCGCGTCGCTGCGCGGCGCGAAATCGGATCGCCTGCCCCAGACCAGCCTGGGCGCGTCCGAAACCTACACCCGCACCGCGGCGGCCCAATCCCTGCCCGGTCTCGACCGGGAAAATTGGGTCTTCGATAGTGGCCTCGACATCAGCTACGAAGTCGATCTGTTCGGCCGGGTGAAGCGCGGCGTGGAAGCGGCGCGCGGCGATTATGCAGCGGCGCAGGCGGATGCCGATGGCGTGCGCGTGGCGGTGATCGCCGACACGGTGCGCGCCTATCTGGACGTCACAGCCACAGCGGAACGACTGGCGGTGGCGCAACGCACGGTCGGGCTGCTCGACCAGTCGATCCGTATTACCGGCGCCCGGTTCGACGCTGGCCGGTCGGACCGGCTGGACGTCATCCGCGTCACGACCCTGCGCGACCAGCAGAAGGCGACGATCCCCGCACTGGCGGCCGACCGCGACGCAGCCTTGTTCCGTCTTGCGACCCTCACCGGCCGGACGCCGCAGCAATTGCCCGACACGGTGCGCGCCGCAACCCGCACGCCGCAATTGTCGCAACCCATCCCCGTCGGCGACGGCCAGGCATTGCTGGCGCGGCGGCCCGACGTGCGCGCGGCGGAACGGCGGCTTGCGGCCGACACCGCGCGCATCGGCGTGGCGACGGCCGATCTCTATCCGCGCATCTCGCTTGGCGCATCGGTTGGCAGCACGGCGCTGGGCGGCGGCAATCTGTTCGGTGGGGGGCCGTTGAACTGGGTGCTGGGGCCGCTCATCAGCTGGGCGTTCCCCAATCAGGAGGCGATCCGCGCCCGCATCGGCGCGGCCAAGGCGGACGGCGAAGCCTCACTCGCCACCTTCGACGGCACCGTGTTGCAGGCGCTGGAGGAAACCGAGCGGGCTCTGTCCGCCTATGCCCACGCGATCGAGCGGGCGCAGACTTTGAGCGCCGCGCGGGACGAAGCGGCGCGCGCCGCCCGGATCAGCCTGGCCCGGCAACGCGAAGGCCAGATCGACTTTCTGACCGTGCTGGATGCGCAGCGGACACTCGCCAGCGCGGAGGCCGACCTGGCGACGGCGACCCGTGCCGTGTCCTTCGCGCAGGTCGATCTGTTCCGCGCGTTGGGCGGTGGATGGGGTCAGGCCTCGGCCTGACCCCGACAATATCAGGCTGAGGTCTTCGCCTTGCCCAGATCATAGCTGCCCAGGCCCGGCTTGTAGCTCTTTTCGTCGATGAACTGGCGGATGCCTTCCTTGCGGCCTTCGCTCTTGTCATGGAAATTGGCGGCTTCCTGCATGCGGACCAGATAATCCTCCGCCTCGTCATAGGTCATGGTGCCGACGCGGCGGACGGCATCCTTGGCGAATTTCAGCGCCACCGGATTCTTCTTCAGCAGCATCTCGGCAACCGCTGTCGTGCGCGCCTTCAACTGGTCCAGTGGCACGCTTTCATTAACCAGCCGCATGGTCGCCGCCGCCTTGCCGTCGATCAGGTCGCCGGTCAGCGTCAGCCACATGGCGTCGCGCATGGGTAGCAGGTCGACGACTACCTTGGTCACGCCGCCGCCCGGCAAGATGCCCCAGTTGATTTCGGACAGGCCGAACTGCGCCTCATCCGCGCAGATGGCGAGGTCGCAGGCGAAGAGCGGGCCGAAACCGCCGCCGAAGCACCAGCCATTGACCATGGCGATCGTCGGCTTCTGATACCAGCGCAGGCGACGGAACCAGCCATAGCTTTCCGCCTGCGACTTGCGCACGCCGCGCAGGCCCAGCGCTTCGGTTTCGCGGAAATATTCCTTCAGGTCCATGCCGGCCGACCATGCGGTGCCTTCGCCGCCCAGCACCAGCACGCCCACATCGTCGCGATATTCCAGTTCGTCCAGCACTTCCATCATGCGCCGGTTGAGCGTCGGGCTCATCGCGTTGCGCTTGGCGGGGCGGGCGAAATTCACCCAGGCGATACGGTTTTCGACCTGCACCGAAACGACGTCCTGCTCTTCCATGATCCTGCTCCTGCAATATGTATCACAGGCATACAAACTAATGCGGAATGCAGGCAAGTGCTTTTTACAGCCTCGCTTGACAAGCGAGGCGTCAATTCAGATAATAACGATCGTTATTAAAACGTCGGCGTGATCGGCGGAGTGAGGTGGGATGAATGATAAAGGCCAGATAGCGCCGGCGACGATCGCGGCCTTTGCGGCGATCGTGGGCAAGGATCACGTCTTCTTTGCAGAGGAGGATCGGGCGAGCTATCAGGACAAATTCGCCATTGATGACGCCCGCCACCATCCCGCCGGTGCGGTCGCGCCTGCCACGGTGGAAGAGATTCAGGCGATCGTCCGTATCGCGTCGGAACGGGGCATCGCACTCTGGCCAATCAGCCGGGGCAAGAATCTGGGCTATGGCGGGTCCGCGCCGCTGCTGGCCGGGTCGGTGGTGCTTGACCTCAGCCGGATGAAGAAGATCGACTATGACGAGGCGAACGGCACGGTGCTGCTGGAGCCGGGGGTCGGCTTCTATGACCTGTATGATTTCCTGAAATCGAAGGGCATGAAGCATTGGCTGTCGGTGCCCGGCAATAGCTGGGGATCGGTGGTCGGCAACGCGCTGGATCGCGGCATGGGCTATACCCCCTATGGCGAGCATGCGACCCGCATCTGTGGCATAGAGGCGGTGATGGCCGATGGTCTGGTCGTGAGGACCGGCATGGGCGCTCTGGACGGCGCGCCGACCTGGCAGCTCTATCGCTTCGGTTTCGGCCCCGGCTGGGACCAGATGTTCGTCCAGTCCAATTTCGGCATGGTGACGAAGATGGGCCTGTGGCTGATGCCAGCACCCGAATCGCTGATGGGCATGGATCTGGAATTCGACCGGCCGGAGGATCTGGGCCCGCTGATCGACGCGATCGCGCCGCTCCGTCGCGAAGGACTGTTGCAGCAGTCGCCGACCATCGGCAACTGGCTGCGCGCCGCCGCCGTGGTGACGACCCGAGACCAGTGGACCGACAAGCCCGGCGCGTTGCCCGACGATGTGATCGCGGCGATCCGCAAGAAATTCAATGTCGGCTGGTGGGGGGTAAGCCTGCGCCTCTATGGACGGGAGTCGGTCAACAAGGCGGCCTATGCGATATTGGAGCAGGAATTGAGCAAGCTCAAACCCATGTCGCTGCGCCCCACGACATGGAAGACGGGCGAGCCGCTGGAGGCGACCGGCTGGACCGGCACGCCGCTCACCATGCCGATGCAGAATGCCAATTGGCATGGCGGACGCGGCGGCCATATCGGCTTTTCGCCGATCCTGCCGCAATCGGGCGCGGCGGCGCAGGCCCAGTTCCAGCGCACCTACGCCCGCTACAAGGAATATGGCATGGATTATCAGGCCAGCTTCGCCTTTGGCGAGCGCCACCTCATCAACGTCAATGCGGTGCTCATCAACAAGGACGATCCCGAACTGATGGGCCGGGTCGATCCCTTCCTCCAGCATCTGATCGCTGACGCGAAGGCGCAGGGCTATGGCGAATATCGCACCCATCTCGACTATATGGACGCGGTCGCGGGCACCTATGACTATAACAAGGGTGCGCTGGGGCAGCTCAACCGCAAGGTGAAGGACGCGCTCGATCCCAAGGGGGTGATCGCGCCGGGCAAGAGCGGCATCTGGCCCAGCAGTCATGCGGGAGGGAAGGGCTGATGCGCCGGGGCATGATTGCGGTGTCGGGCGCTGCGCTGATATTGGCGGGCGCCGCCTGCGGCCGGGCGAGCGAGGCGCCGACGCCAGCGCCAAAGGGGCCGCCGCCCTTGCCTGCGCCGGAAACCCTGTCGTCGCGGCCGCACGCGGCGCCGGGCGAGAGGCTCTATCTCGAAAAATGCGCCATGTGCCATGGGCCGGGCGGCATGGGAGCGGGCCTGCTGGCGCGGCGGACGGAGCAGCCCCTTTTGGAAAAGCGCACCGACCTGACGGCCGACTATGTCGTGCAGGCCGCGCGCATGGGCATCGGCAATATGCCCGCCATCCCGCGCGGCGAAGTCGGTGACGCCGACCTGCAATTGATCGCGCAGCATCTGGCCAAGGGAGCAAAGCCATGAGCGGCCTGTCGCGACGCGGCTTTCTGGCAAGCGCGGCAGTCGTATCGGCGGCGCTGGTAGGCGGACGGGCGCAGGCTGCTACGTCGCCGTTGCTGTTGCACGATGCACAATTGGCGGCGGGGCGTCGCTTCGCCGCCCATGCGCAATATCTAGGCGGAACGGCTGTGGCGCTGGAGGGGGATCGCGTGCGGCAGATGCAGGCCTTGCTTGGCTCTGCACCGGCGGCGATCTTCGCCGTCACCCGGCGCAGCGACGAACTGCTGATCGGTGAGATCGCCGCCGAAGCGGGCTATCGTCGCATGGCATTGGTGCGCCATGGCAACGGCCTTATGGTGGCCGACTGCGCGTCGGACGGAGCCACCATTGCCCGGCTGGCGCAGCTCTCCCAATCTGCTTGGCCGGAAGCCTTTGCCGAACTGGCATTGGACAGAGCCGGTCAGTGCGCCGTTGCGCCCGACAGCCGGGTCATGCCCGCTTTCAGTTGGGTGATGATTCGAACCTAAGTCCGTTCGCTTCGAGCCCTTCGGCTGCCTGCTAACGCAGGCCCTCAGGACAGGCTAAGGTCGAGAAGCGGCCAGAGCCGCGCTCCTGTTTCTCGACACGCTCGAAACGAACGGCTGGTATCAGCGCCGGATAACCAGCGAATCCGGCCGCTTGCGCGGCACCCATTCCCCGCGACCGGGGAAATTCTTCAGCACCTCGCCATCCCATAGCCGCACCGTGCGGCGATGGAAGCGCCACTGGCCGTCCGCGCCCTTTACGGCATGATCGTCATACCATCCTGCAAAGCGCAACAGATAGGGTGGTTCGCCCTCGCACTCCGTCACGAAGGCGAAGGATCGCATCGTGCAACTCCCATCCGCCTGCGCTGTATATTGGGTCTGGGTCACATGATGTTGGCGGCCCGGAAAGCCAGGCGCGTTGCGATAATGTTCGGCGATGCCGCGAATCCCTTCATGCCCCTCCCAGATGTCGGGATCGTCGAACACCTCCTCCACCATGCGCGCGTCCGGCGTGAAGCGGGCGACCAGCCCGTCGACATCGCCGGTATCGAGGGCCCAGCTATAAGCGGCGATCAGGTCTTGCAGCGCGATCCTGTCCTCGATCGGAAGGGAAGGCATGATAGTCACTCTCCTGTTTTTCTATGGCTTGACGCAATAATAACATTCGTTACGATTATCTGCAACAAGACGACAGATCATGCAAGCGAGAGGACGCATGGGGAAGATCATCATTTCAGGCGCTTCGGGCGCCTTTGGCCGTGCGGCGGCGGAATTGCTGCTGGAAAAGGTCGCACCGCAGGACGTAATATTGTTGACCCGAACACCGGCCAAGCTGGCCGATCTGGCAGCGAAAGGCGCCGACGTCCGCTTCGCCGACTTCGACGACACCGCCAGCCTTCCGGCCGCGATGGCAGGTGGCGAGAAGATGCTGCTCATCAGTACCGCGCGCGTCGGCACCCGCGTCGGCCAGCATCGCAATGCCGTGGAGGCGGCGGTTGCGGCCGGCGTGAAGCATATCGTCTATACCTCGATCATCGCCGCCGACGCGCCCGGCAATCCGGCGATCGTGAAAAACGACCATCGCGCGACCGAGGAGATTATCGAAGCCTCCGGCGCGGCGTGGACGCATTTGCGCGACAGCCAATATGCCGAAGCGATCGCCGGGCCGATGACGATCCCCGCTTTGATGTTCGGCGGAAAGCCCGACAATTGCGGCGATGGCCCGGTGGCTTTCGTCAGCCGCGACGATTGCGTCGCGACCGCCGTGGGCGTGCTGACCCAGACAGGGCATGAGAATAAAGCCTATGTGCTGACCGGCCCTGACCTTCTCACCATTCCGCAGGCGATGGCGCTGGCGAGCGACCTCGCCGGCAAGCCGATCCTGGTCCAAGCCGTCGATGACGAGGCGATGTTCGCCTATTTCGATTCGCTGGGCGCCCCGCGCCACGCTTCCGACATCGTCCCCGATGGCCCGATCCCCTGGTCCAGCGACGACATGGTCACTTTCGGCCAGTCGATCCGCGAAGGCTATTTCGCGCAGAAGACCGACTGGGTGGAAAGGATCACCGGGCGCAAGCCCAAAAGCCTGCGCGAAGTCATGCTGGCGCACAAGGAAAGCTGGCCCCTGTGAAGAACGGCATGAGAAAAGCAGTATTGGCATTGGCGGGATTGTTGGCGCTGACCAGTTGCACCGGTCGCGGACCAGGCGGCGCAAGCGGCGCGGGCGACGACTGGCCCTATACCGGCGGCGATGTCTGGGGCAGCCATCATTCGCGCCTGACCGATATCGACAAGGGCAATGTCGCCCGGCTTGGCCTCGCCTGGTCCTACGACCTCAACACCAACCGCGTGCAGGAAGCGACGCCGGTGGTGGTCGATGGGGTCATGTACACCAGTGGCAATCTCGGCCGCGTCTATGCGCTCGATGCGGCGACCGGCAAGCCGCTCTGGACCTTCGAGCCGGAGGTGGACATGCAGGCGAACCGCGCCGCCTGCTGCGATCAGGCCAATCGCGGCGTCGCGCTCGCCAATGGCAAGGTGATGGTCGGCGCGCTCGACGGCATGCTCTACGCCCTCGACGCCAAGACCGGCAAGATCCTGTGGAAGGTCGACACCGTGGTCGATCACAGCCGCGGCTATACCAGCACCGGCGCGCCCGAAGTGGCTGGCGACCTCGTCATCCTCGGCAATGCCGGCGCGGAATATGACACGCGCGGTTACGTCACCGCCTATCGCATCGCCGACGGTGCGCAGGCGTGGCGTTTCTACACCGTCCCGCATGATCCGACGAAGGGGCCGCAGGAGGACAAGGCGCTCGACGCCGCGCTCAAGACCTGGGACGCCAAAAGCCGCTGGGATATCGGCGGCGGCGGCACCGTCTGGGACGCGATCAACTATGATCCCAAGTTCGGCACCGTCTATATCGGCGTCGGCAATGGCGGCCCCTATTCGATCGCCACGCGCTCGCCCAAGGGCGGCACCAACCTCTATCTTTCCTCCATCGTCGCGCTGGATGCCAAGAGCGGCGCTGTGAAATGGCATTATCAGGAAACGCCCGGCGACAGTTGGGACTTCACCGCCACCCAGCCGATGGTGCTGAGCGAGATGGAGGTGGACGGCAAGGTTCGCCCGGTCATTCTCCATTCGCCCAAGAACGGCTATCTCTTCGTGCTGGACCGCGAAACCGGCAAGCCGCTGCGCGTCAATCCGCTGGTGCGCACCAACTGGACCAAGGGGTTCGACAAGGATGGCGTGCCGCAGACGACGCCGGACCGCACCGATTTCTGGAATGGCCCGCGCCTCATCTTCCCGGCCTCGGCGGGCGCACGCAACTGGTATCCGGCGGCGTATGATGCGGAACGCAAAAGCTATTACGCCCATGTGCTGGACATGGGGAACCTCATGTTCACCGTGCCGCCCGGCACGCCTGCCGAAGCGCGCCGGCCCAAGGCGCTCAATGTCCAGACGACGCTTATCTTCACCCCGCAATTGCAGGCCGTGTTGCCGACCCTGCCGCCTGCGATCCGCGAACAGGTGGAAAAGCTGCCCGAAATGCAATGGGTAAAGGACAAGCCCTATAGCAGCGAGTTGCGCGCCATCGATCCGCTGACCGGCAAGGCGCACTGGTCCGTCCCGACCGAAGGGTGGCAGGACCGGATGGGGATGCTGTCCACCGCGTCGGGCCTGATCGTCCATGGCACGATCGGCGGCAAGCTGATCGTGCGCGACGCCGACAATGGCAAGCTGATCAAGACCATCGACACCGGCAGTGCGATCATGGCCGCGCCCATGACCTACCGCGTGAAGAGCGTGCAATATGTCGCTGTCGCGGCCGGTTTCGGTGGCGGTGGCTGGGGCTATGTGCCGCGCTATTCGGCCGCCTATCGTAACGGCAATGCCAACCGCATCCTGGTGTTCAAGCTGGATGGCGGCCCGGTGCCGCGGCCCACGCCGCTGCCACCGCTGGAGCCCGCTGAGGCGCCGCCCGCGCAAAAGCCCGGCGTGACCCCTGCCATCATCGCGAAGGGACAAGGCCTCTTCTTCCAGAATTGCGCCATCTGCCACAGCAACCAGCTGCGTTCCACCGCGCCGGACCTGCGCCGGATGCAGCCGGGCACGCATGATGTCTTCAATCAGATCGTGCGCGAAGGGCTGCTGCTCCCCAACGGCATGCCACGCTGGGACGACCTGCTGAGTGAAGGCGATGTCGACGCCATCCATGCCTGGCTGATCTCCGAGCAGGGGCCGCTGCGGGAACGCGAACTCAAGCTGAAAGCTGCCGACAAGCCGATCGACGCGCCCAGCGCCGCCATCATGTCCAATTTCTAGGAACGACCATGGAAGATACCGACATCATCGTCGTAGGCGGCGGATCGGCCGGGGCTGCGATGACCGGGCGGCTGGCCGAAGCGGGCCTGTCCGTCACCCTGGTCGAGGCGGGCGGCACCGATCGGCATATGCGATCGCGCATTCCCGCGCTGACCAGCGCCATCGTGCAGAACCCGGCCTATGACTGGTGCCATCAGGTCGAACCGGACCCGTCGCTGGGCGGCCGGGCAGATATCTGGCCGGCGGGCAAGATGCTGGGCGGCGGCAGCGCGCTGAATGGCATGATGTTCATTCGTGGCCATCGCTGGGACTATGATGAATGGGCGCGACAGGGGGCGCTCGGCTGGGACTATGAGGCTGTCCTGCCCTATTTCCGGCGCATGGAGGATAATGAGCGCGGCGCCGACCAGTGGCGCGGCACCGGCGGGCCGATCGCCGTGTCGGAAGGCCGCGCGCGCTATCCGATCACCGACCAGTGGATCGCGGCGGCGCAAGCGGCGGGCATCCCCCGATCGACCGACCTGAACGGCCAGAGCGCAGAAGGCGTCGATTATGTGCAGGTGTCGCAGCGCAAAGGGGAACGCTGCTCGGCGGCGCGCGGCTATCTGCACGAACGGCGCGGCGGCAAGGCGCCCACGATCCTGCTGGAAGCGCAAGTGCTGCGCATCCTGATCGAGGATGGTCGCGCGACCGGCATCGTCTATTGGCAGGATGGCGTCGAAAAGACGCTGCGCGCGCGCCATGGGGTGGTGTTGAGCGCAGGGTCGATGAACACGCCGCGCCTGCTGATGCTGTCAGGCATCGGTCCGGCCGATCATTTGCGCGCCCATGGCGTCACGCTCGTGCGCGACCTGCCTGGCGTCGGCGCCAATCTTCAGGACCATGTCGGCACCCATGTGGTGAACGAAGTCGATGTGCGGACGCTCAACAGCGATGCGCAGGGGTTACGCGGGGCATGGCAGGTGCTGCGTTATGCGCTGGCGCGCCGTGGCGCGCTGACCACCGCGATCGGCCATGCCCAGGCTTTCGTGAAGAGCCGGCCGAACCTGCCAGCGCCCAATCTCCAGATCAGCTTCGCCGCCTTCGCCTTCGACTTTGACGAGCAGGGCCGGTTGATGCTGCGCAAGACGCCGTCCGTCTCCACTTTGGTCGGGCTGATGCGGCCGAGCCATCGCGGGCGGATCAGCTTGCGGTCGGCCGACCCGTTCGCGCCACCCAGGATCGAGCATCGCCAGCTGGGCAGCGACGATGATATCGATCAGATCGTCGAGGGGATCGGCATCGCCCGCTCTATCCTCAATGAGACAGCGATTGCGACACATATAAGGGCGGAATTGCGCCCCGGCGCGGCGCTGACCGATCCGGAGCAATTGCGCGGATATGTCCGCATGGCGTCGATTCCGCTCTATCATCCGGTCGGCACCGCGAAGATCGGCCGGGCCGACGATCCGCAGGCGGTGGTGGATGCCGATCTGGCTGTTATCGGCGTGGATGGCCTGTGGGTGGCGGACGCCTCCGTCATGCCTACCCTGCCGGCGGGCAACACCAATGCGACCGCGATCATGATCGGCGACAAGGGCGCGGACCATGTGCTGAAAAAGCTGCGCCGCAACTGAGGCGCTGGCGGCGGGCCGGCGGCTTTGCCACAAGGCGGTCATGAAACTGAGTCGTGACGCCATCGTCGATGAAGCGATCGCCCTGTTGCAGGAAGAGGGGCTGGAGGCGGTGTCGCTGCGCAATGTCGCGGCGCGGCTGGATGCGAAAGCGCCCTCGCTCGCTCGCCATGTCGGCGACAAGCAAAACCTGCTGGCATTGATGTCGACCCGCCTGTTCTTCGAGGCGGTGGACGACGTTGCCTCTGGTGGATCATGGACGGACTGGATGGTTCGCTTCGGTCAGGCCCTCTGGCGCAAGCAGCGGGCGACCCGCGATGCGGCCATGCTGATCGCCGCCGCGCCGGCCCATGTCGGTTCGATTGAAGCCATTGCCGATCATCTGGGCGCGCAGATCAGGGCAGTAGGCTTGTCCCTGGAGCGCGGGATGATGATACAGTCGGCAGTTCAGGCATTGATCACCGGTTGGACCGGCTTTGCCACCGGTCCGCAAGGGAGCGATATCGCCCGACTGGTGGAGATCGACGCCGCCGTCGATGCCAGCCTGATCGCCCTGATTGAGGGCTTTGCCGCGTCGAGCGACGATCTGTGAGGTTTGGAAAAGGGCTGATCGTCGGCGCGCCCGCATCGGGTGCCGGCAAGACGATGCTGACGATCGGCCTGCAACGGGCCTTTGCCGATCGGGGTCTGGCCGTGCAAGGTGCCAAATGCGGGCCTGATTATATCGACCCGGCCTTTCACGCGGCCGCGACCGGGCGGCCCTCGATCAATCTGGACGGCTTCGCAATGGCGCCGGCGATGCTGCGCGGGTTGGCCGCACAGGTCGCATCGACTGTCCAACTCGTTGTCGCAGAAGGCGCGATGGGCCTGTATGACGGCGCACGAGCGGAAGGCAGGTCGGGCGCGTCCGCCGATATCGCGCGCCTGCTTGGCTGGCCGATACTGCTGGTCGTCGATGCCCGTGCCGCTGCGCAGACGGTGGCAGCGGTGGCGCATGGCTGCGCGACCTTTCCGGGCGCGCCCGCCATTGCCGGCGTGATCGCCAACCGGGTGGCCAGCCCACGCCATCGCCGCATGATAGAGGATGGCTTCGCGCGGATTGGCCTGCCGCTGCTGGGCGCGATTTCGGCCGATGAGGGGCTGGTCATGCCGTCCCGCCATCTGGGTCTGGTGCAGGCCGGCGAGACGGACGAACTGGAAGCACGGATAGCAGTGATAGCGCAGCGCATAGCAACACAATGCGATCTGCACGCGATCCATGCTGCGGCCGGAGCGACGGCAGATTTCCCGGCACTCAATTCCGCCATACATCCGCCGGGTCAACGGATCGCCATCGCCCGCGATACGGCTTTCAGCTTCTTTTATCCCCATATGGCGCATTGGTGGCGATCGGCCGGGGCGGAACTGCACTTCTTCTCGCCGCTGGCGGATGAAGCGCCGCCGGCGCATTGCGATGCCTGCTGGCTGCCCGGCGGCTATCCCGAACTCCATGCCGGGCGGATCGCGGCCAATCAGCATTTCCTGACGGGCCTTCGCGCCTTTGCGCAAAATCGATCGGTTCATGGCGAATGTGGCGGTTACATGGTGCTGGGCCGCTCGCTGGAGGATGGCGATGGCGCGGTGCATGCCATGGCGGGCCTGCTGCCGATGGACAGCAGCTTCGCACAGCGGCGCAGGACATTGGGCTATCGCCGTGCCCGGCTGCGCCAGGACAGCAGCTTCGCCCCTGCCGGGCAGCCATTGCTCGGCCATGAGTTTCACTATGCCAGCATCACCGCCAGCGAAGGCGAAGCGCTGGCCGACATGGCCGATGCGGAAGGGCAGGAGATTGGCCCGGCAGGCCATCGGGTGGGCCATGTGACGGGCGGCTTCTTCCACTTGATCGCCTGATCCTACTCCATTACGGCGGCCAGTGCGTCAGGTTCCCCGCAAGGGGATCAAAAGGGAACGGGGTTCAAGACCCCGGCTGCCCCTGCAACTGTGAGCGGCGAGCCATCGAGGCACAGGCCATTGGGATCATGATCCCGAGAAGGCGCTTCGAAACGGCATGGACCCGCAAGCCAGGAGACCTGCCTGTCGCGGTCGTTCTTCGTCCGGACAGGGTGTGCCGGTCGAACGAGGATATCCTCGCGCAACGACAAGCTGACCGTGCGGACTCGCGCGGCTGGGATGTCGTGCGCATGGGCGTTCGGCATCGCTGTCGCGTCGCGTCCGCCCGGTCCTGTCAAAGACTGGGGGATGATCATGCACTGGATTTCAAAAAGCGGATTTGTCATTCTGGCGGGCCTATCGATGCCGGCCATGGCGGAGGATGCGAATGAGGTGATCGTCACGGCCCTTCGCCAGCCGCAGGCGATCGGGCAAGTGGCGTCGAGCATCACCGTGCTCGACAAGCCAGCGATCGACGCGGCGCAGGCGCTGACGGTATCGGACCTGCTGATCCGCACGCCCGGCATCAGCTTCACGCGCAATGGCGGCTATGGAACGGCGACCGCGATCCGCATCCGCGGCGCAGAGGCCGACCAGACCGTGCTGGTGATAGATGGCGTCAAACTGGCCGATCCGTCCTCGACCGGTGGCGGCTATAATTTCGCGACGCTGATGACCGGTGATATCGACCGGATCGAGATTTTGCGCGGGCCGCAGTCGATCCTGTGGGGTAGCCAGGCGATCGGCGGCGTCGTCAATGTCGTGACCGCGCACCCGCGGCGGCCGATCGAAGGCAGCTTCGATATCGAGGCGGGATCGCGCGACACCGTCAGTGCCCGCGCGGCGCTGGGCGGTCGGCAGGGCGCGCTCGATTGGCAGGTCGCAGGCAGCCGCTTCACGACGCAGGGGATTTCCGCGATAAGCCCGCGCTATGGCGCCAGGGAGAAGGACGGCTACAGCAACGGCACGCTTAATGGCCGATTGGGCGTGGCGCTGGCGCCGGGCCTGTCGGTCGATGTGCGCGGCTATTATGCCAAGGGGCGGACCGACATCGACAGTGCCGGGACCGTGCCGGACAGTCCGGAATATTCGCAGACCGAGGAGTGGATCGGTTATGCGGGCCTCAATGCCGACCTGTTCGGCGGGGCACTGCACAACCGCCTGTCCTTCAGTCGTAGCGAGACGGTGCGCGACAATATCAACCCGTCGCGCAAGCTGCGCCCGCTCAGCTTCGCGGCCAGGGGCGAAACCAACCGCTACGAATATCAGGGCGGGCTGACGATCGCGCAGGGATGGACGGCGACCTTCGGCGCGGAACGCGAAGAGCAGCGGATGCGCACCGCGTCGCCCCCCAACAGCCTGGCGACCTATCCGACCATCCGTGGGTCGGCCGATATCGACAGCCTTTATGCACAATTGAATGTCGAACCGTTGACGGGGCTGACCCTCAATGGCGGGGTGCGCTACGACCATCATTCGACCTTCGGCGGCAATACCGTCTTTGGCGCAGGCGCGGCCTGGGCGCTGGCCAAGGACAGCACGATATTGCGTGCCAGCTATGGCGAAGGGTTCAAGGCGCCGACGCTCTATCAACTCTACAGCGACTATGGGAATATGGCGCTGGTGCCGGAAAAGTCGCATGGCTGGGACGCGGGTGTCGAACAGCATCTGTTCGATCATGGCTTGATCCTGTCGGCCACCTGGTTCGACAGAAGCACCGATAATCTCATTACCTATAATGGCTGCCCGACGACCAACCGGCCGCCCCTCTGCTACGCGCCCGATACGACCACGCCGCGGCTTGGCTATTACGCCAATGTCCAGCGGAGCGAGACGCATGGACTGGAACTGGCCGGTGTCGCCCATGTCGGCCGGTTGACGATCGACGGCAATTATAGCTGGGTATCGGCGGAGGATCGTTCTCCCGGCCTCAACTATGGCAACCAGTTGACCCGGCGTCCGCGTCATGCGGCCAACGGCACGCTGCGCTATGACTGGGCCTTTGGCCTCAGCACGGCGGTTGCAGTCCGCTGGTCGGGCAAGGCACTGGATACGGCGAGGACAAGCGCGACGGTCGCTCCATTTCAGAACGCCGCCTACACGCTGGTCGATCTACGCGCCGAAACTCCGGTACTGGACAAGCTGACCCTGTTCGGTCGGGTCGAAAATCTGTTCGACGAATATTATGAGACGGCGCGCCGCTACGGGCAGTTGGGGCGCAGCATCCATGCCGGCCTGCGGGCACGGTTTTGATCCTACATGACAAACCATATGACGAGGAGCGCTTGACCATGGAGAGCCTGTCCCCTGCCACCGCCCGCCATCTTTGGGTCGGATTGATGACGGTCGCCAGCACCGTGACGACGCTGGCGCTGGCATGCGCCACGCCCTTTCCTGCGCTGGCCACCGTCGCCGCGCTTCATGTCCGGCGGCAGGAGGGCATCATCCTGATGCTTGCCGCATGGGTCGTGTCGCAGGGGGTGGGTTATTGCCTGCTTGGCTATGACATGACGGGCGAAAATGCCGTCTGGGCCGTGACCATGGCGTTGGCAGCGATCGCTGGGCTGTTGGGCGCGCATAGCGTGGCCGGCCGATTGACCGGCGGGCATCCTGCCCTGCGGCTGGCGGCCGCTTATGTCGCCGCCTTCCTCACGTTCAAGCTGGTCGTGTTGGCGGGCGCCGTGCTGCTGGGTTCTGGTTGGGCGGCTTTTGCCCCGGACATACTGGCGCGGCAGTTCGTCCGCTATGCGATGATACTGGCCGGACTGCTGGTGTTGCAGCATCTGGTCGACCGCAGCGGCCTTCTGCGCAGCGCGGCGCGTGGTCGGGTGGTCGTCTGATGCTGCGCGCGGTAGAGGATGGCCCGGCGGTGGTCGTGTGCAGCAGCTGTCGCCATTCGCCGGATGCGCGGGAGGATGCGGACGGCGTGCGCGGTGGCGTCCGGCTGGCGGAGGCGTTGCGCCGGGTCAAGGCTGGTTCGGATCGCTATGATGGAGTGTCGATACAGGATATGCCCTGCCTGTTCGCCTGTTCCGATCATTGCACCGTTCATTTGCGGGCGCCGGGGAAGATCGGCTATGTGCTGGGTCGCTTTACCCCGGATGAAGAAGCTGCCCGTGCGATACTGGACTATGCCGTCCACCATGCTGAAAGCGCGCATGGGCAGGTACGTTATGCCGACTGGCCGCAGGGCGTAAAGGGGCATTTTATCGTGCGAACACCGCCACCGGGCTTCGTCGCGACATGAGCTTTTTCCCTACCGTTGCGGCGTTCGATGCCGCCTTGGCTTCCTTGCCGGAAGCGGACGCAGCCTGTCGTGCCGCCGCAACAGCACGACAGGCGCAACTGACCAAGCCTGCCGGATCGCTTGGTCGATTGGAAGATATCGCCATCTTCATGGCCGGTTGGCAACGGCGCGCGCGCCCTCGGATCGATCGCGGTCGGGCGGTGATCTTTGCCGGCAATCATGGCGTGACGCGCCATGGGGTGAGTGCTTTCCCGCCAGAGGTGACGGCGCAGATGGTCGCCAATTTCGCGAGCGGTGGCGCGGCGATCAATGCGCTGGCCGGCGCGGCCGGGTTGGACCTGCAAGTGGTGCCGATCGCGCTCGACCGGCCGACCGCTGATTTCACGGTCGAACCGGCGATGAGCGAGGCGGAATGTCTGGCCGCGCTCAACATCGGCGCGGAGGCGGTCGATCCGGGGCTCGACCTGCTGCTGCTTGGGGAAATGGGGATCGGCAATACGACGGCGGCTGCGGCTTTGTGCCAGCGCAGTTTCGGTGGCGTGGCGGCGGATTGGGTAGGTGCCGGGACAGGTGTGGGAAGTCACGGCGTTGTGATGAAGCGACAGGTGGTCGAATTGGCCATGGCTTGTCATGCACAAGCGCCCGGAACACCGTTCGAGACATTGCGGCGAGTTGGCGGGCGAGAGATTGCCGCGATTGCGGGCGCCATGCTGGCTGCGCGACATCATCATGTGCCGATCGTTCTGGACGGCTTTATCTGCGCTTCGGCCTTGGCGCCAATGGCGGCGGCGGTCCCGGCGATCACCGATCATATATTGGCCGGACATCGTTCTGCCGAAGCGGCGCATGGGCGCCTGCTGGATGCTTTGCACTTGCGGCCGCTGCTCGACCTCGACATGCGATTGGGCGAGGGGAGTGGCGGCGCGGTGGCCGCGGCCGTCATCCGATCGGCACTCGCCGCGCACGACCGGATGGCGACCTTCGCCGATGCCGGCGTGTCGGAGGGCTGATGGCGGGCCGGCTGCTCCACCTGATGCGCCATGGTGCTCCGGCTGTTACCGGACGGTTGCTGGGGCATCAGGACTGGCCCGCGACGGATGCCGGCGCCGCGGCCTGCTTTGCGCGAGCGCAAGCTTTGACGATCGCAACGATAGTGTCCTCCGATCTTCTGCGCGCACGGCAGGGAGCGAGAGCTATCGCCATGCCGCGTGGCATCGTGCCACAGGTCGATCCGCGCTGGCGTGAACTGGACTTTGGTGCCTGGGATGGGGCCGATCCGGCGACGCTGGATGCCGGCGCACTGGCAGATTTCTACGCTGATCCCGATGCCTGTCCGCCGCCCGGTGGCGAACGCTGGTCTGCGCTGACCGTGCGAGTCGTTGAGGCGATCGCCCAATTGCCGGCTGATCCGACGCTGGTCGTGACCCATGGTGGCGCGATGCGGGCGGCGCTGGCGGCGCTTTGTGGCTTCGAGCAACGACAATTATGGGCCTTCGACCTGCCCTATGCCGCCTGCCTCACATTGCGGCTCTGGCCGGGGGATCGGCCATGGGCGCAGATTGTCGGGTTGGCGACATGAAGGGCTTCATCCTTGCACTGCAATTCCTGACCCGCCTGCCATTGCCGCGGGTGGCGGCGGACGAGGCAGATTTTGCCGCTGCGATCCGCTGGTTTCCAGCCGCCGGCCTGATCGTCGGCATCATTGTTGCCGCGGCGGGCTGGGCGGGGAGCCGGATCGATCCGTGGGTCGGCGCGCTGCTGGCGCTGATGGCTTGGGTGTGGGTGACCGGCGCGCTCCATCTTGATGGCCTGGCGGATCTGGCTGACGCGACCGCCGCCGCACATAAGGGCCGGGAACGCCTGCTGGCCGTGTTGGCCGATCCGCATGTCGGCGCGATGGGCGTGACGGCGGTGGTCCTGCAACTGATCGCCAAGCTGATATTGTTGCACGGCATTATAAAAGCCGGAGCTTTGGGCGTCTTGCCCATGATTGCCTTTGCCGCGCGGATTGGCCCGCTCTGGTGGAGCCGCTGTCTGCCGCCGCTGCATGATGGGCTGGGCGCGCGCTTCCGTTCCGCCGTCCGCCGGGCCGATCTGGCGTTATGGGCGGTACCGCTGCTTCTGGCGACATGGTGGGCGCCAGCCTTATTGTATGCCCTGCCCTTGATCGCCCTTTGGGGTTGGTGGGTATGGACGCGCATCGGCGGGATATCGGGCGACGGCCATGGAGCGGGCATCGAACTGGTAGAAAGTGGCCTGCTGTTCGCCACGTTGCTGCTGGTGCGGATGGCATGACGGGCTGGACCTATCATGGCGGCAGGCTGGATGCGGCGCGGCGGATCTACGGCGATGGGGGCGATCCATGGATCGACCTGTCGACCGGCATTAGCCCCTATAGTTGGCCGGTACACAGAGCGCCTGATTTCGACTGGCGTTCTTTGCCCGGCGATGCGCAAATGGAGGCGCTAGAGCAGAGTGCGGCGGCCTATTTCGGCGTCGATCCGGCCCATCTTTGCGCCCTGCCGGGCAGCGAAGCGGGGCTCAGGTTGCTCGGCGAGCTGTTGCAGGGGGATTTGCTCCACGGCAAGGACTGTTATCGGACGCATCGCGACATTCGCGCCGGAAGCCGCGCCTTTTCGCCGCAAACGGACGATCCGGCCGGCAAAATCCTGCTGCTTGCCAACCCCAACAATCCCGATGGCCGCTTGCTGGACCGGGAGGCGTTGGACATGTTGCTGCACCGGCAGACGGAAAGCGGCGGCTGGCTGGTGCTGGACGAGGCCTATGCCGATTGTCGGCCCGAATGCAGCATGGCACATCGCGTGGATGATGCGCAGCGCCTGATCCTCTTTCGCTCCTTTGGCAAATTTTTCGGCCTGGCAGGATTGCGCTTGGGCTTCGTCATCGGGCCGCGAGCTATCGTGACGCGCTTTCGCGCCCGGCTGGGTAGCTGGCCGTTATCTACGGCGGCGCTGGTGATCGGGGCGGCCGCCTATGCCGATCAGGATTGGATCGACGCCATCCGGGCGCAACTTGCCGCGCAGGCTGCGGCGACAGATGGCATATTGCATGCGCATGGTTTCGAACCGCACGGGGCTTGTCCCCTGTTCCGGATGATCGTGACGCAGGATGCGATGGCCTTGTTCGAGCGGCTGGCGCGTCAGGCGATCCTGACCCGTCCGTTCGATGAGGATCGCCGCTGGTTGCGGATTGGCTTGCCCCATGGGGTGGAAGGTCTTGCGCGCCTGGACAAGGCGCTGTGCGGTGGCTGAGCCGGTGGCGCTCCTGGCGATGGCGATCGAGGCAGTCATCGGCTGGCCCGATGCGCTGCATCGCCGGATCGGGCATCCGGTGGGTGCCTTCGCTGGCATCATCGCATGGTGGGAAAAGACATGGAACCGATCGGAAAGCGCCGAGGAGTGGCGCAGGCTTGCCGGCATCGTTTGCGTTCTGCTGCTGCTCATTCTGGCGGTTGGCGGCGGCATTTTGCTGGAGCAGGGATTGCGGCTGGTCGCGGGGCGGTGGGCCTGGATCGGCATCACCCTGCTGGCCGTGCCGGGCATGGCAGCGGGCAGCCTTTATCGTCATGTCCGGGCGGTCGCTGTGCCATTGCGCGATGGTCGGATGGGGGATGCGCGGGCGGCCGTGGGCATGATCGTGGGACGCGATACGGAAAGGCTGGATGGTTCGGGCGTCGCGCGGGCGGCGATCGAGAGCCTGGCCGAGAGTTTCTGCGACGGGGTGGTGGCGCCGCTTTTCTGGCTGATGCTGGGCGGATTGCCGGGCCTTTGGGCGTATAAGGCGATCAACACCGCCGACAGCCTGATCGGCCATCGGGAGCCGCGCTGGCGCGCCTTTGGCTGGGCGGCGGCGCGGCTGGACGACCTGCTCAACCTCATCCCCGCGCGCCTGTCGGGCCTGTTGTTGTGTCTGGCGGGACGGGGCGGATGGCATATCATGCTGCGCGATGCGCGGTGCCATGCCTCCCCCAATGCGGGCTGGCCGGAAGCCGCGATGGCCGGCGCCCTGCATCTCTCTCTGGCTGGCCCGATCGCTTATGACGGGGTGGCGCAGGACAAGCCGTGGATCGGGTCGGGGCGGCGCGACCTGAACGCCGGCGATGTCGATGCGGCGTTGCGCCTCTATTGCCGGGCTTGCCTGCTGTTGGGGGTGATCGCGGGATTATTGGCATGGAGGCCGTCATGACCCTGTTGTTCGTGTTGGGTGGCGCCCGGTCGGGCAAGAGCTGCTATGCGCTCAGCCGCGCCGAAGCGCTGCCGGGCGAGTTGCTGTTTGTGGCCACCGCACAGGCGCTGGACAGCGAGATGGACAGCCGAATCGCGAGACATCGCGAGGAGCGAGGCCCGCGCTGGCGCACGATCGAGGAGCCGGTCGATCTGGCGGCAGTGGTGCGAGCGGAGGCGCGAGCCGATCGCGTGCTGCTGATCGACTGTCTGACATTATGGGCATCCAACCTGATTCTGGCGGATCGGGATATCGATGTTGCGACCGAGGCGCTGGTGGCGGCGCTGAGCGAGGCGCCAGGGCCGGTTATCCTCGTCGCGAACGAGGTCGGGCTGGGCATCGTGCCCGATAATGCGCTGGCCCGCCGCTTTCGCGATGTGGCCGGCACAGTCAATCAGGCCGTAGCCACCTGCGTGGATGAAGCGGTGTTCATGGCTGCTGGCCTGCCGATGCGCCTGAAATAGGCGCTCGCCCTCTACTCTCCTCTTGCAACAACAGTAACGAATGTTACTATGAGTCGAGATAAGAGAGGAGCTTCAAGGCCATGCCAGCCTATCCCCAGACAATCCATTTCGTCGGGCTGAACACCCCCGTCGGCATCGAATGGTCCGCCCGCAATCTGGATGTCATCGGTGCTATCCCGGCCGAAATTGAAGGCGCCTTCTTCCGCGCCGTGCCCGATCCGGCGCATCCGCCGATGTTCGATGACGATATCGTCCTGTCGGGTGATGGCATGGTGGCGAAATTCGCCATCCATGATGGGAAGGTCGATTATGCGATCCGCTATGTCGAAACGGAGCGCTACGCGCTGGAGAAGGGTGCGCGGCGCGCGCTGTTCGGGCAGTATCGCAATCCCTTCACCGATGATCCTGCCGTGGCTGGGCGCGACCGCACCGTCGCCAATACGACGCCGGTCTGGCATGGCGGGCGGCTGTTCATGACCAAGGAGGATGGCCTTGGTTACGAGGTCGATCCCGACACGCTGGAAACGATCGGCCGCTGGGATTATCATGGCGCCTTCACGTCGCAGACCTTTACCGCGCATCCGCGGGTCGATCCGCAGACCGGCGAGATGTTCTTCTTTGGCTATGAAGCCGATGGGCTGTGCTCGACGAAGATCGCTTATGCCATCGCCGATCGCGACGGCAATCTGGTGTCGGAACAATGGTTCGATCAGCCCTATTGTTCGACTATCCACGATTTCGCGATCACTGAACATCATGCGATTTTTCCGATTTTCCCGACCACGGCCGATCTGGATCGGCTCAAGGCGGGTGGGGCGCATTGGGCGCATCGGCAGGATCTGGATAGTTGGGTCGGCATCATGCCGCGCTATGGCAAGGTGGAGGAGATGCGCTGGTTCAAGGGAAGGCCGGGCATTTCCGCTTTCCATCTGGTCAATGCCTTCGAGGAAGCTGGGCTCATTCATCTCGACCTTTGCCTGTCGGATACCAATGCCTTTGGTTTCATGCGCGAAGCCGGCGGCGTGCAGCGCGACCAGCGCGATATCCAGGGCGGCCTCACCCGCTGGACCTTCGATCTGGCCAAGGCGGGGGATAGTTATGAGGAGCGGGTCGTCGGCCCGCCCGGTGACATGCCGCGATTGCGCGACGTCGACCAGGGACGGCCCTATCGGTCGGCCTGGTATCTGTCGATGAACCCGCAGGGCGGGCCGCCGCTGCCGGGCGGGCCGGTCGGTTTTGCGTTCAACGCCCTGTTGCAGATCGAGCCGGGCAATGGGCGCATCGACATGATGGGACTGGAATTCGGCATGGCGATCAGTGAGCCGGTGCATGTGCCTTCGGTACGGGGCGATCACGACGGCTGGCTGTTGATGGTGGTGGACCGGCAAGCGGCCGAAGCCTTCCAGTCTGAATTATGGGTGGTGGATGCAGGTGCGATTGCCGCGGGTCCGATCGCGCGCGTGCCGATGCCGCTGCCGATGCGCGCGCAGGTGCATGGTGCGTGGGTATCGGCGGCGCAACTGGCGACGGCGAAAGCGCGTCAGCCTGCTTGACAAAATAGTAACGATCGTTATTGATATCCGATAGAGGGACGGACGATGTGCCGTACTCTCCAACAAGGACTGCGAAGCAGAACCGGCCATCGGCACGGGCGAGAGGATGACAGGACAAGGCAGGCGCAGCAGCGCCGCCCCCGACCGGAACCCGGCCAAGCGGGTCCGGTGTCACCCCTTCATGCCTGTGGCCGGTCAGACGAGGGAGGAAGACATCATGTCCAACGGGAAGTGCGCATTTCGGGGCCATGTGGCGATGCTGGCGCTGGCCAGTGCGATGACCGGCGCGATGACGGCCGCGCCGGCGATGGCGCAGGAGGCCAATGCGCCCGACGCGCAGGCGGCGGATCAGGCCAATAGCGCCGATATCATCGTGACAGCCCAGTTCCGCGCGCAAAATCTTCAGGATACGCCGATCGCGATTACCGCCGTGTCCGCCGATACGCTGGCGGCGCGCAGCCAGACCAGCGTGACCGATCTGGGCCAGTTTGCGCCTAACGTCGCGCTGGCGCCGGCGACGAGCATTCAGGGCAATGCCGTCGCCGCCTTCATTCGTGGCGTAGGTCAGTTGGACGCCAGCTTTGCGTTGGAGCCGGGCGTCGGCATCTATATCGATGACATCTATTACGGCACGACCTTCGGGGCGGTGATGGACCTGACCGACCTGGAGCGGGTCGAGGTTCTGCGCGGGCCGCAGGGCACGCTGGCCGGCAAGAATAGCGTGGGCGGCGCGGTGAAGCTGTTCAGCAAGAAGC
The DNA here is from genome assembly GCF_059421905.1 of Sphingobium sp. GW821-FHT02B05. Lineage (NCBI taxonomy): Bacteria > Pseudomonadati > Pseudomonadota > Alphaproteobacteria > Sphingomonadales > Sphingobiaceae > Sphingobium > Sphingobium sp. GW821-FHT02B05. The sequence continues at coordinate 76,825 of NZ_JBWKVW010000013.1, forward strand.
CGGACTCGACGCCGGGCGGCTTTGTCGAAGCGACCTATGGCCGGTTCGATCGGCTGGAACTGCGCGGCAGCGCGAACATTCCGTTGACCGACGATCTGTTCCTGCGCGTGTCGGGCGTGTCGAAAAATGTCGACGGCTATATGAAGCTGCTCGATTATGGATGCGTCAATCCGGCGTCCGGCATTCCGGCCAGCAGCGGCAACAAGAATTGCCGGACCGGTACCGAAGGTGGAATCGACGTGATGGGGCTGCGGGCCGCGTTGCGCTATGCGCCGGCCGGATCGCCGCTGGAAATCAACATCGTTGCCGACGTGTCCAAGGATGATAGCGAGGTTGTCGCGACCAAATTGCTCTATGCCGACAACCCGTTGGTACGCAGCTATGTCGCGAGTGACGCGACGGCGGGCATCCCGTTCGACAGCCGCTTCCTGACGGGTTCTAAGAGCTACACATCCTATGCGACCTATGGCACGGGCGGCAATTACACGACCGTATTCGGCATCCCGACCCAGATCGCGCCGGGCGGCTTCACCGCCAGCCCGACCAGTACCGTCAAGGCCTGGGGCCTGTCGGGTACGATCGATTATGACCTGTCCGACGCGCTGAAGCTGAAGTCGATAACCGGTTATCGCAGCGCGGACGGCACCAGTGCGATCGATGTCGATGGATCGCCGCTGGCCATATTGTTGCAGCAATTCACCTACGGCCACGAGCAGTTTACCCAGGAACTGCGGCTTAGCGCCAATTTCAATGACAAGGTCGATCTGACCGTCGGCGGTTTCTATTACAAGGCGACCGACACGATCGAAGGGCGCAGCCAGATTCCGACCCTGCTGTTCGACTTCCTGTCGGACGACGTCATCAAGAACCGCAGCATATCGGCCTTCGCCCATGGCGAATTCCATGTGACCGATGCGTTCAACATCATCGGCGGCTTGCGCTACACCGACGACAGGAAGACCTATCGCTATTCGCGCCGCAATATCGACGGGACATTGCCGAGCGGCGCCTTCTTCACTCCCAATTTCCTGCTGGTCGGGCTGGACGGGTTGACCGGCACGTTCAGCGGCAACCGGCTCGATTACCGCATCGGGGTCAATTATCGCTGGTCCGACGAACTGATGACCTATGCCCAGCTATCGACCGGCTTCAAGGGTGGCGGCATCAATCCGCGCCCGTCCGCGCCCGATCAGGTGCAAAGCTTTGGCCCGGAAAAGCTGACCACCTATGAAGCCGGCTTCAAAGCGGATTTGCTGGGGCGGATGCTGCGCCTGAACGGTGCGGTCTTCCTCAACAAATATGACGACATGCAACTGGTCCGTTACCAGTGTCCCGAAAGCGTCGTTCTGTCCTGCTCGGTGCCGTCCAACGCCGGTGACGCGGAGGTGCTCGGGTGGGAATTGGAGGCGCAGGTTCGCCCGGCGGACGGCCTGTCGTTCGATGCCTCGGTCGGCTATCTCGACTTCGACTATAAGAGGATCACCAATCCTGCGACACTGGTAACAAAGGACATGATCGCGCCCTTCATCAGCAAGTGGCAGCTGTCGGCCGGCGTGCAATATGAAGCGGACCTTGGCGGCAACGGCACGCTGACGCCGCGGATCGACTGGTCCTGGCGCTCCAACTTCTATTATAATTCGGTCAATAATCCCTATAATCTGATCGACGCGCCCAGCCTGGTGAATGCGCGGCTGACCTATCAGGCACCCGACAAGGACTGGTCGCTCAGCGCCGGCGTGACCAACGTCTTCGACAAATTTTACTATAATGGCGTCGCGGAAAATGTCGGCACCTTTGGCGTCGTGACCGGCACCGTCGGTCGCCCGCGCGAATGGACGATCACAGCCAAGAAGAGCTTCTGATTTCCTGTAGGAAAGGGGAGGAAGGCTCGTCCGCCATGTGCGGGCGAGCCTTTTTCATTACGCCGCCTGCGCTTCGCCTGCTTCGGCGCGGGCAAGGCTTTCGACCAGCCGGTTGAACAGGGTCACACCACGATCATGGACCGTGGGCATGATGCGCGGTTATGCCGTCCGGTCGATCACCCGCTGCTGGGCCTCGATCATGACCTTGTCTTCGGCAAAGGCGCGATCGGCGAGGCCCATCAGCATGGCGCGCATGGCCTCGTCGCCATGGGCGCGATGGGGACCCCAGGAAAAGAAATAGCGCGCGGTGCGGTCCCCGGTCGGGGTGACCGCCTGGCTGGTGAAGGTAACGGGACCGGGCAGGAGGCTCGATTGACCCGTTGCAATAATAATAACGTTCGTTATGATACAATGGTTAGTCGAGCCAGCCTTCTGTCCAACAAGGGCGCGGCGGTGATACTTAGAAGAGGATAGACCATGACTCCCGACGCCGTTCACATCGCCCACCCCGACAAGCTGTTTATTGGCGGCGACTGGATCACATCGACAGGCGACGGCGCGATCGAGATCGTGTCGCCCAACAGCGAAGAGGTCATCGCGCGCGTCGCCGACGGTACCGAGGCGGACATGGACCGCGCCGTCGCAGCAGCACGCAAGGCGTTCGATGAAGGCCCCTGGCCGACCATGGCGCCAGCAGAACGTGGCGAGATTGTGCGACGCATGGGGGCGGAGCTGGAAAAGCGCGCGCCTGAGCTGGCAGCGGCCTGGACCGCGCAGGTCGGTGGGCTGGCGAGCTTCGCACCGGTCATGACCGGCGGCGCGACTGCGACCCTGATGGCGATCGCCGGCTATGCGCAAACCTATCCGTTCGTGGAGCGGCGCCCTTCACATATGGTGGACACGGCGATCGTGGTGCAGGAGCCTGCCGGTGTCGTCGCGGCGATCGCACCCTGGAATGCTCCCTATGGCATCATGTCCGCAAAGGTCGCCTATGCGCTTGTCGCGGGCTGCACCGTCATCATGAAACCGTCGCCCGAAACGCCGTTGGAAGCCTATATCATGGCGGAAGCTGCTGAAGCGGCGGGCGTGCCAGCGGGCGTCGTCAATCTGGTCGCGGCCGGCCGCGATGCGTCTGACCATCTGGTCCGCAATCCGGGCGTGGACAAGGTGACCTTCACCGGATCGACGTTGGCGGGCAAGCGGATCGGCGAGGTTTGCGCTGGCAGAGTGGCGCGCTGCACGCTGGAACTGGGCGGCAAGTCGGCGGCGATCGTGCGCGACGATTTTCCGATCGAGGTTGCGGCCGCGATCCTGGGTAACACCATCACCATCATGAGCGGGCAGGTCTGTGCCATGTTGAGTCGCGCAATCGTACCGCGTCATCGGCATGACGAACTGGCCGACGCGATTGCCAAGGTCATGCAAGGCATCCGCATCGGCCATAGCGATGCCGCCGACACCCAGCTTGGCCCCGTAGCCATGAAGCGCCAGCTTGATCGGGTGGAGGATTATATCGCGCTGGGCCGCGAAAGTGCCGATCTCGTCACAGGGGGCAATCGGCCCGCGCATCTGAACAAGGGCTATTTCATCGAGCCGACCCTGTTCGCCAATGTCGATAACAGCAGCCGCATCGCGCAGGAGGAGATTTTCGGGCCTGTCCTCTGCCTCATCCCGGCGGAGGATGAGGAGGATGCGATTCGCATCGCCAATGACAGCGCCTTTGGCCTCAACGGATCGGTGCTGACCGATGATGCCGATGCCGCCTATCGCATCGGCCGGCGGATTCGGGCCGGTGGCTTTGGCCAGAACGGCATGAAGCTGGAATTCGGTCTGCCCTTTGGCGGTTTCAAGCAATCGGGCATCGGCCGCGAGGGCGGGATCGAGGGGCTGCATCCCTATCTGGAAACCAAGACGATCCTGCTCGATGCGGCGCCTGCGGGTTTCTGACCATGATTGCCCTCGATGCGCAGGGGCGCGGGACCGGTGCGGCCTTCACCGCCGCCCGGATCATCTTCGGTGGATGGTTCCTCTTTTCCGGGGTGGAATATTTCACCCCTTTCGATCTTCAGCCTTTGGGCAACACGCCGCTGGCGCAGGAATTCACGCTCGCGTTGATCCATTCCGGCCTGTTCGCCTGGATCAAGGTCATGGAGGTGGTCGCCGCCATATTGATCTTGGCGAACAGGGCGGTGCTGCCGGCTGCGCTGGCCTGCGTGCCCCTCAATATCGTGATCGGCTACTGGAATTTCGTATTGGACCCCGGCCTGGTCGAATATGCGTTCGGCATTGTGACGCTGCTGCTCAATGCGATCCTGCTGTGGCCCTGGCGGCAAGAGCTGCTTGGACTGCTGCAATGGTAGTTGTGTCGAACCTCCCCTCTCACAGGATGAGAGGGGGCGTTCGGATGGGTATGAAATAAAAATGCAAAAACCTTATTGACCGAATCATTGGGTGGACCTAGAGGGCTTTTCACCGGACGGGGCGCTGCCATCAGGGAGCGCTCGGAACGGTCGCCACCATAGTCGGACGACAGTCCTCCGAAACGTAAGGATCGGGGCGGCACGGTTGTCTGTTCTTATGTTTGGCAGGTTCTTTGACATTGTCGGTTAGATGAAGGGACATGTGGGCGGCGGCTCCGGTCTGTGGCGGCTTTCGGGCGTCATGTGATCGGTTAAATTAG
>NZ_JBWKVW010000014.1:0-61382 GCF_059421905.1 Sphingobium sp. GW821-FHT02B05
ATGGCCGACAGCCGGTTGGCAGCGGCACAGGGCATCGTCGATGCTGCCATGCAGACTGCCCGTGAGCGCGGAGAAAGCGCACGTATGGTCGTTTCCATCGGGGAATCCACCCGCCAACTCGTTGCCGACCGGATCAGAACGGGCAGCGCACTGGATACGCAGCTTGGAGACGCACCGTCGCCGGTGCCGCCATCCAGCAAGGATTGGAGCCGGTAGGGCTAGGGATCGTGCCAGCGCCGGGAAGGCGTGATGTAAGCCCTGCAATTCGCGGCGAAACAGGATCGAACGCCTACCGTTCGTTTCTTCGCGTCGGGAAGATCGGCCCGCGCACCGTCATCCTTTCCGCCTCGTAGGGCTTCTGCAGGGCAGCAATGTCTGCATAGGAGCCGCGTAGCCAGGTATCTATGTCGTCGGTTTCAAGGATCGTCACCATGGCCTTGGGATGGATCGGGGCGACCAATGCGTTCGGAGCGCACGTGACCATCGTGAAGCCGTTCCCAATTTGCGTGCTTTGCCAGAATCCGGCGACCGCAAAGACAGGCTGATCGGTCACACCGAACCACATCTCGCCCTTGAGAGGAGGCTTCCCGTCTCCCAGGTCATGTTTGTCAGGGGTGAACTCGCAAAACTCGGTGAGCGGCACGATACAGCGGTTTTCTGGCTTTTCTGCCAGCTTGCGCCATTGCGGAAGGTCGAGCTGGCGCACGTTGGTCATGGGCCACGCCGCCTTCCCGCCAAGAACGTCCCAGGTCATTACGTCCCATGCGCGTTCGCCGCTCTGTTCGCGGATGACATAGCTACGGCCCTTGGGCCGTAGCTCACCCGGATCGAACCGATTATCGCGTGGCCGTTCGCTGAAAAGCTTCTGCGCCGACCCAAACAGGGTTTCCGGCTCTCCCCTCATTCGGGCGCGATTGCACATCGCAGCAGTCTCAGTCGTCGAACGCCTTCTCGCGGATCGCAGCAGCAATCTGCGCGAGAAGGTCAATCACCCGAGGGTCTTCCTCGCCTTCCGAAAAGGCTTCGACGATCCGTGCCGCGTGTTCGAGATCATCCGATGGCTGGCTCATGGGTCAAAGGTGCCTGATTGTCGGTGGACTGGCAATGCGGATTGCATCGACCGAAGCCGGCATGTGGCCCCGTTGCGCCATTAACACCGCACTTAATCCCTGAATTGCGAAGCTAAATAGAATGTAACTTCAAGATTAGGGAGGATGATATGACAGCTATATTGTATGTGATTATTGCGATTTGCTATCTGCTGCTAGCGATAGGACACTAAAACGAGCGAGCCAGTCAAGCGACTGGCTCAATCGCGCCGGCAGGCGGGCACTCTATCGCGCCACAGGGATTTCGCTGATCTGCGTCGTCCATGCAGGGCTTTTCTCGGATCGCTTCGTGTCGAACGACCGTGCGCCGCATCCTTGTGCGGCGAGCACGATGGTATTGCGGCCAAAACGGGAGTTGATCCCATCCATCGCCGCCAAAAGGCCGGGAGCCTTGGGATCGGGCTGCGCGAACAGGTCTGCTTGCCCTTCTCCCTCTGGCGTCAGATCCTCAAGCAGCACGCCACACTTGGTATAGACCCCTCCAGGCTGAAACATCGCGTCCATCATCTTTCCCGCGATACCGACAATCACACGCGGATCATTGGTGGGCGGGGACAGGCGCGTCGTGCGCGAGGCGGAGGGCGGGTTGGGCCGATAGCGTGAACCATGGGCGAACGCGATCAGCCGCCCTGCTGCCAAACCCTGTGTGCGGATCTTCTCGGCCGCGCGCGCTGCGCGCCGCGCCATCGCCTCGCGCAATTCCGCCGGATCAGTAACAGGTTCGCCGAACTGGCGCGTCACCGCCGTCGCCTTCAACGGCTCCGGGGCGACCTTGAAATCGTCGCATTCCACGCCGCCCAGCTCGCGCACAAGGCGCTCCAGAACGACAGTGCCGACTTCACGCGCAACGGCGGGCGGCAATGCAGCTAGATCCGCGGTTGTCCTGACGCCCAACGGACGAAGTCGCGCCTCCAGCGCGCCGCCGATGCCCCATACCTCGCTCACAGGCCATTGCTGAAACAGGCGTTGCCGCAACTCGATGTCATGCAGGTCGACCACTCCGCCCCACACCTTTTCCGTGGCCTTCGCGAGCGCGTTGGCGACCTTCGACAAAGTGCGGGTCGGACCAAGCCCAATGCGGGTCGGCAAGCCGACTGAACGGGCAACGTCATCACGGACGTTATGCGCCGCCATCACATCACCCATGCCGTTCGGCAAAACCGGGAGCCTGAAGAAACTTTCGTCGATCGAGTACACCTCCACCATATCGGCATGCTCGGCGATCACCGCGTTGAAGCGCCGGTTCAAATCTGCGTACAGTTCATAATTGCTGGACCGCAGCGCTATCCCGTGGCGCTTGATCCGATCGCGCATCTTGAACACCGGATCGCCCATTTTGACGTGCAACGCCTTGGCTTCCTCGCTTCGAGCGATGGCGCAGCCGTCATTGTTGGACAGCACGATGACCGGCACGCCGCGCAGGGTCGGGTCGAACAACCGCTCTGCGCTCACATAGAAATTCGCGATGTCCACGATTGCCCACGACATGCGGCTATCGCCGATAGTCGCGAACGCCGGTCCGCACGACGCCCCATATCTCGATACCTTCAGCCGGCGTCGGCTCATAGCATTGCTGGCTGTTACGGGCTTCAAGGAGGATTTTACCGCGCCGCTGGACAAGCTGGCGACATACGAAACCGCCATCGACGATGGCGATCACGATATGCCCTTCGACTGCGCGGGTGTCCCGATCGACGACCACGACGTCGTTATCGTGGATTCCAGCATCGATCATGCTGCTACCGCTGATTCGAAACACGAAACTCGCAGCACGGTCGAGCCGCAACAGCTCGATCAGGCTGATTGCATCATCTTCCCAATCTTGGGCGGGGCTTGGAAAGCCGGCTCCTGCTGCGCCTACGATGCGAAGAACGGTCCCCTTCGGTGCGTCGGCAAGCGGGACCGGCTGCATCATCGGCAGCATGTATGATTCCCTTCAAGCCCCTTATAGCGCGCATGAGAACGAAAAGTGAACATATAGATTTGTATTCAGTGTGGACGAGTGTTGGTCGGCCCCATATGGCGCTTGCTAAGCTCTGAATATCATGTGGGGAATGCGGTGCGGCTCTATCATTTCGTCAATCGGAAATATGGATTGGCCAACCTTGCCAACCGCCGGTTGAAGATTGCCCGGTGGAACGATCTGAACGACCCATCGAACTTGCCGGGGCGATCTTCGCGGACAAGGATCTGCGCAAGGAAATGCGCCGCATCAAGGACGAGATCCATGCCGCGATGGGCATGCTTTGCTTCAGCAAGAACTGGAAAAATCCTGTCCAGTGGAGCCACTACGCTGACAACCATAGAGGTATTTGTCTGGGTTTCGATGTCCACGACGATCTATTGCAGGAAGTCGATTATGTGACCGAGCGTGTTGAATGCACGCTGGCAGAAATTCAGGAATCATCGGACAAAGAAACGCATGAAAATCTAATTCATGTGATGATGGCAACGAAATATGTCGATTGGCGCTATGAGCAGGAAGTACGAGTGTTTTCCATGCTCAAGAACGAAGATGATGGATTGTTCTTCCAGAAATTCGATCAGGACGTCGTATTGCGTGAGGTGATTGTCGGCGCCAGGTCGGACGTGTCACGCGCTGATATAGCGCAGGCGCTGGGCACACACGCGCAGGGCATCGATGTCTGCAAGGCGCGCCTGGGCTTCAACAGGTTCGAGATCGTCAAAAACCAAGACGGCAGCCTCTGGAAGTGAAAAGGCCGGTCGATCTTTCATATGTCAGGCGGTTGCCGAAGCGTGGTCGACGCCAGTTTCCGCATTGATCGCGTCCTGCTCCGGCGCGGGAAGGTGCCTGTATAATGTGGCGACCGACACGCCGATCGTCGGCGCTATCTCTCTGGCAGTCATTCCCGAGGCCAGGAGCTTTCGCGCGGCCTCGATGCGCTTGGGGGTCATCACTGTCTTGCGGCCCCCTACCCTGCCCTCGCGCTTTGCCACGATCAGCGCGGCCGTCGTGCGCTCACGTACCAGATCGCGCTCCATTTCGGCCATCGCTGCCATGATGTGAAAGACGAGTTTGCCGGCAGTGCCTGCCGTGTCGATCCCATCAGTGATGGAGCGCAGGCCAATCTTGCGCTCCGCCAGTTCGGCGGCGAGATCTACCAGTCCTTTCATCGTTCGGCCGAGCCGATCGAGCTTCCATACCACCAGTACGTCCCCCGCTCGCGCGTGAGACAGCGCATCCGTCAAACCGGCACGGTTGGCTTTTGCGCCACTGGCCTTGTCGGAAAAGACCTTCTCGCACCCCGCCTCATTGAGCGCGACGAGCTGGGGAGCAAGATCCTGCTCCGGAGTGGAGACGCGGGCATATCCAATCAGCATTGATTGTTCTCAAAACTCATCTGCGATGCCTAGCACGAGACTTTTATTTTGCGAAAGTGTTTTGAGACGCGCTTATCGGCTGCTACACGTTCTCACATGATGGCGCTTCAAAAACGATCGTTTGCGAGACAAGCCGGCGGGTCTTTGAGCATAACGGTCGCCGAAAGCACGAATGCCCACGGCGAGATGTGGCAAACGGTCGTCGAAAGCACGATCTTTGAACCCTCAACGGCCTGTAATCCCCGGCCAACCGACGTGATGAGCTGGAATCTTCGTGTTTTTGGCGACCAATCGGCACAGGGAGCGATGGCGTGAGCCAAGAACCTTCCATGCAAGGCGACCTGTTCGCTTTCGATAGCCCGCTGCTGACTGAGGTGCGCGGCGAGCGGTCGCTGATGGCGTTCCCCTTCTTTGCGCTCAGCAAGACGAAGTGGACGAAGCCGCTCGAATATAAAACAGAAGCGGTATCGATCGAGATCGTCTGCACGCCAAAAGGCGTCGCGACAATCTACGATAAGGAAGTGCTGCTTTATATCGCGAGCCTCATGGTCGCGAAGCTGGACGCTGGTGAGCAGGTATCCCAGGATTTCTTCTTCACTGCCCATGATCTTTTCAGAGTAACTGGCGTTAGCGGCTCATCGCGATCCTATACTCGCCTTTCCGATGCTCTGGAACGCCTGCAAGGTACTCAGATCAAGACGAATATCGAGGCCGGCGGGGAAGGTCAGGCGGGGTTCTTCTCGTGGCTATCGGATGCCCAGCTCCACTACACCAAGACCTCCAAGGGCGACAAAAGGCTCAAGGCCATCAAGGTCCGTCTGTGCGACTGGCTCTATCGTGCGATCCTGCGCGATCGGCGCGTACTCGACTATGATCCGACCTATTTCCAGCTCGGCCCAATCGAACGGCGGCTTTATGAAGTTGCGCGCTCAGCCTGCGGGCATGGACCGATCGAAGTGGAACTGGAAGAACTTCGGTTGCAGACCGGCTATCAAAGCTCGCTCAAGCATTTTCGTTATGAAGTGAAGCGCGTAGCTGACGAAAGCAGCATTCCGGGCTTCCTGTTCGACTTGGTGGATCGTGTCGAAACTGCTGGTGCAACTCGCGCCCGAAAGAATGCGGGCGCAACCAGCGTGAAGATTACGCCGAAGCTACTGCTTCAGAGCGCCTGATCCAACTCCCTTCTATCTCCCGCGAATCACGTTGCAGCTTCGGCGTCGGAACGGTCGCCGAAAGCACGAAACACGGTCGTTGAAAGCACGAACGTCGGTCGTCGAAAGCACGAATGGCGGCGCAAACGGTCATCGAAAGCACGAATTTTAGTGCCGATCGGTCATCGAAAGCACGAATCCTAACGGTTTAATCAAGCCGCCCATTCGGCCACAAATATGGCTGCGCTGATTGCATCGTGCGTCAGCAAAGCGGGGATCGGCTGTGACCACCTAAAACGAATGCCCGGCACGAAGGCCGGGCACCCTGGAACGTGATGAGCGATGCTTGCAGGCATCGATCGGGACGTAAGACATCCTCCTCATACCTGTTCCTGAGCTTTGGTTCAAGGGAGCGTGCTTCGCGCCACGGATGAGTTTTGCCTGGTCCAGTCTCCATTCGGAGGTGGAATATGGCTCTATCACTAGGCGACGCTGCGTTGTCAGCGTTGGGCGGCATGGTGTCGACGCGCAAACCCGCACGGTCGGGCGCGCAGCATCGGACCGGCGCGCCCGTTCGGCGTGACAGCGCCGAGGCGGGCACGTTCGAAGAGACATTCTTTGCTGTTCCCGCAAAGGGGGAGACAGATCGCCTCCTTCATGTGGCCCGCAGAACGCTGGATGCAGGACGCCGCTTGCGTCGTGATGCGCGCAGCGGAGCCAGAGAGCTGACCGCAGCAGAACGCCTTATATCTCGCCTCACAGCGAGCGCGGTGCGTGTCTATGAGGAAATCCTGACATTGGCACGGCTCAATAAGGGACGTGTCTATCCCAGCTACGACCATCTATCGGCCGCGACGGGCCTTGGCCGTGCGACCGTCGCAAGAGCACTGACGATCCTAGAGACAATCGGCTTTGTCGTGAGGCAGCGTCGTTTCAATCGCGTAGCGAATGAAGGGGCTGGGCCTCGCTATGAGCAGACATCCAACGCCTATCGGCCGCTGTTGCCAGAGAAGGTGCTCGCATATCTCCCGCGCTGGCTGCGTCCCGCACCTGTCCCGGAGGACGAAATCCAGCGCCGCATCGACCATCAGGAAGATGCCCAACTCATGCTCAAATCATTATCATGCCGCGATCTCGCGGAAACAGTCGTTGATGGGCCATTGCGCAAGATACTGGCCAAGCTGGGTGCGGCTATAGATGGTCGAGAGCGTGAGTCTCACAATGATCCTGAACCGCTAACTGATTCATATATAAATAGGGTCAAAGGAGTTGGCCTAGTCGGCCAACGCTCTAACGCCTGACGGCGACCATGCGGATAAGTCACTCTCCACCAACAATGTCACACACGAGGCAAGCTCAGGACGCGCCGGCTACGCCGTCGCGAATGCTCCCCAGCGGGAGCAGGCGGCTTGGGCAGCGCCAAAACGCTATTGCTGTGCTTGGCGAAACGTCGAAATCGATGCTCAGTCGAACCACAGCGCCTGTTTTGGCGAACAGTGCGTTACTTCATCCCTCGATCTATCGACCCATGCCGTCATGCCAACCCGATAGACTTACATCGCCCGCGAGAAATGGCACTCTCGTCCCTGCTTCACTCGGCTGTTCCTGAGTTGATGGGCATATGGGCGCTGGCCGCCTCATACGATCAAGTGAATAACCGCTGCGCTACGGTTTCCGCCACGCGGAGCCTCCGTTTTTTCACTGGATCGCGGCGGCTGCGCGCCCTTTCAATTCCCATCAGGAACGAGCCTGATCGATTGTAAGGACAAGATCATGCAGAACATCGCAGAGTTTCGGATCATCGGACGGGTCGGCAAGATCACCGAGTATGACAAGGTGACGAAGGTCAGCGTCGCCTCCAACTACAACCGCCAGGACAATGGCGAATGGGTGACGGACACGCACTGGAACGAGGTTTCGCTATTCGGCAAGATGATCGAGCGCGGCGCCAAGGCTCAGAAAGGCGACTTGGTGCATATCGCCGGTCGGCTTCGCCAAAACTCCTACGACACGCCCGAGGGCCGTCGCTACACCGTGGAGGTTATCGCCGACGGTTTCGCAGTTCTGGCCAAAGGCGCTGACGAAAGAAGTTAAGTCCGATCGGGGCCGCCTACCGGCGGCCCTTCCCTACGGCGCAATTCCAGCTCGACCGCTTCGCGCATGAAGTCGGCCTGGCTTTCACCCTCGCGCAGTATGGTCTTGATACGATCAAGTGTGCCCTTGGGAAAACGCGCGATCGTCTTATCCTCCATTGGAGGGCGACCGACAGATCGGATCTTGCTAGACGTCATCCAATGCCCTAATTACCGATACCGCATATTGACCGTATTAGCGGTATCGTATATTAGAGCGATTGCCTTTTATCAAGGTGTGACGGAGACGAGTGATGTGGGACAATCTACTGACGATCGGGCTATTTGTCCTGATTGCGTGGGCTATCCTCTCCAGCGATAGCAAATATCGCGGCGCTCGTACTTGGAGCGGTGACACCCCCGATGAGGAGGGCCGACGCAATACGCGCACGGATTCCAATTATCGTGGCTATGACCATTGGAATAACAACCGTTCGGATCGGGGCCTCTAACGCGTGCGGACCATTGCTATTAACGTAGAGAAGGGCGGCGCCGGTAAAACCACGATCGCCTGCCATCTGGCTTGGCTTCTGGCCGACGCTGGACATCGCGTTCTTGTGCTCGACCTTGATCGCCAGTGCAATGCCACCGATGCGCTCAGCGATTTCGAAAGCTTGGGTTCGTGCAAGCCGCTCTTTGAAGCGGACTATGCCGCTCCTGCCGAGCTGCCTCGGCTCGCGATTTACTCCAATCGGATGGGGGGCGAATATGATGCCTCCTATCCGACGGCACTTGGCAACGTGCGGAAGAATTTTCCGGTACTCAATCCGCACTTTGATTTCTGCATCATCGACACGCCGCCGTCGTGGTCATGGATCAACTTCGCCGCGCTGCTGATCTGCGACCATCTGATTGTTCCGGTCGAACTTGGACCTTTCGGCCCTGCGGCGACGAAGCAGGTGTCGGATTCGATCGCAACAGTGAACCAGCGGCGCACCAAGCCTATTCATGTTGCTGGCCTGGTTCCGAACCGGGTGCGGCCGAATGACAGCCATCAAATGAAGATGCTTGAAGCGCTCAAGAGCAAGGTCGGGAAGAACCTCTTCACCAACTATCTGCCTGAGCGCGCGCATTACAGCCAGGCTATTCAGGAGCATGTGCCGGTATGGCGGTTCGGCAAGGATGTGCGCAGTTCGTTGCCGCCTATGCGTGCTTTCCTTGAAGAAGCCATGACCCGGATCGGGAGCGAGGGATAATGGATTTCGACAATTTCGATGTCTTCGGCGAAAAGGCCGCTGTGGCCGATGCCGATCGCGTCCTGCTGATCGAGCCGGAACTGATCTATCCCGATCCTGAGAATGTGCGTCGCGAGATCGATCCGATCACCATCGACGAGATGGCGGAGACGATCAGCGAACGCGGCCAGCTTCAACCGATCACCCTCGCCCCTAAGGATGAGGACGGCCGCTACCGCATCCTCTTTGGCGAGCGGCGCTGGCGTGCTTGCAAGAAGCTCGGGATCAAAGTGCGCGCGATCGTCAGCAAGAGCGACGATCTATCCCAGGTTCGTATCGACCAGTTCATTGAGAACGACCAACGCGAGGATTTATCGACCGCCGACATGATCGCGTTTGTGACGGGTCAGGTGTCTCAGGGGCGCAACCTGTCCGAACTTGCTCGCCTAACTGGACGTAACCGCACGCTGCTGACCCGCTATCAGGGGCTGGCCAAAGCGCCCGACTATATCAGTGCGCTCTTTTCCGAAATTTCGATGCGGAGTGCTGTCGCACTGGCCCAGGCTGCGAAGAAGGATGATGCTGCGACGCGCGCTTTCGTGGCGAGTACGTCGGCGGAGGATATGACCGTGCTGGCCTGTGAGCGTTTCGCGCGTGACATGGGTGCGAAGAAGACCGCCACGCCTGCCGCTCCGTCGGTTGAGCCTGCTGCTGATGTCGAGCAGCTTGGCACAAGCGCGACCGCTCAACTCGCCGGCGATGCGACTGAAAGCGAAGCCCCGTTATCAACGGAAGAAATCCGCGACGCAGAAGTCGAGCGGGCGATCGAGAGCGCCCCTTCCCTGACCGTAGATGCACCCTCTCCTTCACCGGCTCCGGCGCGTACCGGCAAGTCAAAGCCCGCCAAGCAGAAGGTGGAGCGCCCAACTATCGAGATCGGCGGGCAGCGCGCGATCGTCGTGGAGGCCCTGCTACATTTCGACGGTGAAGAAGCTCCGCGCATTGTGAGCTGGCGGTAAGCGCAATTGCGTTTTCGGTCCTGGCACTTGCCGCACCGAGGCCTAATTTTTTCCTTCCGCGAAATTCCGACTTTCGAGCTTGATGGTGTGCCACGTGGCACACGTGAAGGCTGATTTAGGTGGGGGGATGTTGAATGGCAGGATAGGTCTTGCTGCGTTCAACGTATTACATTACCCTCCGTGTCATGTCCTCGATGCCGCAGCATTCATCCCCCACCAAGGATACTGCGATGCTCACGATGCGAATTGATCGTGAGTTGCTGGCAGCGTTCGATGCCGTCGCCGAGGGCAGGGGAGGGCGCAGTGCTCTCCTGCGTAATCTGATGCAGCAGGCGATGAAGCAGGTCGCCGATGCTCCCCAGATTTCGCCGCGTGCGCAAAGCGCCGGCAACCGCGTGTCGATAACACTTACCGATGCTGAGGCTGCGGTTGTAGATCAGCGCGCGGCGGAGAGGGGGGTAGATCGCGCCGGTTGGATCAAGGCGCTGGTTCGCCGCCATGTGGGATTGAAAGGGGCGGTCGATGACGGTCTGCGTGATGCAGTCGCCCCAGTTCGAATGCAGCTTCAGCGCATTGGGCGCAATCTCAACCAGGCCATGAAGGCGGGCAATGCTGCCATGATGGCGGATAGCGGACTTCAAATCGACCGCGAGCTGCGCCGGATTGCTGACATGCGCGAGCACATCAATGACCAAGTGGCGTTGCTAGGCGATGCCCTGCGCGGCGACCTCAGCTTCTGGAAGGTGGCAGACTGATGCCCTTCGGTGAGCATGAGGAAGAACTTTGGGAGGCGATGAAGCCCCGCTTTCGTCCTCGTCTCGTAAGTGACCCGAATGCCCGTTATGTGCGGAATCAGGTCAGGGGAACCGGCGTTGCCGCTATCCCCGCCGCACTGCGCGCAATCGACCGTTCGGCAAGGGCTACACTTGCGCGCGTCGTGCGCCGCACGCCGGAAGTGCTGGTGAAGGTTACAGGCCGTAAGAAGGGCGCCGAGCACCTTGCGGCTCACCTCAACTATATCGGTCGCAAAGGGGAAATCCCGCTCGAAACACGCGATGGCGAACTGATTTCGGGCAAGGGAGAAGCGAAACAGATCGCCGAGGAATGGTCGGAGGCATTGGCTTGGCGTCGCGGTGCAACCGTGTCGGCCGTATCGATGGTCTTTTCGATGCCCGCAGGGACAGACCCGGAGACGGTCAAGCAAGCCGTGCGAGAAACTGCGGAACGGCTCATTGGCGACAATCATGATTATCTCATGGCATTGCATACTGATACGCCGCGTCCCCATGTCCATCTGACGGTTCAGGCAGAAGGTCTTAACCACAAGCGGTTCGATCCTCGCCGGGAAGACCTGTTTCGTTTTCGGGAGGGGTTTGCCGAGGCGTTGCGCAGTCGTGGTGTCGAGGCGGAAGCAACGCCCCGCTATACTCGCGGGCAGGGAAGGGCGGGAACCAGCATGGCACTCACCCAGCTCCGGGATCGCATTCGCAAAGGAGTGTCCCGGCAGCCAACCGAAGCGGATATGCGACAAGCCCGAGAAGCGATGTTGATCGCGCTTGGCAAGGCGGAACAGCCTGCGTTTGTTGGTAAGTCGCGCGCGCGATGGGAAACCATTAAATCTCGCTATGGAGCCGCAGCGGATCGGCTTGACCAGAGCGGCAAGGACGAGGATCGCGTACTCGCTTGCGAGGTGCGGCTGTTCCTACGCGATCGCGCGGAAATAGATACGGTGGCGGACAAGGTTTTGCGGGATGCGGAGCGCCGTGTCCGGGCAGAACAAGAGCGCGGGAGAGGGCAGACCGGCCTCGATCCGGGTGTGCCACGTGGCACAGTTCCGCCGCCCTCAAAAACACGGTGATGACTGAGTTGGGCCGAAAGGCGACTGACAGCTTCCAGCGCAGGAGAGGCATGAAGTTGCCGTACAGATCCACCTCCGCATGCGTTGCTGCTTGACCAAACGCATTCGCCATACGATATGCGCCGGCAAGGCGATGGATTTCCGCCGGGCTTCGGCCGAACCGCCTTCGGGCTGATGATTCCTACCTGATGCGTTTTCGCAACAAGGAGGAATCGTGCGCGCTAAATTCGCAATATTGCTGTCGAACCTGAACGTCCTGACCTTTGTTCGGGACCGGCACGACCATGCTCTGTCCGTGTTGCGTTGGCTGGCGCTCCTTGTTCCCATGGCGGCGGCGGTGGGCAGTCTCTGCGCAGCCTTCCTCTGGAGCCTGGATATTGCCACGCGCACGCGCTTTGCGCATCCATGGCTGCTGTTCCTCCTGCCGGTCGGCGGGTTCGCGGTCGGGCTGCTCTATCATCTGTTTGGCCGCAGCGTCGAAGGCGGCAACAACCTGATCGTCGAGCAGGTCCATGAACCGGGCGGCGGCGTACCTTTGCGCATGGCGCCGCTAATCTTCCTCGGCACCGTTGTCACGCACCTGTTCGGCGGCTCGGCCGGGCGAGAAGGGACGGCTGTGCAGCTGGGCGGCAGCCTTGCCAGCGCCTTCGCCACGATGTTTCGGCTTGATGCCGAGAGTACCCGCATCATCCTGATGGCGGGTATTGCCGCAGGTTTCGGGGCCGTTTTCGGCACACCGCTGGCAGGCGCCGTTTTCGCTCTCGAAGTGCTGGCAGTCGGCCGTGTGGAATATCGGGCGCTGGTGCCGGTACTGATAGCTGCGATTGTCGGCGACTGGACCTGTCACCAGTGGGGAATCCACCACGGATTGTACCATATCGACTATCTCCAGCGCGCGGTCGGACCGATTGCCGTCGACCCGGTGCTTCTGCTCGAGGCGGGCGTTGCCGGTGTGGCGTTTGGACTGGTCGGCCTGCTGTTCTCCGAACTGTCGCACGGCTTCGGCGACTTCGTGAAGCGCCACGTCCGCTTCGGGCCGCTGCGTCCCTTCCTGGGCGGCCTGGCGGTGATCGCTCTGGTCTATCTGCTCGGTACGCGCGACTATCTTGGCCTCGGCGTCTGGGCGCCCGACGCCTCGACACCCACCATCGCCGGCTTTTTCGCGCCGGGGCCTGACTACTGGAGTTGGGCGCTCAAGCTGCTGTTCACGGTCGTGACGCTGGGCACCGGCTTCAAGGGAGGCGAGGTAACGCCGCTGTTCTTCATCGGCGCGGCGCTCGGCCACGCCCTTGGCACCCTATTCGGCGCTCCTGTCGATCTTTTTGCCGGTCTCGGGTTCGTTGCTGTCTTTGCCGGGGCAGCGAACACGCCTTTGGCCTGCACCATCATGGGCATCGAACTGTTCGGTGCTACCCATGCCGTCTACATCGCCGTAGCCTGTTTCGTCGCCTATCTGTGCTCAGGCCACAGCGGCATCTACCTGTCTCAGCAGATTGCCGTCCCCAAGCATCCGCGCATTTCCATCAGCCCCGGCATTACGCTGCGGAGCGTTCGCGCCGCGCGCCCTCAGATCACAAAGCAGGATCTTCGTAAAAATGACTGACACGGCTATTCTCACGTCCAGCGAGATCGGCATGCTGCGTATCTACATGGCGCCGCGTGATACGGCAGAGCCGCGCAAGGCATGGAAGCTGTGGTCAGCACGCCCGCTCTATCGTGAGCTTGTCGTCCAGGCCAAGGCTGCCGGTCTGATGAACGCCGTAGCCCATCATACCCATTACGGCTTCAGCAACCACGGGCCGGTGCTCGATCAGGGCGCGGAAACGAGCAATCCCTATCTGACCATGTGCGTCGAACTGATCGGCCACCGCGCCGATCTTGAACTGTTCTGCCAGCGGCATGCCGCCCTGCTGTCGACGAAGGTGGTCATCTACAAACAGCTCGAACATTGGTCGATCGAAGCCCCGGCAAGGCCGCATCAGGAGAGCAAAGCATAAAGATCCTTTCCGTCATCGTCGGAGCCGACAGCACTGCGACATGCCTCAATGCAGCCGTTCTCGCAGCGCAGAGCGTGGGGGACTGTACAATCGAAGCGCTGAATGTCGTGGTCGATCCCGGCCTGCTCGTTGCCGCCAGCGAAGAGGTCGATATGCAGCGTCTGCGCGAACATTGGGAAGGCACGGCCAGCGAGCGATCGGCCGCCTGCCACACGGCTTTCGTGGCATGGACCGCAGGAGCCGCCCAGGACGCGCCACCCGTTGCCTGGCGAACCATCGTTGGGGATGAGCAAGTCGTGGTGACGCAGGAGGCGAACAATGCCGACCTGCTGGTCGTGATCGCCCACGAGCGAAACATGGACGGCGGGGACGCCCTGCATGCCGCGCTGTTCGATAGCCAGAAACCGGTGCTGATCGTCCCGGTTTCCTGGAAGCCCCAGCCCGGTCAGAGCTTTTCGCGTGTGGCTGCCGGCTTGAGCGACTCCGATGCGGCAAGGCGCGCCATCGAGGCGGCCACGCCCTGGTTGGAAGGCGCCACTGACGTCACCGCTATTCGGATCGGCGATGCAGGTGATCCGGCGCTCAAGCTGGAAGCGCTGCTCGACGATGCAGGGATTGCGCACCAGCTCCACGTCGTGCCGCGCTCGCACGAAAACCTTGGTCAGCAACTCCTGACTGAGGCCCATCTGGCGGGAGCGGATATGCTTGTGACGGGAGCCTATCGGCATAACCAGCTGATCGAATGGTTCGCAGGCGGAACCACCCGGCACCTGCTCGCCAAGGCGGACATCCCGCTCCTGATGGTTCGCTAAGGTTGAAGGGGGCGTGATCTGACGGGCGCATCGACACGACGCAGCAGAGACAGGTAGCATCGCGCGATGATCTCCATCCCGAACCTGACGCTCGCTTATCTGCTGCTCGAATGGGCGATCCGGCTCATCATGGTGGTGGTCATTCCGGTGCGGCGTCCGCCCGAAGCGGCGCGCAGTTGGCTGCTTCTCGTGCTGTTCTTGCCGGTGCCCGCCTTCATCCTGTACCGCCTGATCGGCCGGGCCGCGTTCCCATCCTGGCGGCGGGACCGCTTCAGGCGGGCGGCGCCGGAGCGGGAGAGTGCCGGGCAGGCGCTGATGAGCAGCAAAAGCGCGCCTTCCCGGACAGCTGTGCTTGCACAATGGCTGGGCGGTTTTCCAAACTGTGGGGGCAACGCCCTCCATCTGCTTGAGGACTATGACGGCACGATCGACGCTATGGTGACGGCGATAGATGCAGCCCATGTTCGGGTGCATCTGCTGACCTACATCTTCGCAGACGACCGGACGGGACAGAAAGTCGCAGATGCCCTTGGCCGCGCACATGCACGCGGCGTCGATGTCCGCGTCCTGATCGATGCGCTGGGCTCGCGCCCTTGGGCAAAACGCAGCCTACCGATGCTGGCGGACCGAGGCGTCACTGCCCGCCTGGTCCTGCCGGTTCGCTTCGCGGCGCTTCGCCGTGCGCGAAGCGATCTGCGCAATCACCGCAAGCTGTGCCTGATCGATGGCAGGGTCGCTTTCGTAGGGTCGCAGAATATTGTGAACCGCGATTTCAAGCCCGGGATCGTAAATGACGAACTCGTAGCGCGGGTTGAAGGCCCGGTTGTCTGCGCGCTCGATGCGGTCTTTGCCAGCGACTTGTTCCTTGAGACCGAACAGACCATCGCGGCCTTGCCCGTGCCCGATGCCTCAGGCGCCTCAGAATTGCAGGCGATGCCCAGTGGGCCAGACTACCGCGTGCCCGGCTATGAGCGATTGCTCGTCGAACTCGTTCACGAGGCGCAAGAGAATATCACCATTGTCTCGCCCTATCTGATCCCAGACGAAGCCCTGCTGACCGCGCTCAAGAACGCGGTCGCACGCGGCGTCGCGATCGACCTCGTCGTTTCGCGTGTCGTGGACCAGCGGCTCGTGAACCTTGCCCAGCGATCCTATTATAGCGAACTGCTCGAGGCGGGCGTACGCCTCCACCTCTACCGCGACAGGTTGCTGCACGCGAAGAACGTATCGATCGATGGCCGCATCGCCGTCATCGGATCCAGCAATGCCGATGTTCGCTCCTTCATGCTGAATGCCGAGATCAGCCTGATCTTGCATGATGAAGCGTCCACCGGACCTCTCGCGGATGTCCAACGGGGATACATCCGCCGAAGCGACTGACTTTTGCTGGAGGAATGGCGTGATCGCCCGCGTGTTTCCCGCTTCTGCGAAAATCTAGCTCGCCTCGTCAGTCCTTTGCTGTGACCTCGCGCCTGCGGTGCCGGAAGTGTGCGGCGAGGCCGACGAGGAGCAGCACCGCGAGTACGGGCAGCAGAACATGGCCCACATCGCGGACGCGGCCAAAAGCAGCCTCGATGCCCTGACCGAACAGGTAACCCAGGGTCACGAAGACTGTCGCCCAGACCACGGCCGCCAATGCGTTGATAGCCATGAAGCGGGAGGCAGGAAGCGCGGTCGTGCCGATCGCGATGGGGCTGACAGTGCGCAGGCCATACAGAAAGCGGAAGCCGAACACGAACAGCACTGGCCGCTGCTCGAACACATCGATGGCGCGGCGGAACGCGGCCTTCTGCTGGACGCGCCGAACATAGCGATGATCGCGGAACCGGCGGCCGAGGGCAAAGAAGATCTGGTCCGCGATACAGGACCCGAGTGCTGCCGCCGCGATGGCCGCCGGGTACGCGATCAGGCCACGGTGGACCATCACGCCGCCCAGCACGACCACCGTCTCGCCCTCGATCCCGGCGCCGAGGAACAGAGCGGCAAGGCCGTACTGGCTAAGGACCGCTTCAAGCGTCACGGCTTCTGCCGCTGGACCACCGCGCCTGCCTCATCCGGCGCGCCGGAACGGATTACGAGGAAGCGGCGCTCTGCAGGCGCGGCGTCCTTGACGATCTGCCGGATCGGGCCAACCGCATTGACGATCGCCGCGCCTGCCGGATTGGTCATGAACTTGGCCAGCGGCTCGACTGTATCAGTACCATCCTGACGCGCCGCCAGACCCAGCGTAAAGGTCTGCTTGGGCGCCAGTCCGGCGACCGCGGCCTGCAGGATCTGCACCTGCCCCTGATCGAACAGCGACACCTGGCTCTGTCCCTGACCTTCCAGCACGACCTGCACTTTGCCCTGCGCCTTGGCGAGCGGCACGAGGTTGTCGAGGCCTTGCCCCGAAGGCACGGCGCCGGGCACATAGGCGACGCCCTGCGGGCCCTGTCCGATCGGGATCGTGGCAATGACCTTGTTCGTGGCCGTATCTATGACGGCGACTGCATCGTCATTTTCCAGCCCGACATAGATCCGGCTGCCATCGCCTGAGGGCCAGAGCCCATGCGGCAGCGCGCCGACCGGCACCGAGGCGACTTGTTCGAAAGTGTCGGTCCGGAAGACCTTGACGATATTCTGCGTGCCGACCGTTACATAGGCGAACTGGCCTTTAGCTGTCCTGGCGATGTTGACGTGGTTGGTGATCGGCCCGGTGTCGATCGTCTTCATCACGGCGAAGGGCGGCTTGGCGTCGAAGACCATCACCTTGCCGACGTCCTTGAGCGTCAGCCATACCTGCTTGCCGTCAGGCGTGGCGGCGATGTCGGGGCAGAAGGGGCTGTCCTGCTTCACGCGGCCAACGATGCGCTTTGACCTGGTGTCGATGACGACGGTTTCTGGCGAGAAGCTGGAACAGACGTAGCCATATTTCCCATCGGGCGAGAAGATCGTCATGCCCGGCCCGTTGGGGACAGCAATACGGCCCGTCTCCTTGAAGGTGGTCCCGTCGAGCACCGCTATATAATCCTCGCCGCGCACGCTCACCCAGGCTTCTCGGCCATCGGGCCGGAAGAAGGCTTCATGCGGGGAGCGCCCGACATAGGCGGTGTGCTTCACGGCATTGGTCGCGGTATCGATGAAGCTGACCGAGTTGGACCCGATCGACACGACCGCCAGGGTACGGCGATCAGGCGAGAAGCCCATGCCATGGACCAGAAGCTGACCGCGATAAAGCGGGCTGAGATTTGCAGGCGTGGGATCGCCGAGCTTGATGACCCCCAGCAGCGTGTTCGTCGACGGATCGATGACCGATACCGTGTTGGAAAACTGGTCCGAAGTGTAGAAGCGGTCCTGCGCACTGACTGCCCTGTCGGGCTGGGCATTGGGGACCTGCTGCGCAGATGCCGGGAGTGCGACCAGGGCAGCCGCTATCGGCAAGGTGCATGACACGATGCTCAGCGTCTTGTTCATTTGTCGTCTCCCATGTGATGATGCGCGCCGGCAGCGGGGCCGGTCTTTTCGGCGAGGATGTCCTGCATGACGGCGATCTCCTGCCGCTGCTCGACGATGATGCCCTGAGCCAGACGGCGCAGGCGTTCGTCTTTTCCATACCTGAGTTCCGCTTCCGCCATCTCGATTGCGCCCTGGTGATGGGGGATCATTATTGCCGCGAAGTCGCGGTCCGGGTCGCCCGATGGCGCATTCATCATCGCATGGTGCATCCGCTCCATGGAGGCTGCCATCTGGCTTGCGAAGCCATCGGGCGATGTCGCCAGTGCGGCCGCCGATGCTGTCGCCGCGCAAAGGCCGGCCAATCCCCATAGCAGTTTCAAGTGAAGCCCTTTCGTCATGGCGCTCCGGCGATAACGCCCACAGCGGACGCAAGTGTCATCGTCGCAGTGCGCAACGGAAAAAATGCGAGCTGCTGAGGAGCATGTGCGCCAACGCAGGCGTTGCCTATCGAACGGATGGCGCAACCGTCGCGATCGATCCAACCGATGATTTTTGTAGTTTCGACAGGATTTGACGATCAATGGTCTGGCTGGATGATCCCGCGTTGATCGCCGAACGCAAAGCGGCTCTTGGTGCGCCGCACATCGCGCCGCTGGAGATATGGCGTGAGGGGCTCGTTGGCGCAGGACACCCGGTGCCGCATTTCGACCCGTTCGATGGCGGCATAAATGCGCGCCTTCTCCTGCTTCTTGAGACGCCGGGGCCCGGGCCTGATCGCACTCGCTTCGTGTCGCGGGACAATCCGTCAGGCACAGCTCGGAACCTTCGCCGCTATCTTGAGGCTGCAGGCATTGGCCGAAACGACATCGTTCAGTGGAACTGCGTGCCCTGGATCGTCCACGCCCCCGGCGCCCGCAATCGCGCACTGCGCCGCGCAGAGATTGCCGAGGGTCTCGCAACGCTTCCCGGCCTGCTTGCGAAACTGCCGTGCGTGCGGGTCTGCATATTGGCGGGACGGGTGGCTGCAGGTGCGGAGGCGCTTATCAAAGAGGCGCGGCCCGATGTATCAATCATCACCATGCCCCATCCTAGTCCGGCCAATGTCTGCAACAGTCCTGATGTCGGCCAACGGATCGCGAGCGCGCTGGTGGCCGCCAGGACCGTACTAATCGAATGATCTTAAAATACGATTGGAATGATATAATCAATGCGTTGGAGTGATTGATAGGGCTGAGGTATCGATGGTGACAGGAGATCACCATGACCCTTGAACAATTGCGCATCTTTGTAGGTGTCGCCGAACGCGAACATATGACGCGGGCCGCAGAGGCACTGGGCGTGACCCAGTCCGCCGCCAGCGCCGCGATTGCCACACTGGAAGCCAGACATGACGTTCCGCTCTTCAACCGCGTGGGTCGCGGCATCGAACTGACCGAGGCGGGTCGCATGTTCCTCGATGAGGCACGCGCCGTCCTTGGCCGCGCCGCGACGGCGGAGCTTACCCTGGCCGAGTATGGCGGCCTGAAGCGCGGAACCCTGCGCCTTGTCGCCAGCCAGACCATCGCCAGCTACTGGCTCCCTTCGCGCCTCGCCCAGTTCCACAGCCGTCACCCGGCGATCCGCGTCGAACTCGCAATCGACAACAGCGAAGGTGCGGCAGCGCGGGTACTGGATGGCCGCGCGGAACTGGGCTTTGTCGAAGGTTCGATCGACCAGCCCGCACTCGCCCACTGGAAAGTCGGCGAGGACCGGATGCTGCTTATCTCGGGGCAGGCTGTCGATACCATCAATGAGGACTGGGTGCGCGGCGCCAACTGGATCGTGCGAGAGCACGGGTCCGGCACGCGGTCGAGTTTCGAGGATGTGCTGCGTGATCGCGGTATCGATCCGGCAGACCTGGACATCGCCATGACGCTGCCGTCCAACGAAGCCGTACGGTCTGCTGTCGAGGCCGGCGCTGGCGTCGCGGTCCTGTCCGAACTGGTGGTGCGCCGCGCGCTTGCTGCGGGGCACCTTCATGAATTGCCGCTCGCGATGCCAGCCCGTCCATTTGAGGCGTTACGCCACAAGGAACGGTATCGCACTCGGGCAGCCGACGCGCTGACCGAACTGGTCAAGGAGTTTGGATGATGACCACGGATATCAAGCCCATCCTCGAAGGGATGCGCCCGCTCAGCCGGCTCGATCACCCGCGCGAGATGATCCGCCAGTTCACGCCCAACTGGTTTGCCGCAACCATGGGCACGGGCATCCTTGCGCTGGCCCTCCCGCAGATGCCGGGCATCGGCGCTTCGCTCAAGCCGGTGGGAGAAGTGATGTGGTTCTTTAACATCGGGCTCTTCACCCTTTTTACCGCGCTCTATACCGCGCGCTGGATCCTGTTCGGCCACGAAGCGCGGCGCATCTTCGGGCACAATACCGTATCGATGTTCATCGGCACGATCCCGATGGGCCTCGCCACGATCATCAACGGCTGTCTCGCATTCGGTATCGCGCGCTTCGGCGAGGGCATCGTGCCGGTCGCCACGGTCTTGTGGTGGATCGACGCCGCCATGGCGGTGAGCTGCGGTGTGCTGATCCCGTACTTCATGTTCACGCGCCACCAGCATTCACTCGATGGGATGACGGCGGTGTGGCTGCTGCCGGTCGTGGCGGCCGAAGTGACGGCTGCCAGCGGAGGACTGTTGGCGCCGCATCTGGCGCAGGGCAGCGCACAGTTTGGGATGCTCGTCACGTCCTACATCCTGTGGGCCTATTCGGTCCCGGTCGCCTTCAGCATCCTGGCGCTGCTGATCCTGCGCATGGCGCTGCACAAGCTGCCGCATGAGGGCATGGCCGCATCGAGCTGGCTGGCACTCGGCCCCATCGGCACCGGCGCGCTGGGCATGCTGGTTCTGGGCGGCGATGCGCCTGCGATCATGGCCGGGCATGGGCTGGCCGATGTCGGCGCTGTCGCCCAGGGTATCGGCACAATCGCCGGCCTGCTGCTCTGGGGGTTTGGCCTCTGGTGGCTGGCGCTCGCCTCGCTCATCACCTGGCGCTACTGGCGGGCAGGTATCCCGTTCAACCTTGGCTGGTGGGGTTACACCTTCCCGCTAGGCGTCTTCACCGTGGCAACCTTTCGCCTTGGCACGACCCTGAACCTTGCCTTCTTCGGTATCGTCGGCACCGCCCTGACCCTGGCGCTCGCGCTGATGTGGATCGTGGTGGCCGCCAAGACCCTGATCGGCGGATGGCGCGGCAATCTGTTCGTATCACCCTGTATCGCCGCTACAAACTGATCGGGCATTGCGATCAGTAACGGCGTTCTGATCGCTTGCTTGTCACAGCAGCACCCGCCACCATTTTGCCCGAGAGGATACGACCATGGACAGACTGGATGCTGAGCTCGCGGCCGAAACAAGCCGCCGCCGTTTCCTGCAGAATGCCGCGCTCGGCGGTGCAGCCATCGCTGCCGCACCCGCTCTGGCGCAAGGCATCACGCAGGGTCTGACCGACCTGCATCTCCCCGGCGGCAATGCGCAGCGCCCAATGACGAGCGCATTTCCCGGCAAAGGAAGCATGATCCTCCAGCGCGTCCATCCGCCGTTGCTGGAAACACCGATGGATGTCTTCGACCGAGATGTGTTCACCCCCAATGACCAGTTCTTCGTGCGCTGGCATTGGGCGGACATCCCGACCTCGATCGACGTCGATGCCTTCCGGCTCACTATCCGCGGGCACGTCAACAAGCCGATCGCAATCAGCCTCGAACAGCTGATGCGCCTGCCGCGGGTGGAGATGGCCGCGGTGAACCAGTGCTCGGGCAATTCGCGCGGGCTGTTCCAGCCCCGCGTCCCCGGCGCGCAGTGGGGCAACGGGGCGATGGGCAATGCGAAGTGGCTCGGCGTGCGCCTGCGCGATGTGCTCGATCTGGCCGGGGTGAAGGCGGGGGCGGTCCAGGTCCGGTTCGGGGCGCTCGATCAACCTGTGGTCGCCGGTGCCCCGGACTTCGAGAAGGCGCTCGACATCGATCATGCCCGCGACGGCGAAGTGATGATCGCCTTCGGCATGAACGGCACGCAGCTGCCGCTCCTCAACGGCTTCCCGATCCGGCTGATCGTGCCGGGCTGGTACTCGACTTACTGGGTCAAGATGCTGAACGACATCGAGGTCTTGCCCGGGCCTGATGACGAATACTGGATGGCCAAGGCCTACAAGATCCCGGCGACGCCGGGCGCCAATGTAAAGCCCGGCGCCAAGGACTTCCCAACCGTTCCGATCAACCGCATGATCCCGCGTTCGTGGGTTACCAGTCTGGGCGAAGGTCAGCGGATCGCACACGAGGCCTCGATCCCGCTCGGCGGTATTGCCATGGGCGGCGACTGCGGCGTGGCACGGGTCGATGTGTCCACCGACGGCGGTCGCCACTGGTTTGCAACCAAGCTCGGACCGGACCACGGGAAGTACAGTTTCCGGCGGTGGGACGCCCAGGTTCCCTTGCCCGGCCCCGGAAAGACGTCGCTTATGTCGCGCTGCTGGAATACGGCAGGCGTCGCACAGCCGATGGCGCCGATCTGGAACCCTGGCGGTTTCATGCGCGGCAATATCGAAACCACTACCATCGTGACGGCATAAGGAGCTTTGGCATGAAAGCGCCAACCCCAGGCATGCTGGCCGTCGGACTGCTCGGCGTGACCGTCTTCACCCTCATGATGGTGGGCCCTCCCGGCAGCTACACCCCGCTGCCCGAACCCCAATCCACAGGGCCTACACCCAGCAGCATTTCCGTGAACGGCTTTACCATGACCTCGGATACGGTCGATCTTCCTATCGATGAGCAGCAATATCCCGATGGCCCTCATGCCGATGTCATCAATGCGAATTGCACGTCTTGCCATTCCGCCAGCATGGCGATGACCCAGCCAGTGCTTTCAGCGGACCAGTGGAAGGCAACGGTCACCAAGATGAAGGATGTCTACAAGGCTCCCGTGGCGGACAAGGACATTCCGGCTATCGTCGACTATCTGACGGCGATGAGTGCAGCGCAGGATGGGGCGCCGACCGGAAAGGCTCAGGATACCGCCCCCGGCACCGCGCCGGATGCCTCCGGAGGAACGGGTTGAGGCGCCAAGCTGCGTAACGTCTGCTTTCAGGCGCTACCCTAGGAGCATTGAGCGGCGGGAATGGGCGCTAAGCGGCCGAGTCGATATATTTAGGGTGTGCCATGTGGCACACCCTATCGTCCCCCGATCGAACGGGACTTCTGCAATATCTGGTCCTGGGCCATCTCTCGCACTCGCTGATCCTGACGGGCCTTTACCTCGACACCAGAGATCGTCTCGCCACGTCCGATCCTAGCAGCGACATCTTCCTTGCGCTCTGCGATAAATTCGCGCTGTCTCCCCGGCTCGTTCGGAAAGCGGTCGGTCGCAATGGCCATGGCAAGAGCAACATGGCTTTGGGCTTTTCGCAATTCTGGGTCTTTGGCGTTCTGCACATCGGTTTGCCTGCGGAAACGCTCCGCGAGGTCTTGGCGCGGTTCGGGCTGCTCCTTGGCATCACGTGCCTGATTGGCTGTGCGAATGGCCTGGTCGGTCATGGCTGGCTTGCCTGCTTGGCGAGCCAGTTCACGGTCAGCGGCAGCCTGCGTTTTGGAATCAGGCAGATAGCCGTCAATTTTTAGCCCCTGAGCGGATGCGGCGAGGAATGCCGCTCGTTTGAACTCTTCGTCACCGCTGATCTTGAGCGATGTCCAACCGTTCTCCTTGGCGAGCCTGATGAGGTCGGGAAGGGCTGCCTGATCCTTGGCCTTGATGCGATCGGCGGTAATGGTCGCCACCGGCTCTTTGTCATGTGCGCTGCGATAGAGCTTATCGCCCACGCGGAGGAAGCGGCTTTCCAGATCAGCCGGGATTTCCATGTGCCGTCTGCGCCGATCGCCTTCGGCCTCGATATTGTCGGTCCGGTCCACCATGTTATCGCTCCTGTTCGATCACACCTACACGTTCGTTTCCGCGTTGCTCGGCCGCCACGTCGATGAGCATGTCGGGCAGATCCTGAATGACGATGCAGTCCATCGCGAACTCCATCGGGTCAGGGTCAGTAAGCTGGTCAAATGTGGGTTCGACGCAGCTTGGTAGATCTTCGTCATCATGGACAATGCGCGGGATGTTCGCGACTTCTGGAGCTGCCAGGACGCGAGAGCGGAACAGCCCGTCGGCGTAGTAGCGGATCTTGTCCCCGTGGATGGGAGGGATGCCACCGCGCAAGAGCAGCAATTCTTCCTGTGGGAACTGCATCAGCTCTTGGGGGAGAAGCAGCGCGCGCCGCTGGTCCGACATCGACTTGGAGCGGTTCGCCAATATGCCGTGTATCGTAAGTGACTTGGTGATGGCTTCCTGTCCGACATAGCCAATCCGCTCTGACAATTCGTTGGCGACGCGCAATTCCTTCGGCGTGAATGCGACCTCCACACCGCAATTGGCCACGATTTCGTTTGCGACATGCTCGCCATAGACAGCGCGGAGCTGGGACCGGGACTGAATGACCGGAAGCAGGCGGATGCCGTAGCCTGCCACATAGGAGAAGGCACTGGCGATGACCTGGGCGCGGCCGATCCGCGCAAATTCGTCGAGAATGACCAGAACCTGATGCGGAGTGGTTGCATCGGGCAACGCGCGAACATTGAGATCAATGAGCTGCTGGAACAAAAGATTGTAGAGAGGGGCAACGCGATCCAGTTCGTCCGGTGACACACCAAGATAGATCGACATAGGCTTGGTGCGCAGAGCACGCAGGTCGAAATCGCTATCTTCGGTCGCGGCATCGACACGCGGATTGAGCCATAGGCTCAATTTGGATGTCACGGTCTGCACGATACCGGCAAAGGTATTGTCCGCGCCGGAGGTGAAGTCGGCCAGCGCATTGCGGCAACCCTGGGAAAGTTTCAGCGATCGATCATCCAACACACGGCGGAAGAAGCCGCGCGTGTCGCCTGTGGTCATCAGCCGATAGATGCTGCCGATCGTAAAGGGCTGATCCGCGACCGCGAGGTATGCGCCAACGCCAACAAAGGCGGTCCGCGCAGAATCCGTCCAGAAAGGTTCCCCCCGCTCTGGCGGCACGAACAGCATGGTAGCGATCTTCTGAAGTTCGATCACGACCTGATCGGGATCATCGCGGTCGATGTAACCGAGCGGATTGTAGCGCGCCGTCCTTCCCTCCGGGTCTGTCGGGTTGAACAGGAAGACAGATTGGCCGTGTTTCTGCCTGAAGCCCGCCGTCGCATCCCAATTTTCCCGTTTTACGTCGAGAACGACTACGGAATCCTGCCATGAGAGCAGATTGGGAATGACGATGCCCACACCCTTGCCGGAGCGGGTAGGGGCTTCAACGATGGCGTGTTCGCTGCCGCCGAACGTGAGAAACTTGCCTGCCCGCTTTCCAAGGACGATCCCGTTACCCGCGCGAAATCCAGCGCGGCGGATTTCGCTTTCCTTCGCGAAGCGTGCGGCACCGTGCAACGGCGGTTTGCGCTTGGCGAGCCACCACAGCATGATCCCGGCCAAGAGGAGTCCGACGACCAGACCAGCACCTAGCGCCTTCAGCACCACCGGATCATGCCGATAATACCAGAAGAATGCCGGCATCTTGAACGGATCAAATTTTACGCTCGGCAGATCAAGGTAGAGCCAGGCCACGACCGATGCGATCGCAAAGGCTAATACGAGCGCGATCGGAATACCGGCAACGAGGATGGTGCCCCTCTTAGGCGGCATGGCGTGCTGCCGGATCATAGTAGATCTCGGTCATGCGGAACTCACCGTCGATTTTTTTCATCTGAACGACGACATCGACAAGGATTTTCAAAAGCGAACGGATGTCATCTCGGGCGAGATCTGCGCCGCCTTCGCTTTCCTTCACGAGCAGCGTCAATTGCTCGAATGCCAACTCGGCCGAGTCCGCATGGATTGTAGTAATCGATCCTGGATGACCACTGTTGACGTTGCGGAGATAGAAGAAGGCGGTTCCGTCCCTCAACTCCTGAAGCAAGATGCGGTCGGGCCTCATGCGCAGCGCGCTTTCCAGCAGCTCTTTGGCCGTGACCTTGGCTGTGCCGGTGCCATCCTTGCTGTAAATCATATGGACGACGTTCTTATGCGGAACGACCAGCTCGCGCGTATCCTCGATCGTCAAAAGCCGCTCGTTCTCCGGGATTAGCTGGATCAGACCCTTGGAGAAGGTTGTTTTGCCGGAACCCGTTGCGCCTGAAATCAGGATATTGAGCCGGCTCTGAACCGCCAGCTCGAAAAACTCGATATGGCGCCCCGCATGAAGAAGGCCCTGAAGGCGCTCTTCCATGCTGCTGACCCGCTTGCTTGCCACCTTCGTTTCCGCGAACAATCCGCTGGCCTCGAAATCCTTCATCGAAAGCGTTTTCGTCGATGGTTTGCGCACCGTGATGGAAACGGTCCCGTCAGGCACTACCGGCGGAAGGACAAGCTGGACGCGCTCGCCGGTCGGGAACATCGTCGAACAAATCGGTGTCTCGCGGGAAACGTCCTGCGATGTGTAGGCCGCAGCGGCGGTTGCGAGCTGGTTGAGCGAGTCTAGCGTAAGGGCTTCCTCGTGTTCCCAAGTCCATCCTCCGCGCCGCTCGATACCGATGATCTCAGGTTCGTTGATGACGACTTCCGTGACGTCGGCATCATCGAGGTAGCGGCGCAACGGGCGTACCGCATGATCGAGGACCGCCGTGTTGCGAAACCCCACGGTGCTCATTTCAGGGCCAGTCCATAGACTTGCGAAAAGTCGAAATCCTTGGCGACGGTAATGGCCAGTTCGGTTCCTTGGTTCACCCTGACAATAGGGCGGATCTGCTGCGTGTCCTGCAACACCTGCGATGTAGTATCTCCTGGGGTGCGAAACACGGTCGAGCCTGCCGAACTGACCGCCTGACCCGCGATCTGGCCGCCAGCATCGAGCACACTGAAGAGCATGGCGGCACCGAAGCGCTGCCAGAAGAAACGGTCGATCTTGCCCGTGACGCCAGCGCGTCCGAGTGTGTCTGAGGCCGGGGAGCCGATGTCGATAGCAACACCGCGCGGTGTGACGGCGCGCGTCCACATCGCAAACAGCCTATTTTGCCCTCGCTGCAACCCCCCCTGATATTCACCGAAGACGCGAGTGCCCTTTTCGAGCAGCACCACTCTCCCGTTATCCGAATAGATGTCGCGAGGAATGATGCAGGTCGTGTATCCTGGCACGGTGCTGTCCATCGCCGTTTGAAGCGTGCAGGGAAGGATTGCGCCGGCAGTCACAAGATAGTTTCGATCCCCGATCATGCGCGCCGATACAGTGCCGATTGCGGAGGTTTGCTTCAAGCCGTCGAGTTTGGTCGAAGGTGCTCGACCACTGCCGGTCTTGTCTGGTGCCGATGGGGCGCTATTCGCCCCGTCGTCCGCAGCATGACCCATGCTTTGATTGCCGTTGTAAGCGATAAGAGTCGACCGGCGGGCGCTATCGCTCAGCTGCCTAGCCTCGTTGGCTCGGCGTTCGGCTTCACCAGCCTGCCTGCTTTGTTGTTGGCCGCCTGCGCCATATGGTGTGATCGGTTGACCGTCGGGGCCGATCGCAGGCACCTGTTCACCCGCGAGGGCGACCGGCGCATTCGGATCGCGTGGTGCGGTAGCAAGTGTCGGCGCAATGACTGTATTGGGATCGTATGGAGCTTCCACCGCTGGAGGCGGAGCCTTTCGCTTCGCATCTGTAATCTGTTTGCTGCCTCCCGAACCTGTGACGAGGGTAAGGATTGTGAAGATTGCTGCGCCGCCAAGCGCGGCGCCGGCAATCATCTTCTTATTATCCCACTGGACGGCGTTGAGCGAAGGGATCTTGTTGGCCCGGTCCGCTGCCGGTGTGCGGTCGATCTCATTCACGTCAGGCGTGGCATCGACGTCAAATCGCTTATCGGACACATCAGTTCTCCGTCGTGCGCTCGACCACTTCCGATGCCGTGTCCGTTTTGGGGTCGCGGCCATAGAAGCTGGGGTTTTCGTTGTAGATGCACAGGACAACCTTGCCCCTGCGAAGGCGCATTTCCTTGTAGACGCCGTGGATCACGACAAACTCGTCCCGCACGTCAAAGGGGGCCGTTGCCTCGCTGCCGTCAGGATTAACGGTGAAAAGGGCCGGTATCTCACGCTGATTTGGAAAACGGAGGACCGTGAATTGCCCATTGTCGCTGATCTCGGAGGGCTGGAGATCCGATGCACCTTGAACCTGATATGCAAGGTTCCGTTTTCCTTCGAGCACCCCAATATCGAGGGCCGTTTTGACCGCCCCATTCTGTAGCGCGAGAGCTTCATTTAGTTTCGCGCGCTGGGCGGCCAGTTGGGCTTGCTGTGCCTCATATTCGGGATAGCGAAGACGAACCTTGAAAAACGTACCCCCCGATCGCGCACTTGCAACGGCTGCCAGTTCGAAGGTGTAATTTCGCTTCGTGCCTTGAAAGTCCGTGACGACGATCAGGTTGGTCGCACCCGCACGCTCGCGAGGTTTGACGAACAATGAATTTTCCGCGGGCGCCACTTCCCACGAAACGGTGTCGCCCATGGCAACGAACTTGATGACCTCGCCAGGAGCAAACTCAATCTGCGTCGCCGTGCGGAAAGCGCTGCGGACCGAGATGACATTACCGTCAGTGTAGTTGACCTCCCTGATCCGAACGTCTGGGCCAAGTTGGCGGGGGGTCTGCTCCGCTAGTGCCGGTACAGGCGCGAGAGCGAGGATGGCGGTGGCCATGAGAAGTGTGGGTTTCATCGCGTCGGAACCTCCGCGTCTGCTCGGTAGGACCGCACCTGAAACCCGAGCGGGTTAGCGTATCGACCAGATTCCGTTTCCGGTTTCGACAGCACATCGAATGTGATCGTTGCGATGGCAGGTGTCTCAATTGCTTGCTGGTCGCGCTCAAGCCGCTTGACGAACCGGACCTGGGCGACAGTCGGAGAGATGAAAGCAACGGAGCGGATTGCCACAAACACGGCGTCATTGGCAGTGAACTGGTTCTGCGGGGAGTCCGGGTTGTCCTTCCGGTAGAAGGTCGTCCAGCGCGTCTGCTCCTCCCGATTGGAAAGGGCGAGCACCTTGCGGAAGAACTCTTCCCGTGCCTGCGGAATCCATCCTTCACGGTTGCGCACATAGTCGGCGAGGAAATATTTGCGAACCGCCTCATCATAGGTGATCGCCTTATCGCCGCGCAGTTCCTGCGTGACGTCCGTTGCCCCCGTCGATCGATCAACGGTGACGACATAGGGCACCACGGTCTTCAACGGAGACAAGGCCATCACCGAGCCGACGCTTACTACCGCCAATGTTGTCGCGACGCCTGCAACGATCCACGCCAGTCGGCGTGAACGCGCGGCTACAACAAACCTGTCTCGATCCCAGCTTTCCGCTTCTGCGAAATATGCCTTGAGATCTTCGTCTTGGTTTCTCACGCCGATCGCCATGTCAGCAGCTCGCAAATCGAGGGAGAAGCGCCGCGCTGGCGCTTGAAGAAGTCGTCACCGCGCTGATTGCTGGCACCTTCTCGGCATGGGATGTGTCGGTCGCTTGAGGCGCAGTAGATTGCGCGTCAGACGGGAATAGATTGGTCGCAGGAGGCGCTGAAGCGTCCGGCGTCGCCTGCCCATCGGGTGTGCCACGTGGCACAGTTCGGCTTGTTGTTGCCGCTGCGGATCGCTCAGGCACGGTCGGCAGTACAGTGCCATATGGGTTTGCTGGGCGCTTATGCTTGCCGTTACAGCGCGCCAGCTTCTCGTCCTTTGCGGCGGTCGCAGGCGTTGATGGCACGAGCGACACGAGAGCAAGGACGGCAATGGCTGATCTGATCGTCATTCCATCTCTCCGGGCTAGTTGGTACGACTGAGAGTGCCGCCAGTGGCGCGGCTTCCGCCCCCGCCACGGCGAGCTGCGCGCCATGCGCGCGCCGCAGCAGCAGAGGGGGCATTCGACATGGCGCGGCCCAGCATGGGCGCGACGTTGCCGGTTGCAGCGTTCGCGAATTGTGTCGCGAGGGACGCGCCGCCTCCGCCTAGGCCAGCGGCGAGACCCGGAATTTGTAGGAAAAAGAAGAACCCCAGCACGTAAAAGGCGATGGCCCGGATCGCGATGACCGGAATGTTGGTGTCTCCGGTGAAGGCTTGACCCATGAAATCTTCGCCGGTGTTGCGGATGAAGATTGTCAGCAGCAGCGCGAATGCGACCAGCATCACATAATTGATGACTGAGCCAAGCCACGAAAAGAAGAACGACCGCGTAGACTCAAAGAGCAATGCCGCGACGAAAATAGGGCCAACAACGGCAAGGAGAGCTAATGAAAAAAGCGCAAAGGCGCAGATGGTGAAGCCCAAAGCCGCTGATAGAATGGCTAAGACCATCAGGATTAGGCAGTAGATACCCGTGAAAAATATCTCGACGATATTATTCGGCAGACCCACTAGGTTTTTACCAGCGGCAGCGGTCCGAACATCTTGAATTTCGGTGATTTTCACCACCGTATTCGATGCGCCTCTCACAATTTGATCGAAGAAATCGCCTAGTCCGGTGACGCTTGGCCCGCCTACCGCCGTCGCTACATCGCGAGGAAGGCCGTCCATCGTAAATAGGCTGACAGACGCTCCGTAGAGCGTCGTCACCGCGAACACGAGCGCGGCCAATTTCATTCCACGAAACACAAATTCGCGGAATGGATATTCAACGGCTCCGCGAAGAATCGCGATACCGAGAAGGATTATATAGATGGTGACGCCCACGCGAAGAAGGCCTGAAATCCAGCCCACGACGCCAGCGTAGGCTGAGATTACACCGGCCAAAGCGTCACTGAGATAGGCAAACATGGTCTGGAAGAGGTTTCCCACTGTCCTACCCCTTGCTTGATCGTGAGCAGGGCAATGGCATCACACACCCATGCCTTTCTTAAATTCGTCGCGGTCCTTCCGGGATCTCAGCAGTTCGTTGGCGGTATCGACATTGTTGCACGTAGAGACGACGATTGAAGGCCAACTAGCAGGCGGACGCTGTGATGATTTCCAGTCCGCACAGACTGCTTCCATCTCTTGGCGCTGCGGTTGATTTTCCGTGTAGAACGCCACATCGCGAAGTGGCATGTCCGATCTCAGGTGATCGCCGGTCTGATCTTTTTCAGATGGAGAGCAACCACTGATGAACGTAAGGGCCACGGCGATGCCGAGGTATTTTTGGACCGTGGGGGTCATCAATCTAATCCCATGCCAGCCTTAAAACTCGCCCGATCGGACTGCTGAAGGGCGACGTATCGCTGATAGTCCGCCTCAGCTTTCGCACGGCGCTGAAGCTCAACCGCCTGCAACGCCATCTGGTCATTCATCATCTGCGCCTGTTCGAGCTGTAGGCGGGCGGACATATCGGCTCGCTCGGCGGCCGAGGTGGCATTGCCGAGGCGCCCCCGAAGCTCATCCAGCCCTTCGCGGCGGCTTGTCACTGCATCGCCGACGTTGCTGGCAAGGCCGGTAGAAACGGCCGCTTCACGCGCGCCCTGTTCGTAAGCGGCGCGCTCGCTTTCCGTGGCCGCTTGCGAGGACCGACCTATGAGATCCTGATAAACGTCATTCGCCTTGCCGCGCAGACCGCCGACCACATCGACATTGCCGCTTGTGTAGCCGTCCAGGCTGGACGAGGACACGTCACTGGTGCGCAGCATGTCGCTCTTGAGTTGGTTGGCGACATTGCTGATGTCCGTCGCTTTGTTGAGGTCGCGATACAGCGACTGCGCCTGCTCAATCTGCTGCTTGCCCTGGAGAATGGCCTGCCTCGCCTGCTCCAGTTGCTTGATCTGCTGCGCGAATGCACGGGGATCGAACACGATGCCCGTGCCGAGTTGGGCCTGCGCCGTCCCGGCGCACAAGAGCGCTGACCCTGCCAGCGCGATGGAAACAGCTTTCAAGCGACGCATGCCATTACTCCTTCAGCTCGGACGACGACGTTGGTGGAAGATCGGGAGCCAGGTCGCCGGGTCCGGCCCAAATTCGGCAGCCGCTTCGACGGCGATGGACGTGGTTTCCGCCCGTCCCGACAGGACGGCCAGTTCATCATCGAGGCCGGTCAGATCCAGTTCGACAACCACACTGTCATGGCCCTGCTTCACCAGAAACTTACGGGATTCCGGCGAAAGCTCCTCGCGGATCAATTGAAATTCGGCATCTGTCAGTGAGAAGCCGTCAACATAATCACGGCGCGCGCCTTTGGGGTTTGGGAGCATCACCTGGGTTGCGACCTGCTCAAGGATAGAATGGGCGATGTCGCTTTTGAGAGCATCCGCCGGGGACTGCGTGGCGAACACCATCAGCGCGTTGCGCTTGCGGTAAGTCTTCAAACCGTCCTGCGCGAAGCTGCGAAAAGCCTCGTCGCCCAGCGCCTTCCAGAACTCGTCGACCGCGATGATGGTGCGTTCGCCGGTCAGTAGCTTGTCGATCCGGTGGAACAGGTACAGCATCACCGGAGCGCGGATCTCGTCATTATCGAGGAAATCCGTCATGTCGAAACCGATGAAGCGGGTATCGAGCGTCATTTCGTCAGCCGGATTGTCGAACACCCAACCCATCGAGCCGCGTGATGTCCATTTCTCCAGACGGGCGCCGATGCCGCCCGCATCCGACATGCCCAGCATCGAGCGCAGGGCGTCGAGCGAACGGTCATCACGTGGCAGCCGCATTACTGCGGCAATGCCCTCGTCGATCATCCGTTCTTCCTGAACCGAGATCGGACGGCTCTCGGTGCGGACGAGCTGGCGCACGAAGAGCGACAGCCAGGCCCGATCCTCCGCAGTATTCTCCAGCGCCTTGAGAGGGGCAAAGCCCGTGGGCGTGCCATTCCCCAAAGCGAGATAGGTGCCGCCTGAAGCCAGCACGAAAATCTGTGCGCCGCGGTCCTTGTCGATGAATATCTGGCGCGCGCCCGTCTTCTCGGCTTGCGCCATCAGGAAGTTGACGATGACGGTCTTGCCGCCCCCGGAAGGCCCGATAACCAGCGTATGGCCCAGGTCGCGCTTGTGGAAGCTGAAGAAATACGGGCTTCGGGCACTCGTATTCATCAGCGCGATGGCGTCGCCCCAATGATTGCCGGTGGCAAGGCCGGCAGGGTATGTGTGGAACGGCGAGAACGCCGCGAAATTGAGGGATGTGATAGGCGCTGGCCTCGCCCGCCATTGGAAATTGCCGACGAGCTGGCTCCAATAGGCCGCTTCGAGCGCGGCCCCCTCGCGGGCGGCAACCATGCCGGTGTCGGCCAGCGCCGCGCGCGCGATCGACATATTATCGCGCAGCCCCTTCAGGCTGTCGGAATAGACTGCCAGCGTGAAATGGTGGTCGCCCAGGACGAAGCGATTGGACATCAGATCGTCGGCCGCATCTTCGAGATCGAGCATCTGGCTGACGGCGCGATCGTCCGCATTCTCCATCTGCTTTTGCCGCAGGCGGAACCGCTCTGAAGCCGCAGCACGTCCGAGGAAGGTGAAGGACTGGGTGAGCACGAAGCCGAAATCGACCGCGAGCAGGGACTCGAACTGGCGCGGCGTCGTGAACGCCGGATATTCCCGAATGCCGAAAATGCCCCCGAACGCACTGCGATCGGCGTCGCGGACCTCGACCGTCTCACCGCCGAAGATCACCCGTTGGCGATACAGCGCGCTGCCGAGGTGGCCGCGAATGATAGGGACGCGCCGATGCCTCCCGGTCATCACCATTTCCGCGACTTCCATCGTCTCGGAAAATTTCAGACCATTGTACCCGTAGATCGCCAATCGGCGCGGCGCGCAGCGGTCCATCAGCTTTTCAAAATCGCGAGCCTTGTCCTCCAGGGCTTCGAGGAGATCGGCATCGATGGCGTCGGCCTCCGCGCCAGCTCGGGCCTTGCTCTTGAAGAGCTGGACCAGCTTGTCGGCGCCATGGATCGCGGGACGCAGCACCAGCGTCACGAAGAAGCGGTTTATGAACATCCGCTCCTTGTTCATCCGCGCGAAGTAGGCGGCATCGAGGTCGCGTGCGAACCGCGACCGGAAATTGCCGCCAGGATATTGCTCGACGCGCGCACGCACGAGATGCGTCCAGATCGACAGGCGATCGTCGTGCAGGTTGCGCAGCATACCGTTGAGCTTCGCGTGCCAGTCATTGAGATCACGCACGTCGGCCGTCTCGAATGCACGGCCCTGCAACTCGAAGGACA
This sequence comes from Sphingobium sp. GW821-FHT02B05, assembly GCF_059421905.1. NCBI lineage: Bacteria > Pseudomonadati > Pseudomonadota > Alphaproteobacteria > Sphingomonadales > Sphingobiaceae > Sphingobium > Sphingobium sp. GW821-FHT02B05. The sequence continues at coordinate 34,273 of NZ_JBWKVW010000014.1, forward strand.
GCATGATGGCGCCGGAATCCAGCGCCACCACTTCGTCGGTGACATGGCGTGCGTAAGGCAGGAACTTGGTCGGCAGCACCTCCTTGAGAGCCACCTTCATCGGCACCTGGTCGGACAGGCGGTTCGGCTTAGCCATTGCGACCGAACCCCTTGCGCTTGATGCCCTTGAGAGGCAGCGGGGTGTAGCTGGAGCCGCCCCAGAATGCCCGGTTGCGGTTGGCCGCCTTGGTGCGTCCCCACAGGAAGATGAGGCGGAAGGCGTTCACGTCATGGCGGACGATCAGCCGCGAAATTCCGAACATCACCGCCGCGATGACCGCCGCATATACGGGATTGTTAAACCCGATCAGCACAATCACCGAGGATAGCAGGATGACCACTGCCGCTTCGATCGGAATACCGGCGAACAGCGCAGGGCGCGTCACCGCCAGGAATAGCGGATTGCGCGCCATGATTTCCCGATCCTCGTCCATGTGCGAACCTTCGGCATTATGCGGTGATGGCGGGGCGGCCTTCGCCCCGCCTTGCAAAGATCAGCCGGCGTTGAGTTGGTCGACGATCCACGGCGCGGAAAAGATCAGGGCGATACCGATGATGACGGTGACAAGAGCGCCGGTGTTGACGCGGCCCGTCAGCCAGCCAAATCCTGCGGCGATGATCGCGAGAATGGCGACGGTACGCAGCAGGCCGTTGCTGAGAAGGTTCAGCACAGATTGACCGAAGCTTTCGAGATTGGTCTGTGCCATCGCCGGTTCGGCAGAGAACAGCGAGGCCAGCGCCACCAGGCCGAACATCGACAGGATGCGCGCCAGCTTCCGACGGCGCGGCGATAGTGCGTCGATGCGGGCGGAGGCGCGGGATCGAAAGGTGAGCGTCGGCACGCCGAGCGACACAAGGTTCATCGGTTGTCTCCTTCTCCGGCGAGCGTGGCTCGCTCAAATTCCGCCTTTGCGAACACGTCCCACGATGGCGGCGGGGGGGATGGGGCCGCGCGAGGCGTCCCCGTGTCGGACGTATTTTCTTCGACCAGAGCGGCCAGCATCGTCGCCGCGTTCACGGTGTCAGACGTGCCAGCAATTGCGGTCGATGGGACCGCCGCAGGCTGGGCGGCGGTGGCGAAGCCGGCATTGCCGACCACTCGGCCCACATAGCCATTGGCAAAGCCACGCGACTGCGATCCGGTATTGTACATGGAGAGCGCGATGCGCAGCGCGCGTTGCGGATGCAGGCCGTTTCTGACCTGACGATAATTTCCGGCGAGAACTGCCCCGGCAGCGGCGATGTTCGTGCAGGGTTCGAACACCGTCTCCCATGTCAGGCCGAGGGCCTTCATGTTCCGGGAGTTGATCTGTCCCAAGCCAAGATCGACGGAATAGCCTTTGGCGACATAGGCGCGCGCGATGCTGATCGCCTGCGCCAGTGTAGTTGGCTGGGCAACCTTGCGGCCCAATCCGTTGACGTTGATCGCCAGCTCGTAGCCCTGGCTTTCCGTTTTCACGATTGCCGCGATTGTCTCTGGAGCCACATCTGGCGCGCATTGCGCGGCGAGTCCCATGACGACTGCGGCGGGAAGCGTCACCGCTTGCAGCTTTCTATGTCGGGGACATAGGGCAAGAGCGCGATCGTCATTCCACGATCCGCGGCAATGTTAAAATCGGCGGTCCGGGCCGAAACCGATGCGATCAACGCGGCATTTTGCGCGACGCACACCGGGAATGAACATAAGCGATTTGCCATGTTTTCACTCCAGTTGTGAAGACAGGCTATGTTAAGAAATCCGCTATGGCCACCCCGAAAGCGACATGGGTTGCTGCTACTGCGAACAGCTTACCCCGCTAAAACGTCGCCTCGTCCCTCATGCCCGGATATGGGTGCAAACTTATTACGCCCTCGTAGCCATAACCTAGAATGATATGTCGGATCGCCGAAGAAGCGCGCTTATACAAGCGGATGCGCTTCTTGTCGTATAGTCCAACATGGAAAAGGGCAGTTCCCCGCCAGCTCACGCGGATATTGATGTGCCACTTGCCGGAGTCGTGCTGGCACACGTGAACATCTGTAATCGTCCCGCCTGGAGGGCGATGCGTCGTAAGTTCGCGTTCCAGTAGTAGCTCTAATTCCATTCCAACCCTACAAGCGATTTATCTGGTTTTCGCTGGTGTCCTGTATCGCGCTGCGATAGCATGACAAGGCGCTTCAACGGAGGTGTCTTAAATGGCCCGACGGCATATCGCCACGATTGAGGAACAGGCCGACCGAATTGTTCGCCAGCTTGGTGGCCGATGGACGGGCGATTTTGCCATGTGCAGATGCCCCGCCCATTCCGACAGCAAGGCAAGCCTTTCCGTTCGCGTAGGCGACCGCGCCGTGCTGTTCCACTGTTTCGCTGGCTGCACTGCCGAAGCCATCATGGCGGCGCTTCGGTCCGGCAAGATCCTCGCGCCGCCCGATCATGATCCGGGGCAGCGTCAGGAGAGCAAGACTGATCTCAACAAGGTCGCCCTTGCAGTCTGGCGTCACGCAGACCCCTATGTCGGCACGCTCGCCGATCGCTATCTGCGCACCCGTGCGATCGTGCCCGAGGGGATCAACGCCCGTTTCGATCCGCGTTGCCAGTGCGGCGCAGGCGCCGCCAAGGCGTTTGCCCCCGCGCTGATCGTGCCGATCGAGGAAGACGCCGGCGTCGTTGCGATCCACCGCACCTTCCTGACGCCCGATGGCCGCTGGAAGGCCGACATGCCCGAACCCAAGCGTATGCTGGGCAATCCCGGCACCGGCGCGGTGCGTTGGGGCGGTATTCCAACCGATGGCGTGCTGCGTCTCGCAGAAGGCGTCGAGGATGCCGCAAGCGTGATGAATCTGCTCGAACCCGGTCACTTCGTCTGGCCGGTGCTGGGCATTGAGCGCTATCAGGGCATTGCGATCCCGGAGAGCATCCACACCGTCATCCTCTACAGCCAGCATGGCGTCGAAGCGGCGCGCGCCGTAGAACGGGCCACGCCCCACTTAACCGATAATGGCCGCAGGCTACTCACCAAACTGCCGCCGCATAGCGGTGACTGGAACGATCTCCTGCGCGAGATTCGGGCAGCATGAAGCTGTTTCCCGGCGTCCCGCCCTATCAGCGCTGGATGATGGGGGCGACCTTTGTTGTCGTGGCGGTCTATTCCATCGCGCAGAACAAGGCATCGCTGGTCGAAGCATCGCAGACCCAGCTATCCTCTCCTTCTCCCCGGATTATCGATGGCGATACCGTCGATTTCTCAAACGGTCGCGTGCGGATTGTCGGGATCGATGCACCTGACGACGATCGGCCGCAGCTCAAGGCGCTGGCGAGCGAGGCGCTGCGTGAACTGGCGGCCCGCGATGGCGGGCTGACGTGCTCGGCGTCACTGTTCGACTACGCCCTGCGGCGCGAAGAACAGTGCCGCACCACAGCCAAGAGCTATGGGCGGTTGAATCTGTCCTGCCGCTTCCCCAGCAACAAGGCGAGCGTGGGTGCCACCATGGTCGCTCAAGGCTATGCCGTCGATTACCGCGTCTATTCAGGCGGCGCCTATGTCGACCTGATGCGCAAGGCAGCAGCGCAGCGCGCAGGTTTGTGGGGTGTCGATTACGAAGGAATGCGGCAGCTTGCCGAGCAGCGTGCGCAAGTGCCGCAAGGGTGCGACGTGGGCACGATCAGGAAGTAGGCCGAGTTGGACGCCTTCCCCGTCGCTTACGGCAAAAAGCAAAAATGACCAGTGCATTGCAGCGCAAGGCTTCGCTATGATCGGCTAATGCAATGGAAACCGCGAAACCTTCGTGAACTGGGCCGTATGGTTGTAGGCGATGCCGATCATTTTCAGTATCGATCGAGCAAGTACATCACCGAGTTTTTCGAAGACTGCGATCTTGAATTTGTTCATCGAGGCGAGACACGCCCTGTATGGGCTGCGGAAAAGATCGAGGAAATACTAGCCATGCCAAGCGCGTCGGCCGCGACTATGCCCGACGCGTTCATACGGTTGATTAGGCGGTTGCTCGATCTTGGTGAGGGGTTGGATGATGATGATGCCGAACGCAGTCTCGCGCTTGCAGCCCTCAACGTGGTGCTCGCGCGCGAAGGTTGGGCAGCGTTCTATGATGAGCATGGCATTGGCCAGATCAAACACATCGCGACCAACACGGTTACGCAGATGGCAAACCCGCATCGCCCCTTTACCCCCTCAGAATTGGAGCGCCGCGAGCAGCTTGTCACCTATCTTGATCGCTGTTCCGAAGATGAGCTGATCGAAGACGTCCTCCTCCCCTTATTTCGCCAGCTTGGCTTCCACCGCATCACAGCTGCCGGTCATAAAGATAAGGCGCTGGAGTACGGGAAGGATGTCTGGATGAAATTCACCCTTCCCACCCTCCACGTCCTTTATTTCGGAATCCAAGCTAAAAAGGGAAAGCTGGATGCCTCTGGCGTTAGCACTCGCAACGTCGCTGAAATCCATAACCAAGTAACGATGATGCTGGGGCATGAGATATTCGATCCGGAAACCAACCGTCGGGTTCTGGTCGATCATGCGTTCATCGTTGCGGGTGGTGAGATTACTAAGCAGGCGCGCAACTGGATAGGCAACAAACTGGACGCTAGTAAGCGCTCGCAGGTGATGTTTATGGACCGGGATGATATCCTAAACCTGTTCGTTGTCACGAACCTGCCTTTGCCGAAGGGGGCACTGCCAAACGCGTCGGTCATTTGGGATCAGGACGAAGTGCCGTTTTAGCCGTTCGGCCTAGCGGAGTACCAACGAGGATAAGTCGGCGATTTTTCCTCGCTTTTATACGCGATTTCTTATCGCTTGAACTTGCCGATTTCACGGTCATCTTGTGCGCAGCAAATGAAAGGAATGACCATGAATAGCAACAAGCGCGGGCGCGGCCGACCGGTTGGGACAGGCTATGACGATGCGCCCACCCTCGAGAAGATGGCTGATCTTATGGTGGCACAGCCCACGCTTAAGGCGACCACAGCGATGCGCCGGATTCTGGGGCAGCCCGGGCCGTCGCAGATCCGCCGCCTTCAGGTGAAGTGGAAGGAAGGGGCGGCTGAATTTCTCGCTGCGGCACAGGCACGCCATGCTTTTGCCCCCGTGCTCCCGCGGCGGATCAGCGCTTCCCATTCGCCGCGCACCGTGCGCCAGATCATGGAAGCCAGTCGACGGGTGCAGGAGATGATGCCTTCCATCCGCGCCGCGCAGGAGCTGATGAACACGCCGGGCATCCTTGCGGCTCAGGAGGTAGCGCGTCGTTTCTATGATAGCCCTGCGGCGCAGGCTATGCGCGCGTTCCATGACAGCCCGTCAGCGCGGGCCATGCGGGAATTTCATGATAGCCCGACGGCACGCGCGATGCGCGAAATGGAGGACAGCCCGACCATGCGGGCCGCCCGCGAGGCTGCGCAGACTGTGGCATCGTTGCAGCATCTCATCAGCGGCGGCGGCTTCTAAGCCCACGCTGGCGGCCTATTGGGGGCCGCCAGCCTTCACCCGAACAGTTCACTGTGCGAACCGATACGGGCCAGAACGAGTGCATCTTCCGTCTTGCGGTAGATCAGCACCAGGTCGGGTTTGATGTGGCAATCCCGGTATCCCTTCCAATCGCCGGTCAGCGAATGGTCGGACAGGTTGGGTGGCAACACCTCATCCATCACCAGCATGTCGAGGACGGGCTGGAAAATGGCATCAAGGCCGGCGTCGGATCGCTTCTCACGCTTGTAATCGCGTTTGAACCGACCCGTAATTTCAACGGGTCTCATTGCGCCTCTCCCGTGGTCGGCGCGTCGGGCGTCGATTGCGCTGCCGGGGCCGCGGGAGGCGGAGGTGGCGGCGGAGGAGCTGTGGGTGTCAAGGCGTCAGGAGCCGATGGCGTCCATTCGTCCAGCATGTCCTTCGCGCCAATCTCAAGGGCGGTTTCAACCAGCGCTGCATAGCTTGTCGTTGTGAGGCCCGGCGTCTTGATCGAGTGGTGCCACCTCATAACACGGTGGGGGTTCCAGATGATTGCATTGCCCATTGCCCCGGACTTACCTGGCTTGATGTCGATGAACTTCAGTTCCTGAAGCTTCTTCATCCGGTTTGCCCAGGTGTGTTCACCGCGCTGGCCGCCAAACCCCGAAGCAGTGGCCATATCGCCATGCTTGTTCAGGATGACGAACGAGTTGTCCCAGGTGTGGCACCACAGCGTCAGATAGGTGGACGATACCGGAGCGCCTTTGGTCATGTCGTCCATGATCTTGAGGATCATCGGCATCGTTTTGGGGATCGTGGCGAAGCCCTTGTTGGCGAGGCGATGCCATAGCCAGTCTTCCTTGCCGGGCCAGTGCAGTTCGCGCAGGGCGAGCTGCTTTTTCGTAATCGCACTCGCCTCCCTTGTCGTCGTCATGTATTTTACTCCTTCTGCCGCCGCCCTTTTGCGGCGACAGACAGGTTATGCGGCATTTATCTAAATATCTCAATGACTTAGGTATTTACTGACGCAATATCGGATGCGCGCTCGTTGCATTTAGATCATGCGAAAATACACGATATGCTGCAACTAGATTGATGCTGTGCAACATATGATTCTGAGCAAGGGGATATTTCGCTGTTAGATCAAGGCGTTATACCCCACCCCCACTGTGCTCATGGGTGCTTAATGGTACTCCCACGTGCTGCATGTGCTCCACGTGCTGCCGGGAGAGTGCAGAGAGGGGTAGTGCTATTGACACCCCGGCGTTAGGAGAGCATTTAGGTTTTGTAGCTACAATGTAGCTCAGGTGAATTTGATGGGGTGAGTGAAGTGGCAGCGGCCGACGTAGTACGTGCTCGGATTGATTCCGACCTGAAGAAGGAAGCCAGCGCAATTCTTGCGGGGATGGGCCTGTCTGTGTCCGACGCCATTCGGCTGATGCTGGTGCGCGTAGCCTCCGACAAGAATCTGCCCTTTGACATCCGGGTTCCCAATGCCACCACCCAGGCGGCGATGCGTGATGCGTCCGAAGGTAAGGTGGAGCGGTTCGCTACCGTCGCGGATCTGATGGGCGCGCTCAATGAGGACGATGACGAGGACTAGGCTCGTTATGCTGAACCAGCGCCGCGTACCACGGCAGATTCAAATGGTTTGACGTGAAAACGACATGGCCGTCCCGCTGTTGCCTCCGGCATCAAGGGGCGGCCTTCGTGTTTCAGGGTGCGGGGCACCTTCTCTTTGCTCACCATGATCGCTTGGAGCGTAGGAGCATCCTACAGGGCGCGACCCTGCCGGGCACGGCTCTATCGCCGCGAGCGGCGACCGAGCCACCGTGCCGGCGTCTCAGCCCATTCGGGTGACGATCCTCGCGCGAGGGGTGTGCCACGTGGCGCACCCCTGTTGCCGCGCCGTCGCGCGGTCTCGCTTTCACAGGGCGCTTGCGGCCCTCCCCCGGAGGCCCACACGCTTAGGGGAACACCAAGGGCTACTGCCCTTTCGTCCCCGAACGACAATCATGCCCCCCGTGTAATCCGCCGAGCGCGGCACCCGATGCCCTGAAGGCATCGGCCGCGCTAGGGCGGCTCGCCCGCGCCAGGAGCAAGATTCTCGCCCTCCCTCCCCATCCCGTTCCTCGCCGGAAAGGCAGAGCCGCATGCCGCAGAGCAAGCGGCTTTCAGCCTCAAGAGGAAAGGACGAAATCATGGGACGCATCACCGAGAGCCGGGCCGACGTCTATCAGGAGATCACCGACCAGATGATTGCCATGATCGAGGCTGGCACCCGGCCTTGGTCCAAATCATGGAACGGCAGTACCGCCCCCAACATCCCGCTGCGCTCGACCGGGGTTCCGTATCGCGGCATCAACGTCCTGACCTTGTGGGTGGCCTCCATGACCAAGGGCTATGCCTCCCCCCATTGGCTGACCTTCAAGCAGGCGCTCGCGCTGGGCGGCTGTGTCCGCAAGGGCGAGAAGGGATCAACCGTGGTCTATGCCAACAAGATCGTGGTGGGCGACGGCAAAGGTGGCGAAGCGAGCAGCGAACATGGCGAGGACGGCAGGCGGCAGGTCGCGTTCCTGAAACGCTACACGGTTTTCAATTCGGAGCAGATCGACGGCATCGAAACGCAATATCCCATGCCCGAACCAATCATCACCGCCACCAATCCCCACGACCGGGACGCCGAGCTTGATACGCTCTTTGGCCGGGTGCCCGTCACCGTTCGTCATCACGGCTCGCAGCCCTATTATCAGCCGAGCGGCGATCATGTCGTTATGCCAGCATTCGCTGACTTCCATACCGGCGACGATTATTATTCGACCCTTGCGCACGAACTCTGTCACGCCAGCGGCCATGTGGATCGGCTTGCCCGTCCCACCCTCATTTCCACAAAGCGCGAAGACTATGCGCGCGAAGAACTGGTGGCCGAGCTGGGGGCCGCGTTCGTCAGCGGCGCGATCGGCATCAAACTCCACGACCGCGAGGATCATGCGGCCTATCTGGCAAGCTGGCTGTCTGCCCTCCGCAATGACAAGCGGTGCATCTTCACCGCCGCGCGCCAAGCGCAGGATGCGGCTGACTGGCTGCTGTCACGCATGGGCGCGGAAACCAGCGCCCCTTTTGAGGATGCGGCCTGACCCTCAGAGCGTCCCGGCCCTGCTAGGCCGGGGCGGACTGTTTCCGAAAATCGAGCGCCGCTCTCCCGCAAGCGGGCGAGTGGCGCGACAGGATGATGAGCCTCAAATAAAAGGGGTGTGCCATATGGCACACCCCCAAAGGTCATGACGGATTCAGGGGTGAAGGTGATCGTCGGCCTCGCATTGCTGCTGTGGCCCTTCGGTCTGGATCGTGCTGTGCTCGATCTCATATTCGGTACGCAGGACCGCTTGAACCGCACTGCGCGTCCTATCGACATCCGCGCCCTCTTCCAAAACGACATGCACCGTGCAGCTCACGTCATCATTGCTCATCGACCAGACGTGAAGGTCATGGAGGTCTGCCACGCCGGGAACCCTGGCGATCGCCGTTCGCAGTTCGGCCAGCTTCAGACCACCCGGAACGCCTTCGAGCAGGACATTGGTTGTGTCCTTGAGCAGCACCCATGTTCGGGGCAGAACCCATAGGCCGATCGCGACCGCCACGATCGGATCAACCCAGGTCCATCCCGTAAACCGGATCACCACAGCGCCCAAGATGACGCCGACCGAGCCGATCATGTCAGCCCACACCTCCAGATAGGCGCCCTTCACATTGAAGCTGGCGTCCTTGCCGGCTGTCAGCAGGCGCATCGAAACGAGGTTCACCGCCAGGCCGATCGCGGCGACGATCATCATGCCCCAGGATTGAACCTCCTGCGGCGAATTGAACCGCTTGATCGCCTCGACCAGTACATAGACGGCAATCGCGAACAGCAGCACCGCATTAAATGCCGCCGCCAGGATCTCGAAACGGCGATAGCCGAACGTCCGCTTGTCGTCGGCAGACTTGCTCCCGACCTTGATTGCCATGAGCGCAATCACCAGCGCGGCAACATCGGTCATCATGTGCGCCGCGTCCGATAGCAGCGCCAGGCTATTGAAGACGAACCCGCCAATCACTTCCGCGACAAGGTAGGTCGAGGTCAGCGCCAGCGCCCAACCAAGCATCTTGGCATTGGCGCCTGCGGTGTGGTCATGACTATGGCCTTCGGCCCCGTGTGCATGGCCCGCGCTCATTGGTCGCCTCCCTGTAAGGCAAGCGCTGTGCCGCCAAGCGGCAACAGCACTGGTATCTGAAGTCCCTGCATGTCTTCTCTCCTAGCGCTCGTTGCCAACGGTGGGTTCCGTTGCGGTGTTCTCGTCGGGAGCTGCTAGGCGCTGTCCGAACCGCGCATACAGCGTCGGCAGCACAAACAGCGTCAGGAGCGTTGCCGAGATCAGACCGCCAATAACGACCGTCGCCAGCGGTTTTTGCACCTCTGCCCCTGCCCCCGTCGCGAACGCCATCGGGACAAAGCCAAGGCTCGCCACCAATGCCGTCATGACAACGGGCCGAAGTCTCTGGATTGCCCCTGTGCGCGCCGCTTGCGCTCTGTCCATGCCTGAGCGGATCAGCTCCTGCACCGAACTGACCATGACCAGGCCGTTGAGGACAGCGATCCCCGACAGCGCGATGAAGCCCACGGCGGCCGAGATCGAGAAATCCATGCCCCGCACGAACAGCAGCAGCACACCGCCAACCAGTGCGAAGGGAACGCCGGTGAACACGATCGCCGCATCGCGGGCTGAACCCAGCGCCCCGTAGAGCAGCAGCAGGATCAGCACGAAGCATGCCGGGATGACAAGCTTAAGCCGCTGGCTGGCGGACTCCAGGTTTTCGAACTGGCCGCCCCATTCCAGATAGCTGCCGGCAGGCAGTCGCACGCCGCTGGCTACAGCCGCCTGCGCGTCGGCAACGACGCTGCCGACATCGCGACCACGCACATTGGCCTGGACGACGACCCGGCGTTTGCCATTCTCGCGGCTGATCTGGTTCGGCCCGTCGACAACGCCGATGCTGGCGACGCTGGATAGCGGCACATAGCCGCCTCCGGCGACCGGCACCTGTACCTGTTCGAGTTGGCGCAGGTCAGCGCGCTGCTCGTCCGACAAGCGTATCACCACCGGGAAGCGCCGATCACCCTCGAAGATCATCCCGGCCTCGCGGCCGCCGATCGTGGCGGTGATCGTGTCCTGCACGTCCTGCGCGGTCACGCCGACCCGGGCCATCGCATCGCGATTGACCTTGATGTCGAGCATGGGAAGCCCGGTTGTCTGCTCGACCTTCACGTCGGCCGCGCCTTGCGTCTTGCGCAGCACGGCGGCGATCTGCTCGGCAGTCCGGTTCATGGTCGTGAAGTCGTCGCCAAACACCTTGACTGCGATGTCCCCGCGCACACCGGCGATCAGCTCATTGAACCGCATCTGGATCGGCTGTGTGATCTCATAGGCATTGCCTGGAATCTTGCCGAGCTGGCTTTCCAGACGCTCGACCAGTTCCGCCTTGGCGAGCTTGGGATCGGGCCACTGATCGCGGGGTTTGAGGATGACGAACATATCGGTCGCGTTGGGCGGCATCGGGTCCGATGCCAGTTCGGCCGTACCCGTCTTGGAAAACACGAAACGCACTTCGGGCTGTTTCGCGACGATCTTCTCAAGTGGCACCTGCATGGCTTGGCTCTGCTGAACCGAGGTCGCCGGAATGCGCAGGGCCTGGATGAGCAGATCGCCTTCATCGAGCTGCGGAAGGAAAACCTGGCCCAGCGTGGTGAAGGCCAACGCTGCGACCACCAGACTGACGACGCTGGCGCCGATCGTGATCGACGGACGCTTCATGGCCTTCTCCAGGCCCGGTTCGTAGCGGGCCTTCAGCCATGAAATGATGCGGCCATCCTTCTCCTCGACCCGCCTGGACAGCCAGATGGCAATCGCGGCAGGAACGAACGTCAGCGACAGGGCGAACGCGAAAAGCAGCGCGATGATGACGGTCAGCGCCATCGGAACGAACGTCTTGCCCTCCACGCCTGTCAGGGTGAGCAACGGCACATAGACGAGGATGATGATCGCCTGCCCATAGACCGAGGGACGGATCATCTCGCGTGCGGCGGTTGCAACCGCCTCCAGGCGCTCCTTCACGCTTAGCAGCCGGCCTTCATGATGCTGTTGTTCGGCAAGACGCCGCAATGCGTTCTCGACGATGATGACGGCGCCATCGACGATCAGGCCAAAGTCGAGCGCCCCCAGGCTCATCAGATTTGCCGAAACGCCAAGACGCAGCATGCCAAAACCGGTGAGCATCATCGTCACCGGGATCACGGCAGCGGCGATCAGTGCGGCGCGGAAGTTGCCGAGCAGCAGGAACAGAACGACGATGACGAGCAAAGCGCCCTCGCCCAGATTCTTCGCCACCGTCTTGATCGTCGAATTGACCAGCGCGGTGCGATCCAGCACCGGCTGCACCACCACGTCGGGCGGCAGCGAAGCGTTGATCGCCTTCAGGCGATCCGCAACCGCGGTCGCGACATTACGGCTGTTCTCGCCGATCCGCATGACCGCAGTGCCTACGACCACCTCCGTCCCGTTCTCGGACGCCGATCCCATACGGATCGCCTGACCATTGCGCACGCTCGCCACCTGATCGAGCGTTATCGGCACGCCTTCACGCGTGGCAACGACAGTACGGGCCAGTTCGGTCGCATTGCGCACCAGTGCGTCCGAGCGCACGGCCAGGCCCTCGCCGTTGCGATCGACAAAGCCACCGCCGACGCTGGTGTTGTTCTTTTCCAGTGCGGTGGCGAGATCGGTCAACGTGATCTTGAGCGATGCCAGCTTCTGGACATCAGGGATGACCAGAAACTGTTTGGCATAGCCGCCGATGGAATCGATCCCGGCAAGCCCCGGCGTATTTTTCAGGAGCGGCGTGACGATCCAGTCCTGCGCCGTGCGCAGATAGGTCGCCTTGTCCTGCTCGCTGGTGAGCCGTTCGCCTTCCGGGGTGATGTAGCTCCCGTCCGGCTGTTGCCCGGGTTCGCCGGGCCTGTGCTTGTCGTCGGCGCGGTGATCGAGCCGAACGGTCCACATATAGACCTCGCCAAGCCCCGTTGCGATCGGCCCCATTTCGGGGTTCACGCCGGCAGGCAGGTTTTCGCCAACACCTTGCAGGCGCTCGCCCACTTGCTGACGTGCAAAGTAGATGTCGGTGGATTCGTCGAAGACCGCCGTTATCTGCGCAAAGCCATTGCGACTGAGCGAGCGCGTATTTTCAAGGCCGGGAATACCGGCAAGTGCGGTTTCGATCGGGAAGGATACCTGCTTCTCCACCAGTTCGGGCGAGAGCGCAGGCACACGGACATTGATCTGGACCTGGTTGTTGGTGATGTCCGGCACCGCGTCGATCGGAAGTCGATAGAGCGAAAAAGCGCCGATGATGGTGGCTATGGCGGTGAGCAGCAGGACGAGCCAGCGTCTCTCGACCGCCCAGGTGACTATGCGCGCGATCATGGCATCAATCCTCGTGCGCCGCTTCGCCCTTGCCGAGTTCGGCCTTGAGCGTGAAGCTGCCAGTGGTGGCGATCTGTTCGCGGCCCGTCAGGCCAGAACGGACGATGACGGTATCGCCGGCAGCATCACCCAGCGTCACCGGCGTTGCCTGGAAGCCTTTGGCGGTACGGACGAACACGACCGACTTGCCTTCGACCGTCTGCACGGCCGTCGTGGGCACGCGGATCGCTGTGCCGCCGCCGCTGCCGCTAAGCTGCACGGCTGCCGTGACCGGCTCGCCGACCCGCCATTGTCCTGCGCCATTGTCGAGCGTAGCGATCACCGGCACCTGCCGCGTCTGCGGATCGAGCACTGGCGATACGAAGCTGATGCGCGCGCTTGCCTGCCGCCCCGGTGCCGATACCGTCACGACATTCCCAGGCTTCACCCTGCCCGCATCTTCCGGCTTGAGATTAAGTGCCAGCGACACCCTACCCAGATTGGCGATGCGGTAGAGTTCGGCATCAGCCGTCACAGTCTGGCCGAGCACGACCGGACGCGCGATGATCTGACCGGCGATCGGGGCCGTGATGCCAAGGCGGTTCAGTCCGCCCCCTCCCCCACCGCCGCCAGCAGCCGACACCTGGCTTTGCGCCTGGGCATAGGCAATCCGCGCTTCGGTCGCCGCCGTTCGTGCGGCAATGAGATCCTGTTCGGGCGAGACGCGCTGCGCGAACAGTCGTTGCTCCCGCGCGAGATTGGAATTGGCAAGCGCGAGACGGGCGCGCGACGCCTCGACTTCGCCCTTGAGCTGGGCCGCCTCGCGGCTTTCGATCACCGCGACGGTTTCTCCCCTGCCGACCGACTGACCCAGGTTGCGGGTCAATGCGACCACACGGCCGCCGATGGCGGCCGAGACGACCTGCGTTCCTTGCGGATCGCCCTCGATCGTCGCGGGCAACTCGATCGTGCCAGCTCCGCCCGTCATCGGGCGAGCGAGCTGCACGCCGGCAGCCGTGATCTGTTCCGCCGAAAGCGTGATCGCGCCTTCGTCCGCGTGCGCTTCTTCCTTGCTAGCCCCTTGCGCTTCAGCGCCCGCTTCGCTGGTCGTGGCAGCATCGCCGCCTTCTGGACTACCGCCACAGGCGGACAGGAGCAGCGCGAGGCCAAGCGGCAGGACGCCGCCCATGAGAATGGTCTTCATCGGTCAGTGTCCCCCGAAATCGTGGTTGCCAGCGCCGGGGCACTCAGCCGCTCCAGTCGCGCACGGGCATTTTGGTAGTTGGCGAGCGCGTCGATCGCGGCGACGCGCGTTTCAGCAAGGGTGCGCTCGGCATCGAGCAAATCGAGTTGGCCAAACTTGCCTTCACGGTAGCCGATCCTCGCGATCCTTGCGGCCTCCTGGGCCGCTTCGAGCGCGGGTCCGGCTGCTGCGCGCGCGGTGGTTGCCGCATTCTCCGCTTCCGCCTGCGCGTCGGTGATGGCCTGTTCGACATCGAGCGCAGTGACGCGCCGCATCGCTTCGGCCTGTGTCCGCTCGGCGCTGGCCTGTGCAATGGCGGCCCTGCCATTGTTGAACAGGGGGATCGGAATGGAGATGGCGAAGACGGCGGCGGTATCGTTGGTCGCCTCCAGTCGCCGCAGGGCAGGCCCGACATTGAGGTCAGGCACCCGGTTCGCACGCGCGAGCCGTATGCCGGCGTCCGCAATTGCAAGATTGGCGTCAGCCGCCGCCAGTGCGAGCGTCCCTTCGGTCGATGGCGCCGGCATGGGTCCGAAGGTTGATGCGGGCACCTGATCGAGCAAGCCTGCGTCCAGTCTTCCATTGATCGGTTGCCCGATGCGGCGCGCCAGGTTGGCACGCGTCGCATCGGCAAGCCGGGTCAGCCGCTCGACATTGGCCTCGGCGTTGATCCGGGTGACATCAGCGCGCTGCTGTTCGAGCGGTGAGGCACGGCCTGCCTGGACCCGCACACCGGCGCCGCGTAGCACCTCGGCAGCGATCCGAGCCTGATCGCGCGCCGTCACCAGCCTGCGTTCGGCGGCGATGGCCTCGACATAGAGCTGTGTCACTTGCAGGCGAATGTCGCTCGCAGCGATGGCCGCCTGCAATTCGGCACGCGAGAGCTGGGCATTGGCAACCGCCACGCGGGCGCCGCGCTTGCCGCCAAGCTCGATCGGGATTGCGACACCGAACGTCGTCTCAGCGCTTTGCAGCCCCTTGTAAGGGCCAGAGCCGGCGACATTTTCGACCTGCCCCTGTACGACCGGATTAGGCCGCAGCCCGGCCACCGTGCGTCCGGCCTTTGCAGCTTCGATCGCGGCCGTCGCGGCATCAGCGGCAGGTGCCGCGCCACCGGCGGCCAAAACCGCCTGATCGAGGGTATAGACGGGTAGCGGCTGCGCCGCTCCCAATGTGGGCGTTTGCTGCGCCTGCGCCATCGATGCGCAGGACGCCGCGGCCATCATGGCCACGAACATCTTTTTCATTTTCTGGAGATCCTGACAAAATTCGTCTGATCGGCAAACGCCGACCGGCGGCCTTGTCAGGCGGCAGGCGGCCTCAAGGGCGGACCGGCCCGATAGGACGCCAGCGCGCTTTGCGGCATGGGAAAGGGATGTAGGCCGCCGGCACGAGCGACCGAATGAAGATCGCTCGTGTCCGCAATGTGCAACGTCGGCCCTTGGCAGGTGCCATGATGGTGCGGCACGGCCTTGTCACTATCGCCCTGCGTCTGGTCGGCATCGCCATCTTCATGCACGACGCCGGCGCAATCCACCATGAGCTGCCCCGAAACCTCGCGCGCATGAACAGTCGCGGTCATCATCAGCGATGACGCGATCATGAGCAGCAGCAATGAGCAGAGCTTGCGCAGCATGCGAGGGGATCTAGTCGAGATGCTGCCGGGTGTCATTGTATTAGTTCGCGGACAACGGCTTGGCCGCGCGCCAAGCGTGGGTCGCCTCGCGAAGCACGCGCGAGGCCGAGCGCAGAAATATGAGCGCGATCACGCCGCCGACCAGAATATCCGGCCAAGCCGATCCGGTAGCGCCGACCAGTCCCGCCGCGATCAGCACGCCGACATTGGCGAAGACATCGTTGCGCGAGCATTCGAACGTGCTCGACATATTCACGTTCTGCGATCGGAACTGCCATAGCAGCGCCAGACATACGGCGTTGGCGATCAGCGCAACGCTCCCAAATGCGAGCATCAGCGTCGAGGACGGCGGTACGCCGTTCACCACCTTGTCGGCAATCTCGATGATGACCGCGATACCGAAGACAAGAATGATGCCGCCCTTGGCGAGCGCCGCGCCTGCTTCCCAGCGTGGCCCCCGGCTCAAGGCGTAGAGGCTCAGGGCATAGACCACCGCGTCCCCGAGCATATCAACCGAGTCTGCCATCAGCGCCGACGATCGTGCAAACACGCCGCCGCTGAACTCAGCAATGAACATCACGAAGTTGATTGCCATCACAGTGACAAGAACACGGCGCTGACTGGCCTTGCGGCCCAGTTCCGCGATCGTCTCGCCCTTTTTGGAACAGCAGTCGTCCGCCATTTGATACCTCGATTCGCGCGTCGAGTACCCTATATGAACCCTCATCCTACTAGAGGGTCAAGGACCGCAGATGAAGATCGGTGTCATTGCCAGGCAAACCGGGCTGAAGATCGAAACCATTCGCTTCTACGAGGCCGAAGGGCTGATTGCGCCGCCAGGACGCAGCGATGGCAATTACCGGGTCTATGATCGCTCCCAGCTCGATCGATTGTCTTTCATCAAACGATCGCGCGATCTGGGGTTTACACTGGATCAGGTGCGCGACTTGCTCCGTTTGGCCGACGATCCTCGCGGTTCGTGCGAGGGCGTGGACGACATCGTTGCCCTTCATATCGACGAGATCGACCGCAAACTTGCCGACCTCACCGCCTTGCGCCGCGAGGTTGTGCGATGGGGTGGTGGCTGTGAAGCGACCACGATCGCAGAATGCAAGGTTATCGATGCCCTGTCGTCCGGTTCTCCGGGAGGCGCATAGTCCGATGCCCTGATTGCGGTATTTGCCGAAGGCCAGAGTTTCGGGCGCGACCCTGCCGGGCACGGCTCTATCGGCGCACACGCCGACCGAGCCACCGTGCCGGCGTCTCAGCCCATTCGGGTGACGATCCTCGCGTGAGGGGTGTGCCACATGGCACACCCCTTATTGCCGCGCCATGGCGCGACGTTGCCTGCGTAGAACGCTCTCGGCCCTCCCCCGGAGGCCCGCACGCTTAGGGGAACACCAAGGGCTGCTGCCCTTTCGTTCCCGAAGGATAATCGACAGCCCCGTGTGGTCCGCCAAGCGCGGCACCCGACGCCCCGATGGGCGTCGGCCGCGCTAGGGCGGCCTGCCCGCGCCAGGCCATCGATTTTCCTCCTCCCTCCCCATCCCGCTCCTCGCCGGAGAGGCAGAGCCGCATGCCGCAGAGCAAGCGGCTTTCAGCCCCGAAGGAAGGAGAAAAGGACAATGGCTTACACACGATACAAGGGCGATCCCTACTGGAAGCGGGCCAAGGTAGACGGGACCAGCGCGGACGGTAGCCCCTACCGCAAGGGCGAGCGCGTGTTCTTCTATCCGCGCACCGGGGCGACCTACGCAGGCGATGCCGCAGCGCGCGCCTCCGCCGAATTTGACGAACTCGCAGCCCTCGAAGGCTGACCTTCCCCCATCATCGACATCATAGATCAGGAGCAACCATCATGGCTATCATCACCGCCAAGCTGTCGCAGCTTCGTCTCTCCCCCCTCAACCAGCGCCGCGTCAAGCCATCGGCAATCGAGTCCATGGCCGACGACATTCAGGCGCACGGCCTGTTGCAGAACCTTGTCGCCTATGAAGAAGACGGGCTGTTGTGGGTGTTCGCAGGCGGGCGGCGCTATCGCGGCCTCAAGGAACTGGTGAAGCGCAAGAAGGTCAGGAACAGCGATCTTTTCCCCGTCGAGGTGCGCAGCAAGGAAGAGGCTATCGAACTGTCGCTGGCAGAGAATTTCCAGCGCGAGGACATGCACCCTGCCGACAGCATCCGCGCCTTCGCAGCCCTGCGCGATACCGGCATGGACGCCGAGGAAATCGCGGCCCGGTTCGGTCAGGCCGTCAGCTTCGTCTATAAGATGCTGCGCCTTTCCGCGTTGGCCCCGGTGCTGATCGACCTGATCGCCAAGGACCAGTTGACCCTTGAAGCGGCCCGCGCCCTCACTCTCACCGACGATCACGACTTCCAAGTGAAGGTGTGCAAGGCAGCGAATGGTCAGGCCCATGCCATCCGCCGGATGCTCACCACCGAAAAGGTCGACACGACCAGCGGCATGTTCCTGTTCGTCGGACGCGAAGCCTATGAGGCAAAGGGCGGCACGATCACCGTGGACCTGTTCAGCCAAGGGGATGAAGGCTTTGCCGACAGCCCCGAACTGGTGCAGGAAATGGCAGAGGAAATGCTGGACGCCATCGCGGCCGACTATCGCAGCATCGGGTGGCATGAGGTGCGTGCCGAAATCGAGCGGCCCTATGACCTCTATATGAAGGGCAGCATGTATCCCGCCACGCGCGAGCCGACCGAGGCCGAAGCGGAGCGCATGGCCGTTCTTGCCGCCGAGATCGAGGCGATTGCCGACGATGAAGGCGAAGACAGCGAGCGGATCGAACCGCTGGTGGACGAGCAGGAAGCGATCATGGAGGGGCAGCGCGCCTTTACGGCCGAACAGGTATCGGTGGGCGGCGTGGCGCTGTGGATTTCGCGAGACGGGACACTGGGCAAGAGCGTCTATCGCGCCAAGGCCGAACCCAAGCCCAAGGCGAGCCATGACGGGCCGACCCCGCTCTACAGCAACAGCCTGTTCGCCGACCTATCGCGCATCAAGACGCGGATCGTGCAGGAGGCGGTCGCATCCGACCCGGCGCTGGCGCTCGACATCATGCTGGATAGCCTTGCAGGCCAGTTGCTCCACGGCGCGCACAGCTACCAGATGGCAATCGAAGTGCAGGCCAAGACCATCGGGACGCAGGTTGCCGACGAACTGATGGCGACCAGCGATGTGCAGGCCGTCGAAGAAGTGATGGCAACCCGCTTCGCTTCCATCCCCGAAGAAGGCCGGTTCGAGGCAATCCGGGCCATGACGGGCGACGACAAGATGGCGCTACTGGCGGGCCTTGTTGCCATGACCGTGGACGGCACCGTGTTTTCGGGTGGCTCCCCCGGGCAGCGCCATCACCAGTTCGAGCAGATTGCCCGCGCGAGCGGGGTGGACATCGCAGCGCGGTGGAAGGCTCCCATTGCCCTGTTCGACAAGATGCGCCGTGCCGCGTTGCTCGATGTGCTGCGCGAAGAAGCGGGCGCGCCGAGCGCGGAGAACTGCGCAACCATCAAGAAGAAGGCCGACCTTGCCGTCAATGTATCGGAGCGTTTGCCCGCAGGCTGGCTTCCCGCGCCCATGAAGATCGGTGCCTTCGATCAGCGCGCTGACGGCATGGATCAGGACAGCGACATGATCGACCAAGAGGATATGGCCGAGAACGAAGACGCCTGATCGAATTGGGGGCTGGTGCAAACCGGCCCCCTTCTCTCCATACCGAGATCCAGTGCGGTGCGGCCCGTCGCCCCGGCGCGCCCGCCATGCTACGGCATGACGGGCGCTGCGCTGTTCCTGCCGGAACCGCGCGGCGCCGCGCGACCAAGGCCGCGCGGCGCCGGGGCAACTCTGGAATCCAGAAGATACGGGCTATTTCACAGCAGCCGTTGCCACCAGCCTACGTCGTGCCAGTTCCCGAACTTGCGGCCCACTTCATGATAGATACCGAGTGGCGTGAAACCCATGCTTTCATGCAGAGCGATGCTGCCTTCGTTAGGCAGGGCAATACCGGCGAACGCAGCGTGAAAGCCGCGCTTGGCAAGGGTAGGCAGCAGCTTGCCATATAGCGCGCGGCCCACACCGCTCCGCCTTGCCCCCTCGGCAATGTAGACCGTCACATCGACGGAAGTGCGATAGGCAGCGCGAGTGCGGTGCTGGCTTGCATAGGTATAGCCGGCCACTTGGCCATCCAGCTCTGCCACCAGATACGGATAATCCTGCATGGTGGCCTCTATCCGCGCCGCCATCTCGGTCACGCTGGGCGGGGTTTCCTCGAAAGAAATGGCGGTATGCTCGACCACGGGCGCGTAGATGGCCTGTATGGCGGGCGCATCGGCCGTCGTGGCGGCACGGATAAGAGCCGGTCCTTTCATGCGGGCGACCATGACGAGGCGGAAAACATGGCCTCATTCTGGGGAGCGATTTTCCGGTGCGTCAACATCAGTTTCGTCCCATCGCCCATGACATGCCGACAATCCAGATCGTCGCGGGCGCAACCATGAAAATGGCCCACGACAACACCGGCTTCATGAAGCATCGGGCGGCCAGGCCGATAGTGAGTACCGCCACGAAGGGAGCGGCGATCTCGACAGAGACGATGGCGAGGTCGCCAGACACGTCGAGCGACGTTGGGGCCTTGATGATGAAAGGCAGCATCGCCGCGAAGGGGAGGCAGAAGGCCAGGACCAGCACGCCTGCCATTCCGAAGGCTATGGCGAACATCTGGATGGCTTCTCGCCACGATGTTAGCCCCTCCCCCATCGCCCTGGACCACTATCTGCCGGAGATCGCGATAGCGGAGTGATCGGTGGCGGGATCGACCGGCACCCCGAGCTGCTTGCGTTCGGAGTAGCGATCGACGAGCTGAACCGCGTGCGGGCGCATCAGGACGGTGAAGCGCACCAGCTCCTCCATCACATCGACGATGCGGTCATAATAGCTCGACGGCTTCATGCGGCCTTCTTCGTCAAACTCCTTGTAGGCCATCGCCACGGATGACTGGTTGGGAATGGTAAACATTCGCATCCAGCGGCCCAGCAGGCGAAGCGTGTTCACGGCGTTGAACGACTGCGAGCCGCCAGATACCTGCATGACCGCAAGCGTGCGCCCCTGCGTTGGGCGCATTCCCTTCATTTCCAGCGGCAGATGATCGATCTGTGCTTTCATAATGCCGGTGATCTGACCGTGCCGCTCCGGGCTGCACCACACCTGGCCCTCGGACCACAGCGCCAGTTCGCGAAGTTCGTGAACGGCGGGATGATCGTCACCCGCTATCTGGTCGGGCAGCGGCAGTGTTGATGGATCGAAAATGCGGGTTTCCGCGCCGAACAGGCGCAGAAGCCGCGCGGACTCTTCGACCGCGAGACGGGAGAAAGACCGTTCGCGCAGGCTGCCATAGAGCAGCAAAATGCGCGGTGCGGGATCGAGCGCCCCCAGCCCTGCCGCTGGCCGGTGGTGGATAAAGGCCGGATCAAGCGCGGGCAGCTTGTCGGGATCGGGAAGGTCGCGGATAGGCATCAGGCAATTCCAATACGCAGCGCGAGCGCCGCAAGGGTGATGAGCAGGATGGGAACGGTGAGCGTCGCGCCCACGCGGAAGTAATAGCCCCACCCGATCTTGATGTTTTTCTGGCCCAGGACATGAAGCCACAACAGGGTGGCGAGCGAGCCGATGGGCGTGATCTTGGGGCCAAGATCGCAGCCGATCACATTGGCGTAGATCATCGCTTCCTTCACCGCCCCGGTGGCGTGCGTGGCGTCGATCGACAGCGCGCCCACCAGCACCGTCGGCATGTTGTTCATGACGGATGACAGGACGGCAGCGATTACGCCGGTCCCCAGCGCGGCACCCCATACCCCGCCTTGCGCGGTGCGATCGAGCAGCGCGGCGAGGTGGTCGGTCAGTCCTGCATTTCGCAGGCCATAGACCACGAGATACATGCCAAGCGAGAAGATGACGACCTGCCACGGCGCGCCGCGCAGCACCTTGCGGGTTTCGATCACATGCCCCCTCGCCGCGATTGCGAGCAGCAGGATTGCGCCGGCAGCGGCAACCGCGCTGACCGGCACGCCCAGCGGATCGAGCAGGAAGAAGCCGACGAGAAGAAGCACGAGGACGACCCAACCTGCGCGGAACGTCGCGGCGTCCCGGATCGCCGCCCGCGGCGCACGCAGCGCGGCGACATCATAGTTTGCCGGTATGTCGCGACGGAAGAACAGCATCAGCGCGCCGAGCGTGGCGGCGATCGCTGCCAGATCCACCGGCACCATGATGCTCGCATATTCGCCGAAGCCGAGCTTGAAGAAGTCGGCCGACACGATGTTGACGAGGTTCGAGACGACAAGCGGCAGGCTGGCGGTGTCTGCGATGAAGCCCGCCGCCATCACGAATGCCAGCGTCGCCTTGTCGCCATAACCCAGCGCGCGCAGCATCGCGATAACGATAGGGGTCAGGATCAAGGCGGCGCCATCATTGGCGAACAAGGACGATACCGCCGCGCCGAGCAGCACGACCAGGGCGAACAGGACGCGACCATTGCCTTTGGCCCAGCGCGCGACATGGAGCGCCGCCCATTCGAAGAACCCGGCTTCGTCCAGCAGCAGGCTGATGACGATGATCGCGACGAACGCGCCCGTCGCGTTCCAGACAATGCCCCAGACCACGGGCACGTCGGAGAGCGATACAACGCCCGCGAGCAGCGCGACGACCGCCCCGCCCATGGCGCTCCACCCAATGCCGAGGCCCTTGGGTTGCCAGATGACGAGCGCGATCGTCGCGATGAAGATCAGAATTGCTGGCAGCATCAGGCGATACGCTGGCCCGAGGCGTCCACGACCTGTTCGCCATCTTCTTTCGCGAATGCGCCGAGCTGGCCTGTCGGCAGCAGATCAAGCACCGCTTCGGAAGGACGGCAGAGTTTTACACCGAGCGGTGACACAACGAGGGGGCGGTTGATGAGGATCGGATGCGCCATCATCGCGTCCACCAGTGCGTCGTCCGACAGCGACGTGTCGTTCAGGCCCAGCTCCGCATAGGGGGTGCCCTTCTCGCGCAAGAGATCGCGCGGGGCCATGCCGGCGCGGTCGATCAGTTCGACCAGCAAAGCGCGTGTGGGCGGCGTCTTGAGATATTCGATCACGTGCGGTTCGGTGCCCGCGTTGCGGATCATGGCGAGCGCGTTGCGCGAGGTGCCGCATTCGGGATTGTGATAGATGATGATGTCGGTGGTCACTTGACGGCTCCCGCTTTGGCGCTGGCCCCTTCGGCCTGCCCGATTTCCTTGAGTTTGCTGCGCATCGCCATCTCGTCGAGGCTGGCGATCGGCAGGGCGAGAAACAGCGAAATCCGGTTCTGAAGGAAGCGCAGCGCCTGTAGGAATGCTTCGCGCTGGCCTTCGCCCTCTACGGCTGCCGGGTCTTCGATGCCCCAATGCGCCGTGAGCGGATGCCCGATCCAGACCGGGCAAGTTTCACCGGCGGCGTTGTCGCACACGGTAAAGATGAAATCGAATTTCGGGGCGTCCGGTGCGGAAAATTCGTCCCAACTCTTCGACCGCATCCCCGCAGTGTCGAAGCCGAGGCTGGACAACACGGACAGCGCCATGGGATGCACATCGCCCTTGGGCTGGCTCCCGGCGCTGTAGGCCCGGAAACGCCCTTCGCCGAGCTTGTTCATGAGGGCTTCGCCCAGGATCGAGCGGGCGCTGTTCCCGGTACACAGGAACAGCACATTGTAGACCTTATCAGTCACGGTAAATCCTTCAGCAGCAGGTGAGTTCGGCAACCAGCGGTTCGCAAAGCTCCGGGCGGCCCTGGCAGCAGTCCTTCGCCAGAAACAGCATGAGATCCTTCAGGGCCTTGATGTTCGCGCGCTGGATTTGTTGGCGCCCGCGTTTCTCAGGCAGGACCAGACCGGCTTTCACAAGCACAGCGAGATGTGTCGAGAACGTGCTTTGTGTCAGCCCCGACGCTTCCACGAGCTGGCCCGTCGATAGCCCGTCAGGTTCATGTCGAACGAGCAGACGAAAGGCATCGAGACGAGTGGGGTGCCCCAAGGCTGCCAATATCGCGAGAGAAGAGTCGGTTTCCATACAACGTAAATAACCGATGGGTTTTGAGCGGTCAACATTTATCGCAAATTGCCGATGGATTCCTGCGCCCGTAATGGCGAGATACGTTTAGAGTTGCTCGCCGCGCGCCCTGTTTTGCAGCATGGTTGAACCATGAAGGATACTGAAACGCCGCAATGGGACGGTCGGAAGCGCCATTTCACCGACCCGTATCGCGGGCGGTTGCCGGAACTGGAGCGCTGCATGATCCGGCACCGCGCTTTGGAAATGATCCTGGTGATCTATCACGCCGAGGAATTGAAGCGCAGCGTGGTTGAAACCGTTGATACGCAAAAGCGCTGGAAGCTCTCGCGCAACGATGACGAGACGACCGAACCGGCGCCGGAAGTACCCGAGCGCAAGAAAGTCCAGCGGGCCTTCGACTGGTTGGTCAAGGAAGGCGTGCTGACGGCCGATGAACGCCGCGAAATGGTCAAACTGATCGGCCGGCGGAACAGTATCGCTCACCATCTGGATCAGGTGACGGCCGATCTCAATCCGGATTCCTGGGTCCGTGATCATCTCGCCTTCATGCCAGATCGGCAGCAATACGACTATGAGGCGCTGGACCGCCTCAAGGCCATGCGGCTGCTGCTGGAGCAGCGGACGATCGCCAAGCATTATGTCGGCGTGATAAGTATGCGCAGCCTGTTGTTCGAGGCTACCGAGCGCGCGCTGCGCGACGATCTGAAGCGCCTCGACCGCCGTATCCGCAAACTCGTTCGCAAGCGGATTGATGCGATTGCAGCAGTCAATGCCGAACTGTCGCTTGAGGGCAGCGAGCTGGTCGGCATGTTCGACCCGCGTTGGCCAGACAACCGCCACCATAGCGGCTGCCTGACCCCGCGCGGCGTCGAAATCTGTTACCGGCTGTTCGATATGGGCAAGTCGGCCATGGCCGTCGCCCATATCATGGAGTTTTCGCTGGTCGCTGCGCGCGCTCGCGAGAGGCAATGGCGCGAGCTGGGCGGCAACAACCGGGTGGTCAAGAATCTTCAGGACATCCCGTTGGTGAGGAAGCGCCTGCGCTACGAGGATATGCGCTAGGCGACACGCCCATACCGGCGTGTCGCGGGGGGAACGCCAAGGGCGCTGCCCTTTCGTCCCCGAACGACAATCGGCCGCCCGTGTAATCCGCCAAGCGCGGCACCCGAAGCCCTGCGGGATTTCGGCCGCGCTAAGACGGCTCGCCCGCGCCAGCGGCAGATTCTCGCCCTCCCTCCCCATCCCGTTCCTCGCCGGAACGGCAGGGTTGCCCGGCCCGTGGCCTTGCAGCCCATGCCAGATGAAAGGAACGAGTGATGCAGACCACCGAGCAAACCGATGCCATCCGCCGCTTGAACGATGCGGCGCGCTCTATTCCCGGCGTTACGTCCATCGCCAATGTCACGATGGGGTTTCAGGCTCTCTCCGATCCCGACCGTTCCGCCGCATTGGCGTTGATCGCGCGGTTCTCGAAATTCGACGACAACAATGACCCTTATGGTGAGCATGATTTCGGGGCGGTTTTTCACCTCGCATCGGGTGACTGGACGCAGGACCGGCCCGATGATGAAGAGGCGATTGCGGTGACGGTATTTTGGAAGATCGACTATTATGAGCCAAATCTGGACTTTGGCAGTGATGCACCGTGGGACGAGCAGCGCACCAAGCGCGTGCTGACGATCATGTTATCGAATGAATACTGAAGCTTATCCGTCCAGATCGGCAGCCGGGGGGCTGACATATCTTCCCGGCTGCGCAACCGCTCAACCAAGTGATTTGTTGAGGAATCACGATAGGCAGAGTAGAGTTAACGGGGAAAAGGATGAACGGGATGGCGCAGATCGACCTTGAGGTATTTCGCGAGCGTGTTCGAGGCATGGACTTCGAGCGCGGCACGCCCGAGCAGGTCGCATTCTGGCGAGAAGACGTTGCCGATGCGCGTGCAAATCTGGTCATCGAGGACATGACGCCCACCGATGACGATGATGCCTTGTTCGCCATAATGCTCGACGAGGGCGTACCGCCCTCGTTGATGGCCTCGATCATTCTCGGCCTCTACAAGCCGGGAATGCACTCTGTTGCAGGCTGACATTGGCCGACGACCCCTACACATATCCCGGCACCGACATCCTGCGGAACCGGCTTGGAATTACCGACGATGCCACGCTCAATGAAGCCGAGCGGCGGTTGACGATGGCGCGCGGCGCACAGGCCGCCCGCCAGATTTTTCCCGGTTCGGCTGAAGGCTATCGAACCCTGCACAAGCACTTGTTCCAGGACCTCTATGATTGGGCAGGCGAGGATCGCAGCGTCAACATCGCAAAGGGCGGATCGAGCTTTGCCGCCCCCCCCTATATCGCTCGCGAACTCGAAAAGCTGTTCGCAGACATGGCGGCGAAGAATGGCTTTCGCGGCATGGCGCGCGACGAGTTTTTCGACCGGCTTGGCAACCACATCAACGAACTCAACGCCATTCACCCTTTCCGCGAAGGCAATGGGCGCACCATGCGCCACCATGCCGACCATATCGCGCGCGAGGCAGGCCATCCCATCCGTATCGCCTCGATCGATAAGACACTCTGGATGGATGCGTCGCGGCATGGCTTCCTGACGGGCGATCATCGCGCGATGGCGTCTGTCCTCGCTGCTGCTGCGGTTCAGCGCGACGCCGCGCCGGAAGCGCGCATCGGCGCGCATGGGATCGCCTTGCTCCCCCAGCGCGCCCCCCCGACAGCCCAGCGTTACCGCATCACCTTGAACAAGGTGCGCGAGGAACTGGAGCGGTATCTTCCGCCCGCTCGCCAGCAGGCTGGCGAGCGTCTGAGAACGCTGATCGGGCAGGATGCGCCGTCAGAGAAGATTTCCGCCGCGCGCACCGAACTGGCTTATGTCCGACACGCCAAGGGGCCGGTCTATCAATCCCATCTACTGACCTACTTGGGGGTGCGACAGGTCGATGCGGTCATTTCCGCCGAGCAAACCCCGCTGGAGCGCGTGCGAGAGATCGGGGCGGCCTTGGGCGTGCAGATCAATGCCCAACAGCCGGTCCAGCTTCAGCGTGCGGTTCGCGCGCTGGAGCGACCGATCCTGCCTCCCGGCCACGCGCCCGGGCAGGAACGGCTTGCCGCCGCGTTCCTGAAGAACTCGCCCGAAAGCAAT
>NZ_JBWKVW010000015.1:0-29756 GCF_059421905.1 Sphingobium sp. GW821-FHT02B05
CTCGACGGGATTGCCCTGCGCGCGCGAGCTACGAACCATCAGCGTAAACGGGAAATGGGGATCGGCGGCGGCGCCTTCATCGCTGGCATGCTGCTCTGGTCGTTTCTGCCCGGCGTGATCGCTAGGTCTCTACCGGTAAGCTGGCATGTGCCGGATTGGATCGCGGCGCGGACGTTAGGGATCGACGATGCGGCCATTCGTCAATGTCGGGACGTCCATTCTGCGGTCGACGATTGAGTGGTGAAAGAACAGATTTCCTCGCCGGTAATGACGTCGCTTTGCGCAAAGGCAAATGTCCTAAGACTTCCTCCGCATGACCGCTTTGCGCCATCTCGGCTATTGAACTGACATCAAGTTGATCTCAGAACCTGCCTTTCGTTGCCTGTTTGCGGACGATTTAGGTGAACTCGTGCCGATCAAAAAAAGCAGGTGTAATGAGGAAGTGTGCTCGACGCTGTAACTGACTTTTTTCTCCGCAACGCAACATGTGCAGACGTAGTGGAGTGAACGCCAATTTTAGCGAAATCTGTCAATACATAAATGTGGGCCAACCGATCTGATTCAAAAATTGCTCGATTAGGTCGAACAGGGAAATGGCGCATTGTGGGGAGCAACCGATCGCTGCATAGAGTTGTATTGCGGCCACGAAATGGCGTCAGGGTTAATGAACGGATCATATGGCAAAGGCGCGACTTATCAGTTCCGACATTCGCATCACTCCTGTCATTCTGGCGGGTGGGTCAGGCACGCGTCTATGGCCGTTGTCCCGCAAATCCTATCCGAAACAATTCGTGCCGCTAGTCGGCGAAACCACCCTTTTTCAGGCCGTAGCTCGCCGGTTGTCAGGTAAGACGGAATATTTCACCTTCGCACGGCCGATGGTGCTGACCAATGCATCATTCCGCTTCATCATCGCCGAGCAGCTAACGCAGGAAGGCATCGATCCTGATGCCATCTTGATCGAACCGGAAGGTCGCAATACGGCGCCAGCCATATTGGCCGCCGCGCTGCATCTGGCGGCGCGTCAGCCCGACGCCATCATGCTGGTAGCGCCTTCCGACCATGTTGTACCTGATGTAGCTGCCTTTCAGGACGCCGTGGGCAAGGGGTTGGCTGCCATAGAAGGAAACAATCTGGTCACTTTCGGCATACAGCCAACCAGAGCGGAAACCGGCTATGGCTATTTGCAGATCGCTGATCGACCGGACGGGTCAGGACGGCCGATCATCCTGAAAAGCTTTGTCGAAAAACCGGATGCTGCTCGTGCGGAAGAGATGCTGGCAACTGGTAATTATCTTTGGAATGCTGGGATTTTCCTGTTCGCGGTCAAGGACATCATTGCCGCATTCGAGCGCCACGCCCCCACAATGTTGGAAACCGTACGGCTTGCGGTAGAGCAGGCCGATGCCGATCTGGGCTTCCTGCGCCTGGCGGCCGAGCCATGGAGCAGAGCCGACAATGTGGCGATCGACGTCGCTATAATGGAAAAAGCCGAGAATTTGTCTGTCGTCCCCTATGATGCAGGATGGTCGGACCTTGGGGACTGGGACGCGGTGTGGAGCCATATGCAGCCCGACGAACAGGGCGTGGCTATGTCGGGCGCCGCGACGGCACTGGATTGCCGGAATTCACTGTTGCGATCCGAAAGTGACGGGTTGGAAATCATAGGCTTGGGCCTCGACAATATCGTCGCGGTCGCGATGAACGATGCGGTCTTGATTGCTGACAAGTCCCGCACCCAGGACGTAAAGCAAGTGGTCGAAGCACTGCAACGCAAGGGCGCGGTCCAGGCCGAAACCTTCCCCAAGGATCATCGCCCCTGGGGCTGGCACGAAAGCCTGCTCATCGGCGGGCGCTTTCAGGTCAAGCGCATCACCGTGCTGCCCGGCGCGTCGCTCAGCCTCCAAAGCCATTTCCACAGGTCGGAACATTGGATTATCGTGGAGGGGACAGCCAAGGTTACGCTGGACGGCAACATGTCGGTGCTGACGGAAAATCAGTCTATTTATATCCCGGTCGGCGCGCAGCACCGGATCGAAAATCCGGGCCGCATCCCCATGGTCTTCATCGAAGTGCAGACCGGGCCCTATGTCGGGGAAGATGACATCATCCGTTATGAGGATCACTATGCGCGGGCATGACCATGGCCCCCGGATCTGATAACAGACCGTGATGAACGACCTGACGGCCTACTATCCTTTCATCGCCAGGGGAGCGAGCGCGGAGTTGTTCGATATCGGCAATGGGCAGGCGCTCAAGCTGTTCCGCGACAGCGTGTCGGATGAGATGATCGCGCGCGAGGCCGAGGCATCCATCCATGCCGGTGCCTGCGGCGTGCCGACTGCAGCGGCGATCGGGCGGCAGGCATGGGACGGGCGGCGGGGCATCGTCTATCCCCGGCTCGAAGGCGGGACGGTGATGGACTGGATCCGCCGCAATCCGATGCGCGCTGGATGGGCGCTGGACCGGATGGGCGACATCCATGCCGCCATGCACCAGGTCGGGGGCAGGGGGCTGCGGCCGTTGAAACAGGTGCTGGCGACCGACATCGCCTATGGTCCTGCGCCCGACGCGCTGCAACGCGCGGCCATCGCCTATCTCGATATGCTACCGGAGGAAGAGGCGCTGACCCATGGCGATTTTCATCTGGGCAATGTAATGATGACACCGCAGGGGATGATGGTGATCGACTGGTCGAAGGCAGCAGCGGGGCATCCGGCGGCCGACGCAGTGCGATCGGAAATGCTGATGCGCTTTGGCATCGGGCCGACCGACTGGGTGACGAACCTGTGGCGCGATTGGGCGATGGGGCGTTTGCGCAAAAGCTATCTGGGGTCGAATGACGTGTCGACGCACGACATGGAGCGATGGCGGCCTGTCGTCGCGCTGGCTTGGCTGCGTGCCCGCGACGCCGGGCGGACGCCCGCCTTCATGCGCTATCTGGACCGTGCGCTGGAGCAAGCCAAGTTGCCGACTTTGCGCTGATGCAAATCAGGCCAGCTTTTCCAGCACCGCCAGGCTTTGCCAGAAGGCTGGGTGGTGGCTGTCGTCCTGCCCGTCGGTGAAGCGCGGCGCGGCAAAACCTGCATCGCGGGAGAAACGGCGGATCCAGTCGCGGTGCAGAAAGGCGTCCAGATGCTCGGCGGGGTGGCCTGTGCTTAAATGCTCCAAATTGGCGTTCCACACCCGGTCATGTTCCGTCTCCTCCAGTTCGAGGAAGGAGAAGATCATTTTGCCGCCGGGCTTCAACGCGCGAAAGGCATCAACGGTGTAGAGATTGGATTCACCGGGATAGAAATGGGTGAAGACCGACCAGTGAAAAACCATGTCCAGCGATGCGTCGGGCGCGACGATCCGAGGCGTGACGTTGAGAAGGACATCATAGTCCGCACATTGCCGGGCCAGTTCGTCGATCAGTTCCTGGACGACGTCCGCGCCAGTATACCGGCCCTGCCATCCGGCGCGTTTCAGCGCCTGCGCCGTGCGGCCGCAACCACAGCCCAGATCATAACGGTCATGCCATCGGCCAGACCATGATGGCGCAGCACCGCGACATGACCGTCGCCGATCGACACAAAGTCTGCCATCGTCGGCGCGCCGATCGCTTGCGCCAGCGCAAGCTGCGGATCGTCCGGCAGGGATTTCAGCTTGGTGCGCACAAGTGCTTGATAATCGTGAACGCAATGGCTTTGCAGCGTCTTTGCAGACGACCGCTTCCTGCGAAGCAAGCGAGGCAGCCTGATCATCAAAGTCTCCATGCGATATTGGGCTGCAATTGCACCATGATGGAAAGTTATTGCAGTCGCTGCCAGGGTTGTTGTCAATCCAACCCAAACAGATCCCGCGTGAAGATCTTGTCCGATACATCCTCTATATCCGCAGTCATGCGGTTGGCGATGATGACGTCGCATTCCTGCTTGAAGGCACCAAGATCGCGCACCACCCGCGACCCGAAAAACGCCTCTTCCTGCATCGCTGGTTCGTAAATCACGACCTCTATCCCCTTGGCCTTGATCCGCTTCATGATACCCTGGATCGAAGACTGGCGGAAATTGTCGGACCCCGCTTTCATCACCAGGCGGAAGACGCCGACCTTCTTCGGGCGCTTCGCGATGATCTGGTCGGCCAGGAAGTCCTTGCGCGTATGGTTGGCCTCCACGATCGCACGGATCAGGTTTTGCGGCACTTCGGAATAGTTGGCGAGTAGCTGTTTGGTATCCTTGGGCAGGCAATAGCCGCCATAGCCGAAGCTAGGATTATTATAATGGGCGCCGATGCGCGGGTCGAGGCCGACGCCCGTTATGATCTGGCGCGAGTCCATCTCGTGGGCGATGGCGTAGCTGTCCAGTTCGTTGAAGAAGGCGACCCGCATGGCCAGGTAAGTGTTAGCGAACAGCTTGATCGCTTCGGCCTCGCTGGGGTCGGTGAAGAGGATCTCCGCATCCTTCTTGACCGCGCCCTGCAACAGCAGGTCGGCAAAGATGCGCGCCCGGTCCGATCTTTCGCCCACGATGATGCGAGAGGGGTGGAGGTTATCCTGCAACGCCTGACCTTCGCGCAGAAATTCCGGGCTGAAAATGACCTGATCGGTGCCGAGGCGGCGGCGGACATCCTGCACAAAGCCGACCGGGATGGTCGACTTGATTACGATCGTCGCTTGGGGATTGGCCGCCTTGGCGGTCTGGATCACGGTTTCGACCGAGGAGGTGTCAAACTTGTTGGTGCCGACATCATAATTGGTCGGCGTCGCGACGATCACATAATCGGCGCCGGCGAGGGCCTGTAGCGGGTCGAGCGTGGCGGTAAGGTCGAGGGGGCGGGTGGCGAGGAAGTCTTCCAGTTCGGTATCGACAATCGGCGACTGGCGCGCGTTGAGCATGTCAACCCGCGCCGCCGTGATATCGACCGCGACCACTTCATTATGCTGGGCCAGCAATACGGCATTGGACAGGCCGACATAGCCAAGTCCGAAAACGGCGATCTTCATTCTTCCTTGTCCCCCGCACGGCGTCAAAGCGATGCTGGTCTGTCCCCGACGAGACATCCATCATGCCACTTCATCCGCTCTGCGTCGGACGCGATCGACTTACAACCGTTCATCAGGCGAGACACAAGCGCAATTTCTCCTTCTTTAAGACAAATATGTGATGAAGGACAATCTGGCGTAGCTCACCCTGCCGCCGATCGTTGCGGAAGCACCGCCGTATGTCCACATGCGCTTTCTGGAGTTTTCGCGGCCAATATCCGCAGCCCGGATACGCGGCGCGCCTATGCCAAGGCGGCACGCGATTTCCTGAGCTGGTGCCATGATCATGGCGTGCGCAACCTGGCGGACATCGCGCCGATCCATGACGTCGCGTGGATCGAGCCTTTAAGCCAATCGCTCGCGGCCTCAAGCGTGAAGCAGCGTCTGGCCGCGATCCGCCATCTGTTTGACTGGCTCGTCACTCGGCAGGTGATCGCGACTAACCCGCCGCCAGCATGCGCGGCCCAGCGCGCAGTGCGCGGACCGGGGCGAACGCCGGTGCTGGAAGCGCAGGAAGCGCGGGCCTTGCTGGCCGCGATCGATATATCGACGTCGGCGGAGCTGCGCGACCGTGCGGTGATCGGCCTGATGATCTACAGTTTTGCTCGCGTCGGGGCGGCGCTGGCGATGAAGCGGGAGGATGTGTTCGTGCAGGGACGGCGGCTATGGCTGCGTTTGCATGAGAACGGCGGCAAGCGGCATGAGATGCCCTGTCATCATGGCTTGGAGGACTATCTACTCGCTTATATAGAAGTGTACGAGTGGAGCGAGGGTAGGGGGCCGCTGTTCCACACCATCGATCATAGTCGTCGAATGTTGAGCAATCCGGCGCTGCTTCAGGCTGAAGCCCATGCCATGGTCCGCCGTCGCGCGCTGGCCGCAGGGATCGAGACACAGATCGGCAATCACAGTTTTCGCGCGACCGGGATTACCACTTATCTCAGGAATGGCAGGACGCTGGAAAATGCCGCCGCCATGGCCAATCAGCTCAACACGCACGACGCAGCTTTATGACCGGCGGCGCGACGATATCAGCCTGGCCAAATTGGAGCGGGTGCGGGTTTAAAGGGCGAAGACACCAGCATCCCTATCCTGCCATCGATCTTGCCTCTTTATGAAACAGCAAGAGCGCGGAACGGCAAAGCTGCCGAAGCTTGCTATGGCCTCAAATGAAGTTTATATATGCCTCAACTGAGGCAAGATCATCATGGCGATACAATTTCAATCGGTAGAGGCTCTGCTGGGCGTGAAGGCCGGGATTCACGCGTCGCGTCTGGCGCTGCCCGCCTCGATCGAGAGCGGGTTGCCGGTGGCGGCGCTCGACCATCTGGCCGACAGTGTGGCGCCGGGCGATGCGCGCTTCAAATTCCGCCTGATCCCCAAGGCGACGCTGGAACGGCGGCGCAAATCCGCCACCAAGCGGCTAACGAGCGAGGAGGGCGATCGTCTGGCGCGCTTGGCCAAGGTGTTCAGCTTCGCGCTCGACATTTATAAGGAGCCGGAGCGCGCCCGCGCATTTCTGGGCCGCCCGCACTCGATGCTGGACGGCAAAGCGCCGCTCGACGTCGCGCTGGCGACCAGTCCGGGCGCGGATCTGGTCATAAACCTGCTCGGCCGCGCCGCTTATGGCGGGGGCGTGTGACGGGCGGGCGGACCAACCGGACATTGACGGCCTATCGCATCGGCGACCCCGATGGCGTCATCCCATCTATGGCAGCGAAGGGGCGCGGCTTTATCCGGGGCGGTGGAATATGCCGGCCAGTCCGATCATCTATACGTCGGAACATTATTCGACGGCGATGCTGGAAAAGCTGGTTCATGCGAGCAGCGTGCTGCCGCCCAACCAGCATCATATCCGCATCACTATTCCCAATGGGACCAGCTACGAAATCTTCCAGACCGCCGCCCATCCGGGATGGGACGGGCAGGATGAGGGGCTGTGCAAGGCGTTCGGGCAGGCATGGTGTGAGGAGCGGCGCAGCGCGATATTATTGGTGCCGTCGATGGTGGCAAGGGTGGAGCGGAATATCCTGATCAACCCGCTGCACCCGGATGCCGCAGGGATAACCCACGAATTGCCGGAACCGGTTTGGTGGGACGAGCGGCTTTATGGGTAAATAGCCTAAGGCCATGAATTACCGATCAAGAACAAATTTTTACAGTATTTGTATATAGACAATTATTTTAGACGCCCATAGCACAACCCATATTAATATGGGGGTGTCATGATTGTCAGGGGGATTTCGTCGCGTGGACGGCGTGTACGTGTGCTTACATTGCAGACGAGTGCCATGCTGGGCGCGTTGTTGGTGGCCGAACCTGCTTTTGCAGCCTGTACGCCCGATCCCACCATCGCCAATGCGAACACCAATTGCACGGACACCGATAGCGACGGGCTGACCGTCAACAGCGCGAATAGCCGCGTCGTGGTTGCACAGGGAGCAACGGTACGCCCCGGCAATACCGCGGCCGCGATCCTTTCCCGCTCGACGAACGCCAGCTTCGACGTCCGAGGACTGGTTGATGGCGGTGCAGCCAAGGCCGGGTTGTTCGTCACGACAGGACCGGCCACGACCGTGCCTTGTGATCCCTACGCCGGGGCTTCGCCGATTTATTGCAT
The DNA here is from genome assembly GCF_059421905.1 of Sphingobium sp. GW821-FHT02B05. Taxonomy (NCBI): domain Bacteria; kingdom Pseudomonadati; phylum Pseudomonadota; class Alphaproteobacteria; order Sphingomonadales; family Sphingobiaceae; genus Sphingobium; species Sphingobium sp. GW821-FHT02B05. The sequence goes on from NZ_JBWKVW010000015.1 coordinate 7,647, forward strand.
TCCGGGCAGCAGCGTGATGACCTATCCGTCCGGCAATGCCACGATATCGGTGATGGCGGGTGGCACGCTGACCGGCGCGCAGGGCCTGTTGATCCGGCGCGATGCCAGCAGCGCCAACGGATCTGTCAACGTGTCGCTGGACAATGGCGGGACAATCACCGGCACCGCTGGCCCCGCCATCATCGCAGACCAGATGGGGCAGGGCGCGATAGGGATAACGAACAGAACAACAGGCCTGATCGGCGGCATTGCAGGCCGTCTGTCCTATATCACCAACAGTGGCACGGTAGATGGGGGCAGCAATGCCGCGATCGCCACGACATTGCAGGGCCTGTCCGTAACCAATATGGGACGGATCGTTTCGAACGGTGCGGCGGCGACATTGAACGGCCCGGCCAGCCTGTCGATCAACAATGCCGCCAACGGCGTGATCGGCGGCAGCGCGACCGCAATCCAGACGTCGGGTGCATTATGGCTGACCAATTTGGGAACGATCAATGGATCGGTCGTGTCGACGGCGGGAAGCGGGCAAGGAAGCACGATCGACGCACGCGGCGGCGGCATCAACGGCGACCTGCTGTTGGGCGCTGGTAACGACAATCTGCGCGCGCGTTACGATGTGGCGACGGGGCGGGTCAGTTCCATCAGCGGCCGGATCGACGGCGGTGGCGGGATCGATACGATCACGCTGGGGGTGGATACCAGCGCGATATTCAGGCAGGTCGTGTTGCCGACCAATTTCGAGCGGCTCGGCCTTGATTTGTCCAACAATGCTGTGGTGACGCTGGCGTCCGGCTTTACCACGGACATGGCCCTTCAGATCGGCGGGGCCGGAACGGTCGTCAACCAGGCGGCGCTGGTCGTCAGTGGCCCCGCCATCACCACCGGCCTGACCACTGGCCTTTTGACGTTCGACAATCAGGGGTCGATCCTTTCCACCGTAAGCGGCAGCAGCATCTATGCGGTGAGCGGACAGACCGTGGTGAACAGCGGGAGCATCACCGCCAATGGCGGGTCGGGTGTGACCGTCAGTTCCGCTCTCTCTAACAGCGGATCGATCCGATCGACCGGCGCCATCGGCGCCTATTTGCAGGGCTATGCCGTTTCAACCAATAGCGGCACGATCGCAGGTGGGGCCACCGGTCTCGTCCAGTGGAGCGGTACCTTCAACAATAGCGGCGTCATCACCGGCGGCACCAACGGCATCACGCTGTCGGGCGGGCAGCTCACCAACACCGGCACGATCACTGGCGGCACCAACAGCGCGGCCATAAGCGGCGGCACATTGCTGAACGGCGCGACGGGTCGGATCATCAACGGCATTACCAGCAGCGGCGGACGCGCGATCATCGCCAATGCCGGGCAGATTATTGGCGCGGTCAATTTGACGCCGCCACCCGGCTATTACGATGGCAGCGACGATATTTTCGTTGACAATGGCGGCAGCGTGAGCGGAGCAATCCTGCTGGGCGGCGGCGACGACCAGTTGATCGTGGCTCTGGACAACGCCGCTTCGCGGCCACTGGCAGGCGCAGCGGGCGGCGTGGATGCCGGCGCCGGCCGGGACACCATCCGTTATCGGGTCAAGACGGATGCCAGCGCGGCGCTGGCGCTGCAAAGCAGCTTCGAGGCGCTGGCCTATGAACTGTCCAACGACGCGAAACTGGCGCTGAACGCCGCTGCGCCGATCGTCACGACCATCGGCCTGGCAGGCAGCGGCACGGTTACGCTGAACGGCACCATGTCGATCGCCGACCGCAACCTCATTGACGCGACGATCCTGACGACCGACCAGCTGACCGGCGCAGGCAGCGGCCCGGCACGCGCGCTGACCATCGTCAATGACGGTAGGCTGACGCTGAACGGCACGGCGCAGAACAATAATTATCAACAGCTTGCCGCCATCTATGCGGGGGCGGCCGACATCACCAACAATGGCGCCATCGCCGTCACCAACGCGGTGGGGCGTTATTCTACCGCCGCCGCCATTTTCGGCGGGACGACCATAACCAATAACGGCGCCATCAGCCTGATCGGCAATGGCACCGCCATCAGCGGCGCGCGTGACATCGTCAATAGCGGCACCATCACCGATGTCGCCGGATCGAACGCCACCGGCATCACCGGCTTCGCCACGCTGGGCAATAGCGGGACGATCCGAGTGGATGGTGTGGCTGTCCAGTCGAGTTATTATGCGACGACCAGCATGATTAACAGCGGCACGATCGAAAGCCGCAAGGCAACCGCGGTCATGTTGGGTTTTGGCAGCCAGCTGACAAACGAAGCCACGGGTATGATCCGCGGCGCGACCGCCATCGACCTGACAAGCGGCGGAACGATCACCAACCGGGGAACGATCGCGGGCAATGTGGCCGCTTCGCCCTATAGCTATGGTTCGTTCGTCTATATTGCCGATGGTGGCACGCTGACCGGCAATCTGACCTTCGGTCAGGGGTTCGACCTGTTCATCCAGACCGGCGACAGCCATGGCGTGACCGGGACGATCGACGGCGGCGCGGGATTCGACATTTTCGGCTATTCGCGCAAGGCCAGCGGCACGATCACGCTGGGCAACCGGCCAGGCATCAATTTCGAGGCGGATTATGTCGAGGCGCTTGGCGCTGACACCAGCATTACCCTGGCGGCGGCGGACCGCATCGACAACGACCTTTATTTTCGGGGCGACGGCACCATCGTCAACGATGCGACGATCGATGGCGCGGTGTTGACTTACCTGCCCATCTCAGCCTCCGGCGTGGGAACCGCCATGCCATTGGCGGCCCTGAACAACCGAGGAACGATTCTGCGCGGGGTGAATGGCGACATCCGGTCATTCATGAACAGCGGAACAGTCGGCAGCACGACGCTGGCGACCAGCGCCGTATCGCAATGGCTCTCATCAGGCGCATTGCTATTCGACAATAGCGGAACGATCGCATCCTCCGGTGTCGTCAGCGCCGTCAGCCTGGGCGGCCAGGACCTGTCCGGTGTTTCCGCCACCAATAGCGGGGCGATCGACGGCGGGATGCTGATCAGTGTAGCCTTCGCGCAGCAGGCGGAACCGTCCAGGCTAGCCATCAACAATCGCGGCAAGATCAGCAACGCGAACGGTACAGCCCTGGTCGTCAGCAGCGGCAGCTCCTATTATCCGGCTATCACGAATGGCGCGGCGGCGGTCGCCCTGACCAATGGCGGTACGATCAGTGCGTTCGGGGATGCGGGCGTCGGCGTTTCGCTTCAGATGCTCGGCAGTGCAGCGTCGACCTATGTCGTCAACAATCGCGGCACCATCCGTGCGAGCGGCGACGGCGTCACAGGAACCTACAGCTATTACAGCTTTCCGGGCTATGTTTATACCACGGCACCCGTGACCGACCTGACCACGGCGCTCAGCATTCAGACCGCCAATGGCGTGACCGGGACGATTGCCAATGCCGGAACGATCGAGGCGAGCGGGGCGAAATCGGTCGCGTTGCTGGTGTCTGGAACGGGCCTTGACCTGACCAACAGCGGCACGATCCGGGGTGGCGGCGACACGCTGCTGGCGGCCAATGACCTGCTGGCCCGCTCGATCGGCTTGACCACCGTGGCAGGCGTGATCCAGACAATCGGCACCGCCGATGACCGGATCGTCAATATCGGCACGATCATCGGGTCCATCGACCTAGGCCGGGGCAATGACCGCATCGAAAATTACGGTCGGATCGAAGGCCATGTGCGGCTCGGCGCGGGGGACGACATCTTCCTTCAGGCGGCCGACGCCTTACTGATCGGCACGGTCGACGGCGGCGAAGGCACCGATAGCCTGATCGTCGACGCGACGCGGGGCGGGGCGGTCAATGGTGACCAGTTCGTCAATTTCGAACGCTTCAGCCAGATCGGCGATGGCAGCGTCGCCTATTCCGGTACCTTCCGTTTTAACACGATCGGCCTGTCGGGAGGCACCGTCACGGTGGCGGCGGGCCAGACGCTGTCCAGCGCGGGCGCGACCACGATCGCGGGCGGGGCTGCCGCCGAAACGGTGATCAATGCAGGCACCATCGCGGGCCATGTCGACCTGGGCGCGGGCAATGATCGCGTCGTCAACAGCGGCACCATCGGTGGCGCGGTCCTGCTGGGCGCGGGCGACGACCAGTTTGTCGAGATGGCGGGCAGCAGCGTCGCAGGCGGCGTCGATGGCGGGACGGGCAACGACCTCTATACCGTAATGCTGGCGGGGAACCGCAGCGGAATCGGCCAGCGCACCGGCTTCGAACGACTTTCGGTCGAGGGCGATGGCACGTTGGCGCTGACGCTGGATCAGAATTTCGAGGCGATCGCGCTGGCGGGCACCGGGCTCAACCTGACGCTGAACAGCTTTGCCGCTGGCGTCGTAACCGGAACGGACGCCGCCGAGACGCTGAGGGTCGATGGCGACGTTACGGTGGCGTTGATGGGCGCGGGCGACGATGTGGTGTCGCTTGGCACCAGGCTGGCGACCGGCCTCTATGCGGGCGGCGCGGGCGCGGACATGCTGCGCTTCACAGCCAATGCGCCCGTCACGCTGGCGGGCATGGCGACCGGCTTCGAAAGCGTCGCGCTGACAGGCGGCGCGCTAACAATCACAGGCACGCTGGGCGTCCCCAATGAACGGATTGGCTTTGGCGATGGCGCGCAGTCGGTGACCATCGCCAGAGGCGGCATGATTGCGGGGATCATCGATCTGGGCGGCGGCGACGACAGTTTCCGGCTGTCTGCGGGCGCAACGCTGGCAGGCACCGTCAGCGGCGGTTCGGGCACCGACACCGCCATATTGGAACTGGAGGGCGACCATATGCTGGGCGCCGGCCTGTTCACCGATTTCGAGATATTGGGGAGCGAAGGCAGCGGCACGCTGACGCTGACCGGGACCCATGCCTATCAGCGCGTCGCCGCCAATACTGGCGTGACGGTCGCGGCGGGCGCATCGCTGGACGCGCGGGTGACATTCGGCGCGGGTGACAACCGCTTCACCATAAATGGGGCATTTGCCGGGTCGGTCGATGGCGGTGGGGGTAACGACGTCATCCAGCTGTCGGGCGGCAGCAGCGCCGCGCCAGTCGCCTTCGCCAATGTCGCCAATGTCGAGGCGCTGGCGATGAGCGGTGGTTTCGCCACAGTGTCGGGCAGCGCCGCCTTCGGTACTATCGACCTGTCGGGCGGCCGCCTGGTTGGCTTCGCCGGATCGACGATCCGCGCGAGCCGGATCGCCGTGCGATCGGGCGCCACCTTCGGATCGACAGGCACCGTCAACGGCGATATCGCCGTTTCGGGTATCCTCAGTCCCGGTGCTTCGCCGGGCGTGATGACGGTCAACGGCAATGTCGCGCTGGCCAGCGGATCGACGTCCCTGTTCGAAATCACGCCGACCATCGCCGACCAGTTGCTGGTCAACGGCAACGTCACGATCGCATCGGGTTCGACGCTACGCATCGTCGCGGAAGGGCAGGTTCGCCCAGGCACATCTTATGACCTGATCGTGGCAAGTGGCGGAATTATCGGCAGCTACACGACGATCGACAAGGCGGCGTCTCTGTTCGGCTACGTCGTTCAGCGCGCCGACCGCATCCAGCTGCACGGCCAGTTCCTGGACAATGCGGCGTTCAGCCCGCAAGTGTCTCGCAGTATCGCCTATGCCAACACGGCCATTCAGGCGCAGCGCGCGACCAGTGCGCTGTTCGCGGCGTTGCCGTCGCTGTTGCTGGCGAACGGGGCGTCCGATCCGCACGCCTTTGCCCGCCTGACACCCGAACCCTATGCGTCCGTGACGCAGCTGGGCGTGGATCAGGCGCTGGCGCTGGTCGACACCGCGCGCGGTCCCGGCTTTGCCGCCACCGATGGCGACGATGTCCATGGCTTCACCTTCGGACAGGCCATGGGGCAGCGGCACCGATTAAGCGGCAACGAGGGGGCAGGGACATCCGCCACGCAGACACTTGGCTATGGCCTGATCGGCGGGATCGGGATCGGCAATCACGACTGGTCGATCGGCGCGTTCGGGGGCTATCTCGACAGCCGCCAGCGGATCGGTGCGTTGGACGCGTCCAATCGCACCGACGGCTTCGTCGCGGGTGTGCATGGGCGTTATGCAGCGAACGGGTTGCAGGTCTCCGCATCTGCGCTCTTCGACGGTGGGGAAGCGCGCACAAGGCGGGCGCTGCCCAATGGCGACACGGCCTTAGCCCGCTATGATCTGCGCAGCTGGGTCGGCGACTTGTCGGTCGGCTATGCCATGTCCACCGGCGGCGACTGGGCGCTGACGCCCAGGGTCGGCGTTACTTATGTCCGCACCATCCGCGATCGCGCAACCGAGACAGGCAGCCTATTCGGGTTGACCGTCGCGCGGGACCGACATGACGCGCTCTTTGGCAATGCGAGTTTCCGCTTCGCCCGCGCCGATGGTTCGGATGCGGCGTTCCGCCCCTATGTCGGCCTTGGCCTGCGCGCCCAGTATAAGGGGCGGACGCCGACCGCCATCGGCGGCTATGCAGGCGCGCCGTTGGCACTGGTTGCCAAAGGCGCACAGCGGGCTTCCGTGGTCGGCACCGTATCGGCAGGCCTCTCCTATCGCGTGAACAGCGGGCTTGAGCTGTTTTCGGCCATCGATGCACAGACCGGCAGCGACGATCATCGCGAGAGTGTAATGAGCGGACTTCGGTTGCGGTTTTGAACGGATGGCCTGTCTGGCGACGGACGCGTTGTTCACAAAGATTCGGAGATAAAGAACAACCGACCGTTACCTGATTGCATGATATGCCCACCCGCAAGCAAAGGGAGAGATATGACCCAATCCGTTTCCATCGCCGACGTGATGGCGCAATCGGGCGTTGCGTTCGGCACCAGTGGCGCGCGTGGCCTTGTGAGCGCGATGACGGATCGGGTCTGCTTCGCCTATACCGCCGCCTTCCTGAAACATCTGGCTAATATCGGCCAGTTTGCGTCCGGCGCCCATGTGGCGATCGCGGGCGATCTGCGCCCGTCTAGTCCGCGCATCATGGCGGCCTGTGCCGCAGCAGTGCGGCATATGGGGGGAGAGGTCGATTATTGTGGGTTCGTGCCTTCGCCCGCCGTGGCGGCCCATGGGTTCGCGCGGGGCATCCCGTCGTTGATGGTGACGGGCAGCCACATTCCCGACGACCGCAATGGCATCAAATTCAACCGGACCGATGGCGAGGTACTGAAGCCTGACGAACTGGCGATCCGAGCGCAGAGCGTGGATTTGCCTGACCTGTTCGATGAAGATGGGATGCTGGCGAAAGCCGCGCTTGTGGAACCGCTGGTGGATGTCTCTACCGCCTATATCGCGCGCTATGTCGATGCCTTTGGAGTTCAGGCGCTGGCAGGCCTGACGCTGGGCGTCTACGAACATTCGGCGGTCGGGCGCGACATATTGGTTGCACTGGTCGAGGCGCTGGGGGGCAAGGCCGTGTCGCTGGGCCGATCCGATCGCTTCATCCCCGTGGATACCGAGGCGGTTCGGCCGGAGGATCAGATGCTGGCGCGACAATGGGCGACAGAGCTGGGGCTGGACGCGATCCTGTCGACCGACGGGGATAGCGACCGGCCGTTGCTGGCCGACGAGAATGGCGTCTGGATGCGCGGCGACGTGCTGGGCATATTAAGCGCGAGGGCATTGAGCATCGCGGCGATCGCCATGCCGGTCAGCTGCAACAGCGCGGTCGAGCTGTCGGGGCTGTTCGCGGCCGTGCGGCGGACGCGGATCGGGTCGCCCTTCGTGATCGAGGCGATGAATGCGCTGGTCGCCGAATGGCAGGCGAGCGTGTGCGGCTATGAGGCCAACGGTGGTTTCCTGCTGGCGACAGCGGTCGAAGTCGAAGGGCGAACATTGGGCGCATTGCCGACGCGGGACGCGGTTCTGCCGATCCTGTCGGTGCTGGTCGATGCGCGCCGCCGTGACGTGACGCTATCGGCGTTGCAGGCGCAATTGCCCGAACGTTATACGTTCAGCGAGCGGTTGCAGAACTATCCCACGGCGCAGAGCCAGGCGCTGATCGCGCATCTGGAGCAGGGCGAGACGGCTGCGATACTAGCGCGGCTGACGGCCATGTTCGGGGAACTGGCGGGCGAGGCGGACGGGATCGACCGGACCGACGGGCTGCGCATCCATTTTGCTGGCGGCGACATCATCCACCTGCGGCCGAGCGGCAATGCCCCGGAACTGCGTTGCTATACCGAGAGCGACAGTGTGAAGCGGGCGACGACGCTCAATGCGCAGACATTGCAGTTGGTACGGGATTATCGCGTGCCAACCTGATCGAGAAGCGGGCTGATCCGATAATGAAACAGCGAGTTGGACAGATGTGACGCGTTAGCGTGATCGCAAAATATTGATATGTAATGAGTTTTTCGCATCCTGTTGGGGATGAACGCGAACTTTCTTATTTTATTTTGTAATCGGTAGCTTGCGATTAACCTTGCTTGTGTCGAGGTGGCACATAACGGCCAATATCCGTCATGCCAGCGCAGGCTGGCATCTCACTTCTTTTGGCGATGCGCTTGAAAGAAAAGAGAGATCCCAGCGTTCGCTGGGATGACGGAAAAAGTGTGCCGGCCGCTCCCACCCATTCCGGCCATTGCATCCCCCTACGCAGGGACAGCGGGTCAGGCCACCATCATCCCGGTCAGCGGGGGATGGCGAGCAAGGCGGAGACTGGTCCTGCCGCCAGGGTGAAGGCGCAGTTGCCCTTTAGCAGCAGGCAGTCGCCCTTTTCCCAGGTCAGGCCATTGACCGTGCCAGCGCCACTCAAAGGCGTGAACCATAGGGCCTTGCCTTCCGGCACGCTGACGCTATGGTCTTCGCTCCAGTGGACGAGGTCGAGCGAGAAGGGCGCTTCATCGTCGCCGATCAGCCGGGTTTCTCTGCCCAGCGGCGCCTGTGTCAGGGCGCGGTCATAGGGGACCAGGCGGCTGACCGCGACGCCGTCTTCCAGATGCAGTTCGCGCGGGCGGCCATAATCATAGAGGCGATAGGTGACGTCGGCATTCTGCTGAATTTCCGCCAGCGTAATGCCCGCGCCGATAGCGTGGACGGTGCCAGCAGGGATGAAATAGCAGTCGCCAGGCTTTACCGGCTTCCAGTCGATCCATTGTTCCAGCGATCCGTCCTGCGCGGCGGCGCGGAACTGGTCCGGGGTCATGGCAGCGGTGAGGCCGATGCCCAGCGTCGCACCCGGCTCGCAGTCGAGAATATACCAGATTTCTTCCTTGCCGTGCAGGACACCCCTGTCCGCGGCCTGAGCGTCATTCGGATGCACCTGGATCGACAGCCGTTCGCTGGTGAAGATATATTTGACCAGCAGCGGCAGGTCGCGCCCATCGGCGCTTTCAAACCAGACCTCCCCGATCTGCCGCCCTGCACTGGCGGGGAAGATCGGGGGAAGGTCGGTCCGGCCCCACGGCTTTTCGACATAATGGGGGGAAAGCTTTAGTGTCAGCATCCGGCCTTAACCATCCTTGCAGGGCAAGGTTCAATCCTGTGCCTCAGCCTTCGGTCAATATAGCGCGTAGATAGCGGCCATAATCGGACTTGCCCAGCTTGACGATCGCCTTTTCCAGCCCGGTTGCATCGATGAAGCCCTGACGGAAAGCGATTTCTTCAGGCGCTGCGATCTTGAAGCCCTGACGTTTCTCGAGCACGCGCACGAACTCGGCGGCGTCGAGCAGGCTGTCTGGCGTACCGGTGTCGAGCCAAGCATAGCCGCGGCCCATGATTTCCACATTCAGTTCGCCGCGTTCCAGATAGACGCGGTTGACGTCGGTGATTTCCAGTTCGCCGCGCGCCGAGGGTTTCATATTCGCCGCGATATCCACAACCTGCGCGTCGTAGAAATAGAGGCCGGTGACGGCCCAGTTGGATTTGGGTTGTTCCGGCTTCTCCTCGATCGTCAGCGCCTTCATATCGTCATCGAAGCTGACCACGCCATAGCGTTCGGGATCGTTGACATGATAGGCGAAAACGCTGGCGCCGCTGCTGCGCGACGAGGCGCTGTCGAGGATTTCGGGCAGGCCATGGCCATGATAGATATTGTCGCCCAGGATCAGCGCGGAGGGCTGGCCCGCGACGAAATCCGCGCCGATGATATAGGCCTGCGCAAGGCCGTCGGGGCTGGGCTGCTCTGCATAGTCGATGCTCATCCCCCAGGCGGAACCGTCGCCCAGCAGCGACTGGAAGGCAGGCAGGTCGCGCGGGGTGGAGATGATCAGCACTTCGCGGATACCCGCGTGCATCAGCGTGCTCAGGGGATAATAGATCATCGGCTTGTCATAAACCGGCATGAGTTGCTTCGACGTCGACAGCGTCATCGGATAGAGGCGCGTACCGCTGCCCCCGGCGAGAATGATACCCTTCATAATCTCTAGTCCCCGAAAATCAGTTTTTAGCAGGTTGCAGGCGGTCCATCACTTCGTCCAGCGATGTGCGCCATTCCGGTAGCGTCACGCCATGGACGCGGGCGATGTCGCTGCAATCGAGGCGGGAATTGGCAGGCCGCGTGGCAGGTGTGGGATAATCGGCGGTGCCGATAGGCCGCACCGATGCCGTCGGGCCACCCCGCGCCGCAGAGGCCGCGAAGATCGCCTGCGCGAAATCCGCCCAGCTGGCTTCGCCCGGCGCGGTCATGTGGAAAACGCCGCGTAGCTCAGGGCTACCATTGGCTGCCAAATTGGTAGCCACTTGAATGATGCCGTCGGCGATCGCCAGCGCACTGGTCGGATTGCCGACCTGATCGCCCACCACGCCCAGTTCGTCGCGGTCGGTGGCGAGACGCAGCATAGTCTTGACGAAATTTCCGCCGAACGGGCTGTAGACCCAGGCCACGCGCAAAACCGCGCTATTGTCGTGGCCGTCCAGTACCGCCCGTTCGCCCGCCAGCTTCGACGCCCCATAGACGCCGGTCGGGCCGGTCGGATCGCTTTCCACATAGGGGCGGTCGAGCGTCCCGTCGAACACATAGTCGGTCGAAATGTGGATGAGCGGCACGCCCAGCGCCTTTGCCGCCTGTGCCACCGCAGCGGGACCAGCGCCGTTCACGGCATAAGCGAGATCGCGCTCACCCTCCGCCTTGTCCACCGCGGTGTAGGCCGCGGCCGACACGATGACATCGGGCGTAGCGGCTTCCAGCGCGCGCACGACCGACGCCGGGTCAACCAGATCGAGATCGGGACGGCCGATCGCGATCACCTCATGCCCGGCGGAGGAGCCCCGTTCGATGAGGCTGGTGACGACCTGCCCCGCCGTGCCGGTGACGGCAATCTTCATGCAGGCACCTTGGCGGCAGATTTATCCAGGCCGAGGCGCTGGCCGTCATATTGTTCGCGCAGCGGCTGCCACCACCATTCATTGTCCAGATACCAGCGCACGGTCTTTTCGACGCCGCTGTCGAAATTCTCCTGCGCCTTCCAGCCCAGTTCATCTTCCAGACGGGTCGCGTCGATCGCATAGCGGGCGTCATGGCCAGGACGGTCGGTGACATATTCGATCAGGTCGGCACGCGGGCTGTCGGTCGGGACCAATTCATCCAACACGGCGCAGATGCGCAGCACCACGTCGATATTCTTGCGCTCGTTGCGGCCACCGACATTGTAGGTTTCGCCCGGTTCGCCCCGTTCGATTATGATGTCCAGCGCGCGCGCATGATCGTCGACATAGAGCCAGTCGCGGATATTCTCGCCCTTGCCATAGACCGGCAGTTTCCGGCCCGCGAGCGCGTTGAGGATCGTCAGCGGGATCAGCTTCTCGGGGAAGTGGTACGGCCCGTAATTGTTCGAGCAGTTGGACACCACCACTGGCAGGCCATAGGTGCGCTGCCATGCCTTGGCGAGGTGGTCGGACGCGGCCTTCGACGCCGAATAGGGCGAGGAGGGGTCGTAGGGCGTGGTTTCCTCGAACAGCCCTTCGTCGTCCAGCGAACCATAGACTTCGTCGGTAGAGACGTGGAGGAAGCGGAACGCCGCCTTCGCGTCGCCTTCCAGGCCGTTCCAGTAAGCACGCGCGGCCTCCAGCAGGGTAAAGCTGCCGACCACGTTGGTCTGGATGAAGTCGGCCGCGCCGGTGATCGAGCGGTCGACATGGCTTTCGGCGGCCAGATGCATGATGCGGTCAGGTTTGAAGTCCGCGATCGCCGCATCCATCGCCGCGCGGTCGCAGATATTGGCATGCAGAAACTGGTGGGTGTTCTTGCCCTCGACTTCCTTGAGCGAGGCTTCGCAGCCCGCATAGGTCAGCGCGTCGATGGTGAGGACGTCATAGCCCTTTTCTAGCACCAGATAGCGGACGAGGGCAGAGCCGATGAAGCCGGCGCCGCCGGTAACGATTACGCGCATTGGTTAGTTGCTCCATCTGAAATAGGCGGGAAGGTCGGCCAGGAGCGGCTGCTTGCGGTCCTTGGCGGAAAGGGTTTCGGCGTCGGCGACATCGGGCCACACGATGCCAATCGCCGGATCGTCCCAGGCAAGACCCTTGTCGCATTCGACGCTGTAATAGCTGCCGGTCACCTTGTAGCAGATGACGGTATCGGGTTCGAGTGAGCAGAAGCCATGCGCGAATCCGGGCGGCACCCACAGTTGCTTGCCGTCTTCGGGGGTCAGCGTTTCGCCGACCCACTGGCCATAGGTAGGCGATCCGGCGCGGATGTCGACGGCGACGTCGAACAAAGCGCCAGCAGTGCAGCGCACCAGTTTGCCCTGCACATGGGGTTCGCTCTGGAAATGCAGGCCGCGGATCGTGCCGACCCGCGCGCTGCGGGATTCGTTATCCTGCACGAAACTGTAGTCGCCGATATGTTTGGCGAACAGGTCGGCGCGGAAGGTTTCCGCGAAATAGCCCCGTTCATCGCCGATATGGCGAGGGATCAGGAGCGTGACACCGGCAATATCGTAGGTCTGAACTTCCATATATTCTCCTGAAAAGTGCGACCCTGTTTTGATCAGTTGTTGCTGTTCTGGATCACCGACACCGCGCTCGTCACGGTCAGGACCGGTGAGAAGAGCTGGCTAATGAGTTGAACGAGCTTGCTGGGCTGGTTGGCTGCAGCATTACCGAAATAAAGGACGTCCTTGTCCTGCATCACGAACTTCTGCGCCAGGAAATAGGAACCGGTCTGCATCATGTTGAGATGATAGACCTGTGGCACCTCCTTGCCCTCGGCATCCTTGGCGTAGCGGAACAGGAAGATGGCCGCAGGATCGCCCAGATTGGGATTGGTGCCGCCGGCGGTCGCTACGGCCTCTGCCAGCGAGACGAAGGAACGATGGAAAGGCACCAGCTCCACGCGGCCCGATGCACCGAGAATCGAATATGTACGGGGGTCATCTACCAACATCAGACGGTCGCCAGGCCGAATGCGGAAGTCAAGCGCCGAATTATCAACGAGATCGTTGATACGGACATCGACGGTTGTGTCCCCCCGCATGATCCGAGCCATCAAATCTTTGGAATTGCCGCGATAGCCGCCGGCCAGAGCGATGACATCGGACAGGCTCTCACGATTGGTCTGAAGAACAAGGCGTCCCGGCTTGGCCACTTCGCCACCGATGATGATCGAGTTTGTGATAGCTTGGCTTAAAGTGACAATTACCTGGGGGTTCTGCGAAAGTCGGCGCAGGGAGTTCCGAATGCTCGTTTCGATCTCTCTGGTGGTAAGACCAGCGGCACGTATCTTTCCTGCATAGGGAATGCGGATATCACCCAAATCGTCGACGCGCGTGGGAGGCAGCTTTTGAACCTGGACGCCTGGCGCCGAAAGCTGGCCAGTAGCAGAGGACGCCGTTTCGTTGCTGAACAGTGCAACGCCAGCTTCGTATATGTTGATTTCAAGAATGTCTCCCGCGCCGATCATGTCAGTTGGCGCGGGCGCGGACTGGGACAAGAGAGATGCAGGCAACGCGATTCCCGTCGCCACCGGGACGTCTGTCGCCTTCTGGATTTCCACTATCTGAATGGCCGAACCATTCTGGGGGGCTGTAGCAGACTTTTCAATCTGCCTGCCTGTAGGGCCGCTAGAAGGCAGTGTGGCACAGCCAGCAACCCCTGCGAACAACGCCAAATATATGATATTCTTAATTTTCATCGATGAGGGTCTCGAAAGGCAATCGCTGATCAGCGACACGCCTTAGCATCGCGATCGGAGAATGGGCAATAGTTCCTCTCAAACACGCACTATCGCAGGCTGCTTGGCCTTGCGCCTTTTGCCATGTTGGCCTAGCGCAGGGATCGTTCGACTAGCTCAAGGCGCTGCACAATCTTATGAACGTCAATCAATCGTTTCCCTATGAGGCCGATGCTTCGGCAAAGCGTTTGGCTCTGGCTCATTGGGTGAAAAAGCGGCGCTGGTTCCTGCTGACCGTCGTGTTGCCAACTTTGTTGACGGCGCTCTATTATGGCCTGATCGCGTCCGATATATATGTTTCAGAGTCTCGCTTCATCATCAAAAGCCCAGATCAGAAGCGGTCCCAAGTGTCGACACTGGCCAATCTGGTGCAGACCACGGGCCTATCGGGTGGACAAGAGCAAACTCATGAAGTGCTGACTTTCGTACGCTCGCGCGATGCGTTGACAGCGCTGGAGAAAAGCGTCGATATCCGCGACAAATTTTCAACGTCGCAGGCCGATTTCTTCAGCCGCTTTCCCCTGCCACTCTCGGACAATAGCTTCGAAAGCCTGTTCAAATATTATGGCAAACGGGTCGAAGCCCGCCTCGACAGCGAGAGCAACACGGCGATCATAAAAGTTGAGGCATTCACACCGCAGGATGCCTATATCATCAACCGGAAATTGCTTGATCTGAGCGAGGCGCTGGTCAACCAGCTTAACCGCCGTGCCCAGAGCAAGGGCATCATCGAAGCGCAAAAACAAGTCGAACTCGCAACACAACGCGCCAAGGCGGCCCGCATCGCGCTGGCCCAATATCGCAACGACCAAGCGCTGATTGATCCAGGCAAGCAGGCGGGAGGCGTTCTTGAAATCGCCAACACGATGATTGGCGAGCGCGCGGCGTTGCAGGCGCAACTTGACCTGATGCAGCGCGTCGCGCCCGGCAACCCTTCAATCCCGGCACTGCGCAACCGGATTAATGCCATTTCCGTGCAAATTGCCTCACAAGACAGCCGGGTGGTTGGCAACGGCAACGGTATCGCATCCAAACTTGGCGGCTATGAGAACCTGGAGGTTGAGCAGGAGTTCGCCGCCCAGAGCATGACCGCTGCCAACGCTTCGCTGGTCCAGGCCCACGCCGAAGCCCAGCGCCAGCAATATTATCTTGAACGCGTCGTCGACCCCAACATCCCCGACGTCCCGCTGCTACCTAAAAGGTTCATCAGTGTCCTAGTTGTATTTGCGGCCGCTGGCTGCCTCTACTTTATCGCATGGATGTTCCTGGTCGGCGTTCTTGAGCACGCTTCGGAAGATTGACAATGGCAATGAGCGGTTTGCAGCGACTGCGTAGAAGCTGGCTATTGCAGCTCCGCGTCATCCATGCGCTGATGATCCGGGAACTGATCACGCGCTTCGGGCGAGAAAATATTGGCTTCCTATGGATCATGGCCGAACCGCTGCTGTTTGCCGGCTTGGTCGGGCTGGTATGGCATGTCACGAAGGGGCCAACTGAACATGGCGTCGGCGTCATTGCATTCGTCGCCACCGGCTATATTCCGATCACCTTGTTCCGGCATGGCGTGTCGCGAAGCGTTGCAGTCTTTACGGTCAATCAGAGCCTACTTTACCATCGCCAGATCAAAATCGTCGATTTCATCCTGGCGCGCTTCATCATCGAATTCCTCGGCGGGATGATGGCCTATATCTTTATGGCTATAATCCTGATCGGCTTTGACGAGTTTCCTGTGCCCGACAATATAGGACTGCTCATCGCCGGATGGATGGTCTATGCTCTGTTCTGCTTTTCGCTTTGCCTTATCATCGCTCCGCTTTCGGAGGTGTCCGACGCAATGGAAAAGTTCATACCGGTGACGACCTATATCATGATCCCTTTTTCAGGCCTGTTCTACATGGTGTCGTGGATGACGCCTGGCGCAAGGGAGTTTTTGCTGTTGTCGCCATTCGTCAACGGTATGGAAATGATGCGCAAGGGTATCTGGGGCAACGAGGTCACCGCTTATTATAATATCTGGAATCCCCTTATCTGTTCCGTAATCGCTACGCTGATCGGCCTTATCCTATGCCGTCGCATTCGCCGGAAGCTGGCAGTCGAATGATCATCTGTAGCGATATCACCAAATCCTATTCGCATGCAGGACACCGCAAACAGGTCCTGAATGGCGTCAATATCGTGATCAACCAAGGCGATCGGGTAGGCCTTCTTGGCCGTAACGGGGCAGGCAAAAGCACATTGATCAAGTTGATCGGTGGCGTCGAAATGCCGACGAGCGGCAAGATTACTCGGAACATGACCGTATCATGGCCTCTGGGTTTTGCAGGAGGTTTTCAGGGAAGCCTGACCGGGTATGACAATGCGCGCTTCATCGCGCGCATCTACGGCCGCGAGTATAGCGACCTCCGGCAGTTCGTTGAAAGTTTCACGGAATTAGGCAGGCAACTAAAAATGCCTGTGAAAACATATTCATCGGGGATGCGTGCACGCCTAGCTTTTGCATTGTCGCTTGCCATAGAGTTTGATTGTTATCTGATCGATGAAATTATTCTGGTCGGCGATCAGAACTTTCAGCGCAAATGCCATGCCGAAATGTTCGAGAAGCGCAAGGATAGGTCGATGCTTATCGCATCCCACAGTCCGGATTTCATCAAAGAGTCTTGTAATAAGGCCATCATCATCCATGATGGTGAAGCAATCATGTATGACGATGTTGACATTGCCGTGGAGAAATACTCTAATTTGTGATGACGATGCTGCGCGGCGCGAAAGCGATGTACGCCGCCTTGTATGCCGGGGCACAGGCTTCCTTGGCCAGCATCAACAAGGCCATTCCCTTTTTTCCTATATGAAGTCCTTGTCATACCGCTACCGAAATAACCGCCCCTTATTTTTTACCCGTTTTCCAGATTGCCGAGAGCGCACGCCCCATTGACCAGCGTGCTGCATGGCAGCATAGCATTGCTATTGGAAACTGGCCGACAGCAACTTGGTTTGCGAGCGTCAGACGAACTGGTAAAAATATTTTCTGTAGGGTTCTTACATAATGGGCAGCAGCAGTAAGAGTAACTCTCTTTATCGGCGCAATTGCATTTTCATTCTTGGCATGCACCGTTCGGGCACCAGTGCCTTGTCACGTGTGCTGAACCTGCTGGGCTGCGATCTGCCGCAAACTCTGATGCCGGCGTCGTCGTCTAATCCCCATGGGCATTGGGAATCGATAGCTATCATGGAAGTCAACGAAGCGGTGCTGAAATCAGGCGGCAGCGATTGGCATGACTGGCTTGAATTCAGTCCAGATTGGTATGAATCGCCTGTATATCCCGAATTTGTCGAATCCGGTCGTCTAGCGATCCAACGCGAATTCAACACATCCGCTCTGTTTGTCATGAAAGATCCCAGATGCGCCAAGTTGGTTCGCTTCTGGCTCGATGTGTTCGACGAGGAAGAGATCACGCCACATATTGTAATCCCAGTTCGCAATCCAATCGAGGTTTCTGAATCACTTCATGCCCGTGATGGATTTCACATCGATATCGTACACCTTCTCTGGCTGCGTCATGTTCTCGATGCGGAAATCGCAACTCGCGGCATGAGTCGTGTATTTTCGACTTATGATGAATTACTTGATAGCTGGGCTGATGTTTCTGAAAAAATTCGAAAATCTTTCGATATCACATGGCCTCGATGCTCAACAAACGTAGCAAAAGAAATAAACAATTCTGTACATATAGAGAGCAAACACTTCGCTAGTGCTCCAAAATCTGTTTTATCCAGCCCCGTATATTCTGAATGGCTGCGAGAAACCTATCGCATAATGCTAAAATGGGCGGCTCATGGAGAAGATGAAGCCGATCACATCATGCTTGATAAAATTAGAGCCGAATTAAATGCGGCAGGTCCTGCGTTCGCCGGGATCGCCCATTCAATAGCAGCCGAAATGCACCAGATCAGACATCTTGAGGAACGTCTTCGCAGCGCAGAAGCGGACCTCTCCATTTCTACGGGAGGGTTAGCGACATTGCAGAGCATTATTACGCCTGAGGCAAATCAAAATCTCGACGCCTTGGCAGGCGACGACGAACCGCATGTAGAATTACAAGATATTCTCAAATCCGCACAGGAACGGCTTGTCGAGGTGGAGGCCGCCGCTGCCGAGCATCATTCGCAACGTGTGGCCTTACAGGAGCAGTTGAGCGACGCGCAGACCCGGCTGGCGGACATGACTTCTTTAGCCAATGACCGTGAACAGCAGGTTATCGTGACCCAACAGGATCGCGACGACGTGCATAAGCGCCTCGAAGAAGCGGAAGCCGCGCTGGCACAAAATGCAGAAACCAGTGCAAGCCTGTCGTCCGAAATTAAAAAGCTGCGCGATCAGATCGCTACTACCGAAAGCACGCTTCTTCAAAGACACGAGGAAATCGAGCAGACGCGGACCGAGATGTTCAGGGCGAAGGATATTGCCAATGCTAGCATGGAGGAACAGGAAAAGCTGAAGATCAAACTGGCGACGGCAGATGAATGGGTATTCCGCCTTTCTGGCGAACGGCAGGCAGCGCTAGCGGAAGCCAGCAAATTCCAGTTCCGACTTCACAGCAATGAAAACGAACTTGCCCGTGCACGCTCCGCTTTAGAAAGCATGGCATCGGCTAAACAGCATCTTCAACTCGAAATCCATAGACTATCTTCGTTGTTGAACGACGCCAATGCGGACAAGGACAATCTGTGCAATCAACTTGAAGAAAAGGAAAAAGAACTTCGTTCTCTTTCTGTCCATACCGATGATTTGATTAAGCTTTGCGAAGACAGGTTCTTATGGCTGCAAGATGCCGAGACCCAGCGCAATCATCTGGAACGACTGGCAATAGATCGTTATGCGGAAATTCAGAGTTTGCGCGATCAAATTTTGGACCGCGACGAGAAAATTACACAGACCACCCTCTCCTTTTCACAAGTAAATACGAAATTATCGGACAGTCAGCGTGAAATCATCGTTCTGACGCAGTTGCTGCGCCAGCGGGAAGAAGCATCCTTGTCGATGGAGGATGCCGCACAGGCTCAGCAGCTTCAGATCGAGGTGACGCGCGGGCTGGAGTATATTACCGAGTTAACGGAAATAATTGCTGCACGCGACGATCAGATCAATGATATTGGCGTGGTAAACAGCCAACTCAATTCGCGTATGAATGAACGCATCAGCGAAATTGCTCAATTGTCCAATCTGCTACGGTTGCGGGAACAGGATGTGGCAGTCAAATCTGAGCATTCCAACTGGTTGCAACAGGTCATGCCGGTCATCATGCATACATCATGGTGGTGGAACATGATGCCCAGCGCATGGCGGATGGAACGCCGATACCGGCGGCTGAGTAAGCGTGGACTGTTTGATAAGACAGCTTATCTCAACCGATATCCAGACGTGGCTGCAGCAGGTGTTGACCCTCTTCAGCATTATATCAAACACGGAATGGCCGAAGGTCGCCTTCTTTAATTGCCTAGGATGGTATTTGTATGACTTTGATAAATGCCGATGATATCGAGCGACTTCGTACGTCCGGCCAATTTGATGCCGAATGGTATGTCACGCAATATCCCGATGTCGCGGCTTCTGGAATGGATCCAGCAGAACATTTCCTGTGGATCGGTGCCCGCTTGGGACGCCGGGCGAAACCGTCGACATCGAAGAACCACGTTGACCAGTCCCTCGCTAACCATGCAGGCTATGCTCTGGACGCGCTTTTCGTAGACGGGACCAACGGAACCAGTTCGACGCCCTATCGTGTGTTCCGAGTAGCCGACGGGCTTGCCGGCGAAGGGTGGAAAGTTCAGTGCTGCAAGGGCGAGGACCTTTTCGGAATGTTGCGTCAGGACATATCCGCACGGTTTGTCGTAATCCATCGTGCACCCTATTGGTCGCCCTATACCGACTTCGTCGAGAAGATGCGCGCGGCCGGATCAATCATCGTATATGATATTGATGATCTCGTTTTCGATGAAGATGTTATTCCGTACATTGATGGATATAAATATCTTTCCGATGAATCGAAAGAAGGCTTTATCAAAGGCGTCCATGCCTATCGTGACTTCATTCTGCATGCCGACATGTGCACATCCACGACAAGCTTTCTGGTCGATCAGATCGCCGCGCTGGGCAAGCCGACCTACAAGATCCGAAACGCAATCAGCCGTGAAAATCTAGAATATTTCCAGCGTGTTGGCCATAAGCGTCATCACAGGCCGAGTCCGTTTGTTGTTGGTTACTATTCAGGCACGAAAACGCATCAGGCGGACTTTGCTGTAGCTGCACCCGCATTGATCCAATTCATGAACGAAACGCCCGACGTCGTTTTTCGCCTCATTGGTGAGTTCGATCTCAACGAGTACCCGGAACTGGCGCATTGGCAACATATCCACCGGCCTGGCGACATGCCGCGTGTCTCACGTGTCGCACTGATGCCACATGATGTTATGATACGCGACCAGTTCAGTTGTGACCTCATCATCGCACCGCTCGAAATCAATAATCCATTCTGCGAATCCAAGAGCGAACTAAAATTCTTTGAAGCATCGATGGCAAAATGCCCCGTGATCGCAACGGCGACCCAAGCGTTTGCAGAAGCATCAATCAACGGCCAATTGGCGCATCTTGCGACGACGACGGAGGAATGGCTTCAGGCGTTTCGTGATATTTATCACAGTTATGATAGGGCACTGAAGCGAGCGGAGGTTGCGTTCAATCATTGCGGCAATGCTTACTCGCAACGGTTTTGCGCAAACGAAGCGGTGGACGCGTATGAGGCATTCAGCGCACATCGGGAAGGGCGCGCCGTTGCGTCCGTAACGACGCAATCATACGGACTGGCCGATGTCGGTGTCGTCATTCCCGACTTTTCTGGACCATCTGGAGGCCATCGTAAGATATTCAGCGTGTGCGAAGGGTTGGAGCGCGCCGGTAAGACTGTCAAGATTTATGTATATTCCAGTCGATCTGCGTCAGTGATCAAGAAGGACATTGCAAGATTTTACTGCAACTTGAATGCGGAGGTCGAAGTATATGGCCTAAGAGTGGACGCGCACAGTCATCTGATCGTTACACAATGGAAGACGGCTTATGATGCTCGACTGGTGTCTTTCTCTGGGAAAATCGTTTATTTCGTCCAAGACTTTGAGCCGATGTTCTTCGCTGTTGGATCGGACTATATGCGTTCGCTCGCATGCTACGGACTGAATTACCAGATTATTTGTTATGGCGAATGGGTCGCCGCCAAATTGCGCGACGATCTTGGTGTCTCTGCAACCACGATCCCTTTCACAATGGACAAGGATGTATACAGTCCGCCGCTGGTCGAAGGTTTGCGCGACATAGATATATTGTTGTTCGCTCGTCCCAGTCAGGATCGTCGTTGCTTCGATTTGATTTCAGAGGGCCTGAAGCTACTGAAATCGCGCCACCCCAACATAACGATTGGGCTTTTTGGTGAAACGGCATATGACGATCCTGGGTTTGATTATCGCAATTTCGGTGTGATTTCTGATCTCAACGAACTCGCAGAGCTGTATCATCGCGCCAAGGTTGGCATATGCTATTCTCCAACCAATCCTAGCCAACTTGGCTATGAAATGCTGGCATGCGGAACGGGGCTGGTCGATGTCAAGATCAAGCATTCCGAACTGAACTTCGCCGGCGACAACTTCGTATCTTACTGCATCGGCACGCCAGAAAGCATGGTCGAGGCATGCGAAAGGCTGATGCACGATCCTGCCGAACTCGCACGCCGTCGCGATCTTGGCTATCAATTCATACGAGCCATGCCGACGGACGACAGTTTGGGGAAATCCTTTGTCGATGCGCTTAAATTCTGATGATCTTCAGAAGGAAACGGGACAATGGGTTTTATCCATTGTCCCGTTTCAGGCAAATGCGTTTCCAATAAGCAGGTGGCATAGGTTGGCCAAATTCAACGGT
>NZ_JBWKVW010000016.1:0-21044 GCF_059421905.1 Sphingobium sp. GW821-FHT02B05
AGGGAGACGACACGACGAACGGATACAAGTACGATCCGTTGGGACAGAACGATTTGCGTCATGCTCGGTTCGATGACGTTAGATCGGTCGCAATGGCAATCGAGACAGTTAACCGACACGGCATCGACGAGTTGATTGGCGGTGCGATGAACGCACGTATGCTTGGCAACGTTGCGCCCTATCGTGAGGTCGTTCGGCGTGGCATCGCAGAATTGTCTGCGCTCCACGCCCATCTTGGTGTCACTTGATCGACTTTCACTGCCATATTGACCTCTATTCCGATCCTGAAGCCGTGCTCGCTGAAGTCGATGCACGGGGAACTTATGTCTTGGCGGTCACGACGACACCCAAGGCCTGGCGCGGAACGAAGAAGCTGGTGGGGGATCGCAAACGGGTTAGGGTTGCGCTCGGCCTGCACCCGGAGATCGTTTCGCAGCGCCATCAGGAAGTGCCGCTTCTTTGCGGACTCCTACCAGAGGCTCGATATGTCGGGGAAATCGGGATTGATGGAAGTCCGCCTCATCGCGAGTCGCTCAACCTACAGAAGACAGTTTTCGATCGCATCGTTGCCGAATGCGCGAACCTGGGCGGACGCATCATGACGATCCATTCTCGCGGCGCCGCCACCGCGGTATTCGATGTGCTCGAACGTCACCCTGACGCCGGAACCCCAATCCTTCACTGGTTCAGTGGAACAGTGAAGGAACTGGAACGGGCGATTGAATTGGGTTGCTGGTTCTCAATTGGACCTGCGATGTTGCGTTCGCGGAAGGGACGTGAATTGGCGGCGGCGATGCCGTTCGACCGACTGCTTACGGAGACCGACGCGCCTTTTGCTCGTGATGGGGATAACCCACTGATGCCGTGGCAGGCCTATGATTGCCTTGCCGATTTGGAAGCGATTAGCAGGGTCCCGCGCAAAGAACTTGCGTCGCGAATAAAGGGTAACCTACGGCGGCTGGCGGAGCGTTAGTAAGTGAAAGTATCGGTTGTAGGACCGGGCTGTTTGCTAGCGGCCCGGTCCGATCGGCAGGGTATTCTAAGCCGGGTTTGAGCGGCAGCTCATCACTGCAGAGCCCTGCTTCTTCAGAAACCAGCCACCCTTTTCCAGATTTAAGCCGACATTTCCCACAACAGCCGCTAAATTCCCATTCTGAGCCGTCCATTTCCCAAACTGAGCCGAAAACGCCAGCTCATGGCTCAGACGTCCAGATTGGCGACGTTGAGCGCATTGTCCTGGATGAACTCGCGGCGCGGTTCGACGACATCGCCCATCAGGCGCGTGAAGATTTCGTCGGCGACGTCCGCCTGCTCCACCTCGACCCGCAGCATCGATCGATTGTCCGGGTCCAGCGTGGTTTCCCACAGCTGTTCCGCGTTCATTTCACCCAGTCCCTTATAGCGCTGGATGGCGAGGCCCTTGCGCCCGGCGGTCAGGATCGCGTCCAGCAGTTCGCTCGGCCGCGTGACCATCGCGCCCTTGGTCGGCGCGGCGGGCAGGTCGTCGTCGTTCGCTTCGGCCGCCAGCGCCTTGACCGTGATCAGGCGGCTGGGCGTCAGATAGCTGGCGGCATCTTCGGCCGCGATGCTGTGCAGCTTGCGTGCCTCCGCCGATCCGACGAACCCGGCCTCGATCACATGATGGTCGGTGACGCCGCGCCACAGCCGCTGGAAATGGAATCCGCCTTCTTCGGCGACGCTGCCGGTCCAGCGGCCTTCGGAATCCTGCGCACCCATCCAGGCGACCGTCGCCGCCAGCCGTTCGGCTTGCGCGTCTGCCGACAGTTCGGGGTCCAGTGCGCCATTCAGGCTCAACGCCTCGATGATCGCGGGATTATAGCGGCGCGGCACATAGCGCATCACCGCGCGCATGCGACGGGCATGTTCGATCAGGCTGCGCAGATCTTCCCCGGTGCGCGGTCCCTTGGCGGTTTCCAGCGCCATCGATTCGACGCCATTGTCGACCAGATATTGCTCCAGCGCCGCTTCATTCTTCAGATAGACTTCGGACCGGCCCCGCGTCGCCTTGTAGAGCGGCGGCTGGGCGATATAGAGATGCCCGCCCTCGATGATCTGCGGCATCTGGCGATAGAAGAAGGTCAGCAGCAGCGTGCGGATATGCGCGCCGTCGACGTCCGCGTCGGTCATGATGACGATCTTGTGGTACCGCAGCTTTTCCAGGTTGAAATCGTCGCGGATGCCGGTGCCCATCGCCTGGATGAGCGTGCCGACTTCCTTGGACGAGAGCATCTTGTCGAACCGCGCGCGCTCGACGTTCAATATCTTGCCCTTCAGCGGCAGGATCGCCTGATTGTGCCGATTGCGCCCCTGCTTGGCCGATCCGCCCGCCGAATCGCCTTCGACCAGGAAGAGTTCGGACTTGGCGGGATCGCGTTCCTGACAGTCGGCCAGCTTGCCGGGCAGGCTGGCGATGTCCAGCACGCCCTTGCGGCGGGTCAGTTCACGCGCCTTCTTCGCCGCCTCGCGGGCGGCAGCGGCGTCGATCACCTTCTGCACGATCATCTTGCCGTGCGCCGGATTTTCCTCCAGCCACTCGGCCATCTTGTCGGCCATCAGGCTTTCGAGCGGCTGGCGCACTTCGGAACTGACCAGCTTGTCCTTGGTCTGCGAGCTGAATTTGGGATCGGGCAGCTTGACCGACACGATGGCGGTCAGGCCTTCGCGCATATCCTCGCCGGTAAGGCTCACTTTCTCCTTCTTCAGCGCGCCCGACTTTTCCGCATAATTGTTGAGCGTGCGGGTCAGCGCCGCACGGAAGGCGGCCAGATGCGTGCCGCCGTCGCGCTGCGGGATGTTGTTGGTGAAGCAGAGGACGTTCTCGTAATAGCTGTCGTTCCACTCCAGCGCGACATCGATCGTCACATCGTCGCGGGTGCCCGAAATCGCGATCGGCTCCGGCATCATCGCCGACTTGTTGCGGTCGAGATATTTCACGAAGGCCGCGATGCCGCCCTCGTAGAACAGCTCGACCTCCTTCTTCTCCTCATGGCGCGCATCGACCAGAAACAGGCGCACGCCGCTGTTGAGGAAGGCCAGCTCGCGATAGCGATGCTCCAGCTTCTCGAAATCAAACTCGGTCTGGTTCTTGAAGGTGCCGCCGTCGCCAGGCGCCTTTTCGGTCGACGCCAGGAAGGTGACGCGCGTCCCCTTCTTGCCCTCTGGCGCATCGCCCACGATCTTCAGTGGCGCGGTCGCATCGCCATAGGCGAAGCGCATCCAATGTTCCTTGCCGTCACGCCAGATGTTGAGGTCCAGCCATTCCGACAGCGCGTTCACCACCGAAACGCCCACGCCATGCAGGCCGCCCGACACCTTATAGGCATTGTCGTCGGACGTATTTTCGAACTTACCGCCCGCATGCAGCTGGGTCATGATGACCTCGGCCGCCGACACGCCTTCTTCCTTGTGGATGCCGGTCGGGATGCCGCGGCCATTATCCTCCACGCTGACCGACCCGTCGGGGTTCAGCGTGATGGTGATCAGGTCGCAATGCCCCGCCAGCGCTTCGTCGATCGCATTGTCGCTGACCTCGAACACCATATGGTGCAGGCCGCTGCCATCGTCGGTATCGCCGATATACATGCCCGGCCGCTTGCGCACGGCGTCGAGGCCCTTGAGCACCTTGATGCTGTCGGCGCCATATTCATTGCTGTTGGGGGAGTTTACGGGTTCTTCGCTCATGCCGAGCATATAGGGAAAGCGGGCATGAAACTAAAGCGAAACATGGCACCTTTCGCTGGCATCCGGCGCGGTCTATCACGGCATATATGCGCATCGTCCCCGCCCTGCTGATCCTGCCCCTGCTGGCCCTTGCGGGCTGCTCGCGCAGCAATGACGTTTATGAGGAATTGCCCAACAGTTCGCTGGCCGGCGCCCCGCGCGCCGACGTGACGGAAAGCCGCATGGATGCGCCGGTCGCGCGGCCGGTGACGATCGGGGAAGATGGCGCCCGCATGGATGCGTGTGGGGGCCTTGGCCAGGTGACCCGTGTCGGCGCGGGTGGTTTGGCGTTGCGCGCCGCACCCTTTGACGATGCAAAGCCGTTGGCGGTGTTGGTGGAGGGGCAACGGGCATGGATATGCACGCGCAGCATCGACCAGAAATGGCTGGGTGTGGTCGTTCCCCCGGCCCGCGCCCCCGGTCAGCCGGCCGAAGAGGGCGATTGCGGCGTCGCGTCCCCCGTGGAACGCAAACGGCCCTATGCCGGCCCCTGCGCCAGCGGATGGGTCGCCAGCGCCTCTATACGGTCGATCGCGGGCTGAACGATCACTCGATCCCGGTGAAGACCAGCTTCTGCACGCGCCGCCCCGTATTCACCTCGGTCGCGTAGATATTGCCTTCGCTATCCGTGTCGATGCTGTGCAGCCAGGTGAATTGCCCCGCCTGCCGTCCGACCCGGCCGATTGCGCCCAGTACGGCATGCGTCTTGCGCTCCAATATCCAGATGCGTCCGTTCATCATGTCCGCGACATACATATAGGTCTGCTGCGGGTCGGGTGAGAAAGCGATGTCGGTGACCGTATGGGTGCCGCCCGTCTCGGGCGCCACCGCGACGTCCCGCACGAAGGTCAGGCCGCCATCCTTCTCCCGCTTGAACAGTTGCGCGCGGTTGTTGTTGCGGTCGCAGACATAGAGATGGCCGTCCTTCGTGGGCACCACGCAATGGACGATGCTGCCGAACATCGCAGCCTGTGGGTCCGCGACCTGGCTGGGGTCCACGGCATGGCTCTGGTCGAACGCGCCTTTCAGCACGGGGCCGCTGGGGGCCTTGCCATAGGCGCCCCATCGTCCCTTATATGCGCCGCTCTTCGCGTCGAAGCCGATCACGCGCCGGTTGGTATAGCCGTCCGACATCAGCACCATGCCGTCCGAATGATTGACGTCGGACGGATTGCCCAGCTGGTCGGTCGCATCGTTACCGCCGGTCTTTTCGCGCCGCCCGAAGCTGCGGATATATCGGCCTTCCGGGCTATAGTTCATGACCACATGGTCGCCACCGCCATTGCCGCCGAACCAGACGCTGCCGGCCCCGTCCACGAAGATGCCGTGCAGGCTGCTTGGCCACTGGTTCACGCCATCGATCGTCGGCGCCATCGCCGCCCCGCCCCAGCCGCCGATGTAGCGGCCATCCTTGCCGAAACGCACCACCGGCGGCGCCGGCTTGCAGCAGGCGGCGATGGGCGGATTCTGGGCCAGCCCGGTATCGGTAGCGGTCAGGCTATGAGGCCGATGCACCACCCAGACCGAATCGTCCGGTCCCACCGCCACGCCGCTCACCTGCCCCAGCAGCAGGTCGTCGGGCATCGCCGGCCAGGCGGCGTCGACCTTGAATCGGGGCATCTTCGTGCCCGCAGGCGCCACCTCTTCGAAGCTGAGCGGGGCGAGCGCAGGCGCGTGTGGCGCCGACGCGGCGGTCAGCGGCAGGATCAGGATGGCGGCGAGGAAGGGGCGCATGAAAGATGCTCCTGGATCGGGAATATGTGCCGGATCATGCCCGTCTGCCTGCCCCGGTCAATCGCCAAATGCCCAGTTTCAAAGAGAAAATGACCGGCCGACGATAGGAAAGTGTCGGCCGGTCGAGGGGGCATCGCGTCAGGTCTGAGCCGGACGCTCCGCCGGGGCAATTTGAAAGAAGGGCAGGGCATGGTGGACGATCCAGCCGATCGTCGCGGCATAAAGGATGGTGCCCACCCCCACCGTGCCGCCCAGCATCCAGCCGATCGCCAGCACGGCGATCTCTATGCTGGTGCGCACCCATTTGACCGGCCAGCCGGTACGGCGGCACAGGCCCGTCATCAACCCGTCGCGCGGCCCCGGTCCCATTCCCGCACCGATATAGGCACCGCCGGCGATGCCGTTGAGGACGATCCCGGCGACCAGCCACAGGCCGCGCATCGCATAGCCTTCCGGTATCGGCAGGATCGCCAGAGACAGGTCCACTACCGTGCCGATGACCAGGATATTGGCGATCGTGCCGATACCCGGCCGTTGCCGAAGCGGCCACCAGAGCAGCAGCACGATGGCGCCGATCAGGTTGACCGTCATGCCAAAGCTGAGGCCAAGGCGCGGCGCCAGTCCCTGATTGAGGACATCCCAGGGCGACAGGCCCAGATTGGCGCGCAGCATCAGCGCCATGGAAAAGCCGTAAAGGGCAAGGCCCCAGAAAAGCTGAAATAGGCGGCGCTGCATCATGACCAGGCTTATTCCGCACAATTGGCCTTTTCCAAAAGGACCAGTCTGGCGTAAATGGCCTTGATCGATCATTCCATTGGAACGACTGCCATGTCCACTTCCCTGCTCCGCCCGCCTTCCCTGCTTCGCCTGCTTGGCGCCTGGCGCGCGCAGGACAGCGCGGAGCCGGCCTATCGCCAATTGGCGCAGGCGCTCCGCATGCTGGTGCTGGACGGGCGCGTGGGTCTCAATGTCCGCCTGCCGGGCGAGCGCGAACTGGCCGCCGCGCTCGGCCTGTCGCGCACCACCGTCGCGGCGGCATTCGACCGGCTGCGGGATGAAGGCTATCTGGAAAGCCGGCAGGGATCGGGCAGCGTCACCCGCTTGCCCGCCGGCAGCGGCGACATGCCGCCGGACGAGCGCGACGTAGGCGGCAGCAGCGGCAACCTGCTCAACTGGACCCATGCCGCCCTGCCCGCTGCGCCCGGCGTTGCGCGGGCCTATGCCCATGCGGTGGAGGCGCTGCCCGCCTATCTGGGCGACCTTGGCTATGATCCGCTGGGGATAGCGGTGTTGCGCCGGGCGATCGCGGCGCATTATGAACGGCGCGGCTGTCCCACTCATCCCGACCAGATCATGGTCACCAACGGTGCGCAGCAGGGTTTTTCGCTGTTGCTCAAATGGCTGGCCGGGCCGGGCGACCGGGTGGTGATCGACCATCCGACCTATCATAATGCGATTCAGGCCTTGCAGCGCGCCCATGTCGTGCCGGTGCCGGTCGGCCTGCCCGCGCAGGGGTGGGACGTGGACGCCATGGAGGCGGCCTTCCGCCAGACGTCGCCGCGCTTCGCCTATGTCATCGCCGATTTCCACAATCCCACCGGGCGCAGCATGGACCCGGTCACGCGCCGCGCGCTGGTCGCCGCCGCGACGCGCAGCCATACGCCACTGATCGTAGATGAAACCATGGTGGCGATGGGGCTTGATTTCGCACCGCCGCCGCCCGTGGCCATGCACGATCCGTCGGGGCGGCAGGTCATCACGCTTGGATCGGCCAGCAAGATTTTTTGGGGTGGGCTGCGCGTCGGCTGGATTCGCGCCGATCCGCAGACCGTCGCCGCGCTCGGCCGGCTGCGCACGACGATGGACATGGCCAGCCCGGTGGTGGAGCAGATCGCCGTCGCGCAACTGATCGACGCCGATGTGGGCCTGGGCGAACGGGCCGGCATGCTGCGGGCACGGCGCGACCATCTGCTGGGGCTTATCGAGCGGCGCCTGCCCCATTGGCGGGTCGAATCGCCGGCGGGCGGCCTGTCGCTTTGGGCGGAACTGCCGCGCGCGGAGGCGACGGCGCTGGCCGCGCTGGCCGAAAGTCTGGGCGTGCGCATCGCCGCGGGCCCACGCTTTGGCGTCAGCGGTGCGTTCGAACGCTTCATGCGCCTGCCCTTCACCCTGCCCGAGGATCAGCTGGAGGCCGGGATCGAGCGCTTGGTCGAGGCCGACGCCCGCCTCCATGCGCGCATGCCCAAGGGCCGCGATTCGCTCGCCATGGCGCTGGACGCGGATCGGTTGATATAGGGCAGTGGTAAGCAAAAAGGCCGCGTGGATGACTCCACGCGGCCTTTTCAAATTGCCAATTAAACTGCGAAAAACCGGCTTTATGCCGCCTTTTCCGCCTTGCTCGCCTTATAGCGTTCGATCGCTTCCAGCGTGATCTGCTTGGCGTCTTCCGCCCCGCCCCAGGTGCCGATGCGGACCCACTTGGTCTTTTCCAGATCCTTATAGTGGGTGAAGAAATGTTCGATCTGCTCCATCACGATGCCGGGCAGGTCGTCCTTCTCGCTGATGTCGGCATAATAGGGGAAGGTCTTGTTGTCCGGCACGCAGACCAGCTTTTCGTCGCCGCCCGCTTCGTCTTCCAGGTTCAGCACGGCGATCGGGCGGGCCCGCACGACGGAGCCGGGGACGAAGGGCGAGCGGGCGATGACCAGCGCGTCCAGCGGATCGCCATCGGGCGACAGCGTGTGCGGCACGAAGCCGTAATTGGCCGGATAGCGCATCGGCGTGTGCAGAATGCGGTCCACGAACAGCGCGCCGCTGGCCTTGTCGAACTCATATTTCACCGGCTCGCCGCCGACGGGGACTTCGATGATGACGTTCAGGCTGTTTGGCGGATCGTCGCCGACCGGGATCAGTTCGATGTTCATGGAAACGCCTTCTGCTTCATGTTGCGTTGGGAATGGCTTTAGGTTCTGGCTTTGAGCAGCTTGTCGAGGCTGCCTTCACCCTCTCCCGTCTTTTCCAGGCGCGGATAGCGCAGGCCACCTGAATAATCGAGTGTCAAAGTGCGATAATACTTGTCCTGCTTTAGGATGATCTGGATCGGCGCCTTGGCCTTGATCGCGGCTTTCCACACGTCGCCGGAATATTCGTCGCCATTGACCGCCAGGATCTTGGCGCCCGTCACCAGTCCCGCCTTGAACGCCGCGCTGTCCCAGATGACGCCGCTGACTTCGCCGTCATTCTTGACGATCGCACCGATGCCGAAACTCTGGTCGACCATCTTGCTGGCGCCCTCGGCCGCCTTGGTGATCGCGCCCGGCTCCTCGCCATAGACCAGCTTGTAACCGCCCAGGATGAAGCCGCCCTTGGGCGTTTCCTTGGTCGTGCTGTCGACATATTTCTGGAAGAAGCCGGTCCAGTCATAGGGCGCGATGGCATTGAGCGTCTTGATGACGTCGCCGCGATTATAGACGACCTGCCCCCAGTCGCCCGGATTGATGCCGAAGAAAGCCTTGGCGAAATCGTCGAGGCCCTTCTTGCCGCGCGTCGCCTTGGCAATGATCGCGTCGGCCTCCAGCCAGATCATCAGACCTTCATTATAATAATCCTCCGACCGCTGCCAGCTGGTCCAGCCCTTGGGCCGGCGGGCGGAGATCACGGGGTCCAGCGTGGTGTCCTCCATCGGGCGCCATTGGCGACCGACCGCCGTGTCCAGCTTGGCCGCGATCTGGGCATAGGCGTCCAGAGTTTCCTGCTTGCTGAACAGGCCCGACCGCGCGCCCAGCACATAGCCCCAGAATTGCGTCTGCCCTTCATAGACCCACAGGAGATTATCCTGCATCGGCACGTTGAAATCGGGCGTCCACAACAGGTCGGGGCGGCGGAACTTGCCGTCCCAGCTATGGGTGAATTCATGCGGCAACAGGTTGCGGTCCAGCAGCGCCTCGCCCTTGTCCCAGCTCTTGAAATAGCCCGGCTCCACCTGATTTTCGGAACTGCGATGATGCTCCAGCCCGATGCCGCCCATCTCGTCGGTAATGGCGAGCAGGAAATCATAATGGTTGAAATGATAGGTGCCAAACAGCGAACCCGCTTCGGCGACCAGCTTCCTGTGCTTGGCGATCTGCTCGGGCTTGTAGTCCAGCTCGTCGGCATCGTCCGCGACCAGGTTCAGCGTGACGTTGCTGCCCAGGTCCACCGCCTTGAAATGGGTGCCGGCGAACACCGGCGAATCCTGCAACGCTTCATAGTCGATGGTTTCATAGGCAATCGCATTGCCGCTCTTCGTGCCGCGCAGTGCCGTCGCGGCCTGCCAGCCGGCGGGATAGGTCACGGTCGGCTGGATCGGGATCTGCCGGGTATAATAGCCGGCCGGATAAAGCGACACGCTTTCCCACTGGATGTTCAGCATCTTGGGCGTCACCACGACGCGGCCCTGATTGGGCTGGGTCGCGGACAGGAACTGGAACTGCGCGACAACTTCGGTTGCGCCCTGCGGCACGTCGATCTGGAAGGCGAAGACGTTGAGCGGATCGCGCTTCCACGCCACGGTCTGGCCATTGACGGTAAAGGTCAGGCCGGTCAGTTTTTCGACCTGCCCGCGCGGCGCATGGTTGCCCGGCAGCCAGGCCGGCATCATCAGCGTCAACGGACCGGCAGCAGCGACCGGGATGGTTTCCTTCACGCGGAATATGCGCTGGACCGTGTCGGTCGCATCGACCTCCAGCTTGATGGTGCCGCCCGGATAGGGGATGTCCTTTGGTGCAGGTGCGCCGCTGTCGACGGGCAGGGCGGTCGGCTTGGACCGGATCGCGTCCTGCGCGAAAATCGGGCTGGCGATGGCCGTGGAAAGGCAAAGGGCGGCAGCGATGCTGCGGATCATGAAGGTCTCCAGAAATTTGGCGGGGCCGGACAGCCCTTATCCCTTTAGCATGGCGAGGGAGGACGGCGGCGTCCACCCCCTGATGGGCGGCCATAAAAAGCGCGTTTCCAAGGGGGTGAATTGCCGTTAAAGGCGCTGCCCCATGGCGAGACAAGAAACCCCGCGTCCGGTACGCGGCACACAGGACATGTTGGGCGGCACGGCGGAGGCGTTTGCGGAACGCTTCGCCCATGTGGTCGCGACGTTCGACCGGGTGCGCAAACTCTATGGTTTCCAGCGGGTCGAAGTGCCGGTGTTCGAATCCACCGCCGTCTTCGCCCGGTCGCTGGGCGAAAGTACCGATGTCGTCTCGAAGGAAATGTACACGTTCGAGGATCGCGGTGGCGACAGCATCACGCTACGCCCCGAATTCACCGCCGGCATCAGCCGCGCCTACATCACCGAAGGCTGGCAGCAATATGCGCCGCTGAAGGTCGCGACGCACGGCCCGCTGTTCCGCTATGAGCGCCCGCAAAAGGGCCGTTTCCGGCAGTTCCATCAGCTCGACGCCGAAATATTGGGCGCGGGCGAGCCGGGTGCAGACGTCGAACTGCTGGTGCTGGCCGACCAGTTGCTCAGGGAACTGGGCGTCTCCGAAGGCGTCACGCTCAATCTCAACACGCTGGGCGACGGGCCGAGCCGCGACGCCTGGCGCGCCGCGCTGATCGCCCATTTCGAAGCGCATCGCGATCAATTGTCGGAAGAAAGCCTCGACCGGCTGAACCGCAACCCGCTGCGCATCCTGGACAGCAAGGACCCGCGCGACCGCCCGGTCGCCGACAGCGCGCCGGACATCGACGCCTATTTGACCGACGAAGCGCGCAGCTTTTTCGAGAAGGTGACGAGCGGCCTGGATGCGGCAGGCGTGGCGTGGGAACGCAATGCCCGGCTGGTGCGCGGCCTCGATTATTATCGCCATACCGCGTTCGAATTCATCACCGATCGGCTGGGTGCGCAGGGGACGGTGCTGGGCGGCGGCCGCTATGACGGCCTCATTGAAAATCTGGGTGGTCCCTCCACCCCGGCGGTCGGCTGGGCGGCGGGGATCGAGCGGCTGGCGATGCTGATCGACACGCCCGCCATCGACAAGCCCGCCATAGTCCTCATTCCCATGGGTGAAGCTGCCGAAACGAAGGCAACGGGCATCGTCGCCGACCTGCGTCGCGCTGGTGTCGCATGCGACATGGGCTATCGCG
Source organism: Sphingobium sp. GW821-FHT02B05 (assembly GCF_059421905.1). Taxonomy (NCBI): domain Bacteria; kingdom Pseudomonadati; phylum Pseudomonadota; class Alphaproteobacteria; order Sphingomonadales; family Sphingobiaceae; genus Sphingobium; species Sphingobium sp. GW821-FHT02B05. The sequence continues at coordinate 11,593 of NZ_JBWKVW010000016.1, forward strand.
GCAATATGAAGAAGCGGATGCAGCGCGCCAATGCGTCGGGTGCCGCCTGGGCCATCATCCTGGGCGACGACGAACTGGCGAAGGGCGAGGCTGCCGTGCGCAACCTGGGCACTGGCGAACAGCAGGCCGTGCGGCTGGATGCTTTGATCGGGACGGTGACGGCGCTCTGATGCACATTTCCGCCGAACGCATCGCGCAGATCGAGGCGCGCCGGGACGAGGTGCAGGCGGCAATGACGCGCGCCGACCTCGCGCCCGAAGCGTTCGTGCGGTTGTCGAAGGAATATGCGGAGATCGAGCCGGTCGCCCGCGCAGCGCATGAAGTGCGCCGCCTGCGGCAGGAACTGGCCGCGCTGGACGTGATGGCCGGCGGCGGCAGCGATCCCGACGCCGATCCGCTGATGCGCGAAATGGCGCAGGAGGAAATGCAGCTGATCCGCAGCCAGTTGCCCGGCGCCGAACGCGCGCTGGCGCTGCAACTGCTGCCACGCGACGCGGCCGATGCGCGTCCGGCCATGCTGGAAATCCGCGCCGGCACAGGCGGCGATGAAGCGGCCCTGTTCGCCGGCGACCTGTTCCGCATGTATCAACGCTATGCCGACGCGCAGGGCTGGAAGATGGAGCTGCTCTCGGCCAATGCGTCGGAACAGGGCGGGTTCAAGGAAGTCGTCGCCAGCGTCAACGGCACTGGCGTGTTCGCGAAGCTGAAATTCGAAAGTGGCGTCCACCGCGTCCAGCGCGTCCCCGCCACCGAAAGCGGCGGGCGCATCCACACCAGCGCGGCAACCGTCGCCATCCTCCCCGAACCGGAGGAAGTGGACGTCCAGATCGCCGATAGCGACCTCAAGATCGACATCTACCGCGCATCGGGTGCTGGCGGCCAGCACGTCAACACCACCGACTCCGCCGTGCGCATCACCCATCTGCCCAGCGGCATCGTGGTGACTCAGCAGGACGAACGGTCGCAGCACAAGAACAAGGCGAAGGCGATGCAGGTGCTGCGCGCCCGCATCTACGAGGCCGAACGCGAACGCACCCACAGCGAACAGGCCGGCGCGCGCAAGGCGATGGTCGGATCGGGCGACCGGTCCGAACGCATCCGTACCTATAATTTCCCGCAGGGCCGCGTCACCGACCACCGCATCAACCTGACTTTGCACCGCCTGCCCGAAATCCTGGAAGGACCGGGACTGTCGGACGTCATCAACGCGCTGGTGGCGGAGGATGAGGCCGCCCGCCTCGCCCAGCTGGACGGGGTGGGGTGACAGATTTTGGCCCTTTCCTTTCAAGGGATGGTTCGGGGTGGGTAGCGAGCGCAGCGAGCGTGCGGTCTTAACCGAGAATCTGAGGATCAAGGCATGACCATCCCCGACGCCCTGCGCGCGGCGACTGTCCAACTCGCTGTCGCAAGCGACACAGCCCGCCTCGACGCCGAACTTCTGATGGCCCATGCGCTGGGCCTTGCGCGCGGCGACCTGCTGCTGCGCCAGCGCGACCTCGCCGTCCCCGAAAGCTTTGCCGCCCTGCTCGCCCGCCGGCTGGATGGCGAGCCGATCGCCCATATCACCGGCATGCGCGATTTCTGGACGATCAGCCTGACCGTCACGCCGGACACGTTGATCCCCCGCCCGGACAGCGAAACGCTGATCGAGGCGGCGGTCGATCATTTCGCCGGCCGCGCGCCCGCCTCCATCCTCGACCTTGGCACCGGCTCCGGCGCCTTGTTGCTCGCCGCATTGGCGCAGTGGCCGCAGGCGCAGGGTCTGGGCATAGATGCTTCCTCCCCCGCCCTCGCCGTGGCGCAGGGCAATGCGGCGCGCCTCGGCATGGACGATCGGGCCGCCTTCCGCCTCGGTGACTGGGCGCGGGATGTGGATGGCCCCTTCGACCTGCTGCTCATCAACCCGCCCTATATCGTCGCCGACCTCGCTTTGTCGGGCGATGTGCTGCACGAACCGGCCAGCGCGCTGTTCGCAGGCACCGATGGCCTGGACGATTATCGCCGCATCGCGCCAGACCTCCCGCGCCTGATCGCGCCGGGCGGCATGGCGGCGATCGAAATCGGCTATGATCAGAAGGCCAGCGTCTCGGCCCTGCTGCACGAACAGGGTCTGGATATCGTCGCCCGGCGCGATCTGGCGGGGCATGATCGCTGCCTCATCGCCACCCGTCCTGGACTGAACAAGGGGTGATTTACCATCGGACAAGCGAAAATTGCTTGGTTTATCCGTGGAAAGCCATTACATCGATTACAGGAACGGCTCTATCTTGTGACATGATCGTTTAGATCGTTGATAGAAAAGGCCGATTTTCTGCTCCTTATAGTCATGACGGCGCTCGCTGCGCAGGCGCCGGTGGCAGCTGGGGGAATGATCCGAAGGATCATGCCTGGCGGAGCCGAATACGGCCTGAAGAGCAGGCTGTGCTTGGGGATGGCGACTGAACAGTGTTTTCAGTGAATTTTGTCATAGCGAACGCAAGGATCATATCTTGATCAACAACCGGCAGGCCGGCCGCCGCAATCGCGGCCGGAACAATAACAACGGACGTCCCAACGGCAACAATCGGGGCGGTGGCGACAACGGTAACCGCATCGACAACCGCGCCCGCGGCAACGCGACCCAGCTTCTTGAGAAATACAAGAATATGGCGCGCGATGCCCAGATGGCGGGCGACCGCGTCAATGCCGAATATTATCTGCAATTTGCCGATCATTATTTCCGCGTGCTCGCCGACAATCGTGCCCGTCAGGAGGAGCAGCAGCAGCGCTACCGCCCTCGTGAGGAAGGCAATTTCGACGAAGATGGTGACGATTTCGACACCGGCTTCGACGGCAATGACGATTTCCGCGCCGACGCCCAGCCGCAATATGACCGCACGCCGCGCGACCAGGGTCAATATGATCGCGCACCCCGCGATCGCGCCGATCGTCAGGGTCAGGGTCAGGGTCAGGGTCAGGGTCAGGAAGAAGGCCGTGAAGCCCGCGAGCCGCGCGATCATCAGCGCGACAATCGCGATGGCCGTGGCCCGCGCAACAATGACCGCCGCGACCGTCCCCGCCGTGACCGTTTCGTGGCGGATAGTGACGCGCCGCAGCAGGAACTGGGTGTGGAAGGTCCGGCCGGCAATCCCGCGATCGACGCGCCGCAGCCTGTAGCCAAGCCCAAGCCGCAGCTTCGCCCCCGCGCCGAACCGCAGCCTGTCGCTGCCGCCGCCGAACCAGAAGCCGCCGAAGCGCCCCGCGCCCGTCGTGGTCGCCCGCGCAAGGCCGCTGCCGAAGAAAGCCAGGAAGGGCTGGACCTCGCCGTCCTGCCGCCCTCGATCGCGCGCGCCGACAATGATGCCGAAACGGCCGAGGAAGCGCCCAAGAAGCGCACCCGTCGCCCGCGCGCAGCGACCGAAGCCGCCGAATAAGCGATCGGCGGACGGAAAAAAAGGGGACGGCGCCATGCGGTGCCGTCCCCTTTTTCGTCGCCCGCATCTTTTCGGCAGGGCGTGACGAAGCCAGCTTTGCAACTGGCTCGCAATCCGGCACAAGGCCTTCACATATCTGGAGAGTTGCCGATGAAAGCCGCGCATCTGCTGTCCCTGCTGCTGACCGCCCTCCCCGCTTCCGCTCTGGCCCAAAGCCAGAGCGCGGCCGACCCGACCGGCGCCACGGCGCAGGGCGACGTCGCCGTCACCATCTATAATGGCGGCCAGTCGCTGGTGCAGGATGACCGGCAACTCGCCATGACCGCCGGCCGCAACCGCGTCGAATTTCCCGACGTGTCCGCGCGCATCCGCCCGGAAACGGTCAACCTGTCCGGCCCCGGCCTCGCCATCGTCGAACAGAATTTCGACTATGATCTCCTGTCCCCCGACAAGCTGATGGACAAGGCGGTCGGGCAGGAGGTGACGTTGATACGCACCAATCCGGCGACCGGCGCGGAAACGCGGGAACGGGCGAAGGTGCTGGCGGCCAATGGCGGCATCGTGCTGCAAATCGGCACCCGCATAGAGGTATTGCGCGACGACGGTCTGCCGGTGCGCGTGGTGTTCGACCGGGTACCTGCCAATCTGCGCGCGCGCCCGACCCTGTCGGTCACGGTGCAGGCGGATCGCGCCGGCACGGTGCCCGCCCGCCTCTCCTACCTCACGCCCAATCTGGGCTGGACGGCCGATTATGTCGCCCTGTTCGACGCGGCCAGGCAAGCGATGGACATGCAGGGCTGGGTCACGCTCACCAACAACACCGGCACGACCTTCACCAATGCCAAGACCATCCTGGTCGCGGGCAACCCCGCCAATGGCGGTGGTCGCTCCAACTGGTGGCAGGGGTCGAGCGGCGCGATCGATCAGGCCGGCACCCAAAGCGGCCCGCGCGAACGGCTGGGCGACTATTATCTCTATCCGCTGGCCGCCCGCACCACGATCGCCAACGCCCAGCAGAAGCAGGTCAGCTTCCTCGAAGTGAAGGGCGCTCCGGCGCGCGCCACCTATGAATATGTCAATGGCTGGCTCGGCAGCGCGGCCGAACCGATGAGCGCATCGAGCGTCCTCAAATTCTCGACGTCGAAGGATGGCGGCCTCGGCGATCAACTGCCCGCCGGCACGATCCGCGTCTATATGCGCGACGCACGCGGCAATCCGCAATTTATCGGCGAAAACAGTATAGACCATACGCCGATGGGCTCCTCCATGGCGCTGCGCACCGGCGAAGCCTTCGACGTCAAGGTCCGCCCGACCGTGGAACAGCGTATGAAAAAGGGCGGCAGCCGCTGGGAAACCAGGATGCGCTACACGCTGACGAACGCCCGGCCCGAAGCGGTGACGATCGACCTTGCCCAACAGGGTCTGTGGGGCGACACCCGCGCCACTGCCCAGACTTTGGAAGGCAAGCGCGTTTCGGCCGACCGGATGGAATGGAGCGTACCCGTACCCGCCAACGGCACGGTCGATCTCGGCGTCACCTTCGATTCGCGCTACTGACCGGAGCGGCGCCCGCGTGTCGCGACTCCTGATCATCTTCCTCCTGTGGGCGATCGCGGTCCCGGTTCGGGCCGGCACGATCGTCTCCCCGCGCGCCGATTCGGTCTCCGTCACCGTCTATCGCGCACCGGGCCGGGCAAAGGGCGCGATCGACCGCAACTGGCCAGGCGGCTATGCCCTCATCACCGAAATCCGGGAGGTCGACCTGCCGCAGGGCGAATCGACGATCCGGTTCGAAGGCGTCGCCGAAGGGCTAATGCCCGAAACCGCGATCCTGGCCGGCATGCCGCGCGGCGTGCGCGAAAAGAATCGCGACGCCCGCCTCCTCTCGCCCGCCGGGCTGGTCGACGCCTATCTCAAGCGCAGCGTCACGCTCCGCCGAACCGATCGCAGGACCGGCAAGGTGACGGAGCAGGATGCGATCCTCTCTGCCGGGCCGATGGGCGGCGTCATCGTCCAGACGGCGCAGGGCTATGAAGCGCTGGGGTGCAGCGGCCTGCCCGAACGCATGCTCTATCCCCGCGCGCCCGCCGCCCTGTCGCCGCGCCCGACCCTGTCGATGATCGCGTCGAGCGACCGACCGACCCGTGCGCGCCTCGAACTCACCTATCTGGCCGAAGGGTTCGACTGGGCCGCCAACTATGTCGCCGACATGCGGGAGGATGGCAAAGGGCTGGACCTGATGGCCTGGCTCACGGTCGCCAATGGCGGCGTCACCGGCTTTGCCGACGCGCAACTGAACGTCATCGCCGGTCAGCCCAACAAGCAACGCCGTGGCGTCCGGCCCCGCCCCACCGGCGGTCCGCTGCGCCTGCGATGCTGGCCGATGGACATCACCAGCACTCATCCGGTGTGGGAACTGTTTCCGGTTCAATTGACAGAGCCGATGATGATGGAAGGCGCGCAGGACGTCGTCGTCACGGCCCAGCGCCGCACGAACCGCCTGTTCGCGCCGACGCCCGTCATGGCCCCGCCGCCGCCGCCTCCCCCACCACCCCCGCCTCCTGAAGATGTCGGCGACCTCAAGCTCTACCGCGTGCCTGTCACCGTCGATGTGGCGGCCAAGGCGCAAAAACAGGTCGCGCTGCTCCGCCAGGCGGGCGTGAAAGTCGAACGACTCTACGGCGCCAACATCTTTGCCCCGACCAGCGGGGCGATTCCGATGACGCTGCGTCTGCGTGTGCAAAATCGCAAGGAAGACGGGCTTGGCCTCGCCATGCCATCGGGGCAGGTCGCCCTGTTCGAACAGGTCCAGGGCCTGCGCCTGCTCGCCGGCGAAGCCGATATCGGCGACAAGGCGGAGGGCGAACGCATCGATTACGACCTGAGCGCCAGCCCCGACGTTCGCATCCTCGTCCAGCAGACGGCGCAGGCGCGCAAGAGCCGCGACTGGACCCTGACGCTCAGCAACGCCCGCGCCTTCCCGATCGTGGCGGAGGTCACCATCCCCCACGATATCAGCCCGCGGCCGACAGACATGGAACGGCGCGGCAACGCCTGGGTCTGGCGCGTAACGGTGCCCGCCAATGACAAGATCGCCCGGTCCTACCGCGAAGCGTTGCGGCGGTAAGGACAATATCCAGGATCCGTCCGCTTCGACGCGAACGGTGATGGCGCAAAGCCCGACGCCAATCTCGCCGGACGGTCAAACCACAGGCAAGGGTCGCGGCCGATGCTCCGTATCCAGCGCCACGAAGGTATAGACGCCGCTGGTCAGTACCACTTCCTCCAGTTCGATGCCGCGCGTCGCCACCACGTCGATCCGGATCGCGACCGACGTCCGGCCGCGCCGTTCTTCGGTCGCATAGACCGACACGACATCGCCCAGCAGGATCGGGGTGATGAACGTCATGCTCTCGATCGCCACGGTCGCCACCGCGCCCTGCGCGATCCGCGACGCGACGATGCCGCCGGCGATGTCCATCTGGCTGAGCACCCAGCCGCCGAAAATATGGCCATTGGCGTTGATGTCGGTCAGGTGGGGGACCAGACGCAGCACCACCTCACCGCGTTTCGCGCCGGTTTCTGCCTCAATCGTCAAGCGGCACCTCGTCCTTCGCCCTGTCCATCACCTGATCGTCATGCCCGGTTCCGCTCGATAGAAAGGCCAGCGCCATCAGTCCGGTCCCCAGCATGAAGGTCAGCCATACGCCCAAAATCGTGGCGATCACCATATGTATCGGCAGGTCGCCGGACCGCCGGTGCAGGAAGAATAACGCTATCGCGACGCACAGCGCACCACCCAATGCCATCCACGCCATCATGCGCCGGAACCGCGCCCAGGCGGTCGCCGCGATTTCCGGGTCATCCAGGGCCTGTTTGCGCGTCATCCCTTTATTTTGCGCGTGGAAAGTGGGATCATCAAGCGTCCATGGGAAATGTCTCAGACAATGGAGAGTGGTCATGACCATCGCAGCGATTTTGCAGGGCAAGAACGACGTCATCAGCGTGCATCCGGACGATGGCGTGCAATCCGTCGTGCAACTGCTTGCGGAGCGACGAATCGGCTGTGTCCCGGTGGTCGACAATGGCCAAGTGGTCGGCATCTTCTCCGAACGCGACCTCGTCTATCGTGTGGCGACGGACGGGCCGGCCGCGCTGGACCACAGCGTCGGGGAGGTGATGACCGCTCCTGCCATCACCATCGCGGACGACACGCCCGTCATCCATGGCCTGTCGCTGATGACGAAGCGGCGCATCCGCCATCTGCCGGTCGTGGTCGACGGCGCGCTGGTGGGCATGATCTCGATCGGCGATCTCGTCAAATATCGCATCGACAGCATCGAATCGGAAGCGGCTTCGCTGCGCGATTATATCCAGACGGCGTGAAAGGGCAGGGCGCTCGCCTTATGCGGGCGCCTGCATCGGTGGCGCCCGGCGAACCACCAGCGCCACCAACTCCATCAACGTCCCGCGCGCGCACAGCATCAATGCGGCAAGGAAGGCCAGCCCGCCTGCCGGCACCAATATGCCAAGGCGCACCGGCGCAGCCAGCGGCGGCAAGAGGCGATCGACCATCATCACCACGCCGGCCATCAGCACGGCGCAGCCCAGCCCCGGCGCCGCGGCGCGAATCAGGTCGACGAATCGCAATCCCATCGGCCCCCCGGCCAGCCATGCGGTCACGCCCGTCAGCACGGGGAAGGCCGCCAGCCAGGCCCAGGCCAGGCCGATCGCCCCGAACTGGATGCCGATCAGGAAAGCGACCGGCATCAGCACCGCGCCGACCGCCGCGACCCGCGCGGTGGTGCCGGGTCGGCCCAGAGCATTGCTGACCGGCGCGAACATCACCTGCAAGGTCATGAACGGCATGGCCAGCGCCAGGATCGCGACGAAGGGCGCCATTTCCAGCCATTTCTGCCCGAACAATGTCTCGACCAGCGGCTCCGCCGTCACTGCCATGCCCAGGTAAATGGGACAGGTCAGCAGCAACAGCAGCTTTACCGCCTTGCAGAAGGACCAGGCCACGCGGCGCACATCCTTCTGCATCCGCGCATAGGCGGGGAAGGCGACGTCGTTGAGCGGCGGCACGAATTTGCTGACGAAAATCTGGGTCAGGAACAGCGCTTCGGCATAGAGGCCCAGCTGGTGCGGTGCCAGCACCCGGCCGCCGATGAAGATATCGGCCTGGCTCTGGACGATCCAGAACAGCTGACCGCCCAGCAAGGACGCGCCATAGGCGACCATCGCGCCGGTCCCGCGAAAATCGAAACTGGGGACGGGCTTGAACCCGGTGGCGACGACATAGCCCATAGCCTTGACCCAGAAACCCGCGATCGGCGCCCACACCAACGTCCACACCCCCCATCCCGACAGCGCGCCGGTGAGCGCCATCGCGGCGGAGGCTATGGCGGCGATCAGGTTCACCAACGCCGGGCGCCTGAAATCCAGCGCCCGGCCCATGATGGCTTCAGGCACGGAGATGAACGGGGTGGACAGGTAGAGCAGGGCCTGCACGCGCAGCAGGTCGGCGACCATCGGCTGGGCATAATAATCGGCGGCCAGCGGCGCGATGGCCAGTTGCAGCAGCGCGAGCGCGCCATTGAGCAACAGCATGATGGTAAAGGCCTGCCGCAAGCGGTGCGGCTCGACCTTGTCCGACTGCACCAGTGCGCTCACCAGCCCATAGCCGTTCAGGAAAGTGGCGAAATTCAATATCACCTGGGTCATGGCGAACAGGCCATAATCCTTGGGGTCGAGCAACCGGATGACGGCCAGCGTCACCACCCAGCTCATCATCTGCGACAGGATCTGGCTACCCGACCGCCAGAAGATGGCGCTTCTGATGCGTGCGCCGAAACCCGCGTCATTCGCGTCGGCATCCTGCAATGTCATTGGGTTACCATTCCCGTCCTTGTAAGCGCTGTAGAACAGGCTTTACCCGACAACCCCCAAAAAAATGTGAAACAAAAATGCAAAAAGGGTTTGACGGTTCGGGCTGACCCACCTAGAGGGCTTTTCACCGGACGGGGCGCTGCCATC
>NZ_JBWKVW010000017.1:0-18838 GCF_059421905.1 Sphingobium sp. GW821-FHT02B05
CTACTCAACGAGACCCTGTTCCTGAGCCTGGACCACGCCCGTGTGGTGATCTCCGCCTGGGCAGAGGATTACAACCAGGAGAGACCCCACTCATCCCTTGGGTACGAGACCCCGGCGGCCTTTGCTGCCGAACTGCAAAAGCAATGGCCTGCTCCGCTACGCCCTACGGGCTCCGCTCCACAGGCCATTGCTTCATCCGCGCTCATGCGCAACAAAGCTGCCCGGCTCTAATCCCGACTGGAGGAAATCCGGGGGTCACGTCAAGCGTACCAAAATGGATGGTAGTCCAGCAGGTCGCTTCCCCTTACAGCGGCCCTAGAGAAGGTTTAATATGCTGGTTAGTTTCTACGAACTGCCTGATGAGCGTGCAGACGCCGCAGCGTGCCTAGGCGTCAGACTGCTTGCCCGCCCGACACGCATCTCACCTCTTTGAGCGGCACGGTCGGATCGGCAAGCTGCGCTTGATCGAGTAGCGTATCGGAGATCAAATGGGCGCGGCCCTGCACGAAATCCTTGACCATATTGACACAATCGAGCGCGATGAGCTTTCCATCCTTCAGATACAGGACGGAAAAGCTGCGGGTTGCCGGATTACCGCGCAGGATCGTCTGATCATGCCCGGTGGACAGGCCCACGGTCTGAAGCTTCAAGTCAAACTGGTTCGACCAGAACCAGGGCACGGCATTGTAGGCCTCCTCCTTACCCATGATGTGGCCCACCGCAATCTTCGCCTGGTCGTTGGCATTCTGAACCGATTCGAGCCTGATCAGCGCCCCGCGGGCAAAACCGTTGGCGTGAGCGGCGCAATCACCCACCGCATAGATGTCAGGTAGGGACGTGCGGCAATATTCATCTACATCCACGCCATTGCCGCCGACTGCGCCCGCAGAGATCAGCGCACCGGTTTCAGGGAAGATACCGATGCCGACGATCACCATATCGGTTTCGATCCTTTCGCCATCTTCCATGAGCACAGCGGTCGCCTTTCCATCTGAGACCTCGATACGGTCCATCCGTGCCCCGGTGCGCAGATCGACGCCATGCCCGCGATGCTCTGCCTCGTAGAAGCGCGACAGTTCCTCACCCGCTACACGCGCCAGCACGCGGTCGAGCGCTTCAAGGAGCACGACCTTCTTGCCGAACTTGGACAGGACGGCCGCGGCTTCCAGGCCGATATATCCGCCGCCGATCACAGTGACATGGTTGATCTGATCCAGCTTGGCCATCATCGCGTCGACATCGATGCGGCGGCGCACGCCATGGACGTTCGATGCATCTGCCCCGGCGCAGGTCAACATGCGCGGGGATCCGCCAGTACACCAGATCAATTTGCCATAGCCGATTTTGCTGTCTCCCGCGGTGACAAGCTTGCCCACGGGATCGACCGACGTCACCCGCAGGCCAAGCAGCAGATCAATCTTGCGCTCGGCCCAGAAAGTCGCCGGGCGGATAAGGATACGGTCGAAGCTTTTTTCGCCAGCGAGATATTCTTTGGAAAGAGGCGGGCGTTCATACGGAGGGTCCTTCTCGTCGCCGATCATAACCACCGAACCTTCAAAGCCCTGTTGCCGCAAAGAGATAGCAGCTTGAGCCCCGGCATGGCCCGCCCCTATGATAGCAACGTCATATTTCATCAGCTAAAAAATCCTGTTCTGACCAACGTCCTCGCTGGTTGTTCGGTTATCGATGGAGGCGAGTAGGTTTGAGCTATGTTTCGACTATTTCCGTGCTGCAGATATCGACCGCTGTGCAGGCAGTGTGGCCGCTGGGCCGGCTATGATCTGGACTGCTTCATAGCGTAATCGCGCATGTCGTGCGCACGCCAAACAGAAGGAGCCCCAAATCCATTCCGTCCCGGCCGGCGGAGACCAGGTCAGTCAGTCGGTACACAGCGATAGGAGGTCGCCGACCGAGGATCGCCCTTGCCGGTATAACGCGGATAGGTGGGATAGGCGCAGAAGGGGAGGCTGGCCGTTATCTGGCCGCTCGCGTCGAAGGCGTGCAATTGGGGGTGGGCAGGTAATTGCCCGTGCTCAACCCATTGGTCCAACGCGCTCAGCATGTCGAAGCGGTCTGGCACGGGCGAGCCGTCCTTTCTCACGCCCGCGCCGCTATGGCCGGTGCCCGGCGATACGAACAGTCGGATTGTCTTATCCGCCTTACCTTGCCCCAATTTGCGCGTTGCCGCTTCGTAATAGCGCCATACGACGCCCGGTGGCACCAGATAATCGGCAGTGTTCGATTTCATGAGCAGCTTTCCACCATGCGCGGCGAAGCGCGACAGGTCGGGATTGGTCGCGTCCATCAGCGCGGATACGTCGCGAATGCGGTCTCCGTCACGAACGGGATCGACCGGTCCGCCGCGGCCGGCATCCCGGAAGATGAAGTAGCGGATGTCGCCTGATGCATAGCGCGGACGGCCCAATGCATCGCTGCGCTTGTTCGGGGCATCAACCACCAAAGGGATAACGTTGCCGGGGGCATCTTCGCCGCCGATCCCAAAGGCGGGAGATTCGACCTGCCCGTGTGAGAGCGGGAAGGCATAGCGGTAGGGTTTGCGCACGCGGTCGATGAGCGCCAGTTGCGCGTCGGAGAAGCAGTCTGCGCCTTCAGCGCCGCCAGCGCACCGCCGCCGCGCAAAGGCCGTATCGGCATTGCAGCGGCGATAATTGGCAACCACTCCGTCCCTGATCCCGTCATTGGCATCGCACGCCTCAAGGGTCGTTTCCCTCCAAAGCCTGACATGGGCGGGCGACATATAGCCGCCCGCCTGATGGTCCAGCAGGATTTGATATTCATGCAGATTGACGCCTGTCCAGTCTAGGATCGGCACGGTCGAGGCGATGCCCTGATAATCGCCAGGGAAACGCTGAGCCGCAATTAGCGCTTCACGTCCGCCCTCCGACCCACCGATGAAATAAGCACGTTTGGGCTTCGCGCCGAAGAACCGCTGCATCAAGATCAGCGCAACATCATGCGTTTTTTTGTAGGCTGCATAGGCGTGGTTGACGAGCGCCTCGTCATTCAGCGCGAATTTCTGCATTTCTGGTTCGACAGTGTGGCCCGCGTCCGTTCCCGCAGTCACATAGCCCCGTTCGACAGGCGTCGGGCCAGGCGGTGCGTCGCGCAGCGGATCGAGCCCGCTGATGAGAACGCCATTCAGTCCGCCACCGCCATACTGGACGAACTTGCCATTCCAATCGATAGGCAGATTAACCTGAAAGGTGATGGCTGGGGCCGCCGGACCGACAGCGTTTATTAAGCCTTTGACCTGGCAATAGGGACGCGGCGCATTGGCGACGAGCGCCGCTTCCGTGATCTTGCCGCCTCTTGTAGGCAGGCTAATTTGCGAAGCGGCAATAGGCGCAGATAGAGCAGCGCAGTCCTTTGTATCGGGCGCGGCAAGCACTGGCGTGGACAGGATCGCGAGCGTCATTACCACCCCTCCTCTCAGCGCATGCAGCAGGTAGGACGGAAGGCCGTCGCGGAACAGGATGCAACCGCCGTCGGATGAAATACTGCCATTCATTGTCATGCTTTTCTCCTGCGGTACCGGACTTCTCGATTGCACGGGACGGCTATCCTAAACAGATTTTCATTTTCTTTGCGGCGGGGACTATCCTATTGGATCGCACGGTACCCCTAATTCTGGCTGGACTGTAATGACTACCCAACTTGTAGCTCCCGTATATCAGGAACGCAGTCGCCGATCGCTTCAGAGGATCGTCGCCGCAGCGGAGATGGTGCTGCGTCAGGAAGGAGAAGAAGGTTTCTCGATCGCTGCGATAGCGGAGGCGTCGGGCATATCGGTAGGCGGCATCTATGCCCGCGTGAAAGGTAAGCAGGAACTGCTGTTGCTGGTCAAGGAAGCGGCGATGGGAACCATATTGGCGGCCGTTTCGAAAAAGCTGCGTCAGCGCCATGCCGACAGCGGATCGGTGATCGACAGCTACATAGAGGCGACGATGACCCCTTTCCAGCGCGATTCGCGGCTGCATTCGGCGCTGTTTGCTCAAGGTAATTCCCAAAGCGAACTGGCAGCAGCCGGTCGAGCCGCGCGCGCCAAGGCGGGAGAGATTTTTGCAGAAGCGATCGTCCGCGCCGATCCGGAACTCGCAGATAATGACATTGAGTGGATGACCTTCTGCAGTGAAATGATTACGTTCATGATCATGCAGGGCCTGAACACGGCGAAGACAGTCGAACATTGGGCTATATTGCAGACGCGATTGAGTATGGCTGCAAAAGGATATTTCCAGTCATTGAAAGAGCTCAAAAAGAGGACTGCGGTGCCAGATAAAGTGAAAACGAACCCGGCTCGGTCGCGAACTAAAGCGGTTGGTCGACCAGTCAAAGGTTGACACACCCTTGCGACGCTGCGTCTTTAGCGTGCCGCGAAACAATAAATACGGCCTTCTCCTCCCGTCGCCCGAAAATCGGCGAGGGAACAGCTCTTGCTGCTGTGCGCGGAAATCCAGGAAGTTGGGTAATCGCCGCCGCCGGTGCGGTCGAAATGCCCGACCCGTGCCGTGCCTTCGCCACTGCTTCGCCAGCCGTTACAGGTGGAATTGCCGGACGCCAGTTGGCCGTGAGGCGTGCTGCCAGTCAATATATCATGCTGGTTAGGCGTATCGCCTCGCCCCTTGACGGCATCGCCCCGTTCGGTGAGCGCGGTTTCCTTGTTGATGGGGCTGCCTGGACGGTGAAGGTCAGCTACCGACCGCCCCACTTCGACACCATTGGCGTTATACCATGGACCGCGACCGATCCGGTCGCGCGCATCGACGGCGGGCCGACCATCGATGGCAGGCATGCTCAGATAGGCGTGCCAGGTCTTGCCTCGAACCCCTGCCGCCTCGGCGAGATTGTTGCATAGTCTGTCCGCGCCCTCGATCCCGCCCAGGTCACCGCCTTTCCCGCTACCCTGGCTGCTGATGAAGAAGGACATCTTGGGACTGGGCGCATTAGCTACCGGCTGAGCCAGGGCTGCTCCGGTGATGCAGCCGGTGAAAAACAATGTTCGGATGAACTGCTTCATGTCGTCGCTCCTGTCGTCTGAAAGACAGCTGCATGAAAAAGGGCCGGGCGACAGATACCGCCCGGCCCAACAACTTAGAATTCGAACCGGGCACCCGCTTTAAAGTAGCGGCCGAGCGTGTCGTATGGCGAGAAGCTGGCCTGCGACCGATTGCCCAGACCCAGCAGCGAAGCGAAAGATCCGCGCGGCGGGTTCTTATTGAAGAGGTTGTCGACCACGGTGAAGAAGGTCATTTTTTGCTTCCCTTCACTGCGGATAGCATATTCCATGTTCAGGCTGAAATAGACGGCCGCCGGGAATCTGTTCTGGCTGATATATTGCTGGTTCGCCGCCAGTGGCTCATCATAGCCGGCATCTTCAGGACCTTGGTACAGGAACTGATTAAAGGTGACTTTCGAGTTATAACGCGCTGTCAGATTGGTGGAAAAGCCCTCGCTCTGATAGCCGACATTGCCGGTGATCCGCCACCGGGGGACTGCCCCTGCCAGATCGCCCAGCGACCGCCCGTCTGCACCGAAGGTCTCCAGCTGATCCAGGTAGCTGGCATTGGCCGTCAGGCTGATCCGACCGGGCATGTTGATCGGCAGAATGTAGTTCAGGCTGATGTCCGCGCCGCGGGTCTTGGTCTGATTCAGGTTCAGCTGCGGCGAATTGACGCGGCTAAGGCCGCTGGGCTGGGTGGGATCGAGGGTAATCAACGAAGCATATTCTGGATGCAGACCACTGAAATAGTCGTTTACCACTACCTGCTGCGGGATCGTGCCGATCACGCCGTCGATCTTGATCTGGAACAAATCAACGGACAGTTGCAGGCCCCGCGCCCAGTCCGCCTTCGGCTGAAGCACAACGCCCACCGTCCAGGTGTCCGCCTTTTCAGGTTTGAGATCAGGATTGTTCAGAGCAGAACTGTTTACGGTGTTGCTAAGCTTGGTGACCGGATTCACGACGGTCACGAAAGCATCGTTGCCCTTATAGAAAAGTTCGGGAAGGTTAGCGGCGCGAATATCACGCGACCGGGTGACGCGGAAGCGAACGCCATCCACGACATCCAAAACGCCGCCAAGTTTCCAAGTGGTCACCGTCCCACTGGCGGAGTAGTCCGTGTATCGAATAGCGCCGTTGAGATCGAGCGCCTTGAAGAAAGTCTCGCCGCGCAGCACGGGAATACCGACTTCGGCGAAGACTTCCTTCACATTCTGCTTGCCAAAGCCCGGATTAGGATTGGCGGCAAAGAAACCGCTGATGCTCGATAATGCCGCATAGCGGGGGTCTAGTGTCACCGAAGCCTTGTCTTTTCGCCACTCACCGCCTGCCGCAATAGTGAATGGCCCCGCCCACGTGTCGAAGGGGCTGCCGTTGATGCTGGCGCCGGCCGCTTCTTCGTCATAAATGGTCAGCGCATCAACATCGCGCGGAGCCACATAGTTCACCGACGCGTCCGAAGGCGCGGTCGCGCCGAACAGGTTCAGCGGTACGCAGCCCGGTGCGATATTGGCGATGTAGGCGGCGCGCTGAGCTGCAGGCAGCGCCTGTAACATCGGATTGGTCGCAGTGGGACCGCACACTACTTTGCCTGTGCCATCGTCGACCGCATAGGCGGCGGCGAAATAGTTGGGGAGTGATACCAGCCCCTGCGGCCTGTAATGGAAGCGGCTGCGGCCCTTGCTGAAATAACCCTCCCACTTCCAACCATCGCCAAAGCTGCCTTCCGCGCCAATGGCGCCCTGCCAGAAGCCATTCACGTTCTTAGAGTTTACACCTCGATTTTGGGAGAAGCCAACGCGCGACATGTTGAAGCGACTGATGCCGCTGGCGTCCATCGTAGCCGCCAGCGCATCCGGCAGATAGGGGTTGTCGCGCAGGATGACGATCGACCCGTTATTGGCATAATCGGCGGTGTTTGAGTCTACTGCGAACCTGCCGCCCGAAAACTCGCCCCAGATCTTAAAAGCATCGCTGACATCGAAGGAAAGGCGTGCAAGGCCAGTAATCCGTTCAGTGCCGGCGCGCAACGGCTGGTTGCGATGCATGCTGACCCCGCTGTTGTCGCCGCCGATCATCGACGCACCGGCGACCACGCTGCCAAGCACGAAGGGGCGGGTCGATCCGTCATCGTTGAACTGCAGATTGCCAATTGGGCAGGCCGCGCCCGCGCGCACCACACCTCCGGCAACGCAAGACATAATCCGGCCGCCCAGGGGAAATTGATAATGGACGCTGTCCGCCAACAGAAGTCCCGCTTGCCCCGCTGGCCCGACGCCAGGCGATGAGATAAATTCCGTTTCACGACGGCCCCAGGAGCGCTCATAGATGCCACCGGTCTTGGAACCATGGCTATAATCGCCGCCAATGACGAAATGGCCGCGGCCAGCGGCAAAGCTGGAGCCCGCCGCCAAACTGACCACCTGCTGCCCGGCATCGCCATATTGCGAAATCCCGGCCTGGACCGATCCGCGTACCCCTTCCAGCCGGTCGTTAAGCACGAAGTTGACGACACCGGCGACAGCGTCCGAACCGTAAGCGGCAGAGGCGCCACCGGTCACGACGTCCACCCGGCTGACGAGCGCTGTCGGCAGCACATTGGTATCCCAAGTGCCATTGGCATTGTTAGGAACGTGTCGGCGGCCGTCGACCAGCACAAGCGTCCGTGTGGAGCCCAGGCCACGCAGGTCTAAAAGGCCCTGGCCTACTTGGAACGTGCCGCCTGCGTTGGTCGGGCTAGTGTTGTTGCGAAAGGCCGGCTGCTCTGTAAGCGCTTCGGAAATCGTTGCCGGCGCGCGGGTCTCTAACTGCTGCACGCCCACGGTCGTCACCGGGGTGGGCGCGGTGAAACCACTGCCTAAGCGGCTGCCTGTTACGACGATATCACTGATCGAGCTGGATGCATTGTCCTGGGACACATCATTTTGGCCGGTTTGCGGTGGAGCGGGGACTGTCTCTTGCGCCAATACCGGGAGCGCGTTGCTCGCGATCATTGCGGCAAATGAGATACCTATTAGCAAATTGACCTTCATTACGGACCTCTCCCTGACTGTCGGCATGCTTGGCATGTCCTGTCTTCACCCCTCAACCGGGCGCAAATTATCAATTCAGCACAGATTTACTGGCAACCCTCGCCACCTGCGTCACGAGCGATGGTGTCACTATCGCTCTAACACGATTTGTATTCGTTTTCTTTCGAGAGTCAATTCGTTACCGTATGGAATGGCCTGTGAGCCATATCATGCCACAGCAGTGGTTGAACTAGGTGGCTAGGAAGCAGACGGCGCATTAAATGCTATCGCCGGCAAATCGACTGGCAGCTTAAAAATTATTCAAATTAATCAACTTATTAATAGAATATAAGTTTGAACTGACTTTCCGCCAAAGCGTGATCTGTCACTCGTAAGCTTGCCCATATAATTTGTGATGGCATAAAAATGAGCTGGCGGCTCATTGTTCGGTTGCCTCATGCGACGATGCTAACATACCATTCCGTATCTTATCGATACTGAGTACATCGATTCGTAAAACCACAATAATTTCATGTTTAGAGGGGGACCAATGGCTTTCTGGTACAGGATGGTTGCCGGCCACACGCCACGCTGCGGATTGTGTGACGTTACGCTGGCCTATGTGATATGCGCGGCGACCCTCGCTGTTTCGCCCGTCAATGCCGAGGCACATTCGCAAATCCTGGTTACGCCGGCGGAGCGGCCTGAAGGGGCTGCCAGTCACCCTCCGTTAGTTTCCGACGAAAAGCCGTCCGGGACCACACTGGTCACAGTTAATGGCACGCAGCTTTATGAGAGCACCTATTTCCTGCAATATAAAGCCCAGAATGCAGAGGATATGTTGCGGCGACTGCCCGGCGTGCCTGCCATCCTCGATGCAGCTGGCGGAACGACGCAGGCGCGTGGGCTGGGTTCGGGCGGTGATCAAATTCTGATCAACGGTAAACGCCTCGCGACGAAGAATCAGATCATCCAGACCATCCGGCGCATCTCAGCGGCCATGGTCGCACGGATCGAACTTATCCGCGGCACCTCCAGCGAGATCGACGTGCAGAGCGAAGGCCTTATCGTCAACATCGTGCTGAAGGACGGCGCGCGTAACGGCCGACCGTCGGGCAACTTCGAACTTAATCATCGCTTTGACGATATGGGGGCCTCCGCGCTCGACGGTCTGATTTCGCTATCAGGGACATGGGGGGCGCTGGAATATGTCGTAGGGGCAGAACGCAATGCATGGAGTCCGCTGGGAACGACGCCCACGGGCGGCACGACCGACTATTCGCACCGCGACCGCGACGAAATCTATTATTATCCCGACGGAAGCATTCAGGAGTTGCGTCCGCAACGCTGGACACGACCGCATGACAAGCGAATATTCACCACCAATCTATCTTATGGCTTTCGTGATGGCAGCCAGCTGCGCTTTAACGGACGCTATCAGCCCCATCTTATCATAGAAACCGACAATACGCCCTTCACCCGCTTTTCTACCGCAGGTGTCGCAACGGTGCAGGGCGTCGAATATCATCGACGTCGCCAGCACTCGCGGGTCGTTGATCTGGGCGGCGAATATGAACGCCGTATTGGTCCGGGCTCCCTCAATCTGATCGCGCTCCATACCAGGACGCGAGTGAAGGTGGCAGATTTCCGGAACCGTACGTTCGCGACCGGCCTGTTCACCGAGGTGAGCCGCAGCGCCATCAGGACCGATAGCGGCGAGGATGTGTTGCGTTCCACTTACAGCTTTCCGCTGGCGAAGGGACAGGATGTCACTTTGGGGGCGGAAGGCGCACGCAATACACTGGTGCAGGACCTTGCTGTCTTCTTTGAT
This sequence comes from Sphingobium sp. GW821-FHT02B05, assembly GCF_059421905.1. NCBI lineage: Bacteria > Pseudomonadati > Pseudomonadota > Alphaproteobacteria > Sphingomonadales > Sphingobiaceae > Sphingobium > Sphingobium sp. GW821-FHT02B05. Next base: position 9,863 of record NZ_JBWKVW010000017.1, read on the forward strand.
TTTAATCGTGACGGCGTGTTGGAGCCAGTCGTGAGCCCAATCGCCCTCGCCAGCGTGAAGGAATTGCGCGGTGAGGCTTTCATCACTCATAACTGGAAGATCGATGCGAACCTGACACTGGAATCGCGGCTAAGTATGGAAGCATCGCGTATCAGCACCAACTATCCGGCGATTCCGCAGATGAGCTACCGTTTTCTAAAGCCCCGCATCGACCTGCGCTACAATGCCACACCGCTGGACCGGTTGCGGTTCAAGATCGAAAGAACGATTAGCCAGCTCGACTTTAACAATTTCATCCCGCTCTACAATGTCACTGACGACCGGATCGATGCGGGTAATCCACAAATCCAGCCTGAGAAGACTTGGATATTTGAGCTAAGTGGCGAACATCGGCTACACGGGGACAATGGGCAGGTCGAACTGCGCGGTTTCTACAACTCCATCACGGACGTCATCGATCGCGGACCGTTTGGCGTCGCTGCCAACGGCCTGCCATTTTCGGCGCCAGTCAATATTTCGCATGGCCGGGCCCTTGGATTTGAACTGAAATGGGGCGTGCGTCTTGCATTGCTGGGCTGGCGTAACGTTCAGGTAAACGGGCGTTATCTACGCCAGTTCACACAGGTTGAAGATCCGTTTACAAACCGCGAGCGAAAGCTCAAGGCGCCGTGGGATGGCGAGTTCAATGTAGGCATCCGCCACGACCTGACGAAGGCTGGCCTGTCCTATGGGGCAAATTATGTCGACACGAGCGGCGGCCAGATCAGCAGCGATATCCGCAATTATGAATATTTCTCGCGAAGTGGCCGGTTCGATATGTTTATAGAAAAAGCCCTGCCCCATCGCCTTTCGTTGCGTCTGGAGGGATGGAACCTCACCGGATCGCGCGAGCAGCGGACACGGTCGCTCTACACCGTCTCACAAGCGCAAGGGAACTTGTTGCGGACCGAAAGCTACCGCGAGAAACGGGACCGGCGCTTCGCTGTCCGGCTGCGCGGCCAGTTCTAATGCTGCTTTGGAAACACGCAAAATTCAAGGTCAAGGCTGGACCTGTTCGTCCGCCTTGGCCGCTACCATGATTCGGTCGAAGATGGTGTCGCGGTTGATGATGACATGTTTGAGCACAGCTGCGACATGCGTAGTGATCATCACCGCAAGCATTGCACCGGCGAAGCCGTGGATGCGCCTAAGGATATAATGTAAATCAATGTTGACCTCTATCGGCGAGGGTATGAGGAAGCCTACCATGTTCACCGGCAGGCCCCCGGCCCAAGCCATCGGCGGGCCCGACAGCAGCATAACCGCCATGCACAGAAGCATGGCATAATGGGTCGCCTTCGCTAACAGGGCCGAAAATGGTGATAACGGTACGGAAGGATGGCCAGCCGCCAAGCGCCAAAGGATGCGTCCCCATAGCAGTGGATAGAGCAAAATCGCAACTGAGGTATGGACCAGCAGGAAAGTCGGGCTGGCCGTCACCGAACTACCGGTGAACAGAAGAACAATAACTGCGCAGCCGGCAACCCAATGTAGAATGATCGACATCCAGCCGTAGCCGTTTCCCGGATCGCCGCGCCAGCGCCTCCGCGTCTTCGATTCTTTTTCTGTCATCTGTTCCCGGCCAGCCTTGCCAAAACCGGTCGCCGGGACGAACCAAAGCCCGCCCCAGCGACCGCATCCCCCTGTCCTGTTGTGCCTCAGCCCCGTAAATAGGGATCGCCATCGACCGGCACGACCTCGCACGGGTCGGCTTCATCAACGCGCTGGCCGGCAGTGAACAGGCTCTTGGATGCGTCAGGGGCCGAACGGACTAATTTTCGGGTAAGTGTGCCTTGTGTCCACGGCTCAACCAGAACCTCAGGATCGTCCACGGTAAAGTTGTAGAAGAGAAGATCGCCCTGTCGCCATATTCTCTCTGTAACCTTCATCATATTGGTGTGGAAATAACCCTGCCACTGAAGCCAGGAAATGTCATTGAAACCGACTGAATCAATGACCAGAACATCGTTGTCCCAGTGACCCGATGACACGCCGTCCCATGTGGACTTGTCCATATCCTCATCGGTCAACTTTACATTGAGCGGAATGACGCGAGTGCGAAGGCCGGGATAGATCAGCACTACCTCGGTGCCGGTCTGGACGATCTTTGACGGCGCATTCTGTCGCGGGGTGCCGACTGGGTTGCAGGCCGACGATGGGTCATCCACAAATTTGCCGAAGTCCAGGCTGCGCACTTTGGCCCAATATTCTGGCTTGTATAACGGCTTATCCCAGCCCGAGGCGCGCTGCAAGGCTGCCTGATCGGGCTCAAACGATCCTGGATAGCGCAGTCCGCCCGCACCGAACGGGGAGGGGACATTGCCCCACACGCCATTCAGATCCACCTTGCCATCGGTCAGCCGCGGCGTCGGTTTGGCCGCGTCGGGGCTCTGCTTGGTCCAAGCTTCATAAGCTGTATAGGGCGATACACGCTTTTTAGGTGGGTAGTAATCCTGCGCCGGCGGCACACCGACTTGCGCGCCCGCCTGCGAAATAGCGGCCCCCGACCCGGCGCAGAGCGCCAGTCCGATAGCGGCCGATCCAAGCCATTTCATAACAACCTCCCTCAATGTCGATAATTCAGAGCGTGGGTCAGGTCTTGACGATCGTGACCTTCTTGCCGTTGATCTCTATGCCCTGAAGCAGACCGCCAGGTTGACCGGCCTTGCGCGCCGGCGAAATATAGAAAGTGTAAACCTTCCCAGGCACGATATCGCGCTTCACAACAACACCGACGCGGCGCAATGCGTTGCTGCTAAGCGCCTCAAGGCGCCATTCCGTCGTCTTTCCGCTCTTGTCCTTAACCTCCAGGATCCAGATCGCATGCGGACTGATGTCGCGGACAGACTTAAGTGTCGCAACCAGTGGCACGACCTTGCTCATGTCCCACTCGGCATTGGCGTTATGATGCGCACCAGCTGGTACCGAAAGGCCCGCCAGCGCCAGCGCGGCAAGGGCAATCCTGAGATTTTTCACAACTATTCTCCTTGAAAAGCTTAGGCTTCGCTTGCACGAGAGCCGCTGTTATTTGCCTTTCACGTTCGCCGGTACGGGGAACATGACATAGGGGTTGGATTTATATTCGGTAATCTTGAGCTCAGCATAAGCTCTACCATTTTTTGTCCACGCCATCCGGCTAGGAAAAACAAAATGATAATCGGGTTCAAAGCTGCTGACGTAATCGTGAAAAGTGGCACCGTAGGTGTTTTTGCCATCCACAGCGGTCACGCTGGCAGGGCGCTTTTTCTCGTCCAGAGTGACTGTAACGTCGATATTGTCATAAGGGCTGGTGCCGCGAAGCACCATCTTGCCGTCCACCATGCTGACGACTGCTTTGCCCTCCGCCTCTGCAACCGACCATAAGGCGCCGAACGGCGTGAGTTTCGTTAGCACCTCCAACTCACGCCGCCCTGCTTGAAACGGCTTTGCGAGGCCGCCTTCAGTTACTTCGGTCCAACCGTAGTCATCGTTGAACACCCGAATTTCGGACTTTTTGCTCGACTTTATGGCTAAACGGACAGCGGGCAGGCCGTAATGAACCTGCATGTCGATGGTTGATCCGGGCTGAGCATGGACGCCGTCAGCGGCAAAGCTGCCGGTTGCGGTGAACATGATAGTGACTATACCTTTCATTGAGAAAGGCGTGCCATAGAACGAACGTCCAAGGCCGATGGAACTGGCCGCGTCGCGTACCTCTTGCGGCGAACAGGGGCTGGCCGAATCGACCACACCTGGACCATCGCCAGCATTGCGACCGATCGTAGCGTATTGCGGCGGATAATAGCCGCTCGCAGGGCAGTCGATTTTGGGCCGGATCACGGTCGATTCTTGGGCGAAAGCATGGATTGCGCTCGCCCCCCCCAGCAAGCAGCAGGCCAGCGTCATGCCCGTCGATCGAAGCTTATCCATAGGTCCCTCCTAATCTCTTTAACATTACCACCCATGTCCTGCTGCCGCCCGACCGGGATTATCTGCGCTCGCAACCATCCGTTTCATGCGTATCGACGGTCGCGTCCTCTTGTTTTTAACCCATATACGAGAATATGATTCGCTTTCAAGAAATTCTTCAGTTAGGACTGTTGCAGTGACGAGACAGGCTGACAATCCGAAGTTCTACGCCACCGGCTTGTCAGAAATCCTTTAATCCGGGCGCGAACCTATCACCGCGCCGGCCATAACCGGGGTGAATAGCCGGTTTTAGTGAATGCGAGGCCATATGGGTTTTTTTGAATGGTTGATGCTATCGCCGGTGGGCATCTACGTCAGTGAGACGCAGGTGGCCTATTACAGCTTGTTGGCAGGCCATGCGATCGGCATGGGGGTCGTCGTGGGCATCACATGGATGTTCGCCGCGCGGCTGATCGGCTATGCTGCTACAATGCCGGTCGCGGTGTTCGACCGGCTGTTTCGCTTGACTTGGGCAGGCTTTATCCTGAACGCTCTGACTGGAGCGCTCCTATTCTGCGCCAATTCGAAAAATTTGATCCAGAACGCGCCGTTTTTGCTGAAGATCAGCTGCATCGCGCTGGGCGGCGTTGCCTTGTGGTTTCTGGGGCGTCGGGTCGATGCAGAACGCGAAGCGTTGGAGCAGGGCGCGGCCGCGACTTTCGGCACGAAGGCTGTCGCGCTGCTGACCATGGCTTTATGGATCCTGGCCATTTTGGCCGGCCGTATTATCGCCTACACTGTGGAATATATCTAGCCATGACAGACCTCCTATATTGGGTGCAGGATAACGGCATATTGAGCGCAAGCTTAATCCAAGCCATTCATGATAGCGGGCCGGGCCATTTCGTGCGCGACATCAGCTGGATGTTCGCGGCGCTGGAGACGGCGCACTTTATCGGCCTTTGCCTGCTTTTCGGATCGCTGCTGGTCACGGACCTGCGGCTGGCCGGCTTCTTCAGAACGGGCTCGGTCAAGTCGATCCTGCCATTCACCTATCTGGCGCTTGCTGGCTTCAGTATCAACCTGATCAGCGGAGCAGGCTTCTTTGCGTCTAACCCGGACAATTACAATCGCAATCCTTTCTTCTGGATCAAGATGATCCTGGTGTTGCTGGCTGGCATTAATTTGGCGATCTTCGAACTTGTGGAGCGTAGAAAGATTCGCCTGCTGCCCGACGGCGCGGATACCGACACGATGACCAAGACAGTCGCTATCAGTTCGCTTTTGCTGTGGACGGGCGTCATCATCATGGGGCGTCTGCTTCCGTTGATGGGCGTGGGCTGAGCGCGCTGTCAAGGCTCGCTCCCCTTCCTCGCCGCCTTATTCTGGAAGCATGATATGAAGAGATTGCTCGTCGGCCTTGCTCCGTTGCTATGCCTGCTCGCCGCCGCCTGCGAGCAGCCTTCTTCGACGGATCAATCGAAAGCTTCCGGACGGTCGGCGCCGCCTATCTCGGCGGCTGTAACACAATCCACAGTCATCATGCCGATCGGCGAAGTCATGCACCATGTCCTTGATCCGGCTGCCTATGCCTATTGGGGTGCAATGGGCACTGTTTATGACGAGAACGGTGAACATGAAATCCGTCCGATAACGGATGAGGATTGGGAGAAGGCCGAAAATGGCGTGGCAACCGTCGGCCTTGCCGCGATTGCGCTCACTGCGCCGGATTATGTGATGGAGCCTAAAGAGGACTGGAACCGCCACGCCGTTCATGTCAGCGAGGTTGCACTGGAGGCCAAGCAGGCGGTCGAAAAAAGAGACATGGTGGCGGTGAAACTATTGAATCATCGGTTGGATGAAGCCTGTGAGGAATGCCACAAGCAATTTTCACCACCAAGCGTTCCACCAAAAGGTTGACTGGCCAAAGCGACGCAAAGACGTTGTCCGAAAGACGGATCACATAGCAAGACTAAATGTCATATGACGGCATCACTTACTTTCAACGATAGCCCTTTTAATGATGGGGATTGATGACGCGAAAGCAAGGATTGTCGGGCCGCCATCACGGTAGCTGGTTATCCTTTGCTTGAGCCGCCGTTGCCTGCGGCCAACCCGGCAGCGTCATTCTTCACATAGGGCCAAAGCCTAGGATGAGGGTGTGAAGAGCAATACATTATTTTCGTTGGCCAGCATCGCATTGCTGGCCGAAGTCGCCTATGCGCCGCTCGTTCGCGCCGAGGAAGCTTCAGAACAGCACGCCGACATTGTAGTCTTCGGCCGCGGTGAGGCGAAGATTGGCGTTGCTCAAGCTGCCAGCGAGGGGAGCGTTGGTGGAGCAGACCTGCTGGTCCGACCACTGCTGCGCGTGGCGGAACTCTTGGAGGCAGTGCCCGGCATGGTTGCTGCGCAGCATTCTGGCAGCGGTAAGGCAAACCAGTATTTCCTACGCGGATTCAATCTCGACCATGGGTCGGATTTCACGACATATATCGATGGCGTACAAATGAATTTTCGAAGCCATGGCCATGGCCAGGGCTATCTCGACCTCAACGGACTGATCCCGGAAGTTGTCGAAAGAGAAGATTTTCGCAAGGGGCCCTATCGAGCCGATGGCGGTGATTTCGCGCTGGCCGGTGCGGCCTACATGAAGACTATCGACCGCTATGAGCAACCGTGGTTGGCAGTCGAAGCGGGATCCTATGGGTCGCGCAGGTTGGCGGCGGGCGGTACGCTGCGCGATATCGGCAGCGGAGACCTGACGCTGGTTGCTCAGGTCAAGTCATATGACGGACCATGGGAAGAGCCGGAGCATTTGCGGCATTATGCCGGTTTCGCCAAATATCACATGCCCGCCGGCGATGGTACGCTGGAAGGCACCATCCATGGCTATCGCGCAACGTGGCGCCCAACCGAGCAAATCCCCGAGCGCATCATCGGGTCGGCGGGCTGCGCTGACGTCTTCTGTTCGCCAGATCCATCAGCGCGGGGCGAAACCACGCGCGTCATCGGTAATGTCGCGATCAACCAGCCGACCTGGCGTGCCAACGTCTATGCGCAATTCTACGACTGGTCGATGTTCTCCAATCCGACCTATGCCGATCCCGACGGAACCAGCGCGCAGATACGCCAGTTCGACCGCCGCTGGATCGGCGGGCTGACCGCAGAGAAACGGTGGGATCTAGCACCCGCCGTGCGCCTGTCGCTCGGGACTGAAGATCGGTACGACCATATCGGCAACGTCGGGGTCGATCGCACCACCAATCGAGACTTCCTATCATCGCTCGGCCGTTATCAAGTCGAGGAATTGTCGTTGGCAATTTATGGCGAGCTGACGTGGCAGCCTTTGGGAGGGCTTCGCCTGACAGGCGGCTTGCGTGGCGATCATTATCATTATTCCGTCCGTGCAAGGGACAGCGTCGCCGCGACGTTAGGCGAAGGCAGGGGATCGGACAGCCTGCTTTCTCCCAAGGCTTCGGTTGCCTGGCGGGTGCTGCCCACTGTCGAGTTTTACGCCAACTGGGGTCGCGGTTTCCATTCCAACGATGTGCGCGGCGCAGTGAATGTTGAAACGCCGGTTCCGGTGCTGGTGCGTGGCACTGGCAAGGAACTTGGCGGCCGGGTGCAACTGGGGAAGGCCAGCCTGACCGCGACCTACTGGTGGCTAAATGTTGGCAGTGAACTGCGCTTCGTGGGCGACAGTAACGCCGTCGAGCCAAGTGGCGCAAGCCGACGCCGTGGTTATGAGCTTGTCGGTTTCTGGCGGCCGCTGTCTTGGCTGGCGCTCGACGGCAACTACACCGTCAGCCATTCGCGCTATGCCAATGGCGAACGCATTCCGAACGCCTTTGAAAATGCTGCATCAGCGGGTGCATCGATTATCTTAAATCGTTGGGAAGCTAGCTTGAGGCTGCGCCACCTTGGCCCGTATCCGCTTATTGAAGACAACAGTGAGCGCGATAAAGGCAGCACCATCATCAACGCCCGCGCTGCTTGGAAGGGCAAGCGGTTCGAAATTTATGGCGAGTTGCTAAACATCTTCGACAGCCGCGACAAGGATATTACTTACTACTACGAATCTTATATTCCGGGCTTTGACAGCGCACCGTTTGAGGGGCGGCTCAGTCGCGTTGTGGAACCTAGGACAGTGCGAATTGGTATGAAGATAAAGTTGTAGATGGTCACTGTCGTGCGGCCAGCTCAGAAACCTGATCCGGTTATCGCTGGCGTAGCCGTCCGAAGGCCGTTTGGACGTAATGCGCCGCTTTCGAACGTCCCACGGGCACGAAAGATAGGTCGAATTGCCAGTTGGATGTTGCAACGTTGCCTGTTGCTATCTGTCTGATTGCGACACATCATTAGGACACGGCAAGCAGCGCCGTTGCGGATCACACATAGCGCTTCATTGCTCTTGTTGATGAGGTTTCGTGATGGTGCAGAAACTCCCCTAAGTCCGAACCACCCCCGCTGTGCGATCGGAAATTCGTCGTTCTACCGGGCCTGCCAGTGTCGTGGCCAAGCGTCATGGCATCAGCGACGAGATGATCCACAAGTGGCGCAGGCGCGCAAGCTGGCAGTTCAGGATCGCTTAAGCGAGCCCCTTTGCCTGGATTGGGGCATGATCGAGGAAGCATTTCATGCGCGATAAATGGCTGTCTAACCGGATCTTCATGTCCCTCGACGACGCATCGACCTTTGCTGCGAAGCCTGGAACAGGCTGGTCGATCAGCGGTGGCGTATTATGACGATCGTACGCCGCAGATGGGCACGTTGGTCGTGATCAATGCCGGCTGGTATGAGCCTCGCCAGATCAAGCCCAATCGCATAATCATCCTTTTTTCCACTCGTCATTCATGCGCGGTGGCCCGCGCCTCCCCCGCCGCTTTGGCCGGCCGGTGCGCGGCAAGGCAGGACAATACGGAGCCAAGGACGAACAGGATTGCGAGGCCTTCAAACTGCGTCGGCATCCGCCAATCCCACAGGAAACCATAAAGGAGGGCAAACAGGGTTTCGAACAGGATCATCTGCCCCACCATGGTGAGCGGCAGC
>NZ_JBWKVW010000018.1:0-13698 GCF_059421905.1 Sphingobium sp. GW821-FHT02B05
CGAACGGATCGGTGTCCGCCTTTATTATTCGATCGCGCCAAGTTGGCTTCCAGCCCGCCCTGATCGCCTTTTGCATCTCCGTCCATTTTTCGGGATCAATCGCTACACTGGCGGCCTCAATACCAGCCGATGTTTCGATTCGACCCAATCGTATTGCTTCCCAGTCGGCCTTGTTTTCCGGCAGGGAATCATTGGGGTCGAAGATTTCCACCATGCGCTTCACTTCCGAGCGGCTAACTTCCTTTCCGCGCTCGGATGTCCACCCGCGCTGAGTGAGATACTTCACCAGTTTGGCGATCGGTGGCCGCCCTCGATGATCCTCCGTTCTGAGATGGACGATGTAAGAGGCTGCGTCGAGGAACCAGCCCATTTGCCGCATCCGACCATTCCTACCGGCGCTATCCCGGCTCGCTACCTGACCATCATAGCGCTCCTGCTCAGTCAGTTCGTGCTTCGGCCTTCGTCCCATATTCCACCAAATGTTCGCACCCCAGCGCCATCCGCCGACCTCAACTAAAACTGTGAGCGTCAACGAGGTGCGCACCCCTTGGCAAGTAACTGAACCAAGGGAGTTTCCCAATGAAGATCATCAATATCGACCCCATCGTCAACATGGTCCTGAATCCCCTCACGCACGAAGATGCCGCTGTGGCAGGCTTCCGGGTCATGCACCAACACGCCACGGAGTATGGCGGTATCGAAAACATGCTCAGCCGATCGCAAACCTTGCTGAGCCGGATCGCGCGCCTCGACAAACAGGTTGCGGCTCTCAAGGAGGAACTCGACGATGCCAAGCGAGCGCTGGTGGTCGCAGTGAAGTCCAACAAGGCTAATGCCGCTGAGCAGGCGCTCAGGACGGAACGCGAGGTGAAAGATCGCATCACGAAAGCCGTCGAGGCAATGATTAACGGAACGGCGTCCCGCATCGAAGCCAGCCCGCAGCCGGGAAATGAGTTGTCCACCACGAAGCCCACGCGCAAAGTCGCCGCGAGCGCATCATTCCGCTCCCGCAACCGGGTAGTCGCAAGGAAACGGCGAGGTGCTGACACTGAGGCGATGGTCCTCGGTCTACTGACAAACCAGTGGAAGTGCATCAGCACCTTGCACGGTCAGGCGCTGCGTGGCGGGTTCCGGGGCAGCGAGGGCACCGTTCGCTTTGCGGCTGATCGGGTAGCTGATGCAGGCAATGCCGAGCAGGGCCATGACAGCGAGGGCCGCATCGCCTATCGTCGCGTCTAAATATGATGAGCGCCTCGGGGTTAGCGAAATGGCTCCGAGGCGTCTCACCCAAAATCAATTAATGCGCTCAGCACGGTGGCATGATAAATAAGAATGAACATTTCGCAGGGCGGTCGGCAACGGCCAAAAGAGTGGCCCGCTCACACACTGCCCCGGATTTGGCCCGCTCCCTCACCGAAAGCGACAAGGCCGCCTGACGGGAGTTGAAGAACGATCGGATCACAGCCCGATCGCCGGTTGATGCGGACAACGGTCGTCGCGGGGTGCGAAGTCAAACACAGCCCCAGCACAAGACGGGGAGCCATGTCGTTAGCTGACAACTCCCCGGATTGAGCAGGCGCGGAGCAATGGCGTGCGCGGCTCAATCGCTTATCCTTACCGATATAACCGTCGAAGGTGATCCCCGAAGTCAGCACTCGCTCTGCCGGGGAGCGCACATTGATAGGCGCTGGCGCATGCAGGGTCCGGGCGACCACCTGCTGGGGATAGAACCCCGAAGCCGCGACGCATAGTTTCATACATCCGCAGGTTGATGAACCACCTATTCCCCGCATCTGGGCAGCATCGCTCTCATTGAGCGTGGCATCGCATTGATGTCCTTTGTGTAAGTCTGCTCAGGTGCGGGGGGGATAGAGATGTTTCCCAAGCCGAGGTTGATGATCGAGAATGAGTTGATGCCCGTATTGCTTGCCGGAAAAGCCAGAAGATTGGCATCGGCGCGATAGCGCTGATGCCAACGAACTGGCAGTCGAGCGCAAGGCGCTCGGCTTTGAAATGCATGGACATCGCACTCAAGTAATAGCCATCAGTCACCAAGCCGGATCATCGGCAGAGCTAACAGGCGGACAGCCATACTGATGGCGAAAGTCGCATCACGGCGCAGGTGTTCTTCACCGGACATCCGCTCATCAATGACCCGGCGCGACGGGTTGGACGGGTCATCGATCAGGCGATGATGCGACAACGGGTTCCGCATCTCTATCAGGCGTTCGAGGTCGTCCGCATCGCGCTGGCTGATCATGTCGCGCGCACGGCACCGCTTGAGCGTCTTCCTGAAATCGATCTTCGGCGGGATCGGTTCACTGTCGAGACCCATGGTCAGCATCGCCGCCAGCATCTGCTCAGCCAGTGCCTGCGACAGCAGCACGGTCGCGACAAAGTTCCCATGCACATAGCTGCTGCGCGCCTCAACCCATGCCGCATAGGCGATCTCGCCACCGGGAATCATTGAGCGCCGTGATCCGATCGCGCTCACTGTGTCCTCAAGCTGGCGGAACCGACTGACCTTCCCGTGCAGATCATCGTGCATCTCGGCCAGCAGCAGGCGTGCGAAGTCGAGGTCGCTGAGGTCAGAAAGCAGGTCTGGCTGCTCGGCCATATGTGTTCGTCCGCTTTGCGTTGAGAGGAAACCGGTATCGTATATCTTGCTGTCTTCCCCGTAGCATAAATGCTAAACTGCCCCGGACACCGGGGGTATTTCGTGAATCATCAAGCACTTGCATCTTTCATCTGGTCTGTGGCAGACCTGCTGAGAGGGGACTACAAGCAATCCGAATATGGCCGGGTGATCCTGCCGTTCACAGTGCTGCGCCGTCTCGATTGCGTGCTTGAACCCACCAAGGCTGCGGTCCTCACTGAGCTTGAGGCCAAGACCGCGCTGGGGCTGAATCCCGAGCCCTTCCTCCTTCGCACCGCGAAGCAGGGCTTCTACAACACCGATCCGCTCGACCTCAGCAAGCTGATCGGCGATCAGGACAACATCCGCGCCAACCTCGTCCGCTATGTCGAGGGCTTCTCCCCCGCCGTGCGCGACATCTTCGAGCAGTTCGAGTTCCACGCCCAGATCGATCGGCTCGCAAAGACCGGGCTGCTCTATCAGGTCATTGAACGCTTTGCTCGCATCGACCTCCACCCAGACAGGGTGGACAACGCCGCAATGGGGCTCGCCTTCGAGGAGTTGATCCGCAAGTTCGCTGAAATCTCGAACGAAACAGCCGGTGAACACTTCACCCCGCGTGAGGTAATTCGCCTCATGGTCAACCTGCTGTTTGTTGAGGACGACGACGCACTTACCAAGCCGGGGATAGTCCGCACCATCTATGATCCGACAGCGGGCACGGGCGGTATGCTGTCGATCGCGGGCGAGTATCTCACTGAGCACAATCCGCAGGGGCACCTGACCATGTTCGGTCAGGAATTGAACCCGGAATCCTACGCGATCTGCAAGGCCGACATGCTTATCAAGGGGCAGGCCATTGAGAACATCGCCCCCGGCAACACCCTGTCCGATGACGGGCATCCGGGGCGCACTTTCGATTACATGCTGTCGAATCCGCCGTTTGGCGTCGAGTGGAAGAAGGTCGAGAAGCAGGTTCGCGCCGAGCATGAGCAGAAGGGCTATGATGGTCGCTTCGGCCCCGGTCTGCCGCGCGTGTCGGACGGATCGCTGCTGTTCCTGATGCACCTGTTGTCGAAGATGCGTCCGCTCAATGAGGGAGGCTGTCGATTTGGGATTGTCTTGAACGGTTCCCCCCTATTCACGGGCGGCGCGGGCAGCGGCGAGAGCGAAATCCGTCGCTATGTGCTGGAGAACGACCTTGTTGAGGCGATCGTCGCGCTGCCGACCGACATGTTCTACAATACCGGTATCTCGACCTATGTCTGGATCATCAGCAACCGGAAACCGGACGCACGGCGGGGCAAGGTCCAGTTGATCGATGCCTCCTCAATGTGGCGCAAGATGCGCAAATCCTTGGGCTCAAAGCGCAAGGAGATGTCCGACGAGCATATCGACACCGTGACCAAGCTGTTCGGCGGTTTCACTGAGGCGCGGCTTGCCACCAGCTTCGATACCGAGGGCAAGGAAGTCGGTCGCACGGTGGTGATCGCAGGCGAGCCGGAACCCTCAGCGCCCAAAGGCGGCAAGGTGAAGCTCGCGCCGCTGTCGCGCATCTTCCCGAACAGTGCTTTCGGCTATCGCACCATTACCGTCGAGCGCCCTCAGCGGGACAAGGCGGGCAAGGTCGTCGTGGGTCAGCGCGGCAAGGCCAAGGGCAAGCCGCAGGCGGACACCTCTTTGCGGGACACCGAGAATGTCCCCCTCAGTGAAGAGATCGAGACCTACTTCGCGCGGGAAGTGCTGCCGCACGCCGATGATGCGTGGATCGACACCGACAAGACCAAGGTCGGCTATGAAATCCCGTTCACTCGGCACTTTTATGTGTTCGAGCCGCCCCGTCCACTCGCCGAGATCGACGCTGATCTTGAGGCCGTGAGTGACCGGATCAAGGGCATGTTGGAAGGGCTGGCTGCGTGACTTTCCCCGCCTACCCTTCTTATCAGACCAGCGGCGTCGAGTGGCTGGGTGAGGTGCCCAGCCATTGGCAGGTGCGTAGGCTTGGAGGCGTGTTCACTGAGCGCCGAGAGAAAGTCAGCGACACCGAGTTTCCTGCGCTCTCGGTGACAAAGCAGGGGATCGTTCCTCAGCTTGAGACTGCGGCGAAGACTGACGACAACGATAACCGCAAGGGCGTGCGTGCGGGCGATTTTGTTATCAACAGCCGCTCCGATCGCAAGGGCTCATCGGGGCTTTCCCAACTCGATGGATCGGTGTCGCTGATCAACACCGTCATCACACCCGACGCCCTCCTTGATTCAACCTTCGTCCACTTCCTTTTGCGCAGCGTCGCCTTTCAGGAGGAGTTTTACCGGTATGGAAAGGGGATCGTCGCTGATCTGTGGAGCACCAACTATTCGGAGATGAAGAACATCCTTCTGGCCTTCCCCGATAGGCCGGAACAAGCCGCCATCGCCGCGTTCCTTGATCGCGAAACCGTCAAGATCGACGCGCTCATTGAGGAGCAGCGGCGCTTGATCGTGCTGCTGAAAGAGAAGCGGCAAGCCGTCATTTCCCACGCCGTCACCAAGGGCCTCGATCCGCACGCGCCAATGAAAGGCAGCGGCATCGAATGGCTAGGCGAGGTGCCCGTCCATTGGGATATCAACCGGCTAAAGCAGATTGTGCCGAGCGTCACAGTAGGAATCGTTGTCGAACCTTCGAAGCACTATGTCGAAGCGGGCATACCTGCTCTTCGCTCATTGAATGTTCGGCCCGGTCGGATCGAAACTGCCAATCTGATTTATATTAGCGAGGAAGGTCACGAGTTTCACCGTAAGTCGCGTTTGAACGCAGGCGACATCGTGGCTGTGCGCACTGGTCAGCCGGGGACTGCGGCAATCGTCCCTCCTGAGTTGAATGGCTGTAACTGCATCGACCTCATCGTCATTAGGAATGGCGAGCGCTTTTCCGAACAGTTTCTGTGTTGGTATCTTCAGGCTGAAACTGCTCTGCGCCAGTTTGCTGAGGGCTCAGGTGGAGCGATCCAGCTACACTTTAACATAGGAACAGCCGTTAATCTGGTCGTCCCCCTACCGCCGTTAGCTGAACAGAAGGAAATCGCAGCGGCGCTGACAATCAAAATCGCCGAAATCGACGGCGTGATTGCCACAGCCGATCAAGCAGTAGGCTTGCTCACCGAAAGGCGTGCCGCTCTAATCTCCGCAGCCGTCACCGGCAAGATCGATGTGCGCGGCTCAGCGACAGTGCTGCCCTTTCCAGTTAACCGTGCTCGGGCGCGCGGGCTGGTCGCCACCGAGATTATTGAGCGATCAGCGGGTCAGGCGACCTTTGGCCGCGTGAAGTTCCAGAAGATCGCCTTCCTTGCTGAGGGGTATGTCGGCATCAGCGAGCTTGCGGGCTCCTACACGCGCGAAGCCGCTGGCCCACTCGACCGCGCGTTGATCGACGAAATGGAAAGCGGCGCAAGCAGCATCGCGGGCATCGTTGTCGATCAGCAAGGCGGCACCGGCACCACGGTCAGCTATCGCCTCGCGCAGCAGCGCGGCACGCATCGCCAAGAGCTTGCCGATTGGCTCGGTGCGGATCGCACAGCCAAGCTCGACAAGCTGATCGCGGATTTCGCGCCCCTCACGACGAAGCAGGCGGAAGCCGTGGCGACGCTCTATGGCGTGTGGAACGACGCGCTCAGTGAGGGGAACTCACCCACCGACGATGAGATCATCACCGGCTTCCTCAATAACTGGCACCCGGAAAAACGGGAGAAGTTTCGCTCCAGCGAGCTTCCCGAATGGCTGGGCTGGATGCGTCGCCACGACATCGTGCCCACCGGCTCCGGCCCCAAGACCACGACCGGGAGGCTGTTCGTATGAGCCCAGCGGTCGGTCGTTCCTTGGAGCTTTATTACATCGACGGTCGGCCCGATGGCATGGTCACCGCTGAGTTGTTCAACTGGACGGGGCATGTGCTGATGTTTCCGCGCACCCAGTTGACCGCCGCGCTGGCGCGAGGGGAATCGAGCTATGCGGGCATATACCTGCTACTCGGCGACCAGAACGGCGAACCGTTCGCCTATATCGGTGAAGGCGAGGACATCGGCGCGCGCATCCGTCAGCATGATGTGCGCAAGGAATGGTGGACCAGCGCGGTGCTGGTCACCGCCTCAGCCAACAAGCTCAACAAGGCGCATGTCCGCTACCTCGAAGCGCGCCTGATCAGCTACGCCAAGGCGATCGGGCATACCCTGCTCGACAACCTGACCGCGCCGGTGCTGCCGATCCTCAGTGAAGCAGACATCGCGAAGATGGAGGCGTTCCTCGAAAACCTCCTGATCGTGCTCCCCGCCGTGCGAGTCGATATGTTCATCCAGCGCGCTCGGTCGGCGCGGCCTGCGACATCAGCCACGCCGGTGCGGACGATCGCCGATCCGCAGGAAGTCGGCGTAGGCGGCACCCGGTTCGTGATGGAATCGCGCAAGCATGGCCTGCGCGCCTCAGCGGTGCTCACTGACGGCGAGTTTGTCGTGGAAGCGGGATCGATGGGCAGGCTCGAATGGACTGGCCTCGACCACCATACCTACGCCTCGCTCTATGCGGAACTTCGCCGGTCGGGCGTTCTCACTCAGCAGGGCGCGCACTGCGTGTTCACGCAGGACTATGCCTTCCGTAGCCCCAGCGCCGCCGCGGCGGTGGTGAACGGCAGGGCATCGAACGGCCAGATAGACTGGCGCACCGTTGAGGGTGGGCTGACCTACAAAGACTGGGAAGCGCGTCAGGTCGCCGCCCCGGAGGGAGATGCGGCGTGAGCCTCAATATCGATAAGCAACTTGCCTCGATCCCGGCAGCGAATGCGGATAGCCGATCGCAGATGCGCTCAAATGCAGAGCGCTGGCTTGTCAGCGGGGCGGTTGATCAGCGCGAGGCGGCTCAGCGCATGATCGATGCCTTGGATCAGCAAGAACAGACTGAGCATGAAGCACTGATCGGTGAACTCAGTGGGCTCGATACTGCTGAGCGCGTGATCCGCGCTTTCACCGTCAAGCCTATGACAGAGACTGAGGCCAAGCTGGTTCAGGTGCTGATCGACAACCCCGGCTCTACCTCAACTGCGCTGACACAGGCGCTCGGTTGGAACGCGCAAAGCTGGCACATGCACTTTGGCACCATGTGCGCAGATCGCGCGATCTATCTTTGGCCCGCACCGAACGCCGATCATCGCAATGGCAAGTTCTATTCGGGCATCCTCGCCGATCTGAAGGAACCGGAGAACCTGTTCACCATGAAGCCGGATGTGGAGGCAGCATTCGATCGTCTCGGGCTTCGGAAGCGCGCCTGATGCCCGTCTACGAGGTCAATGAGGGGAAGCTGACCGCTGCAAACCCGACGCGCTTCTATGTCGAAGGACTGCGCGAGCGTCAGGACATCCAGCGCATGTTGCGCGACCAGATCGCGGTGCTGGGTGAAGACCTGCTGGTCCTGTCCGACGAATATGGCGGGTGGATTGACAGCAACCGGCGCATAGACCTGCTCTGCCTCGATGCTGAGGCCAACCTCGTGGTGGTCGAACTCAAGCGCGATGATGCGGGCCACATGGAGCTACAGGCGATTCGCTACGCGGCGATGATCGCGCGCATGACCTTCGCTGAGGCGGTCGATGCCCACACGCAATATCTGCGGCGATGCGGCCAGAGCGGCGAAGATGCCGAGGCCAAGCTGTTCGCCTACCTTAACTGGCAGGAGGCCGAGCAGGAGGAGTTTGGCGGCAGCGTCCGCATTATCCTCGCCTCAGCGGCGTTCAGCAAGGAACTGACGACGACGGTGCTGTGGCTCCGTGAGCAGGGCCTCGACATCAGTTGCATCCGGCTGAGCCCATACAAGCTGGGCGACGGACGATTGCTGCTGGATGTGCAGCCGATCATCCCCCTGCCCGAAGCGACGCAGTTCCAGACGCAGATCGGACTCAAGCGACAGGCTGAGCAGAAGGCGAAGGTCGAGCGCCACGAGGTCCGATACGAGTTCTGGCAGGGTCTGCTCACGCTCGCGGCTGAAAAGACACCGCTGCATGCGGGACGCAGCCCATCAAAGGACAACTGGATTTCCGCCTCAGCGGGGGCGGCGGGTTTCACCTTCGTCTACACGATCCGCCAGCGCGATTCTCAGGTCCATCTGTGGATCGACGACAATCAGGCGTTCTTCCTCAAGCTCGAAGCGGATCGCGCCCTCATTGAGGGTGAGTTCGGCGGCGATCTGATCTGGAAACGCGAAGAGGGCCAGCGCGGCACATTGATCGGCGCGCTGGTCGAGGGCGGCTATCGTTCCGATCGCGAGGATTGGCCCAATGTGCAGCGGGCTCTCGTCGATGCGATGCTGCGACTTGAGCGATTGCTGAAGCCGCGCCTCAATCAGTTGAAGCAGGGGTGAGGCGTTGAGCATCCACAAGGAAATCCGTTTCGAAGACGAAATCTGCGCACACCTCGCTGAGCATGGCTGGCTCTACGAATCCGGTAGCGCCGCGCTTTACGACCGTAAGCGGGCACTATTCTCGCCCGATCTGGTCGCATGGGTGCAGGATACGCAGCCGAATGTCTGGGACACACTGAGCCGCATTCACGGAGCGGGCGCTGAGGCGGCGCTGCTCGACCGCGTGCGCAAGCAGATCGACGATCGCGGCACGCTGGATGTCATTCGACATGGCGTCGAGATGGTCGGCGTGCGGAGTATGATCTCGCTCGCCCAGTTTAAGCCCGCGATGGGCATGAACCCCGACATCATCGCCGCCTATCAGGCGAACCGGCTGAGAATCGTGCGGCAGCTTCGCTACTCAATGGCGAACGAGAACTGTTTCGATCTGGCGCTGTTCCTCAATGGCGTGCCCGTCGCGACCGCTGAGTTGAAGACCGACTTCACCCAGTCGATCACTGACGCCATCGACCAGTATCGATTCGACCGTTTGCCCCGACCGAAGGGCGGGAATGCTGAGCCGCTGCTGACCTTCCCCAGTGGGGCGCTCGTCCACTTCGCTGTGAGCAACAGCGAAGTGCAGATGACCACCAAGCTTGCAGGGCCAACCACCCGCTTCCTGCCCTTCAACAAAGGTGACGAGGGCGGCGCGGGCAATCCTCTCAATGAGCATGGGCACCGCACCGCCTATCTCTGGGAAGAAGTCTGGGAGCGGGAAAGCTGGCTGGAGATCATTGGCCGCTATATGGTCGCTCAGCGCGATACCAAGCGGGCGATCAGCGGGATCATTTTTCCCCGCTACCATCAGCTTGACGCCACCCGGAAGCTGCGCGCAGCCGTTCGCCAAGAGGGCGCGGGCGGCAAATATCTGATCCAGCACTCAGCGGGCAGCGGCAAAACCAACTCGATCGCATGGGCGGCGCACTTCCTCGCCGACCTCCATAATGACGCCGACGACAAGCTGTTCTCCACCGTGATCGTCGTGTCGGATCGCAATGTCATTGACGCCCAGCTTCAGGACGCGCTGTTCGGGTTCGAACGGACCACGGGCGTGGTCGCGACGATCCGCAGTGAGGGCGGTGCCAAGAGCGGGCAGCTTGCCGAGGCGCTGGCTCAGGGCAAGAAGATCATCGTCTGCACTATCCAGACCTTTCCCTTCGCGCTTGAGGCCGTCCGCGATCTCGCCGCGACGCAGGGCAAGCGGTTTGCGGTCATCGCCGATGAGGCGCATAGCTCGCAGACCGGCGAGGCGGCGAAGAAGCTCAAGCAGCTTCTCTCCCCCGAGGAAATCGCTGAGCTTCAGGATGGTGGGGAGGCCAGTGCCGAGGATATCCTGACCGCACAGATGGCGGCGCGCGCGGGCGACAGCGGCGTCACCTATGTGGCGTTCACGGCTACCCCGAAAGGCAAGACGCTCGAACTGTTTGGGCGCAAACCAGAACCCGATCAGCCATCCGGCCCCGGCAATTTGCCGTCAGCCTTCCATGTCTACTCAATGAGACAGGCGATCGAGGAAGGCTTCATCCTCGATGTGCTCAAAAATTACACCCCCTATCGCCTTGCCTTCCGGCTCGCCAATGACGGGCAGGAATGGGATGATAGGGAGGTCGAGCGCAGCACGGCGCTCAAAGGCATCATGCGCTGGGTGCGCCTGCACCCCTACAATATCGCGCAGAAGGTTCAGATCGTCGTCGAGCACTTCCGCGAGAATGTGCAGCCGCTGCTCGATGGCAAGGCCAAGGCGATGGTGGTGCTCGGGAGCCGCGTCGAAGCCGTCCGCTGGAAGATGGCGATCGACGCTTACATCAAATCGCAGGGTTACGGTCTCGGCACATTGGTCGCCTTCTCTGGCGAAGTGAACGACCCTGATTCCAGCCAAGAGCCGCTCACTGAGGGCAGCGCCGCGCTCAATCCGGGGCTGAAGGGGCGGGATATCCGTGACGCGTTCGCGGGCGCGGATTTTCACCTTCTGCTGGTCGCCAACAAGTTTCAGACCGGGTTCGATCAGCCGCTGCTGTGCGGCATGTATGTCGATCGGCGGCTCGCGGGCATTCAGGCGGTGCAGACGCTTTCGCGCCTCAACCGCGCGCATCCGGGCAAGGACACCACCTATGTCCTCGACTTCGTGAACTCGTCAGAAGAAGTCCTTACTGCCTTTCGCACCTACTATGACACCGCCGAGCTTGAGGGCGTCACTGATCCGAACCTCGTTCTCGACCTGAAGGGCAAGCTGGATGCCAGCGGCCATTATGATGAGTATGAGGTCGAGCGCGTCGCTACGGTCGAGATGAACCCCCGCGCCAAGCAGGGTGATCTCATTGCTGCCATTGAGCCGGTCGCTGACAGGCTGCTCAAGCGCTATAAGGCCGCGCAGGAGCGCCTGCGTAATGCCCGCGAGCGTGATGATGACGATGGCGCATCAGACGCTCAGGATGAGGTCAACGCGCTGGTCCTGTTCAAGAACGATATGGCCGCATACCAGCGCGCCTACAGCTTTCTGTCGCAGATATTCGATTACGCCAGCAGCGCGATAGAGAAGCGCTTCCTGTTCTATAAGCGCCTGACCCCGCTATTAGAGTTTGGTCGTGAGCGCGAAGGTGTGGACCTGTCCAAAGTCGTGCTGACCCACCACAACCTCAAGAACGAAGGGCAGCGCCGCCTTGATGTGTTGGGGCGCGATGAAAGCAAGTTGAGGCCGATGACGGAAGTCGGCTCAGGCTCTGTGCAGGACAAAGAGAAGGCGCTGCTTGCGGAGATCATTGAGCGCGTGAATGACCTGTTCGGCGCTGACACGACCGATGGCGACCAACTGAGCTATGTCACCACCCTGCGCGACAAGATGCTCGAATCTGATGCGCTGGTGACGCAGGCCGCAAACAACACCGAGGCTCAGTTCGCCAACTCGCCCACGCTCAAGGACGAGTTGATGAACGCGATTATCGAGGCGTTCGAGGCGCATTCCTCACTGAGTAAGCAGGCTCTCGATTCGCAGAAGGTGCGCGATGGTCTGAAAGAGGTGCTACTCGGCCCCGCCCAGCTTTACGGGGCGCTCCGCGCACGGGCCGGTGAGGAGCGGGCTCAAGCGTAAGGCTGATGTCGATCTGCATGCCTTCCACTGCCTCTCGTATCATCTGATCAAGATCGCCGGGGTCTTCAGCATCCGCGGGCAGTGGGTCCATCATGTGGATGGGCTCCTTCTGACGCCCCCAATAGCCCCAACCTGTGTCCACGCTGAGTCCGCTCTCATTGAACTCGGCGCTGATACCGGCACAGTTGAGAACATAACCAAGCGGCGCGATGTTGCGAGCCAACCGCCACAATGCGCCACGCAATGAGTGCTCATGCTCGCCGGTGATCGGCTCGCGGTCAGTGAGCATCAGGCGGACGAAATAACCAGCGAACACACGCTGCTTGCCGGTTTCCACGATACCCATAGTAAACCGAAGGATCGATGTGCCGTTAGCGCCCCGCACATCGCAGTCATCTGACTGCCTTACTTCATAATGTCGCCAAGCCATTCGCATCTCCTAAACCCTACTATTTAGGCAGCGCAGACTAACGCTCTTGTGACTTCGCGGCTTCTTGTTCGCGGCGATCGAGGGCATCCTCAATGAGTTCGCGCACAAAGTCACCCTGTCGGGCCTCGCCGCGCAGCTTATCGATGCGTGTCTTCGTCCCTGCTCGCGCACGGAAATGGATCGCTTCATCGAAGAGTTTTGGCTTCGTCACCCTTCGAGAGATAGCGGTATCGGTTTCTTTCATCCAGCCCTGCGTTGTCCGTTTTCATTGACGGGATAACCGGTATCGCTTATGAATAAGCGGTATCGGTTAAGAGTTCAAGCTGGGACATGAGTGATGCCGTCGATGGAGTTTTTCACCGCACCACAGATCATCGTCCGTGAGACCGCCGCGACCTACGATCTCCTCGGCTCATTGCAGGCGATCTCAGTGGGGGACGGCGAAGACTCGATCGGGCTCGGCTATTGGCTGCGTCAGCAGGATATGCGCATCACCGTCACGACCCAGCGCTACAACACCGCAGGCGAAATGTTTGGTGGGTCTCCCGAAAGCCACATCCTCATGGACGCGATCGTGGAGTTTTCCAGCGTGGAGCACGCAAACCGCTTTGTCGCGCACTGGTCGTAAGTCTCAGTGGCGCAGGTGAATTGGAAAGCTTGTTCAGGAGGAAGCTATGCGTGCCAACATTCGCGACGGTCGCGGCAACCTTATCGGCTACACCGAAGAATTTCAGGGAAATGTGAAGCTACGCGATCATCGCGGTAACCTGCTGGGCTCATACAATACCGCCGAGAACAAGACTCGCGACGCCAAGGGCCATTTGGTTGGCACCGGCAAGCAGCTTATGCGCCTGCTGTAATGCCCGAATATATTTGCAATCGGATCGGTCAGCCGATTGGCTATTTCACGCAGCAAGGGCGGCACATCACGCATCTCTGGTCGATTGGCGGAGAGCGACTCGGGCAGTATGATCTCAACTCAAACATCACGCAGGATACCTCGGGCCGTTGGGTCGGTCAGGGTAACCTTCTGCTGACCTTGCTTAGGCTTTGATCCGCGCGGTCGATCCGCAATGAGGCGCGGAACAGCGGCCTCATGCCTTTTGTCCTAAATATCAGCATGCAC
>NZ_JBWKVW010000019.1:0-8466 GCF_059421905.1 Sphingobium sp. GW821-FHT02B05
GTCGACGGCCTGCGCCACATCGGCGGCACTGATCTGGTCGTCCGAGAGGTCCTTAGCCAACATGATCGCGACCTCGGCCTCAGCCTTAGGCTGGATCGCGCGGGCGGCTTCCAGCGAGCCGCCGTTCACGATCTGCATGTCTTCGAACAGCACGCCGAAGTCAGGCTGGTCGACGCCAAGCTGGACCTGTACGGCCTTTGCCGTCAGCCCGACCTTGCGGCCGACAATCCGACGGCCCTGCTCCTGCCAATGACGGGTGTTGATCGCCTGCACGGTATAGGCACCGGCCGCATCGGTCGGCTCCAGCACATCTCGCAGCGGCGCAACCTGACCGCCCCGATAGGCTTCACGCAGGCGCAGCGCCGCGTCTTCGTAGGAAATGGTCATGATACCTCCGGCTTAGCAGGCCTGGGCGGGCGCTGATAAATATGCCCCCAGGCGGAATTGCGATCATGTGTCAGGACGTGCCAGCTGTCGTCATCGACCTCCAACCCGCCCCAGCCGAACTCGACGTCGAAGCCCGAGGGGGTCAACGGGTAGAAGCTGAGCATGTCGTCGTTGGAATGGCGCCCCAGAGTGAACGTCAGGTGCGTACCCGCCTTCATGCAGCGATCAAGCGCGCGGCCGACGTCGTCGATGCAATTTGCCTCCACCATCAGATGGACGATCTTCTTAGGGATCGGCACGGGCGCTAGCGCCAGCGAATGATGCCGGCCATTGCAGCGCAGGAAGCTGATTTCCATCGGCCGTCCGGGTACGACTTCGGTCAGGATATGGTCGGATAAGCGGAAGCCCAGCACATTCTGGAAAAAGTCCATCTGCGCATCTTTGTCCCGACAGCTGAGCACCAGATGGCCAAGTCCCTGCCGGCCGGTCTTGAAGGTCGCGCCGACCGGGCTGACGAAAGGATCGTTAGTCTTTTGCAGCGGACCGAAAAAGGCCTCATGCACATTCCCTTCGGGATCAGCGAAGCGGATCAGGCGGTGGACGCGGCGATCCACGGCCTCCTCCTGTGGCCTGGTGACGGCGATGCCGATCCCTTCCAACCGCAGGGCGAGCGCGTTCAGCGCCTCTTCGTCCCGCACCTCCCAGCCGGCATAGGCCAGATCGTCACGTGCCCCCTGATGCAGGCGGATGCGCGTCGCATAGGTGTCGATGCGCAGATCAACCGTCCCGTCGGCCCGCTCCACCCATTGCAAACCGAGCTGGTCGCGCGCGAAACCCTGCCACGCTGCGAAGTCCGAGACCTCCAGACCGATATAGCCAAGCGCCTCGATCTCGCTCATTTTCCGCCCCGCAAATGGCGTTGAGTCAGCGTCAGGAAGGACTCAGAGCGCTCCGACTGCACCCAGTGGCCGCACTTCCCGAACATGTGAAATTCAGCGTTCGGCATGGCCCGGCCCAACTTCAGACCCATCTCGACCGGGATCACCTTATCCTCGCGGCCGTGCAGCACCAGGGTGGGATGCTGGATATTGGCGACAACCGCCTCTGGCATGCCGGACAGAATGGTTTCGCCTTCCTCGGCGGGCTTGGCGAGGAGCTTGCGCAGCCCTTCCTGCGCGCCAGGTATCAAACTGGTCTGGTAGCGGTCCTCGAGCAGCTCGTCAGTAATAATGGACAGGTCATAGGGGAAGTTCGACATCGCCGCGCGCATATTCTCACGGCTGGGCGTGTAGTCCCAACCCGCGCGAAGACCCGGCGTCATGGCGAACTTGTCGCACGGCGTGCCCATCAGCACGAGCCGATCGAAACGATCCGGGAAACGCGCAGCGGCTGCTAGCGCCAATGACCCGCCGAAACTGTTGCCGACCAGACTGGCCTTTTCGATACCGAGCGCGTCCAAAATAGCGATCAGATGCTTGACCCAAAGCTTGATGTCATATGCCAGCTCGGGATTGCGTTCAGTAAAACCAAATCCCGCCATGTCGGGGGCGATGACGCGAAAATGCTGCGCTAGCACCGGCAACACCTTCTTCCAGTTGGTCCAGGCGGACACACCAGGCCCCGAACCGTGAAGTAACAGGACCGGCGCGCCCTCACCTGCCTCGTGATAGTTGGTATCCAAGTCCAGCGCGCGCACGCTATTGCCGCGACCCAACTCCGCTTCTGCACCCATCAGTCGTTCCTCTTCCACCAAGACCCTCTGATGCAGGCCAAGCCTCCAGATGTCAATACGGCTCCGTATGGAAAGGAGACCCATCATGCTGGAGGATTGACATTTTGCGGCCAAGTTCGTCCAAGGCGAACTATGGTGGACAAGACTAAGATCAGGTCGGGTGAAACGACCAGGCTGGACGCAACGGCGTGGACCCAGGCCGCGCTGGAAAAGCTGGCAAAGGACGGGATCGACGGAGTGCGGGTTGAACTACTCGCCAAAGAGTTGGGCGTAACGAAGGGCAGCTTCTACTGGCATTTCAAGGACCGCGCTGCCTTGCACGACAGCATGCTGGTCGACTGGCGACGTCGCGCCACGCTGGCGCTCATCGAGAGGCTGGACAAGGGGGAGACTTCGCCAGAGCAGCGACTGCGACGGTTGCTGCAATTGCCGCTGTCAGGCCAGCGTGCGACGCGGGCGGCCGATGTCGAGCTTGCGATCCGCCTGTGGAGCCGACGGGAGGAGCGGGCCCGCCATGCGCTTGAGGAAGTCGACCAGTTGCGCATCAGCTATATCAGCGGCTTGCTGCGCCAATGTGGCGTGGACCCCGAAGAGACGGAGGCCCGTGCGGTCCTAGCCTATTCCTACATGCGTGTCGCTGCCACGCTGATCCCAGTGGAAAAGCGTCCGCTCATGACCATGTGCGAGGATTTGTTGCTCAAAACCCATTTCCCGGCTGCGCCCGGTTGATGGCTGCAACGCCGCGTCTCAGCGCTCCAGCCGGTCCTGACCGTAAAGTTGCTCCAGCAGCGAGGCGCGCCGGGTCAACACTCGGCGTTGGTTGATATAGCCCTTCTCTGTAATCTCGTCATGCACCGCGCTCGGTGGTTCGTCGACGATCAGGTAACGGGCAATCCGCGTGCTCGACCCTAATTGGCGTCCATTATATTCTCGCAAAAGGGCATTTATGCGAACCTGCACGGCGGGATGCGCACTTGCGGATGTCTCCCCGAGCAACTGGCATTCTTCTTCGCCCAACAGTGCTCTGCAGGCCGCTTCGTTCGGAAACAGGAGCAATCCTATGTCGGCCCGGCTTTCGCCCGCTACGACCGCGTCTGAAATGAGTTTCTCCAAGGCGCTCAACACGGCCAGCCGCAGTGCACCAACATTAACCCATGTTCCAGACGTCAGCTTGAAATTCTCAGCGACGCGGCCATCGAATAAGATACCCTCTTGCGGGCAATCGGGATCCACCAATTTTCCGGCGTCGCCGATGCAATAATAGCCTTCTTCATCGAAGGCCGCTGCCGTCGTCACCTCATCACGCCAATAGCCGGGCATGACATTTGGGCCCTTTACCCTCAATTCATATCGCTCGTCCAACGGCACCATCTTGATCTGCGTACCGGGAATAGGTGCACCCAGATTATAGGCATGGGACTGGTCAAAATATAAAACGGTCGAAAAAGGCGCTGTTTCGGTTGAACCCCAACCGGCAACAATGCGCGGCGCTCGTCCAATCGTGCGGTTTGCCACCGCCTCAAGCCTCTTGCGCAGCGTAGCAGGCAGCGCTGCACCAGCATTGAACATGAAATCCAGCCGGGACAGAAATGCTCGCGCGAAGTCACTATCGGACTCCAGCTCGGGCAACATCGCTTCGAAGCCTGCAGGCACGTTGTAATAAAGGGTCGGTGACCACTCACGGATCGCCTGGATGCTACGGCCAATCAACGCTGCTGTCGGTCGGCCGCCATCGATATGGGAGTGGCCGCCGAACCACAGGTTCGTGTTGAAGCAGCAATTGCCGCCGAACGTGTGGCTCCAAGGCAGCCAGTCGACCGACACCGGCGGCCGTTCTGAAAGGAAGGGCCACACAACCGACAGGCCCAGCATGTTGGACACCATCATGCGCTGCGTGTTCGGCACTGCCTTGGGATGACCCGTCGAACCGGACGTAAACAACAGCTTTGCGACAGTGTCCAGCGTCACCGAAGCTTCGGCCTCATCAACCGCAGCCGTGCTGGCGACTGGCAATTGTTCCAGCCATGACAGGTCCGATAAAGACCGTACCTGAGCTTTTGTGGCGGCAGCAACCAACGCCTCCTCAACCGCTGTCCCATTGTCAGCAACGATAATGGCGGGACTGATCTGATCGACGATGCGCCCGAACTTTGTCCAGGGAGCCGCACCTGCTGCGATATAGCTGGGAGACACGATCGCGACGGGAATGGCGACACTGGTCGCCGCCAGCATCAGCAGCGCGTGGTTGATGCCATTCTCGGCCACGATCATTAGCGGCCGATCTACGGAAAGGTCAAGCCCGAGCAATCGGGATGCCAACCCACGGCGAAGCACTTCCGCCTCGCCATAGCGCAGCGCCTGGACGCCCTGCGTCAGGAATAGAGCGTCGGCGGCATGCGTGGCCCAATAACGTAGTCTACCAGGAATGGAGCCTTCCACGTCAGGAAGAGCCAGCCGGTTGACAAGAATGATTGATCCGTCCGGGCGATGCTCCGCAAGCACATCAGAACCGCGCTCCAACACATTCCCTGCCATGCTTCCTCCCTTTTATAGTTTCCGCCCGTCTCGGCACAAGCCCATGCTAGATCGATATGGTCAGTCCACCATCGGACTTGAGCATTGCGCCGGTCACGTAACTGCTCTCCTCCCGCGCTGCGAGCAGCACGTAGAGGGCGGCATGATCTTCCGCCTTCGACACGCGGCCCATCGGCATGTGCTGCTGCATCACAGCCATCCGGTCGGCATCGGCGTTCATTTCCCGCGCCTCCTGCCCGAGCGCCGACGGCCCGGAAATGCTCGTATCGGTTGCGCCTGGCGCGACGCCGTTCACGCGCACGTGCGGCGCAAATTCTCTTGCCAGCTGCATGACCAGCCCGTGCAAGGCAAATTTCGACGCCGTGTAAAGCGCCCCGCCGCCACCCGCCAGAAAGCAGGCATTGGAGCCAGTGACAATCACGCTGCCCCGGCTTTCCTTCAACGCATCCAGGGCCGCCCGCGCCCCGTAGAGAGCGCCCAGAAAATTGACGCCGAATAACTCGTTGAAGCCTTTCTCGAGTTCTTCAGGCGTCTGTTTTTCCAGCTTCTTGTGAAAGTCCCATAAACCTGCATTGGCTACATAGGCGTCAAGGCCGCCCCATTGCGCAACCGCAGTGCCGACCGCGCGCGCAGCCGTATCATAGAGCGAAACGTCACCCTCAATTACGACTGCACCCTCCGCTTCCAGAGCGGAAATATCTGCACTCTTGCGCACCACAGCGACAACGCGGGCCCCCTCTGCCAGGTAGCGGCGCACGACCGCGCGGCCTATCCCTGATCCCGCGCCGGTCACGACCGTGCGGAGATTGACCAGCCGCCCCATCAGAAGAATACCGACAAATTCTTGGTCAGCAGAACCGACTGCGGCAGCAAGATAAGCCGACGGACGAGTTGAAAGCTGCCGTCCAACGCACGAATGAGGTCACGCCGACGGCCTGCCAATGTCGCATCGTCATGTTCCGACCTATTGCGATACTGGATAAAGGTAGAATGCACTTCATATTCGCCCGCCACCTCGGTCTCGAACGCCTCGATATTTGATATGATATACACATGGCGGGTGGGCGGATCTTCTGTCCAGACGAGATTAGAATCGAGACGTCCCAGACGCACCGCGATGTCCGCCTTGGTCTCGTCAAAAAACGCCATGTTGTCCGGCGAGATCACTGCCCGCTTGTCGCGACGGAAGCGATTTTCCTGCAACGGCATCCAGTAGAAGAGATCGTCGGCGAGCAGCGCGTACCAGTCATGATAGCGCTCGCCATCGAGCAGCCGCGCCTCCAAATTATAGAAACGTTCGATCTGCCTGTGCAGCAGGTCACCGACCGGCCTGCCTTCGCCGTGCATCGCCAGCAAATTCTCTGCTGCTAGGCGCGCCTGGCTATAGCTCAAACGCGGCAAGGCGGCGTAATCGGGTTTGATCCCCAGCGTGGTCATTCCGTCGCCTCCGCCATCCCGGTGGATTCTGCCACGGGGATATCAGCCCAGCTTTCCGCATCCATCATCTCTGCCCAGCGCTTGTAAAAGAGTCTCTGATTGCCATCTGACAATTGTCCTGCAGCGACATGGCCAGGCAGACCATCTTGCTCCACTTCGCCCTCGGGCGCCATGGCGTAGCAGAGACGTTGATTACGCGTCACCCAACCGGCATTGGCTTGCGTGGAAAATTCCCAGTTCTCTCCATCATCCATTTCGAGGATGCCGGACGGAGAGAAAGTGCGCATCGAACCGCGGCGGAAGCGATCCTTGATTTCCTCCGGCATATTCTTGGGCACCAGTGTCCAGGCGTGGATTTCCGTTTTGAGCGGACCTTTGGGCTGGAAGGTACGAAAGGTGAAGTAACCTGGCAGGAAGGAGAAATTGGGAAAGATGGTCGCCGATGCGACCGACCCCCACATCTTCGCACGGAAGTCGCCCAGACGCGCAGTAATCGCGTCCTGTCGGGATTTCATGTAACGCAGCAGTTCCCGGTCACCCATGGTTGCGGCATTGCCCAAGAAACTGTCGTTGAACTCCCACCCATGGCCGTTGACCGACACCTGATAGCTGCCGGCATTGTCGACCTTCACGCCACCATGCTGGCCCAATGTAGGCTCAGCACCGCCCAAATGGGTCCAGAGTGCGTGATAAATGTCACCTACGAAGTTGTCCGCCGGAAACTTCCAGTTGCACTTCATGATCGATCGGGTCGCGCCGCCCGGCAGGAATTCCGTGCCGCCTTCTTCAACGTCCAGCACGGCATCCAGATACCATCGGAAATCGCCGAGCCATGCGTCCAATTCCGGCACCTCCTCGCAGAAGGTTGCAAAGACGAGGCCTTTGTACGATGCGACACGGGCGCGCTTGAGCCCCCAATCCTCCATATGAAAGCCCGGCGTCGATTTATAGATGCCCATTTTCGGCATCTTCTTGAGCGCACCGTCGAGGCCGAACGCCCAGCCATGGTAATTACAGGTAAATTGCCGCCCCTGCCCGCTGTCAGCAAAACAGACGCGGTTGCCGCGATGAGGGCAGCTGTTGAGGAAAACGTTGACCAATCCATTGTCGGCACGCGCGACGATGACTGAATCTTCGCCCATATATGTGGTGATGAAACTGCCCGGCGCGTCAACTTGGCTTTCATGCGCGACAAACAGCCAAGAGCGACCGAACACGCGCTCCAATTCCTGTTCGTAAATGGCTGGCTCCCAGAAGATACGGCGCTCTACGGTGCCAAAATCCCAATCGACCAGGTCTTTTGCTCGGATATTCATCTCTCATTCCTCTTCCATACCGAACCGTATGGTATAATTATGACTTTGTCCATCTTCATTTTAGGATCGATAAAGAATATCGAAATGGCCTGATAGCTGCCTCGGCGCCCAGCGTACGAGCGGCCTTCCCGCACCCCTCATCCGATAAGATCGAGCGCCAATCTCAACGCCTTTTTATCAATCGAACGGTGACATTGCCGCTGCGCCGAATTTCGCTCTGGCCATTTTCAGTAGCGTGCGCCGCGGTTCGGTGGTGGCCAAGGTGCCCCGAGATCTTTTTAATCCTCAGGAGCTATACGAACTTTAAGACCGTCCAATGCTTCATCAAATAAAATTTGACATGAAAGTCGCGACCTCGCCTCCCGGTGATCTGAACTGTCGAGGAGATCATTTTCGTCTTCACCAGGCTCATTTGCGCCGATGTCGCTTTCCACGTAAACGTGGCAGGTTGCACAACTACACCCCCCGCCACAAAGCGCCAATAGCTCATCGATGCCTGCGTTTCGGATGATCTCCATGACGGATATCCCTGGCTCTGCATTTATGGTTTGGCTTTCGCCGGCACGGTTAACAACTGTAATAGCTGGCATTTTACAACCTATATGGAGATAGTGAGCTCGCCATCGGAGGCCGCATCTTGCATGTCATACGCGCGCGCTCCTCACTGCTGAGAAAAATATAGAATGATGCAAGGCTTTCACGTAATGACATTTGACTCCGCAAAAAGCGCGCCGGCAAGACCGCTTCAGGTTGGATGGTATTTATTTCGCGCTTCATCCGGCCGACTGCCGGGGGAGCCTGAAATCCCAGTTCAGGCACGCCTGCCGGGACGCCATGCCCCCCGATAAATGAGCTTTCATGCATATACGTCGTGATAATTCGTCTGCGAGCTTCAATCTGGCCGTCACGATTTATCACACAGTCCATACTTAACAGTATGGACTGTGTCTTTTTAAGTGTCCACCGAAAAACGCTATTGCCATTCAGGCACTCCAGGCAAATTCGCTCTTTTATGTTTCAATTTCGTTTCACGCTTTCGTTCTACGGGGCTGATATCGG
>NZ_JBWKVW010000020.1:0-6210 GCF_059421905.1 Sphingobium sp. GW821-FHT02B05
GGAGATCATCAACGCGCGCAATAGCATCATTGAGGGGTGCTATACGCGGGGCGCGTGGGACGATCGCAGCAAGACCAAGGATGGTTGGAGAATCGGCGGCGAAGCGACCGATGTAAAATTCATCAACTGTCAGACCATATCCCTAGATGTCGGCGCTGATATCGCCGATCAGGTTGAAGGAACGATCATCAATGGCTTTGTTGCTGTGGATGTGAATACGGGTATCCGCAAGAAGCACAGCGGGACGTCCGAACCATGGCTCTCGCTCACCAGCTGACACATCAGCGCCCTCAAGCGCGGCTTCGATCTCGACAACGTGCTGCAACTGACCATCGCGCCCGGCGTGCTCTACTGCCAGAATGGCGAGGGTGAGTTCATCGGCATCGATTTTGGCCTCGGCGAAATCGCCAATCAGGACTGCATGGGTATACAAGGCGGCAACGGCATCAATGCCAAACTTAAAATGCGACAGCTCGATGTCGGCGTGGATATTGCTGGCACCGCCGTCAACAATGTGATCGAGGTCGATGCGCAATATGACGCCAGGCTGTTTGCCGGTGCCGGTGCGCATGATGGCACAAATCGTCTTTCCGCTAATCTGCCAGGCCTTGGCTGGGGTCTGCCCCGCACGTCCGGACCGGTCAGCTTTGACACCAGCATGTCCGTGTTCAAGGACGTGGCGATGTTCGGTTTCGGCCATGACACGGTTGGCACCATCAAGCCTGCCGGTGGCTGGAGCAGCGTCTCTAACGACAGCAACTGGGTAGACACGCAGCTTGAATTCTACGCCAGGCGCGCCGATGCCCTCACGCGCATAGTGACATTGATGGGCGTAGGCGATCCAAATGGAATGGTTAGCGCGCCCGTCGGGTCACTATATACCCGATGCGACGGCGGTCCTGGATCCACGCTCTACGCCAAGGAAAGCGGGGACAACGACAATTCCGGTTAGGTCGCCAAATAGAATAAGGCGTTTCCTGCGACGGCGTCTCGCTGATCGCCAACACTAGTCGATCGGGCTTTCGCCCGGCTCGCCACGTGTCGCACCTAACTCGATCTCGCCAGCCAGCAGCATGCCGTCCGCAACGGTGAAACCGCTTTGCGGATCGATTACGTCGTCGCCGGAATGTCGGCCTAAGAAACGCTGGAAACGATCCAGGGCGGCTTTCACATCATCTGGCATGTTGGTCTCCTGGGTGCTGATCACTGCAAGGCAGCCGAAATGGTGCAAAGTTCATTTCGTTCAATGACTGGCGCAGTGCGGTAAACGCGCTGATCTAATAAACGCAGTGTTCACGGCCTAATCATCGTGGCGGTATTATCGTAAAGTGAAAATGGCTACAAATTCGTTATATCCGTCCAATGTTGGCTCAAACGCGGTGAACTCGAAGTTGCCAAGCAAGCGGGCTTGCGATAAAGTCTCAAACTGTTCCAAAAAACTCTTATCATTCCAGACATGACAATGCACGTCGGCTTCTCCACTGGCATGGAACGCCCTAGCATAATCATAGACTTCACCGATAGGTAGGGGAGAATTGGATTCCAGTTCAAGCCAATGCCGGTGAAAATCCATGATATGCTCGATTGTGGGATATCGGCAGCGATCATGATGATCCATCAGCAAATGATCAATCGTCGTTAACGGACGGTTTTTGTCGGGCGTCATTCGCTTGTCCGGCACCGCTAGAAAGGCAATGCCACCAGGCTTTAACAGACCCGCCAGTTCTTGGAGATAGCTGATGGGATCGGGCACATGCTCAAAGACGTGGCAAGCAATGACATAATCGAAGTGTGTCGGGATTTGGTCAGGCAGCGAACGGGACCGTTCTATCACGAAATCAACATGGCACACGGCATTTGGGTCGAGTCCCCACATGCTGACCATCTGCTCTGCCGTTCTGAAATCTGCATAAAAGCAATGCCCGATCCCCTGTGGAACGGTCGGCAAATGGCAGGCGCCGATCTCAAGCCCGACGAGACTGTCGATGTCAGCATTGCTCCGTAAAAAACGCAGGCGCTTCTCCTGATACTCGTTCCTTGCGGGTGGGCGTTTCAACTCATCAAGCACATGGCGCTCCAAAAATAGCAATTGGACTTGTACGGCTTTATGCGGGTCGCCTAAGTGATTCCATCATCTTAGCTTGAAACCAGATTGAACTAATGCCGTCCATACATGGAAAGCTGCAACCGTAGAACTCGTTGATTTATTGGAAAATGGCAAGGGATGTTTTCGTGCGGCGCTGGTGGTGAAGATTTCGCTGACGATGCCTAGTCGTCTAACACACCGGTTCGAATAGCCATAACTTCTTGTCTATTGAATTGGGATTATTGCGCGATAGCCGCGTACGGCCAGTCTTGCCCCTGCACTTGGATAGCCGCCTGTCCAAATGCAGGGGCGCGAAAGCAAATGGCGCACGCGTCATGGTCCGCGCATGGCGAACTATCAGGATGCACAACAGCAGATCGGCGAAGCGATCCAGTACGGCGTCGTCGCGTCCGTTGATCATCCCAACGCCACCTGCACGGTAACGCTTGGCGATCTGGAGACCGGCGAACTGCCTTGGGTAGCGCAGCGGGCGGGTGGGATGCGATGCTGGTCGCCGCCGACCGTCGGCGAACAATGCGTCGTGCTGGCCCCCGAAGGCGATCTGGACAATGGGCTTGTCATTCTCGGCCTCTACTCCGACGCCTGTCCGCCCCCGTCGAACGATCCCGATGTCGTGCAGATTGACATGCCTGATGGCGTGACGATCGCCTATAATCATGCGACCCATGCGCTAACGGCGATCCTGCCTGAAGGTGGCAGCGTGACGATCGACGCGCCGGGCGGCACGACCGTCAACGATCCTGTCACCATCAACGGCACCCTCGCTGTCAACGACGATGTTGCGATCAGCGGCACGGCAAACGCGCAAACCGACGTGATTGGCGGCGGCAAGAGCCTCAAGGGCCACAAGCATGGCGGCGTCCAGGCGGGCGGCGCACAAAGCGGTGCGCCAGTCTGATGGCGGGCATGCAGCGAACCTCAGGATCGGCGCTCGATGGCATCGATCATATCCGCCAGTCGATCGCCGATATCCTTTCGACGCCGGTCGGCACGCGTGTCGGCCGTCGCGCCTACGGCTCGTTGCTTCCCGACCTCATCGTCCAGCCCATGACGGCGGCCAACATCCTGCGCATCTATGCAGCAACGGCGGTCGCCATATCGCGCAATGAAGATCGTGTTCGCCTGCGCCGCGTCGCCATTCAGGCAGGCAGGCAACGCGGTGCCGCCACCATCATGATCGACGCTGACCGCACCGATATCTCTCTTGCGAACGCGCGCACCCGCCTCCTTCTGCCTCTGTCCCGTTAATTGAAAGGATTATCGCATGGCCTTCAAGCATGGCATCACCCTAATCGAAGTCAGCCAGGGCGCGCGCACGCTGACCGCCGTTTCCACCGCGATCATTGGCCTTGTCGCGACCGCGTGTGATGCGGATCCCGACATCTTCCCGCTTGATCGCCCGGCGCTTATTCTCGACGTGGAAGCTGCGATCGGTGACGCGGGCGTTGAAGGGACGTTGGCCCGATCCCTGCGCGGCATCGCCGATCATGTCCGCCCGGTTCTGGTTGTCGTGCGCGTCGAGGAAGGCGATGACGCGGCCGAAACTGCGTCCAATGTCATTGGTACCACCATCAACGGTCAAAAGACGGGGATGCAGGCGCTGCTGGCGGCGCAGGCGCAACTGGGCGTCAAGCCCAAGATCCTCGGCACCCCCGGCCTCGAAACGCAGGCCGTTACGACGGCGCTCGGCGTAGTGGCGCAAAAGCTGCGGGGCTTTGGCTACGCCCGCGCGATTGGCGAGGCGGTCGCCGACGCCATTACCTATCGCGCCGGTTTCAGTGCGCGCGAACTCATACTGCTGATGCCCGATTT
This sequence comes from Sphingobium sp. GW821-FHT02B05, assembly GCF_059421905.1. NCBI lineage: Bacteria > Pseudomonadati > Pseudomonadota > Alphaproteobacteria > Sphingomonadales > Sphingobiaceae > Sphingobium > Sphingobium sp. GW821-FHT02B05. The sequence continues at coordinate 3,920 of NZ_JBWKVW010000020.1, forward strand.
TCTCGCCTGGGACACGGCCGACGCCGGTGATGTTGTCAGCTATGCCGCCGCCCGCGCCATCGGCCTGCGCGCGCTGATCGACATGCAGACAGGGCCGCATAAGACGCTGTCCAACATTCCGGTGGAAGGCGTCGTGGGTCTTAGCAAGGATATCCATTGGGATATCGAGGATCAGTCGAGCGAAGCGGGCTTGCTCAATGCGAAGGAAATCACGGCGCTGATCCGCACCGACAGCGGCCTCCGCTTCTGAGGCAACCGCACCACGGCGGCGGCCGACAGCCCCTTTGTGTTCGAAAGCACGGTGCGCGTCGCGCAGCTGCTGGCCGACACCATCGTCAACGGCATGATGTGGGCGATCGACAAGCCGCTGACCCGGCGCTGGCAAAAGACATCATCGAAACCATCAACGGCTTCTTCCGCCAATTGAAGGGTGCAGGCGTCATCCTGGGCGCGAACGCATGGTTCGATGAAACCGCCAACAGCGTCGCCAACCTCAAGGCGGGCAAGCTGCGTATCTACTATGATTACACCGTCCCGCCGCCGCTGGAGGATCTGGGGTTCAACCAGCGCATCACCGACAGCTATTTCGCCGATTTCGCCAAGCAGCTGACCGAAGTCGTCTGACGCGAAGCCCTCCCCGACATCCCACTTTGCATAGGAGCCAGCCATGGGACTGCCCCGCGTTCTCAAGAACATGAATTTCTATAATGAGGGCTTCGCCTATGGCGGCGAAGCCAAGACCGTCACTTTGCCGCCCCTCACGCGCAAGCTGGAAGAGTACCGCGATGGCGGCATGAGCGGCCCGGTCTCGATCGATATGGGCATGGAAGCGATGGAACTGTCCGCCAGCTTCGGCGGCCCGCCCAGCGAGCCTGCCGACGCTGTGATCAGCCAGACATAACGGGTCGGCCCGACCGCCGAACCCCAACCGATGAACAAGACCAAGCCCGGCGCACCCCGTCGCCGGGAACGGTCCCTTATTGCCTGAGAAAATTGCCCCAAGCGGCGCGTCAGGCGGCCGACATCACCGAACTGGCGAACTGCACCTTTCGCACCCTGTATTTCCAAAAGGATGCTCACATTGAGGAGGGCGCGTATTTCCTGCGCGTTGATTTCCCCCGCGTCAAAGGGCAGCCCCGCCGCGATGCGGTGAAGGCGACGTTTTCCGGCGCGAACCTTTCCGCCGGTGCCGAATTCAAAAAGCGCCTGTCGTCGGTTGCACCCGGTGCGCAGTGGACTGGCGCCACCGGCCATCTGGATAAGCTGATGCAGCGTCAGTGGGCCAGCATCCGTATGGTCGAGGCTATCCAGTTCACCGGCTATTCGATCGACCATGAAGCCTATCTGCTGGGCGACATCGGCGTCAGTCAGGGCAAGGTGGAAAAGGTCAACCAGGACGATTATTTCGTCTTTTCACGCAAGGCTGTGAAGCTGCGCACCGCCGATCGGCTGCTTACGATCAATTATGATGCGGACCGCCTCGATCTGGATTGGGTACAGCCGGTCTATCAGGCGTGGGGGCCAAAAGGCTTTGTCGTCCTGACCTTCTGGGTGCTGTCGCTTTTCGCGGAGCAGGTCTGCGCTTCGCAGGACTCGCTGGGTTTTCTTGAAGTGACCGGCCCTCCCGGCACCGGCAAATCAACGTTGATCGCCTTCCTGTGGAAGCTGATGGGCCGCGTCGGCAACTATGAAGGCTTCGACCCGACCAAGGCGACAAATGCGGGCATCTCTCGCACCTTGGGACAGGTAGGCAACCTGCCGGTCGTGCTGATCGAGGGCGACCGCAATCAGGATACGCCCCACAGCCGTCGGTTCGAATGGGACGAACTGAAAACCGCCTATAATGGTCGCGCCGTCCGCACCCGCGCCATCGCCAACGGCGGCATGGAAACGTTCGAACCGCCTTTCCGGGGCGCGATCGCCATCGTTCAGAATGACCCGGTCGAAGCGTCCCCGGCAATGCGGGAGCGCATCATGGGTCTGACGATCGATAAATCAGGTTGGGGCGAGCATACGCGGGGCGCGGCTGAGACGGTCGCGCGCATCGATCGCGACGACGTGTCGGGCTTCATCGTCCATATCGTGCGGAAAGAGGCGGAAATCCTCAAATGTTACCGGGAACGCTTCGCCCAGCACCGTGACGCGATGCTGAAACAACCGGGAATCCGCAACAACCGCTTGGCGCTCAATCACGCCCAGCTGGCCGCGATGTTCGACGCCATGCAGATCGTGGTGAAGAATTCCAAAGGCCGCGGCTGATGCGACCCACGATTTCATTCGGGAAATGCTCA
>NZ_JBWKVW010000021.1:0-5666 GCF_059421905.1 Sphingobium sp. GW821-FHT02B05
GTCTCCCTGCCCCCACGCTAGATAAGCGCCGCGTCGCACCTGGCAGGGTACGCAGCGACCGCAATGTCGGAAGCCCGTACGCGAATACCGCCCGCAACTGGTTGAATCGCCGACAAGCTGCGCAAGGGTGGTCTGATCAGTACATCCCAAGAGCATCTCCCCCTTGGTACTATGCTCATAGGGGTTATTGAGCCGGACCCGCAGACCTGCTGCGTCGAGTGCTTCCTGGATCAGGCACAGAAAATAGGGGTGAGTCGTACGTGTACTGAGACTGCCTGTACGCAGCGGGGTAAGCGGCACATTCTGACTGATGAAGCCGTTTTCCGGGATGCGCAGTTCCACCTCCTCGCCATCATGATGGCGGCGCAGGCACGACGTTGCCAACACACCGAATCCGAGAAAGGCGATCGACCGGGCGCGTTGCGATCGTTCAGATGGTCCAGGCGGTCGGGCATGGTGATTAAGCTGAAGATGAAGGCTTTTAGGCGCGATCGTCTCTGCAAACATTTTCTGGTCCGCAGTGTCGCCCTTGGCCATTTGGCTGACGAAAAGCGGCCTGCGACCTTCGCCAACGACATCTATCGCGCCGATCAGACTGTCCATGCCGCCTGAGAGCAAGCAAACCATGTCTTCGTTTCGCAACCGCGCCGGATCGCTGGTTGTGGGAGAAGCGCCATCGCCGATGAATTCCAGCTCCCAAATATCGCCAGACAAGAAGCGCAGCGCCTGAGTGAGGCGGCCGCGCTGCGTGTTCCAGAAGTCAGGGGAGGACACGGCTACCGTCAGTCCTATTTCGCGTGTCCATCCATCTGGGCTACGCTCACGTGATACTGCTTCGTCAGCAGCGACAACGGCCATCGCAAACGATGTGAAATCCCAAGCATCGATCGAAGGTCGCAGGCCAAGTCGGCGAATACGCCCAGGAACGAGGTTGCCAACACGGCCACGCTCCGCGAGACGAGACCGCGAGTATATGTCGAAGCGCAGATCGGTACCGGCGTGATCCGGAAGATCTTCGGGAAGACATGCGATCCTGATCACAGCTCGCCATCCTCTTCGAACACTTCGAAAGCCTGTTGGATCGCATTGCGTGAAATCCGCTCAACCGCTGCTTGGCCGACAGTGCCGACACTGGCGCGTTCCGACGCATATTCGGCAGCGACGACTTCGCGAACATAGTCCTTCATTTCTTGGAGGCGCTCCAGTCCTTCGCCCTTCGTAGGGGCTTTGGCGATGATCGCTTTACCGACGTCTAGCTCAATTCGCAGTGCGACATCGTACCCAAGGGTCGATGCTGTGACCTGATCGACTTGCTGCGGTGTCAGGCTGGTGATGTCGCCATTCTGGTCCAGCATTTCGGACAGCGCTCGAGCAACCGAATCACGGGTTGCCTCGGCATCCTGTGTCCCATCGAGCGGGCGGATGGCATCGACAAGGGCATCAGCAAAGTCGGCCGGAGACAATCCGGCCAGGGCCTGTGGGTCGATCCCCAGTTCCTGAGGAAGTGGTTCTCCATTCGCCAGCGCAGTAAGAGCGGTGTGGAGGGTACTAGCGGCCTTGGCCGAACCGCCCATTCGGCGGGCCGCGTTGCCGCTGCCTCCCATTCCGCTTCGCGAATAATGTCCGAGACCGCGGCGTAAGTGCCTGCCACGATCCTCGCCGCCGCCGCCAAATTTCCCAAGCGACGTCCTTACCCCACGCCATCGGCCAGGTGCCGAGGGGTCGGACGGATCCTGCGGCGGCGGTTGGGGTTGCGGTTGACCGTCTGGCTGAGGGGGTACCTGAGGATTTGGTGAAGGATGTGTCTGCGGTGATGGCGACGTCGGCGGCTGCGCTGGGGCAGGTATTGGTGCAGGTGGCTGCGGCACGGGCTGAGCGGGCGGTGGATTATCGACCCAAGGCGGCACGATAGGGATATCGGGGCCGGAGCCAGGTCCACGGCTTGAGGCAGACGTACCCATCAGTTCTCCCCCTTCAATGCGCCGGTGACGGCGTTCTGAGCGGGCTTTGCGAGGTCGCCTCGCTTTTGGAATGCGATCAACACCTCTTGTCCCCAAGGGAGTGTGCGCAACCGAGGAACGATTGCTGGCTTGATTTGACTGGAAGGCACCTCGCTGAAAAAGGCGACAACGGCGCGGGCTGAATTGGGAGATGCTGCAGCAAGTGCCTGCAAAGCGTTGAGGATCGGAGGAGTGCCCCAGGCGGTCTCGTTTTTCGCCCTCACGATGAGCTTGTCCGTGATCCGGCCGATTTCGGGGTTCGACAGCTTCGCGATTTCGGCGCCCACGATTGGGCTCGCCGAATTCAGTTTTAGGAGCATGTCGAGCACCTCCATTGCGTCGGATGACAATTCGTCAGCGCGGGAGATGATCGGATGGCTTTCCCTGCCGACGTACAACGCACCCCGCAGATCCTTGTCGGCGAGTGGCGGATCCATGGCGAGCCAGTTCATATGGAACGTCTCGTTCCAAGGTTTCTCCAGTTCCGGCGCTGTTTCGTCGCCGCGGGCGCGTCGCTCCATGTCTCCAAGCAACGTCGCATATCCGTCTTCGGATTCGTTCACTGCTCGCAGCAGGTCCGCGTAGGCGTCCTTATCGCCACAACGTTCAAAAAGCAGCAGCTTGACCAGTACTTCATCGTCCACAATCACGGACTGAATGCGCGCCATGGAACTGCGCATCGAGAGCGTGTTGAGGAAGCGCTTGATGAGTCGCGGATTACCGCGAATCTTCGGCGACGTGGTCAGGATTGGTGCGATTCGTTCAGCAAGTGCCAAGCGGTTCAGCAAGCCCGACGGACATTCCTTGTTCGGCGGGCCATCCTTGATCGTGTCACATACGAAGGCCTTATCGACACGAACGCCGGTCCAGGACTGAGCCAGCCGCTTGCACACTGCTTCACGGACGACGTCTTTGACCGAGGTGTCGAGATCCGTGTCCGCATCTACGAATAGCATCATGAGGTATGCGCGGACTTCCTGCGTGCCGAGCGCGGGAACCCGAATGGGAAGCTGGATCAGCTTGTCGAAATAATTGGTGACGAGGTCATCATCTAGGGTGGTGTTATCGAAATGTGATCGGACCGCTTGCCGGATCATGCCCTCATCGGCCGCGATCACAAAGGCGGTCTGCTTGAGGAAGAGAAACAGACGCATCGATTCCAAGGTCGCGATAGCGGTCTTGGGCAGACAGCGATCCAAATCATCGATGAGTACCACAAGGGTAATACCAAGTTCCGTCAGGGTAGCTTCAAGATCGTCACGGAAGGCTTGGATGGCCTTACGCGGACTGTCGACCTCCTCTGGCTCTGCTTCCTCAGGCTTCTTATCGCCGATCAGCTTCTTTCCGCCCTCATAGGCGTCCGTCGCCACCTTTTGGACGCTCTTGATGTCTGTGCCGGATTTCGCCATCCATCAAGCCAGATGCAGCACTCATCCCAGCAGCAAGGAACGGCGTGAGATGCCCGCCTGAATAGATATCGATCGCCGTCGATCCGATAAGGCCGAGAACCCTCAGCTTCTTCACACGTCCGAACAGACTTCGCGCATGCTTCCAAGCGGTCTCCGATAGCGTGTCCTTCTTCGCGACAGCCTGCTCGAAGACGGCGGCTGCGATCGCCTCCATCAGGGCGGCACGTGCATCGTCGTAATTCTGATAGAGCCAGGCGTTGAACTCGACAAAACGGAACTCGACGTCCGTATGCTTGCCGAGCGAGGTACGCAGAAGCTTCATCATCGAGGATTTGCCGACACCCCAGTCACCGGAGATACCGACAGACAGCGGCTCACCCTTGGCGCCTACTATTCTCTCTGCGGCGATATCTGCAACGTGCGAGAAGTTGACCAAGTCACGGATCGTCTCATTATCTGACCACATTTAGGGATTCACCTCACGCGTCCCCTTATCGTTCCCGCGATTTTTTGGCGACGTCAAGGGCGATAGGTAGAATAGGTGTATGAAGTGTACAGCTTTATCCCATGACATCGGAATAATAAGAAGATGCGACTGACGTCGCGGAGCCCTTATGCCTTCGCTCCGAACGTGTCATCATCGACTGTTGAATTAGAGGCTTTCCAAAAGTGCGCGGCCGACTTTTTCAGCCTCATCGGATGTTTGTCGACCGGCAGTGAGGGCATTTTCACCGGAACGATATAAACGAATGGCGGTTCGGTCAGTAGTTCGCGGTCAGGGGCGTCACGCCGGCGTCACGCGCCCGTTCTTCGATACGTGCGAGCATGGCGCGTTTGCGCTCGGTCCGCCGAGAACCATTGTTGCGCATGGCCTCAAGGCATTGTGGCGTGTCGACGACGCCTAATTCGGCTTTGCGCGCGCGTATGTCAGCGAGAAAGTCGGAAAGAGAAATAATCACGTCTAGTCCCTTCCGGACAAAGCGCTCGATGCTAATCTGATTCACATACATGAAGCCGAACAAACGTGCCAGTTTCAACGTTTCCCTGTGGCGCTAGGACCCAATTCAGTCCTTTCTCTGGTTGATAGCGGCCAGAGCGCTTTTGTCGCAGCGATGATCTGTCATGAGGGCAGGCATCACGCGTGCGGGGGGATCTGATACTTTCCATGCCAGAGGAGCGTCAGCAGCGCCGAGAGCACCACGCAGATTGCAAGGACGGCGCCGATGGTACGCCAAGGGCGCACTGCCAGCAGCAGGGCAGTGACCAGTTCCAGCCCGCCGATTAGATAGTGGAACCAGTCGGGATACACGTCTCGATCATTGCGGCGGCAGTCGGGTGATGAGCTTCAGTGCGAAATCGAATGCTTCCGGCCGCGCGATGCATACCGTCGAAATGATCCACGATGTGATGGGACGTTTGGTAGCGACACCGGGAAGGGCGGCTCTGTCCCAGGCCGAGTCGATCGGGGCGGAGGCAGATCACGACCAAGTATCGCCGTTCCTCAATGGAGGCGCGAACGACCGGATCTGACAGAAGCCGCCAATCGAGCTTCACCAAGCCGCCGATCAACAGCCGCCCCAGTAGCGTCATTGACTAAGACTATTCAGAGTAGCGCCGCGTGCTGAAAGCCACGTAGATAGGAGTCGCCGTGCAGCGCATTCTCTCTTTGGCGATATTGATCGCTATGGCCACTTCGGTCAGCGCATCTGCAAAGGATTTCGACGCCGTTGCCGCTGCGTCGGGTAGTCACCGTGTTCTTATGGAAGATGACAAAATTCGTGTTCTGCGGGTCGAGGTAGCACCCGGCGCGACTGAACCCGTTCACGATCACCGCTGGCCGAGCGTGATGTATTTCGAGCAGCCCCAGCCCATCACCTATATTGAATACAGGCTGGTTGATGGCCGTCCGGTAGAGGCCCAGCGTTTCGACGCTCCCGCACTGAAGCCCACCCAGACCGTGAAAGGGGAACCGGAGGGCTTACATGCTGTGATGAACCGGGGAACGGCACCATTTCTGGCCGTGAGGGTCGAGTTCAAAGACGGTAATCCGTCCAACAAGTGATGAGGCTTGTCAGCCTGCTGATCAACGACTGCTATCCACCAGACTTACCCATTCGGCGCCAATCATTCGCCGAGCCGGTTACGACTGCTTCCGGCGAAAGCTACCGCTTCAGCACGCCGGGAACCGTAAGCGCCCACCTAGTGCTTGTGGGCAAGCTATGCTTCACGCTTACGGCTCGATCTGATAGGTCAACCT
>NZ_JBWKVW010000022.1:0-2500 GCF_059421905.1 Sphingobium sp. GW821-FHT02B05
CGATATATGCGCGAGCTTCAATGCCTGGCGACGCCCTACTCTTCCAGTGCTTGAGCAATAGTACCATCGGCGCAGACTGGTTTCACGGCCGAGTTCGGGATGGGATCGGGTGGGTCACAGACGCTATGGTCACCAAGCAATGAAGCTGGCGCATATATTGGGTTATAATCGAGTGCCGTGCACATATCAGGCTTATCTGGGCTGGCTTAACGACCGTACGATCAAGCATCGTCACTGTTGCCAGTGCTGATGTTGATGGTGGGACTCTTAAGCGTGATCAGAGCAATTAGGACTGGTTAGCTCCATGCGTTACCGCACTTCCACATCCAGCCTATCAACGTCGTGGTCTACGACGGCTCGAAGAAATCTTATCTTGAGGGAGGCTTCCCGCTTAGATGCTTTCAGCGGTTATCCCGTCCATACATAGCTACCCTGCTGCGCCACTGGCGTGACGACAGGTACACCAGAGGTATGTTCAACCCGGTCCTCTCGTACTAGGGTCAACTCCTCTCAAATTTCGACGCCCACGGCAGATAGGGACCAAACTGTCTCGCGACGTTCTGAACCCAGCTCACGTACCACTTTAATTGGCGAACAGCCAAACCCTTGGGACCTGCTCCAGCCCCAGGATGTGATGAGCCGACATCGAGGTGCCAAACGATTCCGTCGATATGAGCTCTTGGGAATCATCAGCCTGTTATCCCCGGCGTACCTTTTATCCGTTGAGCGATGGCCCTTCCACGAGGGACCACCGGATCACTATGACCGACTTTCGTCTCTGCTCGACTTGTCAGTCTCGCAGTCAGGCGGGCTTATGCCATTGCACTCTAACAGACGGTTTCCAACCGTCCTGAGCCCACCATCGCGCGCCTCCGTTACTCTTTAGGAGGCGACCGCCCCAGTCAAACTACCCACCACAGAGGGTCCCTGTACCGGATAACGGTACGAGGTTAGACATCAGAAAACAGCAGGGTGGTATTTCACCTATGGCTCCACATCAACTGGCGTCGATGCTTCAAAGCCTCCCACCTATGCTACACAGCTCTTTCCTAATGCCACTCTGAAGTTGCAGTAAAGGTGCACGGGGTCTTTCCGTCTAACCGCGGGTACTCCGCATCTTCACGGAGAATTCAATTTCGCTGAGCATATCCTGGAGACAGTGGGGAAGTCGTTACGCCATTCGTGCAGGTCGGAACTTACCCGACAAGGAATTTCGCTACCTTAGGACCGTTATAGTTACGGCCGCCGTTTACCTGGGCTTCAATTCAGAGCTTGCACTCCTCCTCTTAACCTTCAGGCACCGGGCAGGCGTCAGGCCCTATACGTCGTCTTGAAGCCGACTTAGCAGAGCCCTGTGTTTTTGCTAAACAGTCGCTACCCCCTGGCCTGTGCCCCCCATCAGTGCTTGCGCATAGATGGGGCCTCCTTCTTCCGAAGGTACGGAGGCAATTTGCCGAGTTCCTTCAGGATACTTCTCTCAAACGCCTTGGTATACTCTACCATTCCACCTGTGTCGGTTTAGGGTACGGTCTATACGGAGGGGCTATTTCCTGGGACAACTTCACTGCCAGGAGCAATCCAATAAGCCCTGACAATTTACGCCATCCGTCACACACCTCCAGGCCCACGAATATTAACGTGGTTCCCATCGACTACCCCCTTCGGGCTCGTCTTAGGGGCCGGCTTACCCTGCTCAGATTAGCTTTAAGCAGGAACCCTTGGAATTTCGGCGACAGTGCATCTCACACTGTTAATCGCTACTCATGTCTGCATTCGCACTTCCGATACCTCCACGATCCATTACCAGATCGCTTCAACGGCCTACGGAACGCTCCGCTACCGCTCAGTCAAAGACTGAACCCTAAGCTTCGGTGCATCACTTTAGCCCCGTTACATCTTCGCCGCAGGATCTCTTGTTTAGACCAGTGAGCTGTTACGCTTTCTTTAAAGGATGGCTGCTTCTAAGCCAACCTCCTGGTTGTTTTGGAAATCCCACATGCTTTCCCACTTAGTGATGACTTGGGGACCTTAGCTGTAGGTTAGGGCTGTTTCCCTTTTGACGACGGACCTTAGCACCCGCCGTCTGTCTGCCGAACTAGACTCGTTGGTATTCGGAGTTTGGTTAGTATTGGTAGATCTCGCGACCCCCGCAACCATCCAGTGCTCTACCCCCAACGGCAAATATTCGACGCTCTACCTCAATAGATTTCGCGGAGAACCAGCTATTTCCCGGCTTGATTGGCCTTTCACCCCTAAGCACAACTCATCCGACAATTTTTCAACATTGAACGGTTCGGTCCTCCAGTGCGTGTTACCGCACCTTCAACCTGGTCATGCATAGATCGCCGGGTTTCGGGTCTAATGCATCAAACTATGGTCGCCCTATTCAGACTCGCTTTCGCTGCGCCTACACCTAACGGCTTAAGCTTGCTTGATACACTAAGTCACAGACCCATTATGCAAGAGGTACGCGGTCAGGTCTCAAGGACCCTCCCACTGC
>NZ_JBWKVW010000023.1:0-3346 GCF_059421905.1 Sphingobium sp. GW821-FHT02B05
CTGCTCGAGCAGAAAAAAAAGGTTGATTTTTCTAATCTTCAGGACACGAAGGCCTGGAAAAATATTTGGGGCGCTGGTCATGCAATCGGCCAAACTAAAAAAGTACAGAGTGTCGCGGAACTGGTCGATGAACTGGTACAGGACTATGGCGATACAATGCATGCGGATGTCGCGCACTGGGGCCGCCGACCCTAATAGAACTGCACCAGTCTGCCGCAAGCAGCGATGCACATCATGGGGGAAGATCAAACACTCGTCAGGCACCGCCGCACAGATCAGTCCGTGCAGGCGGCCAGCGCCAGGTCTGACAGTCGTGAGAGGCGGTCGAAGTGTGCCAACCCTTCGACGAACCCTGCAGACAGGAACACGAACGTCAGGTCTCGCGCCGGATCAACCATCCACATCGTCGAGGCCCCGCCCACCGCGCAGATCGCGCGAGGCGATGCGGTGAAGCCCATGGCGGTAAGGAAATGTCCTTCGTCGCGGGCATAACCGCCCAGCAGCGAGAAGTTGGCGCGGAACGGGGGGCGGTCCTCTGCTTCCGTCACTGGCGTCACCGCGTCGTTGAGTAGAGTCCCGGTATGATTGCGCGCGGCATAATCGAAGAGAGCCGGAGAGATCACCCGATAGTCATCCGCCCCGCCATGGCGCCGCATGGCCTCGGCGAAACGAAACATGTCATCAGCGGTTGTATGGGCGCCACCTGCCGGCATCTGTGCATCACCCAGCGAAATGGCGTCCAGCAGGGCGACCATCGTATCAAAAGAGGAGCTTCGCATCGCCGCGGTCTGCGAAACCGGAACGCGGCGCGGATCATCGGCGGCCGTGCCAAAGCTCGTGTCGATCATCCCGAGTGGTTCGAAGAGATCCTCGCGCGCGATGTCGCGGAACGGACGGCGCTTGGGATCGGTCAGTACAAGTAGTTGGCCAAGAACGACGATGCCGCCCGAGGAATTATAGTGGCACCGCGTGCCGGGTTTGAAGGCGACAGGGAGCGCCCCCATAGCCGCTGTCATCTTCTCTAGATTGCCCGCATCGGCAATCGTCAATGGCGGCGGCGGGATCAGGCCGGGAAAAGTGCCGCCCGTATGGGTCAGCAGCATTCGCACCGTGATCCGCTGCTTGCCGCCCGCACCGAAGCCGGGGATGAGGTCTGCGACACGAGTGTCGAGGGTAAAGCGTCCCTGATCGATTGCACGCAGGACAAGCGCGGCCGTGAAGGACTTGGCAAGTGACATAGTCAGGAAGCGGTCGTTGTCGGCGGTCGCCCTGCCTGGTGCGACCGTGCCGAAGGTGCGGCGATGCCCGATCCGGCCGCCGCGTGCGACGATGATGGAGGTGCCGAAATTGCGTCCGTCGTCGATGTCGGACTGGATGCTGGCGTCAAGAAAGGCGAGAGCATCCTCATCGAGCCCGGCGTCGCGTGATTTAGCAGTGGTGAGTTCGGACATGCATATACTCCTGAAAATCGCATAGCCGACCTCAACGGGGGCATCGCTTGAATCGTAGAAACAATGGACCTTATTGACCCACGGGTCAATAACAAGCTTGCCACTGATTGGTTGCACGCATCCACCGCCGATTCTACCATATCCAATATTCCATGACGGAGCTTGAATGACGGATCATGATCCAGCCCCATCTCAGCGCAGACGTAAAGACGCGCGCCCTGCTGAGATCGTAGAGGCCGCGCTCGGCGTCTTCGCGGAGAAGGGCTATGCGCGCGCAAACCTGAACGAGGTTGCCCGCCGCGCGGGCGTGTCGAAAGGGACGCTCTACGTCTATTTTGAGAGCAAGGAGGCGCTATTCCGCGCAGTGGCAGACCAACTTGCCTCTTCCAACGCGGCGTTGATCGCTAAAGCCCAGGCCCCTTTTGGTACCACCATCAACGAGATCATCCCGGCGCTTCTAGCCACCGCAGCGCGACAGATCGCCGCCGGTCCGGCCACGAAACTCTTTCGCATGGTGTTAGCGGATGCGCGACAGTTCCCTGATCTTGCAACTATATGGCACGACCGGGTCGTCGCGACGACCATCGACCTGCTTGCCCGCGTCCTTGCCGACGCGCAGGCGCGGGGCGAAGTGCGCGACGGGGACCCCAGGCTCCTTGTTTTTTCGGTTGCTGGTCCTGTTGTCGCCGCTCTTATCCTTCAGTCCACCCTCGGTGATCGACCGGCATTGCCGGACCTTGATCTCTTGGCACGCAACCATGCTGCCGTCATACTGGATGGATTACGCACCGACGCCCCGCAAGCATGAAGAACAAAACCGGGAACGCGCTTCAACCTTGAGTAGTCATCGCATCCGGCGATCAGATCAGCCATGGTGGCGTGTCAGTGCTGACGTGACCCCCGGATTTTCCTCCAAGCTTGATTAGAGTCTGGCCTGATGGAAGGACGGACGAATGAAGCGAGCAAGGTTCACAGAAGAGCAGATCATCGGTGTGCTGAAGGAGCAGGAGGCTGGCGCGAAGACTGCCGACCTGGCTCGTCGCCATGGGGTATCGGAAGCGACGATCTACAACTGGAAGGCCAAGTATGGCGGTCTGGAGGTCTGGGAGGCCAAGCGGTTACGGTCGCTCGAGGACGAGAACGCCAAGCTGAAGCGACTTCTGGCTGAGGCGATGCTGGATAACGCCGGCCTGAAGGATCTTCTCGCAAAAAATTGGTAACGCCCGCTGCCAAGCGAGATGCGGTCGCACGTCTTCAGTCGGTTCTGGGGATGAGCGAGCGGCGGGCGTGCCGTGTTATCGGCGCTGACCGGAAGAGCATGCGTTACCGGTCACAGCGGGACGATGATGCCGACCTTCGGGCGAAGTTGCGTGAGCTTGCGCAGCAGCGCCGCCGGTTTGGCTATCGTCGGCTGCACATTCTGCTGCGACGTGAGGGCGTGGTGATCAACCGCAAGAAGACTCAGCGGCTCTATAGTGAGGAGAAGCTGGCGGTCCGACGCAGGAGAAACCGGCGGCGTGCCATCGGTGCGCGGGCACCGGCTCCGGTGCTGGCGCTACCCAACCAACGGTGGAGCCTGGACTTCGTCCATGATCAGCTGGCGACGGGGCGTCGTTTCCGGGTGCTCAATATCGTCGACGATGTAACCCGCGAGTGCCTGCGCGCGGTGCCGGACACATCGATCTCAGGGCGTCGGGTGGTGCGTGAGCTCACCGAGCTGATCGCCGAGTGCGGCAAGCCTGGGATGATTGTCAGCGACAACGGCACCGAACTGACGTCGAACGCCGTCCTTGCCTGGTGCGGCGAGATCGGCATGGAGTGGCACTATATCGCTCCAGGCAAGCCGATGCAGAATGGCTACGCCGAGAGCTTCAACGGTCGCATGCGCGACGAGC
>NZ_JBWKVW010000024.1:0-3119 GCF_059421905.1 Sphingobium sp. GW821-FHT02B05
TTCGGGTGTGAAGCCAGCCGCATCCAGACTTTCGCGCATCCAATTGGAACTCACGCCCGTGACCGCCTGGGTCGTGACAATATCGCTCATCGTCGCACGCACAAGCATTGCACGATTTTCGTCCGAAACCAAGCTCTCGCGTGTGGCGATAAAGCGCGTGCCCATATAAGCAAAGTCCGCGCCGAGCGTGAGCGCCGCGCGTATCGCTTTCGCACCCCCAATCGCGCCGCCCAGAATTAACGGTCCGTCCCAGAAGCTGCGTACCTCTTCGACGAAGGAGAAGGGGCTGTACTGGCCCGTATGCCCGCCCGCCCCGCTCGCCACCAGTACGAGACCGTCAGCCCCGGCATCGACCGCCTTACGCGCCTGAAGCGGATTGATGACATCGGAAAAAACCGCGCCGCCATAGGAATGCACCTGCTCCAGTGGCCGCCCCGGGCTGCCCAGCGCGGTGATGACAATGCGCGGCTTATATTCGCAGATCAAGTCCAGTTCAGCATCGAACCGTTCATAGGTCGGGTGGACGATCATATTGATCGCCCACATGCCAGCTCGGCCCGCCGCTTCCAGTTCCGAAGTGACGCGCAGCAGCCACTGCGTCAAGTCGTCAATGGTGCGCGCATTGGGAGCTGGGAAAGCGCCGATGATGCCCGCCTTGCCTGCCGCGATCACCAAGTCGGGGCCGGAAATGAGGAACATCGGTGCAGCGAAGATAGGCAGTCGCATGGTCCGGTAAAGGTCATTGACCAGCGTCCGATCAGCCACGTGCTTTGACCATATCCAGCGCGACGTCAACGATCATGTCCTCCTGCCCCCCGACCATGCGGCGGCGGCCCAGTTCGACCAATATCTCGCGCGTATCGACCCCATAATCGACCGCTGCCTTTTCGGCATGGCGCAGGAAGCTGGAATAAACCCCGGCATAGCCAAGACTCAGCGTCTCGCGGTCGACGCGCACCGGCCGGTCCTGCAACGGGCGCACAAGTTCTTCCGCAGCGTCCATCAGCATGTAAAGGTCAGTACCATGGTTCCAGCCTTTGCGCTCGGCAGCGGCGATGAACACTTCGAGCGGCGCATTGCCCGCGCCCGCACCCATGCCCGCCAGGCTGGCGTCGATGCGGATCGCGCCATGCTGGACTCCCACGATCGAGTTGGCGACGCCCAGCGAGAGATTGTGGTGCGCATGGATGCCGCGCTGCGTCTCGGGTTTCAGCACCCGATCATAGGCTTCGCACCGCGCGCGATAGCCGTCCATGTCCATCGCACCGCCGCTGTCGGTCACATAGACGCAGTTTGCGCCATAGTTTTCCATGAGCAGAGCCTGCTGGGCCAGCGTCTCGGGCTCGACCATATGGCTCATCATCAGGAAGCCTGAGACGTCCATACCCAGATTCCGGGCCGCCTCAATATGCTGCTTCGAAATGTCCGCCTCGGTGCAGTGCGTCGCCACGCGGACCGATCGCACACCGAGCTTATAGGCATGCTTCAGTTCCTCGATCGTGCCGATGCCCGGGATCAACAGCGTAGTGAGTACGGAATGCTCCAGCACGTCGGCCACCGCCTCGATCCATTCCCAGTCGGTATGCGCGCCGAAACCATAGTTGAAACTGGAGCCGTTGAGCCCGTCGCCATGCGCGACCTCGATCGCGTCCACCTTGGCATTGTCCAACGCCTTGGCGATCTTCTGCACATGGGCGATGCCATATTGGTGGCGGATCGCATGCATGCCGTCGCGCAGAGTAACGTCCTGAATGTAGAGCTTTTGCTGTATCGGGTCGAAAGCCATTATGCCGCCTCCTTCGCCAGGCGCTGGCGCGCGATTTTCTCCGCCGTGGCAAGGCCTGCGGAAGTCATGATGTCGAGATTTCCGGCATAGGCCGGCAGATAATGGGCCGCCCCCTCTACTTCGAGAAATACGGTGGTCTTCACGCCCTCAAACTCACCGATACCGGGAATGCGAACCGGGTTGTTGGAGCCAAAGCGTTCGAACTGAACCTTCTGCTTGAGGCGGTAGCCCGGCACATAAGCGTTAACCTTGGCCACCATCGCCTCGACTGCGGCAGCGATCTGCTCTTCGCTGGCACCCGAGGACAGGGTGAAGACGGTATCGCGCATCATCATTGGCGGTTCCGCCGGATTGAGGATGATGATCGCCTTGCCCTTGGCCGCGCCGCCAACTTCTTCGATTCCGCGACTGGTGGTCTCAGTGAACTCGTCGATATTGGCGCGCGTTCCCGGCCCCGCCGACTTCGACGAGATCGACGCGACGATCTCCGCATAATGGACAGTGCCGACCGAGGAGACGGCCGCAACGATCGGGATCGTCGCCTGTCCGCCGCAGGTCACCATGTTAACGTTGGATGCATCGAGATGCGCGTCGCCATTCACTACCGGAATGACATAGGGGCCAATCGCGGCCGGGGTCAGGTCAATCATGACCTTGCCCGCGCCCGTCACGATTTCATTATGCCGCCTGTGCGCGCTTGCCGAGGTCGCATCGAACACCACGCCGATTTCGTCCCACACCGGTAGTTTGACGAGGCCATCAATCCCTTCTGCTGTGATCGCAACGCCCAACCGCTCGGCGCGCTTGAGGCCATCGGACTCCGGATCGATGCCGACAAACGCGCCCATCTCCAGTACCTTGGAATGGCGCATGATCTTAATCATGAGGTCGGTACCGATATTGCCCGAACCGATGATCGCCGCCTTGACCTTCGTCATTTCTTGTCTCCGTAGCTGAACGACACGCTGCCAAGACCCCCGATCTTCGCTGTCACCCGGTCACCGGGGTTGAGCGCGACCATAGGTCCAAGAGCGCCGGTCAGGATGATATCACCCGCACGCAGCGGCTCACCCGCGGCGCTCAGTGTCCTTGCCAGCCATGCTGCCGCTTCCAGCGGATGGCCAAGGCACGCCGCCCCCGCACCCAGCGAAGCCAGTACACCGTTCACTTCCATCGCCATGCCGCAGGTATAAAGGTCCAGACCTTCGAGCGGCTTGCGATCCTGCCCCAACACAAAATAGGCCGACGATCCATTGTCCGCGACCGTATCAGCAAAGGTGATCTTCCAGTCGTGGATGCGGCTGTCGACGATCTCGATCGCCGCCACCGCATA
>NZ_JBWKVW010000025.1:0-3062 GCF_059421905.1 Sphingobium sp. GW821-FHT02B05
ATCTGAGGTCCAAAAAGACCAACAAAGTCCAAAATGGGCATCAAAAAATAGCCTATATTCAGGCTGTTATCTCATATAACATGATCTCACACAGGATCATAACCGCCTAGGTGGTTACCATGAGATTTGTTGGTAAATTTGTTGGTGCAAAGTTAGGATTCAAGTCTCGCGCACGGCGTCCAGGAGACTGATCCGTGCTGACCGATACTATCATCCAATCCATTCTGCCTGCCGCGCGCCCCATAAAAAAAGCCGATGGTGGCGGTCTCAATATCTGCGTGCTGCCCAACGGCCGACGCGAGTGGCGCCTTTCCTATCGCTTCCATCACAAGCAGAAGACGATCACCGGAGGCGACTATCCGCTGATGAGCATTGATCGCGCCCGTGTCTGGCGCGAGGAGATGAAAGCGGTTCTGTCTGCCGGAAATGATCCGGCTGACATCAAGCGACAGCTAAAATATGAGGAGCAGGCTGAGCGCACCACATTCCGCCAGCTGGCCCAGGAATGGATGCTTGCCAAGCGACCCGGATGGTCCGATCGCTACGCAGGTGTGATCAGGCGTCGGCTCGAGGCCGACATTTTTCCCACCATCGAAAAACTGCCTGTGCGATCGATCTTGCCGCGCGACATGCTCGATGCGCTCAAGACCATTGAGGATCGCGGCGCGATCGAGATGGCGCATCGAGTGCGGGCCTATTGCAGCGAAATCTTCCGGTTCGGCATTCCCGATGGCCGGGTGCTGACGGATCCCTGCCGTGACCTTGGCACGGTCATGCGCAAGCGCGCCGCAGTCACGCATCGATCGAAAATACCAATCAAGGAATTGCCTCGCTTCTACGCGGCGCTCAACGCGGACACTGGTTCGCGATTAAGCCATCTCGCCTTGCGCTGGACAATCCTGACGATGGTGCGAACGACGGAAACCCGCCACGCCCAATGGTGCGAATTTGAAGGTCTGGGAGGTCTCGAGCCGCTCTGGCGTATTCCGGCTGACCGCATGAAGATGCGGGTCGAGCATCTCGTGCCGTTGCCGCCGCAGGCGGTCGCGTTGCTCCGAGAAATCAAAGAGCTCAACGTCTACGGCAAATATGGCAATGAGCGCTTCGGCCAATATCTGTTCCCGGTGATCGGGAACCAGGGAGACACGATCAGTTCGAACCGGATGCTGGTCTTGCTTCAGCGCCTTGGCGTCGGCGACAAGGCGACGGTGCATGGGTTCCGTTCGATCGCCAGCACCGTGCTGAATGAAACCGGCCTGTTCAAGGCGGATTGGATCGAGGTGCAGCTGGCGCATGTGCCCGGCGGTGTTCGCGCCGTCTACAACGCCGCACGCTACCTCTCCCACCGTCGGCAGATGCTCAAATGGTGGGCCGACTATCTCGATAAGGCCGAACAGGCTTCAGCGGCGATCGCCATTGAGAAGGCGACGCCGGTAAAGCCCAATGTTGGGGCGTTGGAGTGGTTTCAGTCGTCCTGGTAAGCGCTCGGCGCCTGCATCCAGCGTAATATCCGTGATAGGCGCCAAGCGACCGCTCTGGCGCCTATCTTCTCTGGTGCCGGAAACCTACCTAAATGGATCTCGCGATAGATTGACGCTTTGGGCTTCCCCGTCTTCTCAATCACCGCCTTAAGCCGCAAAAACTGCTCGTCTCTTTCTGTCATCTGCAAACCTACTTTTAAAGTCTGGTCTGCCCGCGCCATCATCATGCCAATCCGGCATCGGCTTTTCAAGTGGAACCTGAGCCCGTCCCGAACCTAAATACCTATGGCCGCAATTGGGACTTTGCGCCCAGTCCGCTTCAGAGCAACCAATACGGGATAGCGGACATTCCCGGCAAGGCGCTGTGATGGCCGCTGTCGCCAACATTTCTGACATTCAGACCGCCACGAGAGCTTTCTGACAACGGCCATTCATTAATCCGAGCCGCGATGCTGCGAACTCCGACTTTACTGCCTTTCGCCGAGGATTTTTCGATCAGCATGCCCTATCAGAAGCCGACGTTCAGTGGCTCCCCAACCGGGAAGGCAGATTTGCAGAGAGTCGGTTGATTGAAGACATCCCGGTCTTGAGATGCGCCTCAGCACAGTCCGACATCGTTTGGAGAACACCCCGACAATTCAAAGGGGTGCGCTAGGGTCAGGACTCGTTGATCAGAGCCAGAAGATGACGGTGGCTGCGAGCGCGATGGCGGAGAAGAATGCTGTCGGGCATCGATCGTAGCGGGTAGCAACCCGGCGCCAATCCTTGAGGCGTCCGAACATGATCTCGATGCGGTTGCGCCGTTTATAGCGACGCTTGTCATATTTGACGGGTTTGCTCCGGGATTTTCGGCCCGGGATGCAAGGTTTGATGCCCTTTTCCTGTAAGGCGTCGCGAAACCAGTCGGCATCATAGCCCCGATCGGCCAGCAGCCACTGGGCTTTGGGAAGCTCGTCGAGAAGGGCAGCCGCACCGATATAATCGCTGACCTGGCCCGCAGTCATGAAGAAGCTGATCGGGCGACCATTGGTGTCCGTCACGGCATGAAGCTTGGTGTTCATACCGCCTTTCGTGCGTCCGATCAGGCACCCCGCGCCCCCTTTTTTACCCGCAGGCTCGATGCCGTGCGGTGTGCCTTCAGATAGGTCGCGTCGATCATCACCGTCTTGCGTTCGGAAGACTGAGGCGCGGCCAGACCTTCCATCATCCGCAGGAACACGCCCTTATCGCTCCACCGCTTCCAGCGATTGTAGAGCGTCTTGTGCGGCCCATAATCCTTCGGTGCATCCCGCCAGCGCAGCCCGTTACGGTTCACAAAGATGATCCCGCTCAATACCCGCCGATCATCAACGCGGGGCTTGCCGTGGCTCTTGGGAAAATACGGCTCAAGCCGCGTCATCTGCTCGTGCGTCAGCCAATATAGGTCGCTCAAATTCAATCTCCTCTCGGAGCATGAATCAGATCGCAACGCCCATATCAATGGGTCCTGACCCTAAGGCGGAGGCCGAGATCGCGATCGTGTTGGCTAAGGACCTGTGGGACGACCAGATCAGCGCTGCCGATGTGGCGCAGGCCGTCGAT
>NZ_JBWKVW010000026.1:0-2633 GCF_059421905.1 Sphingobium sp. GW821-FHT02B05
TATAGCGCGGCGATCAGGATGAGAGGCTGGCGTCAATCAGGATGAGAACTGATTGTCGCGGCATTCATGTGGTGCCTTTTTAGATTGACGCTGACAAGCGCTATTCAGAGGTTTGATTGTCGCTGCGCGACAGTTCTTCGGTGGACTTGATTGTCGCAAAGGTCGGTGGCCTGCCTGCACGAGATTGACGCTGGAGAGCCGAGCGCCGGCGATAGCTTTCGACGTTCATCTCGAAGATGGTCGCATGATGAACGAGGCGGTCGACGGCGGCGAGCGTCATGGCGGGATCCGGGAAGACCCGATTCCATTCGCCGAAGGGCTGGTTTGCGGTGATGAGCGTGGATCGTCGTTCATATCGTGCGCTGATCAGCTCGAAGAGAACCGACGTTTCGGCCTGGTCCTTGGTCACATATGCCAGATCATCGAGGACCAGCAGATGGTATTTGTCGAGCTTGGTAATCGCCGCCTCCAACGCGAGTTCGCGACGCGCGACCTGGAGTTTCTGAACCAGATCGGAGGTGCGGGTGAACAGGACGCGCCAGCCATTTTCGATCAGCGCCAGACCGATTGCGGCCGCCAGATGGGTTTTTCCCCCGCCCGGCGGACCAAAGAGGATGAGGTTGGCCCCTTTTTCAAGCCATCCATCACCCGAACACAGCGCCGTGACCTGAGCGCGAGAGATCATCGGCACCGCATCGAACGCGAAGCTGTCGAGGGTCTTGCCCGGTGGGAGGCGGGCTTCGCCCAGATGCCTTTCGATCCTGCGACGATCCCGTTCGGCGATCTCATGCTCGGCGAGCGCCGCGATCAGCCGGGCGCCAGGCCAGCCCTCCTTGTCGGCGCGCGCGGCGAAGTCAGGCCAGATCAGCTTGATCGCCGGCAGGCGCAGATCATTGAGGATGAGGCTGAGCCGCTGGGCGTCGATGGTGGGTGCATTCCGGCTCATGCGGCTTCTCCCGCCAGCAGTACATCGTAGATGGAAAGCGGAACCAGTTCCACAACCACATCGGGAAGCGCTGCCGGATCGGGGGCAAAGCGTGTCCTTAAGGCAGCCATATCAGGCAGGCGATCGGCGGCCGCGTCGGCAGCCAACAGTGCGGCAAGTTCGGCCTCACAAGCCCTCTCGTGCGCCATGGCCAGCAACTCGACCATCTGTCGGCAAGCGATGCGTTCGGGCAACGCGGCAATGAGCCGATCGAAGGTCTGCCGATAGGCTTCGCGCGGGAACAGTTGATCGCGATATACCAACTTCAGGAGCGCCATGGGTTTGCGGCGCAGGCTATGGATGACATGCCGATAATCGACAACATGGCCGTGGGCGCCGTTGTTGAAGGACCGTCCCCGCGGCAACGTCATCAAATGCGTGCCCCCGATGAAGAGATCGAGCCGGTCGTCATACAATCGCACGCGCAGCCGGTGTCCGATCAGCCGCGAGGGCACGGAGTAGAACACCTTGCGAAGCGTGAAGCTGCTGGTCGAGGTGATCGTGACGATCGTCTCCTCATAATCGCTGGTGCGAGCGCCAGGCAGCGGCTGCAGCACCGCGCGCTCGGCATCGATGCGTGGTCCGTTGCGGCGATTCTTGCGGCTGACGATCTCGTCGATGAAGTGCCGATAGCTGACCAGATCGTCAAAATCGCGCGATCCGCGCAACAGGAGCGCGTCCTTTATCGAGGCTTTCAAATGCCCGTGCGGACTTTCTATCCCACCATTCTCATGGGCGATGCCGCGGTTATTGCGGGTGGGCGTCATGCCATAATGTTCGCACAGCGCATCATAGCGCAACGTCAGATCCTGCCGGGCATCCGCATCCAGGTTATGGAACGCGGCCGACAGGCTGTCGCTGCGATGCTCAACCGGAGCGCCGCCGACAGCCCATAGTGCGTTTTGCAGCCCCTCGGCGAGGGCAACGTAGCTCTCACCGCCCAGAATGACATGGGCATGCTCAAAGCCCGACCACATCAGCCGGAAATGGTAAAGGCGATGATCGAGCGCCACGCCAGCGACCGTTACATACTCATCCTTCATCTCAGTGAAGTCTGACAGGCCGAGCCGACCCGGCTCATGCACCTGGCGGAAGATTACCTCCTGTTCGGGGCCATGGATGGCGCGCCACGCTCGGACACGCCGTTCTAATGTCCGCCGGATGCCCGCATCGAGGTCGGGATGCCGACGCCGCATCTCCTCGAAAATGGCAACCGTCCGAACACCAGGCGCTGCCTGAAGCAAGGGCACGACCTCCTCTTCGAATATGCCGGCCAAGGGATCAGGGCGCCGCCGCTCCCGCTGCGCCTGCCTCTGGGATGGAAGTCGAGGGTCTCCCTCGATGCGGTATGCGGTCGCTGTACTGATACCGGCTTTGGCGGCCGCAATCGACGCGGCATGGGTTTGTCGCAGCTTCATATAGAGCCTCATCTGATGATCGTTGACGTGGCGGCCCGGCATCCGTGACATCCCTTCTCGCGAAGTTATGCCCCTGCGTACCTGACCGGCCGCAACCATCAGAAACGCCCTCCAGAAGGGCGCCATCGGGGTCTGCTGATCCGGCTCCAGGCTACGCCCTGCACCGGATCAGCAGACCCCGATTCTCATCTTGATTGACGCTGCTTTCTCATCCTGATTGTCGCGCGGCA
>NZ_JBWKVW010000027.1:0-2071 GCF_059421905.1 Sphingobium sp. GW821-FHT02B05
ACACCGATCCGCCTCACTGACTGTCCCGGCCTCATTGACCTGATGCTCACCGCAGAGGAGCAATCCGGTCCGAGCGTCGTCCTCAGCGGCGTGGCCTGCACGGTCAGTCAGATCGACGGACGGCACGCGCTGCTGGAGGCGGTCACCTCGGACTTCGGCCTCATGCTCGTCTATCCGGGATGGTATGCAGGAGAGCATGGCGAACCGGTCTACATCGTGACGGTGGGAGAGCATCACCAGTGCATGGCGTGGCTCCCCATCGAGCAGAGCGACAAGCACCGTATCATTCCGCACCTGCCCATCAGCGCGACTGACAAGATGCTGTGCTTACTGTCGTCCTGACCGTCGCCGCAACCGCTCAGTAAGCATCGGACCGACGATCACCCGAGCTTACCCGCCTCGATAGGGCAACCATCAGCAAGACGATCAGTGAGGCAGATCGCCGCCTCGCATGGGTCGCATTTTCTTGACGAAATACAGTTCTATGACAAGCTCTTAGGACCAAACGAGACAGTCAGGGGGCACGATGGGCAAGACGCTCGGCTACGCACGGATCAGCACATCGCAGGGGCAGGACGCCGCCAGCCAGAAGACGATGTTGGAGAATCTCGGCGCGGTCGTCGTGTTTGTCGATATCGGCAACGGCTCGAAGCTCACTGGCCGCGATCAACTCGAAGCCGCCCTGCGCCTACTCGATGAAGGCGACACGCTGTTGGCCCTACATCCAGACAGACTCGCAAGAGACACCGGTGACCTGCTGACGATCGCCAAGCGCGTCATTGAGAAGAAGGCGGTGCTGCGGATCAATGACCCGGCCATCACGCTCGACGGCACCGACATCATGGCCGAGGTCATGCTGACCGTGTTCGGGCTCGTGGGGATGATGGAGAAGCACTTCATCCGCGCCCGTCAGCGCCGGGGGATCGAGGCCGCGAAGCTCAGGGGCGATGTCTACAAGGGCCGTCCCGCGACGATCAGCCCGGACGCTGTGCGCGATCTTCGTGCCGAGGGTCTGGGTGCCACCCAGATCGCCAAGCGTCTCGGGATCGGGCGCGCATCGGTCTATCGGCTGCTCGCCGCCTGAGTGCTCAATGTCGTGATTGAGGGGTGAAAAAAGATTTTTACCCGTCAAACATTGCCGTTGACAAGTGAACCCTGAAAGTTCAGATCAGGAGTTGAGGGGGTCAGACGGCCATCTGACCCCCTCGAATGGCAAACTCACTGATGGAGACTACCATGCAGATCGTGCTTACCAAGGACGACTTTACCTCGTTCTCGCCCTCGACGCGAGCCGAAATCATCGCCTACCTCACCTCGAAGCCCAAGGCGTCACCGGGCCAGTTGCCGACAGGGTTCAGCCCTGATGACTTCGAAAATGTCGTCGATCTGACACCCGGCCAAGTCGAGGACTTCATGGCAGGTTGCTCCGAAAAGACCATCGCGGGCCTCAAGGTCTTCGCCGAACATGGACCGGTGATCCAAGCCAAGCTGCTCAATGCTGCTGGGATCGAGAAATACGGCCATTTCCAAGGCCGCATCACCCAGCGCACTCGCACGGTCACCGGCGACGAAGACGCTTTCCTGTTCGCGTGGGATGACTGGAGCGAGGTCGATGAGGGCGAGGGGCATTATGCCGTGACCCCCGTCACCTTCCGCTCGCTGCGCATCTACTTCGAACTCGACTAAGGTGTTCGAGCACAAACCGAAGGGCGGCCCCTGTGGCCGCCCTTTTTGTGTCAGTCCGCCTGCCTCATTGAGCGCAGCCACTCGATCGCCTCATCGAACGACATCGCCTTCCCCGGCTGAGCCGCTGCCCGTTCGATCATCTCAACGAAGTCAGAATCGAGAGGATCGCCCCGGCAGATCGCGCAGGAGCGTCCATCCCCATCGTCGCCGCAGCGGTCATGCTCGACCTGCTCGCCCATGCCATCGTGCCGTGGGTTCGAATCCCGCCCTGTCATTCGAACTGCTGCTCCACTTCAGTGCGACAATCTGCTATCAATGAACCTCGAAATAGCACGCGATATCAGCGGGTTTTATCGCGGAGAACGGCTTCCCACCCTCTCCGCCA
>NZ_JBWKVW010000028.1:0-1963 GCF_059421905.1 Sphingobium sp. GW821-FHT02B05
TGCGGATGCGGATGCGGATGCGGATGCGGATGCGGATGCGGATGCGGATGCGGATGCGGATGCCGATGCCGATGCCGATGCCGATGCTGATGCTGATGCTGATGCTGATGCTGATGCTGATGCTGATGCCGATGCTGATGCCGATGCCGATGCCGATGCCGATGCGGATGCGGATGCCGATGCCGATGCCGATGCGGATGCCGATGCGGATGCCGATGCCGATGCCGATGCCGATGCCGATGCGGATGCGGATGCGGATGCGGATGCCGATGCGGATGCTGATGCTGATGCTGATGCTGATGCGGATGCCGATGCCGATGCGGATGCGGATGCTGACGCTGATGCTGACGCTGATGCCGATGCGGATGCGGATGCGGATGCGGATGCCGATGCCGATGCCGATGCCGATGCCGATGCCGATGCGGATGCGGATGCTGATGCGGATGCTGACGCTGACGCTGACGCTGACGCTGATGCCGATGCGGATGCCGATGCCGATGCGGATGCGGATGCGGATGCTGACGCTGACGCTGACGCTGATGCCGATGCGGATGCGGATGCGGATGCGGATGCGGATGCCGATGCGGATGCGGATGCTGATGCCGATGCGGATGCTGATGCCGATGCGGATGCCGACACCGATGAACCGGCACCGCCTACTGCCAGTCTGAATGCGACGGGGACGGTGTGTTCAGGGACTGCCGAGGCCAATGCGACGGTGCAGATTCGCAATGCCGCCGGCGTTCTGATCGCCAGTGGGGCAGCCGATGCGGAAGGCAATTATGCCATTACGCTCGATACGCCGCTCGAAAATGGCGAGACGGTGAGAGTTACGCAAACCGATGCGGCGGGCAATGTGTCACCGCCAGCTGTGGCGATAGCGCCCGACCTGACGGCACCCGATGCACCCTCGGCCACATTGGAAAACCCGGCCAGCCTAACCGGGACGGGCGAGTCCGGTGCGACCATCAATGTCTATGATGCGACCGGCACGGTGTTGGGTACGGGCCAAGTCGGGGACGATGGCACGTTCACGATCGCACTTAGTCCACCGCAGAATAATGGCGAACGCTTGACCGTTATTCAGACGGATGCGGCCGGCAACATATCCACTCCTGTTTTCGTGACGGCAGGCGATGGAATCGCGCCCCAGGCGCCCACCGCCACCATCGGCAATGATGGCGTGTCGGTCACGGGCACGGGTGAAGCGGGCGCCAATATCCGCATCTATAACGCCAGCGGCCTGTTGATCGGTACGGCTGTCGTTCAGGAAGACGGCAATTATGCCGCGACGCTTGCGGTGCCCCAGACCAATGGCGAAGCCTTAACGGTGACGCAGTCCGATGGGGCCGGCAATGAATCGACACCTGTCGCTCTCATGGCGCCCGATCTCGATGCGCCGGACGCGCCGGTGGCCAATATCTCACCCGATGGCACGACGATAACCGGCACAGGCGAACCCGGTGCCATCGTCGATGTGCGCGACGCGCAGGGGAACTTGATCGGTTCCGATGAGGTGCGGCCTGATGGCAGCTACAGCGTCACTTTGTCGCCACCACGGATCGACGGACAACCGCTATCCATTACACAGGCGGATACTGCTGGCAATATATCCGACCCGGCATCGGTGACGGCTCCTGACCTGACCGCGCCCGATGCGCCCACTGCAACGATCACGACTGATGGCGCATCGATCAGCGGCACGGGCGAGATTGGCGCCACCATCATTGTTCGGGATGTGTCGGGCAGCATCATCGGTTCGGCCGTCGTCAATGAGGATGGCAATTATGTCGTGGAACTTACGCCGGCGCGAGTCGATGGCGAAGTCCTGGATGTCACCCAGACGGATGTGGCGGGCAATGAATCGCCCGACATTCCGGTCACCGCGCCGGATTTGACGGCGCCACCTGCGCCGCCAGCAACCATCGACGGAACGGGTACGGTCGTGACGGGTTCGGGCGTA
>NZ_JBWKVW010000029.1:0-1323 GCF_059421905.1 Sphingobium sp. GW821-FHT02B05
TATGAACCGCGCCGGGTCTGCCGGAGGCATTGGGTTGTGAGTCACGCTGCCATATCGATGTTGGCCGCGGCAGCATAATATTGTTCTTCGGCTTCGGCAGGAGGGATGTTGCCGATGGGCTCCAGCAGCCGACGATGGTTGAACCAGTCGACCCATTCGAGCGTGGCATATTCGACTGTTTCGAAGCTGCGCCATGGTCCACGCCTGTGGATCACCTCAGCCTTGTAAAGGCCATTGATCGTCTCGGCCAAAGCGTTGTCATAGCTATCGCCGACGCTGCCGACCGAGGGTTCTATCCCGGCTTCGGCGAGGCGCTCGGTGTACTTGATGGAGACGTATTGCGACCCGCGATCGCTATGATGGATGAGGCCGCCCCGATGGGCCGGCCGACGATCGTGAAGCGCCTGTTCCAGAGCATCGAGCACGAAGCTGGCATGGGCCGTTCTGCTGGCCCGCCAACCGACAATCCGCCGAGCATAGGTATCGATGACGAAGGCAACGTAGACGAACCCCGCCCAGGTCGCGACGTAGGTGAAGTCCGACACCCACAGCATGTTCGGCGCTGGTGCGTAGAACCTGCGGTTGACGTGATCGAGAGGGCATGGCGCCGCCTTGTCACTGATAGTTGTGCGCACCGGC
The DNA here is from genome assembly GCF_059421905.1 of Sphingobium sp. GW821-FHT02B05. Classification (NCBI taxonomy): domain Bacteria; kingdom Pseudomonadati; phylum Pseudomonadota; class Alphaproteobacteria; order Sphingomonadales; family Sphingobiaceae; genus Sphingobium; species Sphingobium sp. GW821-FHT02B05. Next base: position 640 of record NZ_JBWKVW010000029.1, read on the forward strand.
TTGCCCCGGATCACCCCTGCCAAGCCCATCTCCCGCATCAACCGCGCGACTGTGCAGCGGGCGACCGGAAAGCCTTCCCGCATCATCTGCCGCCAGACCTTGCGCACGCCGTAGACCGCGAAGTTCTCGGCGAATACGCGCGCGACCTCGGGCTTCAGGGCGACATCCCGCTGCGCCCGCGCCGACAGGCGTGTCGGATCCTGCCGCTGTGCGATGCGCTCGTGATAGGTGGATGGGGCGATCGGCAGGACGCGGCAGATCGGCTCGACCCCATAGGCATCGCGGTAATCGTCGATGAACGCAATCATCGCTTGAACGGGCGGTCGAGCTCCGCCTGGGCAAAATATGCCGATGCCTTGCGCAGGATCTCATTGGCCTGTCGCAGCTCGCGGACCTCGCGCTCCAGTGCCTTCATCTTGTCGGCTACCTCGGTCGGGACGCCCGCGCGCTTGCCGCTGTCGACCTCAGCCTTCTTCACCCACTCATGCAGCGTCTGCGGAACGCAGCCGATCTTCTCCGCAATCGAAACCACCGCTGCCCAGCGAGAGGGGTAATCACGTTCGTGATCGATCACCATACGCACCGCGCGCTCGCGGACTTCCGGCGCAAACTTGTTCGTTGTCTTGCTCATACAGGCTCCACCTTCTCAGGAGTTGGAGCCTCCGGCAAACCCAGCGCGGTTCA
>NZ_JBWKVW010000030.1:0-1286 GCF_059421905.1 Sphingobium sp. GW821-FHT02B05
TGAGGTGGTCCCGCCTTCTTGGACAGTTTGGCGGCTGAGTTAAGCTAATCCCGGTTATCGTTCATGCCGCCTGTTTGATCATCAGATCATGGGGGGCATGCCCCCCATGATCTGATTGTCCGATCCGCCGATAGGCCTCGAGTGGGGTTCTCCCGGCCAGGCTCGAGTGCGGACGCTGGGTGTTGTAATAGGTGATCCACCGGCCCAGGCCAGCCCGCAGTTCGGAGCCCGTCTCAAAGGCGTGGAGATAGACGCACTCGTACTTCAAGGATCGCCAGAGGCGTTCGATGAAGACGTTGTCCATCCACCGGCCTCGGCCATCCATGCTGATGCGGACCTCGGCGTCGCGTAGCACGCTGGTGAACGCGTGCGACGTAAATTGGCTGCCCTGATCGGTATTGAAGATCTCGGGCTTGCCGAAGCGGGTCAGGGCCTCCTCCAGCGCTGCGATACAGAAGCCGGCGTCCATGGTGTTCGACAGCCGCCAGGCCAGCACCTTGCGGGTTGCCCAGTCCATGATCGCTACCAGATACAGAAAGCCGCGCCGCATGGGGATGTAGGTCACGTCGGCACACCACACGTGGTTTGGCCGCTCGATCGCCAGCTTGCGCAGCAAGTAGGGATAGACCCGGTGCTGCGGATGGGGATCGCTGGTGCGCGGCCACTGGTAGATCGGCGTAAGCCCCATCTTCGCCATCAGCCGCCTTGCCCGACGGCGACCGACCTCATGTCCTGCACGCAGGTGCCGCGCCATCTGGCGGCTGCCGTACCAGGGGCAGTCCAGAAACGTCGCGTCGATCACCGTCATCAGCGCCAGCGTCTCGTCCGTTTCCGGCACCGGGGCGTAGTAATAAGACGAACGACTGATCCGCAGCAGGCGGCATTGCGCAGAGATCGACAGGCGGTGGTGAGCAGGTTCGATCATCGCCCGCCTCCGATCCACGCTCATCGACCGAAGGCTTTCGCTAAAAAATCCCGCTCGACGACCAGTTGCCCGATCTTCGCGTGCAGCTTCTCGACCTCGCTATCGTTGGCGGTCTTGGCCACATCGCCCGCACCGGAGAACGTGCCGGCCATCCCTTCGATGGCCTGCCGCTTCCAGGATGCGATCATCGTATGGTGCACGCCATGTTTGGCGGCTAACTCCGCCAGCGTCAGGTCACCCCGGATCGCCTCCAGAGCCACCTTCGCCTTGAAATCCGCGCTGTAGCGCTTCCTCGTCGTCTTCATTCCCGTACCAATCCGTCAGGTCGGAATTAGCTTAGCATCCTGTCCAGAAAACCGGC
>NZ_JBWKVW010000031.1:0-1145 GCF_059421905.1 Sphingobium sp. GW821-FHT02B05
CTGAACCATGGAGGCAGATATGACCTATTCAGTCGGATCAGCCATCGCGATGGGCGTAGGTGTTGCGGTAGCGATCATAATGGCCTTTGCTGCGGTTTGGGCGAAGCGTCGCCTCTTCTGAGCGGCAATTCTCTGTCCCTGTCGCCAAGAGCAGCCGATCGCCATTTCAACCGGCCAAGCTGGGCGTTCGGATGTAGAATGCGCGCTGAGAGATGAACGTCCTGATCGATCCGATCAAATGCGATCAAATTGCGGATGTGGGGCGCCGTAGAAAGCGCGCAGCGATTTTGGCGAGAAGCCAGGTCGATCCACGACCCGATAGCGTTCGCCCAGCTCGGCGGCGATCAGGGTGCCGCCGGTCAGCGCCATCATCTCCGGATCGTCCCACAAGGCGCTGATCACCCGACCGCAATAGCCGGGGCTTTCCATGCCCATGCCCTCGATCAGCTCGGTCGCGTCGCCGACGATCATCTCGGCGCGTTCGGTCTTCACATAGCCCGGCCACAGCGACACCGCGGCGACATTGTACGGCGTGAAATCCTCGGCATAGACCGAGGCGAGCTTATCGAGACCCGCCTTGGCGGCATAATAGGCCGGATCGTGGACCCTGGCGTTGCCGTAGAAGGAGATGTTGACGATCAGGCCTCGCTTGGCGGCGATCAGCAGCCGCGCGGCATGCCAGGTCGCGACATGATGGCAGCGCAGGCCGACATCGATGATGTCGGCCAGCTTGAGCGGCGTCTCCCAGAACGGGCGCGTGCCCATCTGGTCATGCAGCGACGCAGCATTGTTGACGAGGATGTCGACATGCCCGCTCTCGCGGTCGACCTGCTCGAACAAGGCGCGGATCGCATCGTCGTCCGCCAGATCGCAGGCGACGGCGATGCCCCGACCGCCCGCAGCGGTGACTTCGTTCGCCGCTTCGTGGATCGATCCCGGCACCGGGATACCGCCCGCGGACACCTGCGTGCCGCTGACCGTAGTGCGCCCCACGACATACACCGTCGCACCGCGCCGGCCGAGCGCAAGCGCGATCCCCTTGCCGATGCCCCGGCTCGCGCCGGTAATGACGGCTACCAGCTGCTGGTCCATCACTTCGGGAACCGCGTGACGGCACGGTTCACCCGCAGCAGATCCTCATTATT
>NZ_JBWKVW010000032.1:0-1044 GCF_059421905.1 Sphingobium sp. GW821-FHT02B05
AGTCAGCATTCGCTGTACGCCTGGAAGCGGCAACTGGCGAAGGTTGTGTCTGGCGATGCCAGCAAGGATGCCGAGATCCGCCAGTTGAAGCGCGAGCTGGCCCGGGTGACCGAGGAGCGCGACATCCTAAAAAAAGCCACCGCGTATTTCGCCAGGGATGCAAAGTGAGATACGCATTTGTCGCCGAGCATCGTGACCAGTTCCGGGTTCGGTCGATGTGTCGGTGCCTGCGCATCCAACCCAGCGGCTTCTATGCCTGGCAGAAGAACCCGCTGAGCCAAAGAGCCCAGGACGATGCTCGGCAGACAGAGTTGATCCGGCAAGCCTGGAACGACAGCGGCAAAGTCTATGACTACCGCAAGTTGCACGACGACCTGCTGGATCAGGGCGAGACCTGCTGCCCGAACCGCGTTGCCCGGCTGACCAGACTGGCAGGTATCAAGGCGCAGATCGGCTACAAACGCCGACCAGGGAGCTATGGCGGCAAGCCATCCCTCGCGGTCGACAACACTCTGGATCGGCAGTTCGACGTTGCTGCCCCTGATCGGGCCTGGGTGACCGACATTACCTACATCCGCACCCTGGAGGGCTTTGCTTATCTGGCTGTCGTGATTGATCTCTACTCCCGCCGCGTGGTGGGCTGGTCGATGCAGAGCAGGCAGACCACCGATGCGGTCCTGCAAGCGCTGCACATGGCGGTATGGCGGCGCAAGCCGAAGCAGCGGGTGCTGATCCACTCAGATCAGGGCTCGCAGTTCACCAGCATGGACTGGGCGGCCTTCATCCGGGCTCACAATCTTGAGCATTCGATGAGCCGGCGCGGCAACTGCCATGACAACGCCGTCGCCGAGAGTTTCTTCTCTTCGCTCAAGCGTGAGCGCATTCGGCGCCGCACCTACAAAACACGCGAGGAAGCCCGGCAGGACGTGTTCGATTACATCGAGATGTTCTACAACCCGGTGCGCAAGCAGGTCAGGAACGGGATGCTGTCACCCGCCCAGTTCGAACGGCAGCAGATTTTGAAAGCAGAAGGCGTCTAGAAAA
>NZ_JBWKVW010000033.1:0-843 GCF_059421905.1 Sphingobium sp. GW821-FHT02B05
CAGGACTCATTGATTGAGCCAGAAGATGACGGTGGCAGCGATGCAGATAGCTGACATGAAGGTGTGGGCGCAGCGGTCGTAGCGGGTGTGGATGCGTCGCCAGTCCTTGAGTTTGCCGAACATATTCTCGATCTTATGGCGCTGCCGATAGAGCGTGGCATCGTGTGGGATCGGCACTTTCCGGTTCTTCTTGGACGGGATGCAGGGGGTGATCTTACGTTCTGCCAGAGCGATGCGAAACCAGTCTGCGTCATAGCCTCTGTCGCCGAGCAAAATCTTGGCTCTGGGCAAGGCGTCCAGCATCAGTTCCGCGCCTTTGTAGTCGCTCATTTGCCCCTCACTGAGCAGCATGACCAGTGGCCTGCCTTTGCCATCGCAGACTGCGTGAAGTTTCGAGTTCAGACCGCCCTTGGTGCGTCCGATACGTCGGGGAACATCCCCTTTTTGAGCAGGCTGGCAGCCGTGCGGTGCGCCTTGAGATGGGTGGCATCGATCATCAACTGATCCGGCTTTCTGCCCTTTGCCGCCAGCGCTGCGAAAATCCTGTTGAACACGCCCATGCGGCTCCAGCGGATAAAGCGATTGTAGATCGTCTTGGGCGGCCCGTATTCCGTAGGCGCATCGCGCCAACGCACGCCGTTTCTGATGACGAAGATGATCCCGCTGATAATCCGACGATCATCAACACGCGGTACCGCATGCGACAGCGGAAAATAGGGTTCGATGCGGCGCATCTGCCCCTCCGAAAGCCAGATCAGATCACTCATGGCAGCGCCTCCTCGCGCCGCCATTGAAGCAACCAATCTCACTACACGCAAGCTATTTAATAGGTCCTGAGCCTAG
>NZ_JBWKVW010000034.1:0-517 GCF_059421905.1 Sphingobium sp. GW821-FHT02B05
CTACTCACTCCAATGCTTTGAGTTTCTCGGCGGTCTCCGTCGGCACGCCTCCGCGCCTGCCGCTGTCCACCTCCGCTTTCTTCACCCATTCCAGCAGCGTGTGCCCGGAGCACCCGATCTTCTCGGCAACCGATGTGATCGCAGCCCAGCGTGAGGGGTAATCGCCCTCGTGATCCAGTACCATCCGGATCGCTCGCTGCCGAACCTCAGGGGCGAACTTGTTCGTCGTCTTGCTCATCGTAGACCCTCACTCTCAGGAGTTAAGGCCTCCGGCAATCTCGGTGCGGTTCAAAATGACGAGATGCAGAGCGACGAGATTGCCGGGATGCTATGTGATCCGCGATCCGGTCCCGAAGATCGGTTGAATAGGATTTCCCCATGATCCACCTCCAACAACGGTGAATCACATTTCCGACCTTATGGGAATCCCTCGATTCCTATTTCAAGCGCGATACTCTAGGGGCTATTCAGCGGGCAAAAACCCTGCCAGCTCAAGCGCTTGGCAGGGTATGATAGG
>NZ_JBWKVW010000035.1:0-386 GCF_059421905.1 Sphingobium sp. GW821-FHT02B05
GTCGATGCGCAGGGCAACTATACCGTTACCCTGGCCACCGCGCAGGTGGATGGCGAGCCGCTGGCCGTTACCCAGGTCGATCCGTCGGGCAATGTTTCCGACCCGACCGCCATCGTGGCGCCCGACCTGACCGCGCCTGATGCGCCGAGCGCGTTCATCGCTCCCGATGGCGCATCGATCAGCGGCACGGGTGAGGCCGGCGCGACCATCACGGTACGCGATGCGTCCGGTGCCATCATCGGCACGACGGTGGTGAATGGTGACGGCAACTATCTGTTCGTGCTGACGCCCGCGCGCGTGGATGGCGAGGTTCTGGGCATCACCCAGAGCGATGTCGCCGGCAATGTCTCGACCGGGGTGACGGTGACGGCGGACGACATCACCCC
>NZ_JBWKVW010000036.1:0-221 GCF_059421905.1 Sphingobium sp. GW821-FHT02B05
TGGTTGCGGGAGTAGGATTTGAACCTACGACCTTCAGGTTATGAGCCTGACGAGCTACCGGGCTGCTCCATCCCGCGCCGATGATGTATGTTGGATCAGGGATTATGGAGGCATGCGCCTCCGCAAGGCCGACGGGCCGTCGCGCCTTGTGGCGCGGTAGCCAAGGCCACGGATGTGGCTGCCGGCGCCTGAGGCCAACAACAAGGTGAATGGGTTTTGAC